>JAVBOY010000048.1:0-37491 GCA_031550085.1 Lentimicrobiaceae bacterium
TCTTAACTTCCCCGAAATGTAAATGGGGATAAAATTCTTTTTTATTACCTTTGTGGACAACATTTTTTTTTGAAGAATGATAAGCAATTTTGGGAATATTTCAAAAAATTATCATTCTTCTTTTTTACTTTTGACAACTTCAATATATCATCAAAAGGCTTTCACAAGGAACTCAAAAAATATTTTGAAAGCGCTACTTCTTTACTTCACGGGCGAAATCAAGATGTTCACTTTGGAGCGAATAAGAAACCACGTTTCCATTTTTATCCCGTTTGAGGTTTAAATCCACTTCACTGCGCGACAGGGCATTGTACGTTTTCACACCCAACTCGGCAACCGTCCAAAAATTAACGCGTTGCGGTTCTTTTTCGACTTCCGGTTCCTTCTTACTTGAAAACGGTTTCTTTACTGCATCTACAAAGAAAGCCAACAATGCTTTTTCGGGAGCCGGTTCAACTTCTGTTTCTTCATGCGGATGCAAAAAGCCCGCTGCCTGAACTTCGTTGTAAAAGGCGATATTGTTTGCCATGGCGACCTTCGAATGCTCATAAAATGCCAGGAAAGAAGGAATGGTCTCTTGTTGGAAGTCCAATGCAATGGGTTTGTTTGCTAAATAATCCAAATTGCCTTCGGAGTCCCGGAGGGTCGGTTTGCTTGCCGTCGTTTTTGATTTGGACGGTTCTTTTTTAGTTTCAGCAAGAACAGCTTCTTGTTTTGTATTCGTAATTTGCACCGGAGCAATGGCAGATTCCAAGGGTTCAACGGTCGAGGGTGTTACGGTCGGAGTAGTCGTTGCAACTTGATTGTTTTCAATAGTTTGATGATTGGAGTTCAATGAAACATAAATTCCGATCAGCAATGCGATGCTTGCTGCTGCCGAAAGCGAATAAGCAGCCAAACGGCGAAGGGTAAATACCGAATGTTTCAACGAACGTTTGTTGCCAAATACAAGCGACTTGTCGGCTTTCAGTTTTGTGAAGGCGTAAAGTTTGCGGTCGCGTTCGAATTGCGGGTTGTAAACCAGGAATTCTTCCAGATCAGCTTGCTCCCGGGTTGAAAGCTGGTTTTCCAGTTCCGATACCAGAAAGCGGTCGATGCTTTGCCCCGAAATACCGGCAACCGGAATGGCCTTTTGTTTCAGCAACTCTTTTCCCGAAAAAACGGCAGCTGTTTCGGTTGACAGGGTAATGGGTGCAAATCCCGAAAACAACGCCTCCAGGTCCGGATTTTCCACCACAAAGCGAAGAACTTCCGCTTGTTGCGTTTCCGACAACCGGCCTTCGTGATAATCCAAAAACCAGATTTCAAAATTTGCTCTGTTTATTTCCATCTCTTTCACTACACAACCAGTTCTAAATTTCCAATGTATTGTTTTAAAAAAGTACGCGCCCTGAAAATGTAAACCTTTACCTGCGCTTCCGACAACCGGGAGATCTCGCCGATTTCCTCGTACGAATATCCTTCGTAGTCGCGGAGCAGCAAGACGGTTCGCTGGATTTCCGGGAGTTTTTGCAACGCTTCGTCCAACACTTCCTTCAAATCGCTGAATGTATTGTGAGTTTGCATCATGTTATCGTGTACCGTTTCGTAAGCTTCTTGCCGTTCGAACTTGCGGATATGGTCAATCATCAGCCGGTAAGCCGTTGTGAACAAAAAAGCCTTTGCTTTGTCAAAACCAATCTCTTTTACATGTTCCCACAAACGGACAAATGCGTCTTGGACCACATCGCGGGCGATTTCGGTATCCCTTATATTTTTAAGGATAAACCGGAAAACGCCATCTGAAAACTTGTCGACACAAGAATTGTACTCGTTTAGGGTCATTCTTTATGGATTGATTTTTTGGTCAAAACCTATAACGGTTTGGCCTTGGAAAAAGTTACAGCAAAGTAACATTTTTTATAATGAAAATAAAAGAAAAAGTTTCCCTGTAGGTTTTTCGTAAACGGACAAGTGTGGAAGTAAACAATCTCAAACCATTTAGACACTTTTTGCAAACAGCGAAAAATGCACTTTGCCGTATTTGCGTTCTTCGACAAAATTGGGATGCCCTTCGAATGTAATAAAAATGTCGTGTTCGATCACCAGCCAGCCCTCTTCGGTAAGCAAATCGTTTCCGAAAATCAAATCGGGCAGCAAGGCTACTTCTTTCATTTCATAAGGCGGGTCGGCAAAAATGACGTCCATTTTTTTCCGGAATGTTTTTAAGAAAATAAATACATTTCCCCGCAAGACCGATAGCTGGTTAAAATTCAGCAATTGTGCTGTTTTTTGAATATACTCGCAGCATTTGTGATTTTGCTCTACGGACAGGACTTCTTTGGCTCCGCGTGAAGCAAATTCGAAGGAAATATTACCCGTTCCGGCAAACAAGTCCAACACGGCGATTTCCTCAAAATCGACCTTGGCGCGCAAAATATTGAACAGGCTTTCTTTGGCCATATCGGTAGTGGGCCGTACCGGCAAACCTGCCGGCGGATGAAGCTGGCGCCCTTTGTGTGAACCGCTGATTATTCGCAACGTGAAAGCAGGTATAAAGGATAGTAATGGGGAGTGGAAAATTTTTCGGGGAAACCGATTTTATGTTCGGGGATTTCTGAAAACGTCAAGTCCGGAATGTATTCCCTTAAAATTTCCATGGAATTGTCCGCAAACTTTTCGGTACTTCCCATCAGGAATCCGCGGGCGTTTTCGTCCGATAAAATTCCCAGTTGTTCCGCTACAAAAACGACAAAGTACAAGAAATCGCTGTCGGTTTGGTACCGGAACGAATTGAACAAGACTAGCTTTCTGTCACGGATTACACAAATCTGGATGAAATTTTTTGCGCAATTCACAAACACATTGGTTTGATCATTTGCCGATTGTTCCAAAAACGATTTTATAAATACCGTCGATAGGCTCGAAAATTTGGATTCGGGAAACGTAGTCGAAACTACAGACACTATAGGGGCAGGGATTGCAAAAACATTTGCCGTTGTGAGATCCGGGAGCATATCCACGAAAATTTTATCGTACACACTTAAATGGTGCGTCAGCGAAAGAATTTTATGTTGTTTTTCTTCCGAATAAAAAGGCAACGGAACCAAGGTATTTCGGAACCCTTCGAACGCAATTTCAATGGTTTCGTAAGGATAATTAAATAGTTCCTCCTCCTGGAACAATTTTTTCAGCTCGTTTGCATAGGATTCGTATAAATTCGGGTTTGTTTCGGACGCCAGCGGCGTTTCAAATCCAAAATCTGCAATGCCAAGAACCGTGTTGCTATGGTCTGTAATGATCACCGAACAACCATCCCACCGAAGAAGAATCGAGGCCTTTTGCGAAGCAATTTTGGGAAGGCATATTTGGCTGTCAAATATAGTTAGTATAGGTTCCAAATCGTACGATTTTTATAAAAGATTGAAAAAGAAAGTTTTGATGCAAGTTAGCAAAAACAAAATTCAGGTAAAAGTAAAAAAAAGAAATGAAAGCCGTTTCGAGCTGGTTTAAATTTATTTTACGGAATGGAAGCGGAACACAACGCAAATATCCAACGGTGCCATGATATGCGGGAAACAGGTATTTTTAATAGATAGAAATTTCAGCCGATCCCACGAATCAATATGAAAGCGAAATAAAAAACAACCAAGCGCTTTGGATGGCCGCCAATTTGGGATTTTATAAAACCTGGAATATTCGGTTAGTTGCTGGAATCAATAGGCTTAAAGGGATGCTCGGCATCGTAAGCCCATTTCACATAAATGCTTCCCCAGGTAAATCCACCGCCGAAAGCCGTTAAAATAAGTTTATCGCCTTTGCGGAGTTGATTCTCCCAATCGCGCAGGCAAAGCGGAATAGTTGCAGAAGTAGTGTTTCCGTAACGTTCGATATTCACCATTACTTTTTCTCTAGGCAAGCCCATGCGGTTTCCTACCGCTTCAATGATGCGCAGGTTTGCTTGATGCGGAACCAACCAGGCAATGTCCTCATGGGTTAAATGGTGTTTTTCCATCATGGCAACTACTGCATCGGGCATTTTGGATACAGCCCATTTGTAAACGGATTGCCCTTCCTGATATATAAAATGTTCGCGTGCATCAACCGTTTCATGTGATGGAGGTTTTGCCGAGCCACCGGCTTTCATATGCAAATACGGTTTTCCAACCCCATCCATATACAGCAGCGAATCAATCACCCCAAGATCTTCCGTAGTCGGTTGCAATAAAATAGCCGCTGCCGCATCCCCAAACAACGGACAGGTGGCGCGGTCGGTGTAATCGGTAATGGCCGACATTTTTTCGGCTCCGACCAAAATCACTTTTTTACATTTTCCCGTTTCAATAAATTGGGTAGCGACGGTAAGCCCGTAAATAAAACCGCTGCATGCCGCATTGAGGTCAAAACTGAATGCATTCTTAATTCCCGCTTTTTCACTGATAATGTTTGCGGTTGCCGGAAAAGCATGGTCGGGTGTAACGGTAGCACAAATCAGCAAATCGATTTCTTCGGGCCGGGTATTGGTTTTTTCAAGAAGCTGCTTTACCGCTTCTGCGCCCATATCGGACGAACCTTTTCCTTCTTCTTTTAAAATATGGCGTTCTTTGATTCCAACCCGCGTCATAATCCATTCGTCGGTGGTGTCGACCATGCGGCTCAATTCGTCGTTGGTCAGGACATAATCAGGAACATATCCCGATACTCCGGTTATTGCAGCTCTTACTTTAGTCATTAAAATAGTGTGGGTTTTTTATTTTGAAAAGAACGCTTCTTTTCCGCAATTTCGTTAATTAAGAATCTGTTTGATTTTTTCGGGCAATCCGGCGATTTGCACGTCACGAGCCAGCAAAACCATATTTTTGATAGCAAGGTCGTTTGAAATTCCGTGTCCCAGGATAACCGGCGCATTTACACCCAAGATGGGAGTGCCGCCGTAGTTTTCGTAATTGAAACGGTCCAAGTATTCGTCGGTAAAACCTCGCTTGGCTACCATGCGATACATGGCTTCCATACTTTTCAGCACAATATTGCCGGTGTAGCCGTCACATACAATCACATCGGCTTTGCTGCGGAAAAGGTCGCGCCCTTCGATGTTTCCGACAAAATTCAAGGCTTTTGATTCTTTCAGCAGCGGAAATGTGGCAAGACAGGTCAGGTTCCCTTTCTCTTCTTCTTCGCCGATGTTCAATAAGGCAATACGCGGGCTTTCAATTTTCAGAACCTCGTTGGCATACACGGATGCAATTTTGGCGAACTGACAAAGCATTTCAGGTTTTGCATCGGGATTGGTACCCACGTCGACCAAAATGCTGACGCCGCCTTTTTCTTGCGGAACAATCGTCGTGGTACACGGACGGGTTACGCCATCCACTACATTGACGCTGTACATCGATCCGACCAGCATCGCACCGCTATTGCCGGCGCTTGCGAAGGCATCGATTTTTTTGTGTTTCAACAAATGAAATCCGACGGAAAGGGTGGAATTAGGCTTTTGATTCAGCGATTTCACGGGATGTTCGCCCATGCCGATGACTTCCGATGCATCTACAATGTCAAACAACGAATCATCCACCTTTCGTTGGGACAATTCGTTGCGAATGCTATCTTCGGGACCAATCAGCACAATACGATCAATAGCATCCAATTGCGACAATGCAAGAACCGCACCGTTTAATGTCGCATCTGGTGCAAAATCGCCCCCCATGACATCAAGGCCGATTTTCATTTAGAACTTTTTTCGTTTGGAACTAAAGCTCAGGCACTAAGCCGTAGCGTTTTTTTCAATCGCTAAGCGTCCTTTGTAATATCCGCATTCGGAGCAAACACGGTGGTATTGAACCGAAGCTCCGCAATTGGAACATATAATTAAGGTAGGAGCTTCTAACTTGTAATGAGTTCTGCGTTTTAGCGTCCGTGTTTTCGAAAAACGATACTTTGGATTTGGCATTTCGGTATGTTTTTAAATTGTATTTCGGTAAATAAAAAATCTCAGTTTGTGTCTTTTAATCGTTTAAGCGCATCCCAGCGCGGATCCGTTTCTTCTCCTGCCGAATGTTCTGAAAGGTATTTGAGGGCATCGGGATTGCAAGTGGAGTTTCCGTTTGCATCTACCGGATGAATGGCTTGTATGGGCCGTGCCAAATGGATAAACTCATACAAGTACGAACTCAAATCGAAGAAAGGGTCTGTTTCGGGAATGACAATCACATCGTCAACACCTTCCTCAAAATGATCGCCGAGCTTTACAATTAACTGTTCCCGGCCTTCGATGGGCAGCAGGAAATCATCGCCGCAGTGGTCGCATTGGGTAAGAATGCTTCCTGCAAAATGGATGTCGAGAACCATCATTCGTTCCGATTTTTCAACATCCACGGTCACGGCAACTTGGCCACTATGAATTTCAGAATATTCAAAGCATTCAAAGAACTTATCATCAATTTCAAAATCAAACCGATGCGCGCCAAGATCTAATCCAATGTGCTGAATCCGGAAAGCTTTCAGGTAATTCGCCACGTCAAGTTTGTTTCAGAATTAAGGGCGGCAAAATTACAACTTTCGGTTTGAATAACAAAATGTTGTTTCGGAAATTATTCTAATCGGCGTCTTTTCAAAAGAGAACTACGCATTAAGACAGTCTATCGTTTTCGAAATTCTTTTTTTTCATCTTTTCCGATTACTTTTGTAAAAAAATATGTTGTGGCAATTGAATTTCAACCTTCGGTAAGTCAGGCGCTAAAAGAAAAATTTTTGAACCAGCGTGCATTTGTAATTTGGTTCACAGGATTGCCTTGTTCGGGAAAAACCACCTTGGCCCTGGCATTGGAAAAAGAGCTTTTCTCCCGGGGGCATCTTTGTAAAATTTTGGATGGCGACAATGTGCGTACAGGAATCAACAGCAACCTGGGATTTTCGCCGGAAGACCGCAGCGAGAATATCCGCCGTATTGCGGAAGTTTCAAAACTTTTTTTAGAAACAGGCGTTATTACAATTAATGCATTTGTCAGCCCGCAGGAAGAACTTCGCACATTGGCAAAACAAATTATCGGGAAGAAACGTTTTTTTGAAATTTACCTGAATCCCACCCTTGAAGTTTGCGAACAGCGTGACGTAAAAGGTATGTACCGCTTGGCGCGTGAAGGAAAGATCCCTAATTTTACCGGCATACAGGCGCCTTTTGAAATTCCGCAACATGCAGATTTAGAATTGGATACAAGTAAAACATCCATTGAAGAATCCGTTACTTTCATTATGGAAAAAATAAAACCTAGGTTAGCCTGACAAAACGGAATCATAACAAACGATAGTTACAAATTTGATGAACAAGACATACCGCCTTACACATCTGGACGAATTGGAAAGCGAATCCATTTTTGTGATTCGGGAAGTGGCCATGCAGTTTGAACGTCCGGCCATTTTATTCTCAGGCGGCAAGGACAGCATTGTGATGACCTGGCTTGCCAAAAAAGCCTTTTATCCGGCTAAAATTCCCTTTCCGCTTTTGCACATCGATACCGGGCATAATTTTCAGGAAACCATTGAATATCGCGATTGGCTGGTAAAAGAGTTGGGAGTGACTTTGTTGGTGGGATCGGTTCAGGAAAGCATTGATAAAGGGCGCGTACGCGAGGAAACCGGCTACAATGCCAGCCGCAATATGTTGCAAACAGTTACTTTACTGGATTCGATCGAAAAATTCAAGTTAGATTGTTGTATGGGCGGCGGCCGGCGTGATGAAGAAAAAGCGCGCGCCAAAGAACGTTTTTTCTCGCACCGCGATGAGTTCGGACAGTGGGATCCGAAAAACCAGCGTCCCGAACTCTGGAATATTTTTAACGGACGAAAGCACCAAGGCGAGCATTTTCGGGTATTTCCCATCAGCAACTGGACGGAAATGGATGTTTGGCAATACATTTTAAAAGAAAATATCCCCATGCCGAGCATTTATTATACGCATACGCGGGAAGTTTTCAGTCGTGACGGAGTTTTACTGGCTTATGCGCCTTTTATGAAATTAAGACCGACCGAAACAGTTGAAACGAAAACGGTTCGTTGCCGTACCATCGGCGATATTTCGTGCACCGGACTGACCGAATCGACGGCCAACTCGCTGGAAGATATTATTGCTGAAATTGCAGCCACCCGCATTACCGAACGCGGTTATCGTGCCGACGATATGCGTAGCGAGGCGGCGATGGAAGATCGTAAAAAGGAAGGATATTTTTAAAAAAGGAGAACCGAATGAGCGGATATTTGGATATGGAACTGCTTCGTTTTACGACGGCAGGAAGTGTTGACGATGGGAAAAGCACATTGATCGGGCGATTGCTCTACGATTCGAAATCAATTTTTGAGGATCAGTTGGAAGCCGTAAAACGTGCTTCGATACAACGGGGCAACGAACATATCAATTTGGCGCTGGTCACTGACGGTTTGCGTGCCGAACGGGAACAGGGCATTACCATTGATGTGGCCTATCGTTATTTTGCCACGCCCAAACGCAAATTTATCATTGCCGACACGCCGGGCCATGTACAATACACACGCAACATGGTTACCGGAGCCAGCACGGCGAATGCAGCCTTGATTTTGATTGATGCCCGCAATGGCGTTGTAGAGCAAACATGCCGCCATTCATACATTGCCTCGTTGTTACAGATTCCGCACTTGATTGTTTGCATCAATAAAATGGATTTGCTCGGCTACGAAGAATCCGTTTTCAACCGGATAAAGCAAGAGTTCCAGGCTTTTGCGGAACGCCTTGCGATCCGGAATTATTCTTTTGTTCCGATTAGTGCGTTACATGGCGACAATGTGGTGGAGCCTTCGAAAAACATGCCTTGGTATACGGGCGGTACTCTATTAGAGGTATTGGAAAACTTACCTATTCATCAGGAAGAAAGCCAAAAAAGCCCGCGTTTGCCGGTGCAATTGGTGATTCGCCCGATTTCCGACAAGTTCCACGATTATCGCGGCTACAGCGGACGCATTGAAGGTGGTGTTTTTTCCAAAGGCGACCCGGTTGTGGTGATGCCGTCGGGGCAATGTTCAACCATTAAATCCGTTCACCTTGCAGAAAAAGAATTAGAACAAGCCTTTGCTCCCATGTCGGTTTCCCTGCAACTGGAGCATGATATCGATATCAGCCGTGGAGATCTGATTGTGGCGGATAACGACGATTTGCCGCAAACAAGCCAAGACATTACGGTGATGATGTGCTGGATGAATGCCCGCCCTTTGCAACTCAACGGAAAATACGTCCTGAAGCATACGACCAAAGAAGTCCGGACACTGATCAAAGAAATTCATTATAAAGTAAATGTAAACACATTGGAAGAAATCCGCGATGATTTGGAAGTACGAATGAACGACATTGCCCGGGTAACTTTACGAACCACACAACCGCTGGTGTTCGATTCCTATTCGGTAAACCGGAAAACGGGTGCGTTAATTTTGATCGACGAAGGTACCAACGAAACGGTAGGCGTGGGAATGATTGCGTAAAGGTCCGGTGTTTTCCGGGTTTTCCTTGTCAATTCCGTATGATTTGCAGAACGGATTAAGAACGAAAAATCGCTTGTCCTCAAGTGTGTGCCGCTTTTTTGTACATGAGATAAAAGATTCTAATTTTCTTATTGTTAATGATTTAAAAAATCATTTCGTTTTTTAAGCATTTTCATACCCAAATTTTTCCAAAAAACTTACTTTTGTGCGTTTCAATTTGCTTATGAAATTGTTTCATAAGCGTAAAAATCTACTTTTTTTAATACATAAAACTTCTATGAAACGTTTTTTACCCGCTTTTTTAATGATGCTTGCTGTTTTATATACAGTTTCACTGCAAGCACAAACCATTGTAAGTACCACACCCAGCAACCGGAATGTTGTTCTGGAAGAATTTACGGGAGTGAAATGTCCCAATTGTCCTGATGGCCACCGGGTTGCGAATTTGATTTCCGAACAAAATCCCGACCGGATTTTTCAAGTCAACCTTCACGGTTACACCCCGACTATTCCCGACTACCGGGTTCCCGACGGTACGACCATTATCTATTACTTTCAGCCGACATTTTACCCTTCGGCACAGATCAACAGGCAAGCCTTTACAGGTGGCGAAGGGCCTCAAGGAACAGTCCTCGACAGGTACTTTTGGGGTTCTAAAACCGATAGTGTTTTAGCGGCACCCTCCTGTGTGAATGTGGCAGCACATTCAGTCATCGACTTCGATACCCGGGAACTTACCGTGCTGGTAGAAGTGTATTATACCGGCAATGCACAACAAAGCACTAACAATTTAACGGTAATGCTTTTGCAAAACGATATTTTGGGGGCACAAGACGGAGGCTCAACTTACAATCCGGCGCAAATGGAAAACGGAAAGTACATCCATATGCACATGCTTCGCGATGTAATCAGCAATACCGGCGCTTTTGGCGATCCGATCAGTCCGACGACAGCCGGAAGTTTCATCTCCAAATCGTATACCTACCAAATTCCTGACAGCATCAATCATGTTTATGTTGATTTGTACAATTTGGATATCCTTGCTTTTGTGTCCGAAAGCCAGGGAGACATTACTACAGCTTGCAAAAGCAGCATAGAACGCTTGGATGGCGAGTCCATCAATCCGCGGATTGTTGCCGGAAGGCAGGTACCGACGAACACTTGTAATCATATGGTAAAAGCTTCGATCGATTTGCACAATTTGGGTACTAGCTCGATTGAAAACTTAAAACTGGAATATACCTTAAATGGAAATGCGTTTACCTATCATGTTCCGGGAACCATTGTGCCGGACGAAACAGCTACGATTGAATTGCCGGAAATTTACCTGGGAATCGGCCAATCCAAAAAACTCACCGTAAAAATTCTTGAATTAAATGGGGTACCGGTCGATCCCTCTACCCGGTATTTGAAAAAAGATATTAACCTGACTAAGCCGGTAGGACTTACTAATGTCGACAGTGTCAACGTGAAAATCTGGCAAGACCGGAACGGATCTGAGACCACTTGGAAAGTTTTTAGTTCGGACAATACGGTTATTGCAGAAGGAGGCCCCTATCCCAATTTGGCACAAAGCGGCACGAAGCTCCGGGAACAAAAAGTTTATATTCCGAATGCAGACTGTTACACATTTGTAATTTATGACTCGTATGGAAATGGCATCAATAACTGGTACGGAGCAGGGAGTTATCAGATTATCACCTATGTTGGAGAGATCCTTGCATCGGGAGATGGGAAATTTGAAAAAACCGATACCCGCATGATTTCAAAATATGCGCCGGGTACCACGGTAAGCGTTTCCGTAACCCCTGAAAATTCGACATTCGGCTCGGTATCCGGAGGTGGAAATATTAATTTCGGGGAAATCACCATGCTCAATGCTACGCCGAAAGCTGGCTATCAATTCGACAGCTGGACCATTAACGGCACCATTATTTCGAGAAATCCGCTGTTTATTTACCAATGTGTAGAAAATTGTGAGATAATCGGCAATTTTCGCGAAATAAACAGCATCCCGAAACTTAACGAAAGCGCTGTAAAAGTGTTCCCGAATCCGGCTAATGATGTTTTGGCGGTTGATTACAGCGGAATCATTCATTCGTACGAGATTTATAACATTTGTGGCCAATTGGTGAAAAAAGAAACTGGAATGGAAAACCGCATTTCGGTGAAAGAACTTTCAAAAGGAGTTTATGTATTGCGCATCCACACAAAAGACGGTATCAAACAACAACGTTTTGTGAAAAACTAAAGGCAAATTTTGTTTTTTTGAATTTTTCAAAAATATTAAGTAAATCTCGGGTAAAATTTATGTTTTTCAAAGCATGAAAAATATACTTTTGTGGTTTCATTTGTTTTTACCAAGAAATATTTACCTGTACCGAGAATAAAATCATTTTCTAAATAGGATTGTTTCTAATAAAAAAATCTAATAGTTCAAGCGAGCAGATTCGTTCATAAAAAAACCAGGGATCAGGACTCATCATGCGGGTTTCGTCCAAATTTAAATTCATACCGATGAAAAAAAATCTACTATTTTTCTTACTAACCCTGTTCGCCGGCTATTCGACTCTTTTGAATGCACAAACCATTGTCAGTACCGAGCCAAGCAACAAAAATGTCATACTGGAAGAATATACCGGCGTGAACTGCACGTGGTGTCCTGACGGACACCGGATTGCAAACGAATTGATGGAGGCTAATCCGGGCCGGTTATTTGCAATTAACATTCATTATGGTACTTTTGCAGCAACCACACCGGATTACCGTACTCCAGACGGCAATACGTTAGGTTCCTATTTTGGCCCTACTGGGTATCCTACAGGAACGATAAACCGGGTAGTAGTGGGACCTGCGGGATCGACATCACAAAACGGTTTGAAAGGTGTTTTCTCAGACCGTGGCCAGTGGGCAGGATATGCCAATACGACCATGGCGCAATCATCCTGCCTCAACATTGCAGCACATAGCACCATTAACCATACCACCCGGGAACTTACCGTACTGGTTGAAGTTTATTATACGGCGAATAGTGCAAAAACCGCCAACAAGTTAACCGTTATGCTGTTACAAGATAATATTTTGGGACCACAAACCGGCTCTAGCCGCAATCCCACCCAAATTCTTGGTAGTCAGTATAATCACCAACATATGTTGCGCGATGTAATCAGCGAATCGGGAACAGCCTGGGGCGATCCGATCAATAAAACAACGGCAGGAACATTTTTCACAAAAACGTATGTTTATCCTATTCCCCAAAGTATTAATCAAATTCCGGTCGATTTATTTAACCTCAATGTCATTGCGTTTGTGTCCGAAGACCAAATGAATGTCATTTCAGGTTGCAAAAGCACCCTGAAAGTCACCGGATTACCCGATATGGACCCCCGGGCCATGCAAGGAAGCCAGATCGTAACGCCTGCTTGCGATCATTTTGCAAAAGCTTCGGTGGATGTCAAAAACTATGGTGGCAACCCCATCACTTCGCTGCAGATTCAATATGGCATAGCGCCTAACTTTGATGTCTATGATTTTACCGGGAATATTCCTACACTGGGTAATTCTACCATTGAATTGCCTTTATTTTATGCAGGCATCGGCCAATCCAAAAATCTTACGGTTAACATTTTGAAACAAAACGGAGCAGATGTGCCGCAAACGGGTAATACAACAATACAAATCCCTGTTTTGAAATCGGTTGGATTTACGAGTTCCAATGATAGCATTACCATCAGAATCTGGCAAGACAAAGACGGCAGTGAAACCACCTGGAAGCTTTTCAACTCAAATGGGGATGTGGTTGCAGAAGGCGGCCCTTATGAAGATTTGCCCTCAGCAACGACAAAGTTGCGGACGCATAAAGCAAAATTAGAGACAAGCGGTTGTTACAAATTTTACATGTATGATTCGTTCGGAGACGGCATTAACCACGGAAACGGGGCCGGAAAATACCAGATTTCCGATGCAGCAAGTAATGTTCTTGCAACCGGGGACGGTAAATTTACCTATGAAGACTTCCGCACATTTATCAAATACGAAGCTGGCAGTACGGTGGAAATAACTCCACAAGCGTCAAATACCGAATATGGAACCGTCAGCGGCGGTGGAACCGTTAATTTTGGTGAAATGACGACACTTACGGCTACTCTGGCTGAAGGGGCTTCTTTCATCAATTGGACGATGAACGGAATCATTGTTTCCACGTCGACACAATTTATGTTCCAAGCTATTGAAAACACAACGGTTACCGCTAACTTTAGCAAACCGGATGGTATTAAACCGTACAAGGAAAATACCGTGAAAGTTTACCCCAATCCCGTTAATGATATTTTAACGCTTGACTATGCAGGTACCATCAACCGGTATGAGATTTACAATGTCACAGGTCAATTGGTAAAAAAGGAATACGTTTCGGGAAAGAATATTTCAGTTCATGACCTTGCAAACGGTATTTATGTTTTACGCATATACACCAACCAAGGCATCAAACAACAACGTTTTGTTAAAAACTAGTTTTTAAAAGTTGAAGATGTAAAACGGAGCAAGTGCAACATTTGTTCCGTTTTTTTATTTTCACAAAGTCTTGTTAATCAAAGGATGTTTTGTCCGGTATATGAAAAGTATAGGCAAGGAATTTGGCAAATAAAAAAAGATGAAATTATTTTTGCAACCCAACCCATAGAACTTGTTGAAAATGGGTCTGAATGTAAACGCATCTGAATTTTACGAACCAAACACGATTTACCTATGAAAAAAAGTTTACGAATCACTTTGTTTGCGACATTTCTTCTGTGCCCCTATTTTATGAGGGCGCAAACAATTGTCAGTACAATTCCTTCGAACAAAAACGTCCTCATTGAAGAATACACTGGAATCAATTGCGTGAATTGTCCTGATGGCCACAAAATCGCGAACAATTTAATAATTGCCAACCCCGGTAGGGTTTTTGGTGTTAACATCCACACAGGGGGCTATGCTCCTATATCTCCTCCGAATTATCATTGTCCGGACGGAGATGCGATGGGAAGCTATTTCCAACCGCAAAGCTTTCCGATCGGTTCGCTGAACAGAATTCCACAACTACCGGGGGGAGCAAGCCAGGTATGGGGACCACGGAAAGTTTTGATTTCACGGGAACATTGGGCATCAAACACAACGACCATTTTGAACCAATCTTCCTATGTAAACATTGCTGCCCAAAGTGAGATTGACTATGCAAACCGGCGCCTTACCGTTCTGATTGAAGTATATTATACGGACGATAGCCCGGTTACAACTAATATGCTGACGGTTATGCTTTTGCAAAACAATATTCTGGGCCCTCAAACAGGGGGGGCACAATACAATCCGGATCAGATGGTAAATGGACTATATAACCATCAACACATGCTACGCGATATCATCAGCGAATCAGGTACTTGGGGAGATACTATCGGCCACACAGGGCAAGGTTCTTTCTTTACCAAAACGTATGTTTATGATATTCCGAGAACCATCAACAATATTCCCGTAAAACTTCAAGATTTGGAAGTGTTTGCATTGGTGTCCGAAGAAAGAATCAACATTATTACAGCTTGTGGAAGTACTCCAACCAAAACCGGAATGGCGGCACACAACCCGCAGGTTGAGTCGGCAAGACATATCCCCAAGCAAAGTTGCGATCATTTGTCAAATGCTTCCGTTACCATAAGAAACTACGGAACAGAAGCCATTCATACACTTAAAATAGAATATGGCGTCGGCGACAATTTGGCGGTTTATGAATTTCTAGGAGATGTTCCTTTTGAAAAAGATACAACCGTGTTGCTGCCCAGTTTTTATGTAGGTGCCGGAAACACGGATCATTTACAAATAAACCTTAAAGAACAGAATGGTACGCCGCTTGTTTCACCCAATCCGTCGCTTTTATCGATACAGGTGGGAGTTACCAAACAAGTAGGCCTCACAACATCCGATTCGGTTGTTATTAAAATTTGGCAAGACCGTTATGGAAAAGAAACCACTTGGAAATTATTCGGTTCGGACAATACGCTGATTGCTGAAGGGGGGCCTTATGTTAACATGTCTATAAACACCACTTATTTGCGCGAGCACAAAGTGAAATTACCGCTCAACGATTGCTACTCGTTTTTCATTTATGATTCCGGCGGCGATGGCATTAATTGCGGTTACGGGGAAGGGAAATATCAAATCACGGAACTTGATGGGACTATTCTAGCATTCGGGGACGGAAAGTTTACAACATCAGATCTGCTAATGATTTCCAGATATCAAGCAGGAGCTACAGTTGAAATAACTCCGCAAGTAGACAATACTGAAGAAGGTTCAGTTTCCGGCGGCGGATCGGTAGCGATCGGCTCGGATGCGGTGGTTACCGCTACGGCCAATACGAACTATCAGTTTGTAAATTGGACGATCGATGGAGTTATCGTTTCCACCTCTCCGGAATTTTCGATGATGGCTGTTGAAAATGCCACCATTGTGGCAAACTTTAAAAACACGGTTGCTGTGAAGCCAAGCCAATTGAGTGCGGTTGCCGTATTCCCCAATCCGGTTGGCGACGTATTAACCATTGGCTATGCGGGGAAAATCGAGCGTTATGAAATTTATAATGTTTCCGGCCAACTAATTCAAAGAGGAAGCCATGACACGAAACAAATTTCTGTAGCAAACCTTGCGGACGGAATATACATTTTACGCATTCAAACAAAAGACGGCGTGAAACAACAACGGTTTATTAAACATTGATAACAGAAAACCGTTAAAAACAAATTGGGGTGGGACGAAATTTCGTCCCACCCCAATTTGTTTTTAATAATGAAGGGAGTTTTACAACAACAAAAAATCGCTGATGGCAAATGCAGCGAAAAGGATGGATGCCATTCCGTTGGCTGTGAAAAAGGCAGCATTGACACGGCGGAGGTCATCCGGTTTTACAATCAGGTGCTGCCTTGCAATGAGGGCTGAAAAAGCGACAACCCCCATCCAATAAAGATAATGGAATTGTCCCGAAATTCCCACACCGACGACGAATAAAATGCTCAATAAATGAACAACCAATGACAACCGGAGCGCCCGTTTGACGCCTAAAAGCGCCGGTATGGATCTCAACCCTTGTGTTTTATCAAAATCCTCATCCTGCAGTGCATAAATAATGTCGAATCCGGCCGTCCAGAGAAAAACGGCAACCGAAAGTAAAAGCGGAGTAACTTCGAATTTCCCGGTAACAGCCAAATAGGCGCCGATGGGGGCTAGCCCCAACCCCAAACCCAGCACAAAGTGCGCCAATGAAGTAAAACGTTTGGTAAAACTATATCCTAAAACCACAAAAAGAGCAACCGGGGATAAAAAGAAGCACAACCGGTTGATAAACCAGGTGGTTGCAATAAATAACACACAATTCAAAACACAAAAAAATAACGCCTGTTTCGGATTAATTTTTCCTGCAGGTATTTCCCGAGAAATGGTTCGCGGATTCTTTTGATCGATTCGCCAATCGGCCCAGCGGTTAAAACTCATGGCGGCATTGCGGGCGAAAAACATACAAAGGATAACCGCTACCAACAACTGCAACACTGGGATATCCGGATGCTCACGCCATGCCATAAAAAAACCAACCATGGCAAAAGGCAAGGCAAAAACCGTATGCGCAAATTTTACCAATGAGGCATAATCGACTATTTTGTCTTTAAGCTTTGGGAAATCAATCATACATGAAATACTTACAAATTGAAGGCTGCAAAATTACACAATCCCTGGTTCGGAAAATAAGCAATCCTTTTGTGATTAAAACGAATTTTTTTTCTAATCCGATGAAGATAAATGCTTCTTTTTTTATCAATCGAACTGATTTCGTTTTAAATTTGTACCCCATTTCGTCTAAAATCGTTTTGCAATGAAAAACAAATACATCGATCTCATCCAGCAAACATTTGATTTTCCCAATGAAGAATTTGAAGTAATCGACAACGAACTTTACTTCCATAAAATTCCATTGATGGAAGTCATCAAGCAATACGGAACCCCACTGAGGGTTACCTATTTGCCGAAAATCGGAAAGCAAATCCAAAAAGCAAAGCGTTTGTTCAACGTTGCCATGGCAAAGGCCGATTACAATGGAGAATACCATTATTGTTATTGCACCAAAAGTTCCCATTTTGCATTTGTGCTGGACGAAGTGCTGAAAAATGAGGTACATATTGAAACTTCTTCGGCCTTCGACATTCCGCTTTTGGAAAATCTGCAGGCGGAAGGCAAATTAAAAAAAGATAATTACATCATTTGCAATGGGTTTAAACGTCCCCAGTACATTGAAAATATTTGCAACTTGATCGAAGACGGATTTGAAAACGTAATTCCCATTCTTGATAACAAGTTCGAGTTGGATGAATACGACCGGAACATCACCAAGAAAATAAAAATAGGAATCCGGATTGCGGCTGAAGAAGAACCGAAGTTCGATTTTTATACTTCCCGTTTGGGAATCCGCTACAACGATATTTTACCCTATTACGAGGAAAAAATCAAAAATAATCCGAAGTTTGAGCTGAAAATGCTGCATTTTTTCATCAATACCGGGATTCGTGATTCGGCTTATTACTGGAATGAATTGCGCAAATGTGTGGATGTTTATTGCGAATTAAAAGCCGTTTGTCCGCAACTCTCTGCCTTAAACATCGGCGGTGGATTTCCGATCAAGAACTCCCTTAACTTCGATTATGATTATGAGTACATGGCCGAAGAAATTATTCTGCAAATAAAAAACCATTGCGAACGAACCAACACACCCGAACCGGATATTTTTACCGAATTTGGTTCGTTTACTGTGGGTGAAAGTGGTGCAATTCTTTACTCCATCATCGACCAAAAACGTCAAAACGACCGCGAAGTCTGGAACATGATCGACAGTTCGTTTATCACAACGTTGCCCGATACTTGGGCAATCAACCAAAAGTTTATTTTATTGGGGATTAATAATTGGGATAAAGAATACGAACGCGTATTTTTAGGCGGTTTGACCTGCGACAGCGAGGATTATTACAATGCAGAAGCCCATACCAATGCGATTTTCCTTCCCCGCTTGAAAGACGATGAGCCGCTTTACATCGGACTTTTCCATACCGGCGCTTATCAAGAATCACTTGCCGGTTACGGCGGAATCCAACACTGTCTCATTCCGGCGCCCAAGCACATCATTATTGATTTGGACGAGGAAGGAGAATATTTTACCAAGCTTTTTGCAAAAGAGCAAAGCCACAAATCGATGCTGAAGATTTTAGGTTATTAATCAATGAAGACACGCTAATTCCCTTTGTTTGGAAAAATCGTCCTGTAAAGGAGATTTCAGAAAATAAAATGCAGATTTGACAAGATACTTTTCCATTTAGGTTGTTTTACTTAAGGGAAGGTATCTTTTCATATTTATAAATAAATGAAGAAAAAATTAATCTTTTTGTTGATTTATCTCTTCTCAGTGTTCGGATTCGCCCAAACGACCAAAGAGACTCAATTTCGGAACAAGATCAGTTTGTCGCAGCAAATTAATGCTCGTTGGACAACCGATCTCGATTTGGGGAAGAACTGGACGAAAAACGATTATGAGACCCAAAACAACGCATCGTATCTCAACCAGTTGTACGCACGTGTTTGGGGACATTATCAACAGAATGACCATTGGCGATTTTCATCGTTTCTCGGGTACTTTTACAATATGAACTCCACAGATGACAAGCAACCCAACTTTTCGGAAATCCGTTTAGCCCTGCAAAGCATTTATTATTTCCATCGGCCTGATTATGTGCTTTCATCACGCCTGCGAGTTGAAAATAAATTTGTTGAAAACCTCGAAAATCAATTTGATGCGACGGTACGCCTACGCTTGCAACTGAGCTTTGTATACCCGTTTAATGGTCGCTTTGTGCAAAAGGGTGTGTTTTATGCGCTTACGTCCGATGAGTTGTTCTTCAAGTTAATCACGCCCAATTCGGGAAGCCAGTTTTTTGACCGGAATCGCTTTAGTGCTGGCTTTGGCTATGCATTTCTTAACAGCTTCAAAATGGAATTAAGTTATGTAAACGAATACATCCCCCGCCCGTCAAACACGCGAATGGAAAACGTGCTTCAGGTCAACTTGATATTCAGCAACTTAATTCCGGTTGTTAAGAAAAAGCAAGAATCAAAAAACCAAAACTAAGAATTAGTTGAACTATTTTTACGGTTCACAGGCTTTCTTATTTGACAAAAGCCGGAAATCGTTTTACCTTTGCAGCACATATTCAAAATATTGCAACTGATTTTTTATTAACTGTTTCCAAAAATTTATCAGGGATTATCATGAGTAGTAAACTTATTTACCTTTCATCCATTACCAAAAAAGTGGTTCTTTCACTGGCAGGGCTTTTTTTGATTATCTTTTTGGTGCTGCATTTGTCCATTAATTTATTGCTTTTGAAGCCGGACGAAGGCGAATGGTTCCGGGCTGCTTCGCATTTTATGGGGCACAACTATGTCATTAAAGTAATGGAAGTAGTTTTACTTTTGGCCATTCTAATCCATGTCTTATTGGGAGTAATCCTACAAATTCAGAACTGGCGGGCACGTCCGGTGAAATATGCCGTAAAAAGTTCCTCGCAAAAATCCTTCTTCAGCAAATACATGATTCATACAGGAATCATTATCGGAATATTTTTAGGGATGCACTTTCTGAATTTTTATTTTGTAAAACTGGGATTTGTCGCTCCTCCAGAAGGAGTCGACCGCGAAGACCTTTATCAGATGGCAAAGCTACTGTTTGCAAACAAATCCTATTGCATTATTTATATCGTGTTCATGGCATTTCTCGGATTCCATTTGAACCATGCTTTTCAGTCCGCTTTCCAGTCATTGGGGCTAAATCACAGCAAATACACGCCTGCTATCAAAGGCTTTGGGACCATCTATTCCATCATCATTCCGTTGGGATTTGCCGTTATTCCGGCATATTTCTTACTATTTGGATAAGAAACAAATAGCACATTCTTTTTCAAATTTTTGTAATAAAATCAGGTAAAAATGACTTCCTTAAATTCAAAAATACCACAAGGTCCGTTAGCTGAAAAATGGACGGAATATAAGAACCACATCAACTTGGTGAATCCCGCCAACAAACGCAAGCTGGATATCATTGTGGTTGGTACGGGATTAGCCGGCGCTTCGGCTGCCGCATCGTTAGGTGCATTGGGTTTTAAAGTAAAAGCCTTTTGTTATCAGGATTCCGCCCGTCGTGCCCATAGCATTGCTGCCCAAGGGGGTATCAATGCCGCAAAAAATTATCAAAATGACGGTGACTCCGTTTATCGTTTATTTTATGATACCATTAAAGGAGGCGATTACCGTGCCCGTGAAGCCAATGTACATCGTTTGTCCGAAGTGAGCGGACCGATTATCGACCAGTGCGTAGCACAAGGAGTTCCGTTTGCACGCGATTACGGCGGTTTGCTTGATAACCGCTCATTCGGCGGCGCACAAGTATCGCGAACGTTTTATGCCCGCGGCCAAACCGGACAACAACTGTTGCTAGGTGCTTACAGTGCGCTCAGCCGCCAGGTTCACAAAGGAACGGTAGAGCTTTTTACCCGTTACGAAATGTTGGATTTGGTGTTGGTTGACGGAAGAGCCCGTGGAATCATCGCCCGTGATTTGGTAAGCGGTGAGTTGGAACGTTTTTCGGCACATGCTGTGGTTATTGCTACCGGAGGCTATGGCAATGTATTCTTTTTGAGTACCAATGCCATGGGATCGAACGGAACTGCCGTCTGGAAGGCATACAAGCGCGGTGCATTGTTTGGAAATCCTTGCTTTACCCAAATTCACCCGACCTGCATACCGGTTCACGGGGACTACCAAAGCAAATTAACCCTGATGAGCGAAAGTCTTCGCAATGACGGTCGCATTTGGGTTCCCAAAAAGAAAGAAGATACCGAAGCTTTACGGCAAAACAAAAAACGTCCTACGGATATTCCGGAAGGAGACCGAGATTATTATTTGGAACGCCGTTATCCCGCTTTCGGAAATCTAGTCCCTCGCGATGTGGCGTCACGTGCTGCAAAAGAACGTTGCGATGCCGGTTTTGGAGTTGGAGATACCGGATTGGCCGTGTTTCTTGATTTTTCGGATGCCATTCAACGATTAGGGAAAAAGACCGTAGAAGAACGCTATGGCAACCTGTTCCAAATGTATGAGAAAATTGTTGCCGAAAACCCGTATGAAACCCCTATGATGATTTATCCGGCCGTGCACTACACCATGGGTGGCTTGTGGGTGGATTACGAATTACAATCCAATATTCCGGGGCTTTTTGTTGCGGGTGAAGCCAACTTCAGCGATCACGGAGCCAACCGGCTTGGTGCTTCCGCCCTGATGCAAGGATTGGCCGACGGCTATTTTGTGTTGCCTTATACCCTGCAAAATTATTTGAGCGACCAAATCACGGTTCCACGTTTCTCAACCGTCCTTCCTGAGTTTGACGAAGCCGAGAAAAACATAAAAACTACGATTGAACGCTTAATGGCAGTAAAAGGGAATCTATCGGTCGATCATTTCCATAAAAAGCTGGGGCATATCATGTGGGAAAATGTCGGAATGGCACGAAATCATGAAAACTTACAAAAAGCCATTACCCTGATCCGGGAACTTCGCGCCGAATTTTGGCAACATGTCCGCATCACCGGAACGACAGAAGGCATGAATACCGAGTTGGAAAAAGCTCTGCGGGTAGCCGATTATTTGGAATTGGGCGAATTGATGGCGCGTGACGCTTTGCATCGAAACGAATCCTGTGGCGGACACTTCCGTGAAGAATACCAAACTCCTGAAGGTGAAGCTCTGCGAAACGACGATGAATACATGTATGTGGCTGCCTGGGAATTCAAAGGCGAAAACAACGAACCACAAATGCACAAAGAATCGCTGAATTACGAATTTATAAAGGTTCAACAACGCAACTATAAATAAAACAGCTTTTTGTCCATCAAAAAAGGTTTTCAACACAAAAGAATTAAGATTATGAATTTTACATTGAAAATTTGGAGGCAGCAAAATGCCAAGGCAAAAGGCAAATTTGTTACCTATCGAATAGAAAATATTTCGGAAAACAGTTCATTCCTTGAAATGCTTGACCAACTGAATGAACACCTTGTCTCCCTGAATGAAGAACCCGTAGCCTTCGACCACGATTGCCGTGAGGGTATTTGCGGAATGTGCAGTTTGTACATTAACGGACATGCTCACGGCCCCGACAGCGAAATTACTACCTGTCAATTGCACATGCGTAAATTCAAGGATGGCGATACCATTGTGATAGAACCTTGGCGTTCCGGAGTATTTCCTGTTATTAAAGATTTGATGGTGGATCGTACGGCATTTGAAAAAATCATTCAGGCTGGTGGCTATGTTTCCGTGAATACTGGCGGGATACCCGATGCCAATGCCATTTTGATACCCAAGGAAAAAGCTGATTATGCGATGGATGCGGCAGCCTGCATTGGCTGTGGCGCTTGTGTGGCTGCTTGTAAAAATGCATCGGCTATGCTGTTTGTATCCGCAAAAGTTTCGCATTTGGCCCATTTGCCGCAAGGGAAGGCAGAAACTTATGCCCGTGTTCAAAATATGGTAGCCAAAATGGATGAGCTTGGCTTTGGAAATTGTACCAATACCGGGGCTTGTGAGGCTGAATGCCCCAAATCCATTTCATTAGCAAACATCGCCTTGATGAATTTGGAGTTTTTAGGAGCAAAAATTTGTTCTCACAAAAAGAAAACGAATGTTTCCGGGGGATTTTAGTGTTAAATTATAGGAATTTAACAAATGGTATGATTTTTGTGAACATAATGGAATGATTATTTGTTAATACTGAGCCATAACTTACTTTGTAAAACCAGCCTAAAATAAGATTTTTTCATACAGTTTGTTTGAAATTATTCGACAAATTCAGTAAACAAATGAAAAAAAACAAGCAGGTCTGGGGCTATGATGTGTTTTTTTTGTAACTTTGTACTGATTTTGCGCTCTTTCGAGCACTAAATACATTTGAAATACTAGATAATCAACTTAATGAATTAATTCAAAATCAAAATTATGAGAAAGTTTACATTGCTAACAACAATTTTATTGTTTCTAGCTTCCCTAAACCTAAATGCTCAGAATAGCGACCATAAGTGGGCAATAGGCCTCAACTGGAACTGGGCTGATTTTAACACGGTCCATTTGCCACTTGCAAAGCAATTCCGCTATACAAATTGGCAAAACCAGTACTATTTCCCGAATTCGCTTACTGTTGGAAGATATTTGAATCCCTCTTTCAACCTTTTAGGTCAGGTTAATTTCTTGAAGCTGGAAGAAGATAGAATGGCTTCGCTTAATCAACCCATATCCAAAGAGCAAATGTGGACGGCCGATATTGATGTCGCTTACAAATTTGCAAACGGCTATTTGTTGAAAGAAGATTGCTGGTTTGATCCTTATATTTACCTTGGTTTGGGCGCGTCGAAGATCAATGATCAAGATGACGAACAAGTTTATTTTAAACAAGTAACCGGCCTAGGTTTTAATTTTTGGATTACTCATTGGCTAGGTCTTAACTTCCAAGCAGCTTACGATTGGGTATTGCTTCCTAAAGTAACGTATGCAGGTACAACAGAAGAAGTAAAACGTGATGATTATATGCATTACACGGCCGGTCTGAAATTCCGTATCGGAAAGATGAAAGATTCGGATGGTGACGGAATTCCCGATAAGAAAGACCTTTGTCCGGACCAAGCTGGTAAACCTGAATTCCAAGGATGTCCTGACCGCGATAATGACGGTATTCCCGATAAAGACGACGCATGTCCGGATCAAGCCGGTAAACCTGAATTCAAAGGTTGCCCGGATCGTGACAATGATGGTATTCCTGATAAAGAAGACAGATGTCCGGATCAACCTGGCCCAAAAGAATTCAAAGGCTGCCCAGATTCGGATGGTGATGGAATTCCCGATATTGATGACAGATGCCCGAACGAAAAAGGAACCGCAGCATTGAAAGGTTGCCCGGATTCAGACGGTGACGGTATTGCTGATATCGACGATGCATGTCCGGATCAACCCGGCCCAGCTAATACAAAAGGCTGCCCGGATCGTGACGGCGACGGAGTTCCTGATAAAGATGACAAATGTCCTGATGTAAAAGGCCCCGCTTCCAATAACGGTTGTCCGGAAGAGCCAGCTGCTCCGAAGTATCCTGAACTCTTTAAGGTTGTATACTTCAACACAGGTCAAAGCACTATCATTACCAAATACACGAAAGATTTGAATGAAGTAGTTGCTTATTTGAACCAATATCCGGATGCAAAAGCTTCTATCGAAGGATTTGCTGATAGCCGCGGATCTGACGAATTGAACCAAAGACTTTCGCAAAAACGTGCAGACGCAGTTGCTACTTATTTGAAAAACAAGAAAATTAAAGCAGACCGCTTCACGATAAAAGCTTGGGGAGA
The DNA here is from genome assembly GCA_031550085.1 of Lentimicrobiaceae bacterium. Classification (GTDB taxonomy): domain Bacteria; phylum Bacteroidota; class Bacteroidia; order Bacteroidales; family UBA4417; genus UBA4417. Next base: position 24,990 of record JAVBOY010000048.1, read on the forward strand.
AACCAAAGCAAATCAAAATGCAAAAACTCCCGAAGAATTTGCAAAAGATCGCAAAGTTGAAATCAAGAACAAATAGTATTTGAAAATAGAATGCAAAAAGCCGGTCTTAAAGACCGGCTTTTTTTTAATTTCATGATCCATGTATATTACAAGCCCTGAAATTGAGACCTATTGTGAAAGCAATTGCAAGGATGAATTACCTGTTTTACGACAAATTACCCGGAATACCTATTTGCAGCATCATCAACCCCAAATGTTATCGGGACGTTTGCAGGGTGAATTTCTCCAATTGATGAGCAAGCTTTTGAAGCCCGGACGAATCCTTGAAATCGGAACTTTTACGGGCTATTCGGCCGTTTGTTTAGCCCAAGGGCTACAATCCGGCGGAGAACTGCATACCATTGAAATCAATCCCGAATTAGCCGAGCTTGCCATGCAAAATGTAAAAGAAGCAAACTTGGACTCGAAAATTACCATTCATACAGGAGATGCACTGGAAATCATTCCCACATTTGCTCAGCCGTTTGATCTGGTATTTATGGATGCAGCCAAGGATAATTACATTGAACTTTATGAGTTGGTCATCAAAAAAATCAAGCCGGGAGGGTTGTTGCTGGCTGATAACACCTTGTGGTACGGGCATGTGGTAGAAGAAAAGGAAACCTCCAAAAAAGACACGGCGGCCATTCTGGCATTTAATGAGTATGTCCGGCAGGATTCACGCATAGAGAATGTCTTGCTACCCCTTCGCGATGGGCTGACTCTCATCCGGATTTGCTAACTTTGCCCGTTTTCACATCAATACCTTTTTGTTTCAATGATACAAGTCAGCAATTTATCGGTTCATTTTTCGGGAAATTACCTTTTTAAGAATGTAAGCTTTCTGATCCGGGAGCAAGATAAAATTGGCCTGGTGGGAAAAAACGGAGCCGGGAAAACCACGCTTTTGCGGATCATTTCGGGTGAAACTATCGCAGAAACAGGAGTTGTAACTTCTCCATCCGGAAGCACGATTGGATATTTACCACAAGAAATGGCGCTGGGAAGCCAACTTTCGGTAATCGATGAAATCATGACGGCTTTTTCGGAAGTTCATCGCTTGGAAGCCGAAATAGAAAACATTCATTCGGAGATGAGCAAACGTACCGATTTTGAATCTTCCGACTACCAGAAACTCATTCACCGTTTGCACGATGCCAACGACCATTTGTTGCTGATTAAAAGCGAAAGTACGCGCGAGCATGCTGAAAAAGTGTTGAAAGGTTTGGGATTCAAACAAGAAGAATTCGACCGTTCCATCGCTACATTCAGTGGCGGTTGGCAAATGCGTGTGGAATTGGGTAAAATTCTGTTGAAAAAGCCGGATGTGATTCTTTTGGATGAACCGACCAATCATTTGGACATCGAATCCATCCAGTGGGTAGAGGAAATGCTCAAAGCGTATCGCGGTGCGCTGCTTTTGGTGTCGCACGACCGGACCTTTCTTGATAAGGTAACGAACCGTACCGTTGAAATCAATGCAGGAAAAATTTACGATTTCAAAACGGGATATTCCGAATATGTGAAACTACGCCAGGAGCAATTGGAACTTCAGCAAGCCGCATTTGATAACCAGCAACGGGAAATAGACCATATCGAGCAATTTATTGAGCGCTTTCGCTACAAATCCAGCAAGGCCAAACAGGTACAATCCCGAGTGAAGATGCTGGAAAAAATGGAACGCGTGGAAATGGATACAGTGGATGCTTCGGCCATCCATTTCCTTTTTCCGCCCGCTCCACGCTCAGGGAAGGTAATTTTGGAAGCGGAAAATTTATCCAAATCCTTTGGGGAGAAGCAGGTACTGAAAGACTTGGATTTCATGATCGAAAAAGGCGATTTTGTGGCTTTTGTCGGGCGAAACGGCGAGGGGAAAACTACACTTTCCAAAATCATTGTCGGGAATTTGGATCACGAAGGGGTTTGCAAACTGGGCTATAATGTTGAAATCGGATATTATGCGCAAAATCAAGCCGAATTGCTTGATCCGGAGCGCACCGTTTTTCAAACCATTGACGACATTGCCGTAGGAGATATCCGTACCAAAATCAGGGGCTTGTTGGGAAGCTTTTTGTTTGGAAGCGAAGCGGTGGATAAAAAGGTGAAAGTGCTTTCGGGGGGTGAAAAAGCGCGTTTGGCCTTGCTCAAATTGCTTTTGAAACCGGTGAATTTGCTGGTGCTGGATGAACCGACCAACCATTTGGATATGTTGAGCAAGGATATTTTGAAAAATGCCTTGTTGGCGTATGACGGTACATTGATTGTGGTGAGCCACGACCGCGATTTTTTGCAGGGATTGACAAACAAGGTTTTTGAGTTTAAAAACAAAACCATCAAACCCTATTTGGGCGATGTAACCGATTTCTTGAAAGCCCGGAAATTGGATGATTTGACTGTTTTAAGCAGTACCCTAAAAAATTCTTCTAAGCAGGTTGACAGCAAAGACCCGGTATCGGAAAACAAACTGAACTACGAACAGCGCAAACAACAGGAACGGGAACTACGCAAGGCCGTGGCGCAAGTTCAAAAGATTGAAACTGAAATCAACGAACTGGAAACAAAACTAGCTTCATACGCCGAACTTTTGGCGAAACCGGAAACCCATGCCGATTCTAAAAAAAGCACTTCCTTGTTTCGAGAATATGAAGCGATGAAAACTTTATTGGAGGAAAAAATGCATCAATGGGAATCAGCCCAACTTTTGGTTGACGAATTGAATGTACAAAAAGACCCCTGCTAGCGGAAAGCTTACTGTTTCAAAAGGTTTTTTGATCGAAGTAAAAGAATATTAGATTTTTACAGCCGATGCAATTTCTTTGTCGATAAGAATACGGCCGCAATATTCACAAACAATGATTTTGCGGTGCATGCGGATATCCAGCTGTCGTTGGGGCGGAATGGAACTGAAGCAACCGCCGCAGGCATCGCGCTCAACCAGTACCACGGCTAAGCCGTTCCGTGCCGTCTTGCGAATACGTTGATAAGCCGTAAGCAAACGGTCTTCAATTTGTTTTTGATTTTCCTCGTTTTTTGCCAGAAATGCTTTTTCTTCTGCTTCTGTTTCGGCAACGATATCAAGCAATTCTGCGCGTTTTACTTCCAAATCGGATTTGCGTTCATCGCAATAAGCTTGCGTTGTTTTAATTTCTTCCTCGTGCATTTCCAACTGGGTGGTAAACTCCCGGATTCGCTTTTCGGCCAATTGGATTTCCAAATTTTGGAATTCGATTTCTTTGGTTAACGCGTCGTATTCGCGGTTATTCCGGACATTGTTTTGTTGCTCTTCGTAACGTTTTATCAGCGTCTGACAGTCTTTGATGGCGTTCTGCTTTTCTTTCAACTGCTTTGTAAGTTGTTCCACCGTTTGCGTATGGTTGGTGATCCGGGTTTCAAGGCCTGCTACTTCATCCTCCAAATCTTCCACTTCAAGGGGTAATTCGCCGCGGATAATACGTATCCGGTCAATTTGGGAATCAACTTGTTGTAGACTATAAAGTGCAATCAACTTTTTCTCAATGGAATCTACAATTTCGTCTTTTTCGATGGGTTTGGTGGGGGTCAGTGATTTTTCTTCAACCAACTTCTCTTCTTTAGAAGAAGCGCCTTTCTTTGCAACACTTTTCGCCATAGGATATATACTGCCTTTTAGATTTTAAAGATAATTTATCGGGTTTCCTTGATTTTTCGAGATAGAAATCGCAAAAGTACGAAATTTTTCCTTTACAACATTGTAAATAAGTTCTTTTGTAAATTGTTCGCTTTCATAATGTCCAATATCTGTGATAATCATTTGATTATCAAGTGAAAAAAAATCATGATATTTCAGATCGCCGGTCAAAAAACAATCTGCTCCTTGTGCCAGGGCATCCGGAATCAAAAAGCTACCCGATCCGCCGCAAACGGCAACTTTTTTGATTGGTTTTTGCAAATTGCCGGTATATCGAAGGGTGGGCAACGAGAGTTGTTTTTTTACGTCATGCAAAAACTCGGCGGCAATGGTTTCTTGCTGTAATTCGCCGATCATTCCGGCGCCGATCTGCGGATGTGTATTTTGCAAAAGATGAATATCATAGGCAACTTCTTCATAAGGATGCGCAGCCAATAAAGCCTTGATCAATTGTTTTTCGAGATGAACCGGAAAAACCATTTCTATTTTGGTTTCATCCTCAACGTGCAGTTTCTGCAGTTCTCCTACAAAAGGATTTGCTCCGGATCCGGCTTTAAACGTGCCTTGTCCGGCCGTATTGAAACTGCATTCGCTGTAATTCCCGATTCTACCTGCACCTGCATCAAAAAGCGCCTGCCGTACCTGAGTTACGTGGCTTTGAGGACAAAAAGTTACCAGTTTACCCAAGCTCCCTTTTACCTGCCGCAGGATTTGCGGGTTTTTAATTCCGATCTTGGCGGAAAGCATGGCATTCACTCCGTTATGGACATTGTCCAGATTGGTATGAATCGCATATACATTCAAATCGTTTTTTATCGCTTTTGAAACCAACCGTTCTGTTTGGTTCCGGTTGGTCAATTTCTTGATTCCCGTGAATACCATCGGGTGGTGCGAGATGACCAAGTTGCATCCTGTGGCGATGGCTTCATCCAACACGGATTCGGTGACATCCAAACAAACCAAAGCAGCCGTGATTTCAGAATCCATGTTTCCGATGATCAATCCGGAGTTGTCGTAACTTTCTTGAAGCGAAAGCGGGGCCAATAACTCCAATTCCCTGATAATAGCTCGAAGCAGCATTTAAAAGTTAAAAAATTTTCACAAAGTTACTCAATACGATTCGTTTTTATGATATTTTTGTCCTTATTTCAGTTATTTATGAAATTGCGCCGTCTTTTTTTGTTTCCTATTGCACTTCTTTTTGGGTTGGCTGTTAAAATTCGAAACTTTTTGTTTGATAAAAAAATTTTCATGCAAAAAGAGTTTGACCTTCCGGTCGTATGCATTGGAAACCTTTCGGCGGGGGGAACCGGAAAAACTCCAATGACGGAATACCTTATTCGTTTGTTATCGCCACATTACAAACTCGCTGTTTTAAGCCGTGGTTACAAGCGCAAAACCAAAGGCTTTTTTGATGCGGCGGATGCTTCCGGCTACGAATCCATAGGAGATGAGCCTTATCAATACAAAACGAAATTTCCCGATTTGGTTGTGGTTGTGGATGAAAACCGGGTTCGCGGCATTCAAAAACTCAAGGAACGCTATCCCGATACGGAAGTAGTTATCCTTGATGATGCTTACCAGCACCGCTGGGTGAAACCGCGCTTTACAATTTTGTTGACAGACTATTACAAGCCGTACTTTCAGGATTTTCTGCTCCCAATGGGCTATTTGCGTGAACAACGTACCGGAGCATCACGTGCGGATGTTATTGTGGTTACTAAATCCCCAAAAGTGTTATCACCCCTTGATCGCCGCCTCATAGAAGGAAAGGTACAGTTAAAACCCTATCAACAATTATTCTTTTCATACATCCGCTATGGAGACTTGCTTCCGTTGTTCGATTCCACGCCTTTGTATCCTTTTGAAACGCAAACGCTGAATACCATTCTGATGGTAACCGGAATCGCAAATTCCGATCCTTTGAAACATCAACTAAAGCAATTCTGTATCGAAGTGGATGTCTGCCGTTTTGCCGACCATCATGAATACACCAGTGAAAACATAAAACTTATTGCGAAGAAATTCGATACGTTGCCAACCAAAAAAAAAATCATCGTTACGACCGAAAAAGATGCCATGCGCCTGTATGGACATAGGATTTCCATTGAACAACTGAATCTTCCCATCTATTACATCCCGATTGATTTCTGTTTTCACAAGAACGATGTGGATCTTTTTGAAAGCAGGCTGTTGGAAAGTTTAAAATAAGAATTGGTGTTGCCAAATCGGTTGACAGATGCACAAAAAGGACAAGATTTCAGCTATTATAACTGTTTTTTCAAGCAAAAAGCCCGGCTAAAAGATTTTAGTTTCGAAAAACTTGCCTGTTTGTATTTTAAAATAATTCCGGTCGCTTGTTTCCCTTTCTTTTCCTACCTTTGCGGCGTTTTTCTTAAAGATAAATTTTATAGATCATGGATTGGTTTCGGGAGCTGTTTTTTGGTAATTCGGTAGCCCAAATTGTGTTGGTTTATGCCATTACAATTACGGTGGGTGTTGCGTTGGGGCGTGTCAAGATTTTCGGTGTGTCGTTGGGCATTACCTGGGTGTTGTTTGTAGGAATTTTTTTGTCGCATTTTGGAATTCACATCGAAAAAGAAGTGGAACATACGCTGAAAGAATTCGGATTGATTCTTTTTGTGTTTAGCATTGGCTTGCAAGTGGGGCCCAGTTTTTTTGCGTCTTTGAAAAAACAAGGACTTACCTTGAATTTGCTGGCCCTGGGAATTGTTGCCATCGGAACGGTCACCATGCTGTGTATTCACTTTATTACCGGAACTCCCGTAAGTGTTCTGGCTGGGGTGATGAGCGGCGCTGTTACCAATACGCCGGGTTTGGGCGCTGCCCAACAAGCGCTTAACGATATTGAGGCCAATGCTTCCGCAATCTCTACCATGAATTTGGGCTATGCCGTGGCTTATCCGTTTGGAGTAATCGGTATTATTCTGGTGTTGATTACGTATCAAAAAGTATTTCGTGTAAACCTGACGAAGGAAAAGGAAAACTATGAGAAAAAGCGGTTAAGCAACTTAACGGCTCCTTCGAAGATTCATTTGAATGTCGAGAATCCACACTTGTTCGGGAAATCGCTGGCCTCACTAAAAGGCGTTTTCAAAACGCATTATGTGATTTCGAGGCTTTGGCGCAACGGCGAAATTATGCTTCCTTGCGCCGATACGGTTTTGCAGCAAAACGATGTACTACTGATCATTACTTCCGAAGAGCATTTTGAAGAATTTAAAATGGTGATCGGTTCCGAAAGCGATTTGAATTTAATTGAGAAACAAAGCAGTATTGTTTCGCGCCGCATTGTCGTTACCCAAAAAAAGGTGTTGAACAAGCCGTTGAAAGATTTGACGTTGGGTCGAACCGATTACAACATCACCCGTGTTGACCGTTCGGGGATCGAATTTATTGCCAACTCGGATACGATACTTCAAATTGGCGATATTGTGACTGTGGTAGGGCATGAAACCGCCGTTGAAAGTTTTGCCAAAATCCTGGGGAATTCGCTCAAACGCTTGGACCACCCTGATTTGGTTCCTATATTTTTCGGAATCGCTTTGGGCGTGATATTCGGAAGTTTGCCTTGTTTTATTCCTGGCATTCCAGCTCCCATCAAAATCGGATTGGCGGGCGGGCCTTTGATTATCGCTTTGCTGATCAGCCGCTTCGGATCAAAGGTAGGATTGGCAACTTATGTCACCAATAGCGCCGCTTTAATGATCCGCGAAATTGGAATCGTACTGTTTTTGGCCAGTGTAGGATTATCCAGCGGCGAACATTTTGTGGAAATTTTGACCCAAGGCGACGGCGTGCTTTGGATGGGCTACGGCGCTTTGATTACATTGATTCCTTTGATCATTATCGCTTGTATTGCACGCTTTTCCGTTCGTTGCAGTTTCTTTGAAGTTTGCGGATTGCTTTCGGGAGCCTCTACCGATCCTCCTGCTTTGGCTTTTGCTACGCAAACCGCAGGAAGCGATGCTCCGGCTGTAACCTATGCAACGGTTTATCCGCTTACCATGATCTGCCGGATTTTAATGGCGCAACTGGTCATTTTATTCTTTGCCTAGCTAAGATTTTTAATATGCCCGGCGGTTTTTACCTTCGTAATAATTGATAAACGATTGGTTGACTACCTGATTTCCTCCGGGAGTCGGATAGTTCCCGGTAAAAAACCAGTCTCCCGTATGATAGGGAATTGCGCGATGCAATCCTTCGATGCGTTGGAACAAAATTTGTACTTCCGCTTTACAATCTGCAGGCGTGAGTAATTCTGAGATTTTTTGTTCAATTTGTGCAACTGAAAACGGAGCGTAAATTGCTTTTACCTGATTTTCGATTTGTTCGATGGGTAAATCTCCCTGTTGCCTGCATTTTTGATATACTTCATCGATAACATGCGTCTGATTGGTTTCTTTCAGCAATTCGATGGATGCGGTAAAAGCAATAAAGTCGCCGATCTTGGCCATATCAATCCCATAACAATCAGGGTAGCGGATTTGCGGAGCCGATGAAACAATCACGATTTTTTTCGGCCCCAATCGGTCTAAAATCCGGATAATGCTTTGTTTCAATGTCGTTCCCCGTACAATGGAATCGTCGACCACTACGAGGTTGTCTTTCCCTCTTTTGACCACGCCGTACGTAACATCGTAAATATGCGTCACCAAATCGTTGCGTTGCTGGTCTTGCGTGATAAACGTCCGCAACTTTAAGTCTTTGACGGCAATGGTGTCGAAACGCGGGCGAATCTTGAAAATCTCGGTTAAATGTTCTTGTGTGACGCCAGATCCTAAATCCAGGATTCGTTGTTTCTGGATTTCATCGCAATGTTCGTTCAAGCCGTCTACCAGCCCGATAAATGCAGATGCTGCGGTATTAGGGATATACGAAAAAACGCTGTTTTCAAGATCGTAATTTATTGTTTCCAAAATAGGTTGTACCAGTTGTTTCCCCAAGGTTTTCCGCTCCGGATAAATATCAGCATCGGTGCCGCGGCTGAAATAAATCCGCTCGAACGAACAAGCTCGTTTCTCTTTTGCATTGGCAAAAGCTTCCAAAGAAACATTCCCATTTCTGCGGACAATCAGCGCGTGTGCCGGCTCTAACTCCTGAATCTGAGAAACATCCAGATTAAATGCGGTTTGAATAACCGGACGTTCCGATGCTGCCACTACTATTTCATCGTCCTGATACCAGAATGCAGGACGGATTCCGGCCGGATCGCGCATGACAAACGAATCGCCGTGCCCGATCATACCGCCGATAACATAACCACCATCCCAACTGTCGGCCGACCGTTTGAGAACATCCACAAGATCCAAACCTTTACCGATCAGAATGGTGGCATCTTTTTTCGAATAGCCCTGGTTTTTAAACTCGCGGTACAGGCGTTCGTTTTCTTTATCCAAATGATGTCCGATTTTTTCCAGAATTGTAACCGTGTCACCGGTTTCCACCGGGAATTGTCCCAGTTCAACCAATAGGTTAAATAGATTGCCCACATTAGTCATATTGAAATTGCCTGCCAACACCAGATTACGTGTCATCCAGTTGTTGAAACGCACCACCGGATGCAGGTTTTCCAAGTTATTCTTTCCGAATGTACCGTAGCGCAAATGTCCCAGAAACACTTCGCCCATAAACGGCATGTTTTCTTTTAACCATTGTGTATCCTGCATCAGTTGCGGATTTGAACGGCTGATTTCTTGCAGTGGCTTGTATATTTGATTGAAAATATCAAAAATCGGGCGTTCGGCATTGGAACGCAAACGGCTGATATAGGAAGTACCGGGTTTTAAATTCAACTTAATATTGGCAATGCCAGCTCCATCCTGGCCACGGTTGTGTTGCTTTTCCATCAGCAACTGCATTTTATCCAAGCCGTAAAAGGGCGTTTGGTATTTTTCCAAATAAAAATCGAGGGGTTTGAGCAAGCGGAGAAACGCAATGCCGCATTCGTGTTTTACAGCTTCGGCCATGGGAAAAGAACAATTTAAAACGGTATTCGGCTTGTAAAGTTACGAAGAATTTGGCGGTTGCGAAGAATGTATGCGTCACGCGACAAGGGGGTTTATCGCTTGGATTTACTTATTGTTTGTCTAAAAAGGGGTTGGATACTTGAAAGTCACTATTTTGTCTGGATTGCAAATCCGATTTGCTGAAAAGTTTATGCCTCTTTCCGGCCCATGTAGAGCGAGGCAATCCCGAACGAAAGTTTTTTTTGCGATGTATCCCGGAAGCCTGCATTTTTCATAAGATTCAAGAAAGCTTCCCCTTGTGGAAAGGCGGCCACCGATTGTGGTAAATACGTATAGGCTGAAGCATTTTTAGAAATTACTTTTCCAAAAAACGGAAGAATTTGCCGGAAATAAAGCCCATACAATTGCTTTACCGGAAAAGTGGTCGGCATGGAAAAGTCCAGGATAAAGGCCTTTGCGTTCGATTTGAGCACGCGGTTCATTTCGGCCAGGCTTTTCTGCAAATCCTCGTAATTGCGCACGCCGAAAGCCACGGTAGCCACGTCGAATGAATTGTCGGCAAAAGGAAGATTTTCACTGTCGGCTTTTTGAAGCGTAATCAGGTTTTGCAATCCCAATTTTTCCACTTTAGCGCGTCCCACTGCCAACATTTCTTCAGCCAGATCAGTTCCGGTAATGGATGCCGGTTTCAGTTTTGCTTCGGCAATGGCCAGGTCGGCCGTTCCGGTCGCCAGATCAAGGATATGGTTTGGATTTTCTTTTTGTAAATTTTTAATCAACGTTTTGCGCCAGAGCTTGTCGATTCCCAACGATAAAAAATGGTTCAGGAAATCGTAACGGGGCGCAATGTCGTTAAACATGCTTCGGATGCTCTCCTTTTGTTTAGAGGGTTGGTTTGACGGGGAACTCATAAAATTTCAATCAAAAACCGTTTCATTACGGAATGCAAAGAAACACAAAGATCACAAGAATGGATTAAAAAAATTCTTGTGATCTTTTACAAAAAGCTTGTTTTATGCGAAAAGCAAAATGAGATGGGTCTCCGGTCAGATCATTTTCTTTGCGTTCACCCACTCGTTAAATTGTTCGTTGGTAACCAATCCCAGCGCCAATGCTGCTTCACGAAGCGTGGTTCCTTCGGTATGCGCTTTTTTAGCAATTTTAGCTGCATTTTCATAGCCGATATGGGTGTTTAAGGCAGTTACCAACATCAGAGAATTTTCCAGGTGCTTTTCAATGTTAGCTGTTACCGCTTCAATTCCCACGGCGCAGTTGTCGTTGAACGATACGCAACCTTCACCGATCAGGCGGGCTGCCAGCAGGAAGTTGGATATAATTACCGGTTTGAATACATTCAATTGGAAATGCCCGTGTGTGTTGGCGACCGTTATAGCAGCATCGCAACCAATAACCTGGGCGCAAACCATCGACAGGGATTCGCATTGCGTGGGATTCACCTTGCCGGGCATGATGCTGGATCCCGGTTCATTTTCAGGCAAATGCAACTCGCCGATGCCGCAACGCGGCCCTGAAGCCAACAGGCGGATGTTGTTGGCAATATGCATCAAGGACGTAGCCAAAAGTTTCAAAGCGCCCGAAGCTTCCACAAAGCTGTCGTGTGTGGAAAGGGCTTCAAATTTGTTTCCGGCGGTAACAAAAGGCAATCCCGATAGTTCGGCGATTTTTGGGGCTACTTTTTCCGAATAGCCTTTGGGGGTGTTGATTCCGGTTCCAACGGCAGTTCCGCCCAGTGCCAGCTCGGCCAAATGCGGCAACGTATTTTTCAATGCCCGGATTCCGTGTTCCAATTGCGATACATAACCTGAAAATTCTTGCCCTAAGGTCAACGGCGTTGCATCCATCAAATGCGTCCGGCCGATTTTGACAATGTTTTGATATTCTTTTGCTTTTTGCGAAAGTGTGTTTTTCAACAGTTCAATTCCCGGAATGGTGACCTCTACCAACATTTTGTAAGCAGCGATATTCATGGCGGTAGGGAAGGTATCGTTCGACGACTGCGATTTATTCACGTCGTCGTTGGGGTGCAACGGGCTTTTTCCTTCGCCTAACACGCCGCCGGACAGTACATGTGCCCGGTTGCTGACGACTTCGTTTACATTCATGTTGCTTTGCGTTCCCGATCCGGTTTGCCAAATCACCAGCGGAAATTGGTCGTCCAGTTTCCCGGCTGAGATTTCGTCACATACTTGGGCAATTAGCTTGCATTTCTCGTCCGAAAGTACTCCCAGTTCGTAATTGGTCAGTGCAGCCGCCTTTTTCAGAATAGCAAAGGCGTGTATTACTTCCAAAGGCATGGACCCTTCGTGCCCGATTTTGAAATTGCCGCGCGAACGCTCGGTTTGAGCAGCCCAATACTTATCGGCAGGAACTTCCACGGTTCCCATGGTGTCTTTTTCGATACGAGTTTTCATAGTAATTAGTTGATTTTCTTGAAAATATGAAATGTTGAAATAACGACAACTAAAGTACAAATTTTACATGCGTTTTGTTCAAGGGATTGGAGATTAATTTTGTCCCGAAAAACGATCTTATTCTCTGAAAAGCAAGGATGTTAAAATAACCAGTAAAAGCGTCTACCAATTGGAGAAACGCATTTTGCCCGGTTACAAATATAATTCAACCGCAATGAAAGAATTCAAATGGAGAAGTTGTCAAAAGTAAAAAAGAAGAATGATAATTTTTTGAAATATTCCCAAAATTGCTTATCATTCTTCAAAAAAAAATGTTGTCCACAAAGGTAATAAAAAAGAATTTTATCCCCATTTACATTTCGGGGAAGTTAAGA
>JAVBOY010000028.1:0-14292 GCA_031550085.1 Lentimicrobiaceae bacterium
ATATCATTGACCGACAAAACTCATCTCAAAGACCTCTTCAATAAAACTAAATTTCAATATGACAAAGAACGTTTTAGGCTTAACGAGCCAAGTTTATTTAATTTTTAATAACGTCCCAATTTTAATGGGACACTAGTGAAAAAACAAATATAATAAAAATTAATTAATTAATATCTTCCCCTGTATGTTTTTTCATTATCTGGTTGAAAAAAATCGTATTATTACTTAATCTCAACACTAACAAATTATTAAGAAAAAATTATACCCACTTTTAGTCTAATTCTCCAAAATCTACTCAAAAAGGCTTTTCAAAATTAAAGTGAATTTAAAAACTCAACCAGCTTTTGTGTAGCGCGGGCGCGGTGGCTGATTTTGTTTTTCTCAGCCAATGGCATTTCGGCAAAAGTTTTTGTATATCCTGTGGGCCTGAAAACAGGATCATACCCGAAGCCTTCGTTACCGTGTTTTTCATGGCAAATGGTTCCGTTTACCTTGCCTTCGAACAAATATTCTTTTTCGTTTAAAATCAAAGCAATTACCGTACGAAAAGCGGCATTGCGGTTTTCGGAAGCCTGCATTTCGCCTAGCACTTTTTGCATATTATCTTCAAAACTGCAGTGTTCTCCGGCATAGCGCGCCGAATATACGCCCGGGCGTCCGTTTAAAACCTCAATCTCCAGTCCGGTATCGTCGGCAAAGCAATTGCAACCGTATCTTTGGTGAATATAACGCGCTTTAAGCAAGGCATTGCCTTCCAATGTATCGGCAGTTTCGGGAATATCATCCGTACAGCCGATTTCTGCAAGACTGATCACTTTAAAATTCCCGGGCAACAAATTTTGAACTTCGTAAAGTTTATGTGCATTATTCGTGGCAAATACAAGTTGAATCATCGTTTCAATCAATTTGGCTTTAAATTTTTTCTTTGCTTTACGCTGCTGTTTCATCTACCTCAAAAATACCGAACGTATTGTGGTCGGCATCCAAAAAATAACCTTGCCAGCAACGTCCGGCAACGGCAAATTTAGGTAAGGCCACTTGCCCGCCGCTTTTCAAAATTAATTCACAGGCCTGATCGAAATCGGCAACTTGCACCGAGCACACGTATGCATTGGTTCCGTATTCCATCGGAGGAACGGCAACGGGACGTTTCAACAATCCGCCGTAAATCCCGTTGGTTTCAATGCGGTAATATTCAATGGGAAGCGTTTCTTCTTTGACAAACTTCCATCCGAAAATGGCTTCGTAAAACGCAATTTCCCGTTCGGGATTGGAGGATTGAATTTCGAAATATAAGACAGTATTCATGGTCTATTTTGTTAATTTGGTTATGGCTTCGTCAACGGTGGACACAAAGTTAATATGTCCGATTTTGTTACTTTCAAAGATAAAGTCCCGGACACTTTTACCCGGATATTGAAATTTTCCGACAATGGCCAAGCGAACCCGGTAATTCGAAAATTTTTGAAGAACCTCACCGGCCAATCCGTTTTTCAGATCAAAAAAATCAGGGGTAACGTTTTTCTCATGGAGAATAATCCATTCAAATCCCTGGTAATACAAGTTCGCTAACAACTCCAAACCGTCATGAGCAGTTTTAACAAGTACATCTTCCGAAATGACTTCGGCGACTTGGACATGATTCAGGTAGTGTGTATTGATTTCCATTGAAACTTTGTATTTCCGGTTACTATTCATTATGGTACGGTTCGTTCCGCAAAATAGTCAAGGCACGGTAAAGTTGTTCTGCCAGCAAAATACGAATCATTTGGTGTGTGAACGTCATTTTTGACAAAGCAAGCGTCAAGTTGGCCCGTTGTTTCATGCTTTCACTCACACCATAAGCGCCTCCGATCAAAAAAACCAGATCTTTAATTCCCGAGTTCAGTTGTTTTTGGATAAAATCGGCAAATTCCACCGAACGAAATTCTTTGCCCCGTTCGTCCAACAAAACACAAAACGAAACTTTGGGAATTTTCGCGAGTAACAACTCGGCCTCTTTTTCCTGAATTTGCAAGGGTGAAAGGTTTTTCCGTTCCTTCAAATCGGGAATTTCAACCCATGAAACCGGATTGTAAAACTTCAATCGTCCCAAAAACAAATGGATTGCTTCTGAAATATACTCTTCATTCGTTTTACCGATTTGTAGTACCGTAATGTTCATGACTTTGAAAAAACGGGTAAAGGTAGAAAATTTGGTTTGCCGAATCTTCAAAAAGCCACCTCTTTCCAAAACAAAATCCACTTTCACTTTGTTAATTCACATTATATCCATATCCGTGAATAAAAATTATTTTTTTAAGATATCGATTTCAAAAACAATTATTTACACGATAAGTTTATTTTTTATTTATCATGTCTGAAGAAAAAATCACCTTACATCAAGGCATATTGCAAGTGCCTGACCATCCAACCATCCCTTTTATCGAAGGCGACGGAACGGGACCTGATATTTGGCATGCCGCCGTCCGCGTACTGGATGCCGCTATTGAAAAAGCCTATCAGGGTAAACGCAAAATCCATTGGAAAGAAGTGCTTGCCGGGGAAAAAGCATTTTACAAAACCGGAAACTGGCTTCCCGATGAGACTTTGGAAGCCTTCCAAGACTATTTGGTCGGCATCAAAGGGCCGCTGACAACACCGGTCGGTGGCGGAATCCGTTCGTTGAATGTTGCTTTGCGGCAAAAACTGGATTTGTACGTTTGTTTGCGTCCGGTTCGCTGGTATGCCGGTGTTCCGAGTCCGATAAAACATCCGGAAAAGGTAAACATGGTTATTTTCAGGGAAAACACGGAAGATATTTATGCCGGAATCGAATACCTGAACGGGACTCCCGAAGTCCAAAAAGTGCGGAACTTTTTGATAAACGACATGGGCGTAACCAAAATCCGTTTCCCCGAAACGTCATCAATCGGAATCAAACCCGTTTCCATTGAGGGAACCGAACGGTTAGTTCGTGCTGCCCTGCAATATGCCATCCAACACAAGTTGCCTTCGGTAACCTTGGTTCACAAGGGGAATATCATGAAATTTACCGAAGGAGCTTTTAAAAATTGGGGATATGAACTGGCAGAGCGGGAGTTTGCCGACCAATGTTTTACCTGGAACCAATACAACAAGATTTTAGAGAAACACGGCCAAACCACAGCCGACCAATATCAGGAAATTGCGCTTAAAGAAGGCAAAGTTTTAGTGAAAGATGTGATTGCCGATTCTTTTTTGCAACAAATCCTGCTCCGGCCTGAAGAGTATTCTGTAATTGCCACGCTCAACCTCAACGGCGATTACATCAGCGACGCTTTGGCAGCCATGGTGGGCGGTATCGGAATGGCACCCGGCGCCAACATCAATTACCTAACCGGACATGCCATTTTTGAAGCCACGCACGGCACAGCGCCCAAATATGCCGGTTTAGACAAGGTAAATCCGGGTTCGGTGATTTTGAGCGGCGCATTAATGCTGGAATACATGGGTTGGAATGAAGCAGCCGAGTTAATTTACCGGAATATTGAAAAAACCATTCAAAACAAAAAAGTGACGTATGATTTGCACCGTCTGATGGATGGAGCCGAAAAACTTAAAACCAGCGAATTTGCAACCGAAATTATCAAATCGATGGCGGAATAAAAGAATTTATTATTTTTTAATTATTTTATTATGAACACATTAAAAGAAAAACTATATCAAAAGATTGTGGAATGGCGTCCGCGAACCGAAGCCCTTTTAAAAGATCATGGGGACAAAGTAGTCGGCGAAATAACCATTTCGCAAATTATTGGCGGCATGCGCGGCGTAAAAGCTCTGGTTTCGGATATTTCATACCTCGACCCTGCCGAAGGCATTCGTTACAGGGGGTATACTTTGTCTGAGGTTTTTGAAAAATTACCCAAACCCAACGGTAGCCAAATGCCTTATGTGGAAGGGGTGTTTTATTTGCTGTTGACCGGCGATATTCCTACCGAAGACGACCTGCAAAACACTCTGGACGAATTTCAACAACGGCGTATTTTGCCCCGCTATGTATATGACTTAATCGACAGCATGCCGGCAAGCACGCATCCCATGGCCATTTTTTCGGCTGTGATCTGTACCATGCAACGCGAAAGTGTTTTTACAAGGAAATACCTTTCGGCAAAATTGCGCAAAGATGACTATTGGGATCCCACTTATGAGGATGCCTTGAATTTACTGGCAAAATTGCCCGAAATAGCCGCTTATATTTATGCCAAGCTTTACCGCAACGGCAAACACATCACTTCCAATCCGAATCTCGATTTTGGTGGGAATTTTGCACACATGATGGACATTGCAAAACCCTATGACGATGTGAGCCGGATGCATTTCATCATCCATGCCGATCACGAAAGCGGCAATGTGAGCGCTCATACCGGGCATTTGGTCGCCAGTTCGTTATCGGACATCTACCTTGCCATTTCGTCCATGATAAATGGGTTGGCCGGACCTTTGCACGGGTTGGCGAATCAGGAAGTATTGCGTTGGCTGCAATGGTTGGTCGATCGGATGGACGGCCGCGAGCCTGATGAAGAAACGTTAAAAAAAATGGTTTGGGAAGTATTGGAATCCGGCCAGGTAATTCCGGGATACGGACATGCCGTGTTGCGGATTACCGATCCACGTTATACTTTGCAACGTGAATTTTCGCTCAACCATTTGAAAAATGATTTGTTGTTTAAATACGTGGATATGTTGTTTAAGATCGTTCCGCCTATTTTAAAAGAACAAGGAAAAGCAAAAAACCCATGGCCCAACGTCGATGCCCAATCGGGCGTCATACAATGGCATTACGGCGTGAAAGAGTATGATTTTTACACTGTTTTGTTCGGAGTGGGGAGAGCCATCGGCATTTGTGCCAACATTATTTGGGACAGAGCCCTGGGATATGCATTAGAACGTCCGAAATCTTTAACAACCGCTATTCTCGAGGACATTGCAGCCGGGAAAGAAGTGATTATTGAAGACTAGGATCTGTTAAAATGAAATTTACGCGCATATTCATTCAAGTCGTCATTGCGGGTTTTATCATTGTGGGGATGACACGAAGCCCTTTGCGCAAACATGTGATAAGCACTTTTAACAAGAAAAAAAGCATTCAAATCGTGCAAGAACCAAAAACGGTAAACAAAGGCATCCTTGCTTTTTTTTACCGGAAAAGATTTCATTTTCCCAATCTTTCGGCAATCCTTCAATGGCGATTTTAAGTTTGAATAAAAAAAGCAAACAACAACCGGTTCTTTTTTGATTTTAATTTTTGCTTATCTTTGCCCCCGTTAACAGAACACATCCAATCACTTTACCGGGGGCAAACATTTTAGACCTTTCAAGAAAAGCCCTTTTTATCTTTTGTATGGAATACAACACAACGCGTGACAAACTTTTGATTTCGGAATACGGACGCAATGTCCAAAACATGATCCGCATGATTGCAGCGATCGACGAGCGTGAAAAACGTACGAAACTGGCTCATGCCCTGGTAAGCGTTCTAGCGGCCATGCATCCCGAAGTGCGCGACCACAACGACCTTCGGCACAAGCTCTGGGACCATCTATATATTATGTCCGAATTCACGCTGGATGTGGATTGCCCATTCCCGATTCCCCCCAAACCGGAACAGGTGGCAATTCCCAATCATGTGGCGTATTCACAAAGCCCCATCCTGTTGCGGCCTTACGGGAAAAATATGGAACGCATCATTCAAACGGTGTGCGAAATGGAAGAAGGGGAAGAAAAAGAATCGCTGATCCGAACCATCGGGAATACGTTGAAAAAAATGTATTTGAATTGGAACCGCGATTCGGTAAACGACGCATTGATCCACGAACATTTAAGTCTGCTGTCGAACGGTATGTTGAAAATGAAAGACGAAGACCGTTTGCATTCCACCAACGACTTGCTGAAAACCAACCGCCCCCCAGCGAACAAAAAAGCAGCTTTCAAAAAAGAGTATCCGAAAGACTTTAACGCCAAAAAACGAAACAACAACGGGAAAAACCGTAGAAAAAGCTAGGCGTTCTTCCCTCTAGGTCATAAGCCATATAAAATTTCCTTGTTTTATATTGCGTGCTTTTTTTCAAAGAGTAAACCACCCGTTTTTTCACTGCGCCATATTTTTAGTTTACACAGCGGTTTACACAACCCGTATAAAACCTAAGTTAAAACCCCATAAAACGGCAATAAAAAAAGAGTTGCGAAATACAACTCTTTAGTTTTGATGTGGTGCTGATCGGGATCGAACCAATGACACACGGATTTTCAGTCCGTTGCTCTACCTACTGAGCTACAGCACCTCTCAAATAGGAGGTGCAAAAGTAGGCTTTTTTTTTATTTCTACAAACTTCGAATTTCAAACCACGTAATTTAGAAACATTCTAAATTAAATTTTCCACACCGCGCCATTTTTTTCCGAACTTTGCCATCGCTTTCATTTTGGAACCTTTTTGAATGAATCTGGTCATTGACATCGGAAACACAAAAACAAAAGTTGCCGTTTTTTCGCAGGAAACGGTGATTTCATTGGAAGCGTTTGAGGAGCTCACCACCGAAAGACTTTCACTTCTTTTAAAAAAGCATGAAACAATTCGTGCCGGCATTTTATCTGCTGTGCGGGATTATCCAGAATCAATCGATTTGTTGCTGCAAAAACTTCCGTTTTTTCTGAAAATGGATTCGCAAACGCCGGTTCCCCTGATAAAACGTTATGCATCACCCGAAACATTGGGAAATGACCGGTTGGCATTGGCCGTTGCTGCTTCAAAACAATTTCCCGGACAGAATGTGTTGGTCATAGGCGTGGGAACCACCCTCACTTACGATGTTGTCAACAGCAACAACGAGTATTTAGGCGGAGCCATTGCACCGGGAATTTTTATGCGGTTTAAATCGTTGCATGCATTCACCGGAAAACTACCGCTTATTACCGAATTTTCAGAAACACCGCCCATTGGGACATCCACAAAAGAATGTTTGATTTCAGGCGTTTTAAACGGGATCAAAGCCGAAGTCGCCGGCATGATCGGCCTTTTTGCTTCCGAACTGAACAATTTAAGAATAATTTTGACGGGGGGTGATGCAAAATATTTTGATAAAATTGTAAAAATGAAGACCTTTACGGCCTCAAATTTGGTTTTAAACGGACTTAATCACATACTCAATTACTCCCTTGAAGAAAAATAATCTTTTTATATCGCTGTTTTTCATAGCACTAAGTATACTTCCATGGGTTGCATCAGCCCAAAATTCGTCAAGCGCTCCGTATTCACGGTACGGCATCGGCGAGCTATTCGAAAACAACAACCAACTATCGCTGGCTATGGGCGGCACAAGCATTGCCCAGCGTTCGAAGTATTTTATAAATTATTCGAACCCGGCTTCTTACAGTGTTTTCGATAGTACAAGTTTTGTTTTCGACGTGGCTGTGTACAGCAAATTTTCCACGTTTTTAACGACCGATATCAAGCAAGAGGCAAACTACACTTCGTTGGGATACCTTACGCTGGGTTTTCCGGTTGCAAGACATTGGCGGACAAGTTTGGGAGTTATTCCGTATTCCAATGTCGGCTACATTGTAAAATTTGATTCCACCTATGAAAATATCGGGACAGCTTCTTTCGAAAATACGGGTACCGGCGGACTGAACAAAATTTATTGGGGAAACGGTTTCTCCATTTCCAAACATCTCTCGCTGGGATTTAACCTGACCTATGTGTTCGGTACCATTGATAAAGACAAAGCTGTTTTAATTCAAGCCGATACGGCATTGAACTCAAAGGTCGTCAACAATACACAAGTGGGTGGTTTTTTGACGGATTTAGGTCTTCAATACCAATGGAACCTCAAGAACAATTACTTCCTGACCTTGGGACTTGTGTACAGCCCTTCTTTGGATTTGAATGCAAAAAGTAACGATTTGTCGTACACTTTCTTAAGAAACGCCTCTACGGGAGTTGATAACATCTTGGATACGGTTTATTATTCCCCCAATACCAAAGGAACCATTAAAATTCCTCAAAAATTAGGGTTTGGGGCCAATTATGGAAAAATCAATCAATGGGATATCGGAATCGATGCCCAGTGGCAAGATTGGTCAAAATACAGGTACTACGGGGAATCGAATGATTTGCAAAATTCATTACGCGTTTCAATCGGTGGGAGATTCATGCCTACAGCGGGGTTCGGCTCGTACATAAGGCGGTTGAACTACCGGGCGGGTGTTCGTTTCGAGAAAAGTTACCTGTACCTGAACGACAAATCGATCAATAATTTTGGAGTAAGCTTCGGGATCGGTTTCCCGCTGCCCAAATTATCTTCTTTGAATGTAGGATTTGAGTATGGAAGCGGTGGAACCATGGCCAATAACTTAATAAAAGAAAACTTTTTCCGGATTTCGCTCGGGGTATCATTCTATGACCGCTGGTTCTTGAAACAACGGTATGATTAGGAAACTCCTTGACCATCCAAGATAAGATTCCACCAACCATTTTTTCGGTTACTTGTTTTCTCAAAAAAGGGAATCCTCATGATAAAACCCGCAACGCTAGGTATTTTTGTCTTTTTTTTGGTTTTCTTTTCGTGTAAAACCGATTTAAAAGAGATCAAGAAGCTATCGCAGATTGACACATTGCCACAGATGTATGCCAAAAACATGGTCTTAAAGCAGAGTGAGAATGGGATTACGACCTTAGAGCTTTCCGCCCCTGTTGTCAAATCCTACCAAACGGAAGATCCTTACACCATTTTTCCTGCGGGCGTAAGGGTTACTTTTTTTGATTCGTTGTTGCGTCCAAAGTTAGAAATCACGGCAAACCAAGGCATAAAATACGAACGAAAACAGTTGATGGAGGCAAAAGGAAATGTGATCGTGCACGATTACAAACAACACCGTACCTTAAACACCGAAAAGCTTTCTTGGGACGAAAAAAGCCGCCATATTTTTACCGATGAATTTGTCAAATACACAACGCCAACTGCAATTATTACAGGTACCGGTTTAAATGCCGATGACATTTTTTCGGAATGGGAAATTAAAAATGTATCGGGAGTCCTAAAGGCAAATGACAACCACTAACTTTTCAAGAGCTGAAAATTCTTTCTTGTTCAGGAAAATCAGCAAATAAGCAGCTCCTGAATACGGTTCACCTGAAATATTGAATCAGGCAAAGACAATGGATTCTTATATTGCTCCCAAGTCTTGCACCGCTTGGGCAGTAAGAATGAGTCAAAAGGTATGAATTTTTAAATACTTCACAACTCTTTTGAGAAGCAATCCTTTGCAGACCGTAAATTTTTCATGTTTGCCGTAATTTTTGTTTTTTTTCATCACCGAAAATTCGTACCTTTGCCCCCTTTTATAGATTTATCATAAGTAAATAAAACTACACACCAATGGCACTAATTGGAAGCATCCGTAAACATTATTGGTTTTTGGTACTGGTTATCGGTATCTCATTACTACTCTTCGTATTAAGTGATTTTTCAAGAAGATCAAATAAGCAACCGACGACAGTCGGTGAAGTTGTCGGCGAAAAAATTTCAATCATGGAATTTAATAAGCGTGTTGATGAAAACATTTCCCTGCAAAAGCAAAATTCCAACCGCGAAAACTTAACTTCGGCAGAAACATATCAAATTCAACAATCCACCTGGCAACAACTTGTCAACGAGATTGTGATGAACAGTGAGTACGAGAAACTGGGAATCATTGTCACCACGGAAGAGTTGACGGACATGATTCGTGGGGAACATATTCATCCGTATATCGTTCAAAGTTTTACCGATCCGAAGACGGGCGCTTTTGACAAGAAAAATGTAATTGACTTCATTACTCATTTTGACGAAGCGAGCCCCGATTTCCAAAGCCGCTATTTGATGTTGGAAAAAGCGATCAAACAAGACCGGATCAATCAAAAATATAACAGCATTATTGGAAAAAGCTTTTACGTTCCTACTGCCTTTGCAAAACGCAGTTACGAGGATGCTTCCAAAACGGCTAATGTTTTTATCGCAGGAATGCAATATAAATCCATCAACGATACAACCGTTAAGATCACCGACGACGATTATAAGAAATATTACGAGGCAAACAAGTACAGGTACCAACAGGACAAAACTACCTGTAACTTGGTATACATAAGCTTCCCGTTGGAACCAAGTGCGGAAGATATTGCAACTACAAAAGATCAGGTCAACAAGCTTTATGAAGAATTCAAAACGCTTCCTTCTTCGGAAGTGGCTTCATTTGTGAGTGCAAACACAGATACCAAATACGATAGCAGCTGGCACCACCGAGGCGATTTCCAACTGGTAGATTCCGCTTTATTCACTGCTCCGGTTGGCGAAGTGCTCCCTCCTGTTACAAACGGAAATCTGTTGCAAATTTTCAAAGTAATGGACCGGCAGGCCCGTTCGGATTCGTTAAAGGCAAGTCATATTTTAATCTCATATGCCGGATCGGCTGCACGCGAAGCTACCCGCACCAAAGAAGCTGCTGAAAAAATGGCCGACAGCATTCTCAATGTTGTAAAATCCAATCCTGCTCAGTTTGATTTGATTGCTTCCACACTTTCCGATGATCAGGTTGCAAAAGAGAGACAAGGCAATTTGGATTGGTTCCCCGACGGAGCGATGGTTGAACCGTTCAATTCAACGATTGCTAACGGAAGTGTCGGTGAAATTAAAAAGGTAGAAACTATGTTTGGTTACCACATCGTTAAGATTACCGGAAAAACAGCACCCAAGATAAAAGTAAAAGTTGCAAATATCGACCGCCGGATGGAAGCCAGTTCCAGAACCATCAATGCGATCTTCAACACAGCAAGCAGTCTTGCCGCCGAAAACAACACCATTGAAAAACTTGAAAACGCTGCAAAAGCAAAAGGTTTTGCGTTGCGTTCGGCTGACCAGCTTGATGCAATGGCTTCTACCATAGGAGGTATCGGACAAACCCGGGAAGTAGCACATTGGGCATTTAATAAAAATACCGAAGTTGGTAATGTTTCAAATGTTTTCAAAACCGAAGAAGCTTGTGTAGTAGCCGCCCTGAAAAGCAGAACCGAAAAAGGTATTATTCCGTTGGCTGATGTCAAAGAATACATAAAACCTCTTGTATTGCGCGAAAAGAAAGCGGAAATCTTAATAAAGAGAGCCTCCGAAAAAATCGCTACAATTACGGATGTTTCTGCATTCTTACAACAACCAACCATCAAAGTTGATACAGTAAATGTAGCATTTTCAGGTAGCAATTTACCGAACCACGGATATGAACCTAAAATTGTCGGTGCCATTTTCGGAAGCAAAGAAGGAAAAGTCTCCAAACCACAACAAGGAGAACAAGCTGTTTATGTATTTGTTGTCGATAAATTCAATACCGCTCCTCAAACGACCGATTTCGACAAGCAAAAAAGAGATATGGCCATGTTATTCCAAAGCCGGGTGAATTCAATTCCCTCCGTTCTGGAGCAAAAAGCTCATATTACGGATAATCGCTTTATGTTTTACTAGAAACTAAAGTCTTAAAATAAAAAATTGCGGCTGTCTTTTGAAAGGCAGCCGCAATTTTTTTTGTTCGTTTAAATCAGAATTTAATTTGCCGAATGAACCAGTGTGATTAATTCTTTTCCGGTTTCAATGGCCTTTTCATTTTCAGGAATCATGCCATGGTGACGCTCTGGAAGTGATTTTTCCAATCCCTTGCGAATGTATTCACTGCTCACGATGGGTTTCAATTTCAAGAATCCACCCAAAACAATCATGTTGAACACTTTTGCCAATCCTAAACTACTTGCCTTTTCAGCTGCATCAATCTTGTAAATATTGATGTCCTTACGCGAAGGATGGTGCGTAATTCCATTCGGATCATAAATCAATGTTCCGTTCGGTTTTACGGATGCTTCGAATTTATCCAGCGATTGCTGATTTAAAATGATGGCTGTGTCAAACTGATTTACAATGGGTGATGAAATACGTTCGTCGCTCAGGATAACGGTAACATTGGCTGTGCCACCACGCATTTCAGGGCCGTAGCTGGGCATCCAACTTACTTCTTTGTTTTGCATCACACCTGAATAAGCAAGAATCTTGCCCATCGAAAGGACGCCTTGTCCTCCAAAACCGGCTATAATGATTTCTTCTGTCATATCTTTATTTCGTTTTTAACGTGTGATTAATCTTCGTTTACTTTAATATCGCCCATCGGATACATGGGGAACATATTTTCAACCATCCATTCGTTGGCTTTGAGCGGTGTCATTTTCCAACCCGAATTGCAATTCGAAACGATTTCAACAAACGAAAGGCCTTTTTTCAACTTTTGATTTTCAAATGCCTTGCGAATGGCTCTTTTTGCTTTGCGAACGGCTGCCGGTGTGTGGACCGACTGACGCGTAACATAAAGTGTTCCGGGTAATTGAGCTACCAATTCGGTAATTTTCAAAGGAGCGCCCATTTCTTGTACATCGCGCCCGTAAGGAGATGTACTCGATTTCATGCCGGGCAAAGTTGTCGGAGCCATTTGTCCGCCGGTCATTCCGTAAATTCCGTTATTGATAAAAATAATGGTGATATTTTCACCCCGGTTGCAAGCATGTATGGTTTCTGCCGTACCGATGGCCGCCAAATCGCCGTCACCTTGATAAGTAAAAACAAACTTTTCGGGCATCAGCCGTTTGATAGCGGTGGCAATTGCCGGAGCACGTCCATGGGCAGCACCTTGGCAATCTACATCAAAATAATCGTATGCCAAAACCGAGCATCCTACCGGAGCTACTCCAATGGTTTGGTTTTGAATTCCCATTTCTTCGATTACTTCGGCAACCAAGCGGTGCGTGGTTCCATGTCCGCAGCCCGGGCAGTAGTGCATCACCTTATTGGTAAGAACCGGAGTTTTTCTATAAACCAAATTTTCCGGTTTAATAATTTGTTCACGAGTTAATTCTGCCATAACGATTACCTCCCGATTATTTTAGTTTCTAATGCTTCTAATACTTCGCTGGGTGTCGGAATAATTCCGCCGAAACGGCCGAAATGTTCCACTTTCATGTTGGTGCCAACCGAAAGTTTTACATCTTCAATCATTTGTCCGGCATTCATTTCTACGACCAAAATGCCTTTAACCTGATCGGCTAACTGGCGAAGTCGTTTTGTTGGGAATGGGAATAATGTGATTGGTCTTAGCAAACCAACTTTAATACCTTCTTTGCGGGCATCTTCCACTGCTTTTTGAGAAATACGGGCAGATGATCCGAAAGCTACAATCAGGTATTCCGCGTCATCACACATATATTCTTCTAAGCGGACTTCGTTCTCCTCCACTTCTTTATATTTTGCCTGAAAACGAAGATTGTTGTTTTCTTGTACGGCAGAGTCCATTTCCAAAGAGGTAATTACATTTCTTTCTCTGGTGTTGGGTTTGCCTGTAGTAGCCCAAGGGCATTCTTTGATAATTTCTTCTTCGGTTTTTCTGGGTTGAAAAGGTGGTAATACTACTTTTTCCATCATCTGGCCAATAACACCATCAGAAAGGATCATCACTGGATTTCTGTATTTAAATGCCAATTCGAACCCGAGTACGGTATGGTCTGCCATTTCCTGTACAGAAGCAGGCGCTAGTACGATGAGCTTATAATCGCCATGCCCGCCACCTTTTACTGCCTGAAAATAGTCTGCCTGGCTTGGTTGGATAGTTCCTAAACCGGGTCCGCCACGCATTACGTTTACTACCACACAGGGTAATTCGGCTCCGGCTAAATAGGATATTCCTTCCAGTTTCAAACTAACACCGGGACTGGAAGATGATGTTATTACTTTTTTCCCGCAACCGGCACCACCATATACCATATTAATAGCACCTATTTCACTTTCGGCCTGCAAAACTACCATTCCGGTAGTATTCCAAGGTTGAAGGTCCATGAGGGTTTCCATTATCTCCGATTGTGGTGTTATCGGATATCCGAAGTATCCATCGGCTCCACAGCGGATCGCTGCTTCGGCAATGGCTTCGTTTCCTTTCATTAATTTTATTTCTTCGTTCATATAGTAGTTACGAGTTGACGAGTAAACGAGTTGACAAGAAATATCTCACTCTTCGCTCTTAATTCTAAATTTTAAATTTTCATCTTATATACTGTGATACAACCATCGGGACATACCAAACCGCAAGACGCGCATCCGATGCAAGCATCCTCATTAACCATATAGGCATAATGGTATCCTTTTTTATTTACTTCTTTCGTCATGCCCAACACATCGGTAGGACAGGCGACCACACATAGTTCACATCCT
>JAVBOY010000043.1:0-11332 GCA_031550085.1 Lentimicrobiaceae bacterium
TGAGATTGAGAGATTGTTTAGACGAATCAAGAGATTCAGAAGGGTCTTCACTCGTTACGAAAAAACGGATATAATGTATATCGCATTTGTTATGTATGCTTTAATTATAGATTATATAAAATAGTGTTAACACACCCTAGTCTACTCGTTTACTTGTATCTAAAAAACCATTTTCAATTCTCAATTTTCAACTTTCAATTAACTCGTAATTGATATTTCGTAATTATTTAGCCTCTCGTCACCCGTTACTCGTCACGTATCTACCCAACCCAAACCAACTGTTCCCGCCGGCCGATCCGGTTCCTAAGCAAGGGCTTGCCTGCATTTCTTACACCTCTGTATGGCCCAGGTCTGTGTTCCTATCTTCCATTTCCATTCCGTGCAGCCCGAAGTGTAATGATGTAGAACTTTCCGGTCGATCAGCGGTTCGCGTCACTTTTCCATTTATTGGTTTTGAAAGATGCCTTTTTTTCCTACCTTTGCAGGCCTTGATGTAAAAAAGCAATATCCCTGGAAATCAAAATTCTAATTTTTCAAGACCTTCAAAAAAAACATTATAAATGGAAATCACACGCCAAAATACAGGAGAACTGACGGCCACATTAAAACTTGTTTTATCCCCTGCCGACTACAACGAAGCAATCAACAAAACCCTGAAAGATTACCAGCGCAAGGCCCAGATACCGGGATTCCGCCCGGGGAAAGTTCCGTTCGGAATGGTAAAGAAAATGTACGGAACAGCCGTATTTGCCGACGAAATTAACCGCCTGACATCCGAGAATCTGGACAAATACCTGACAGACGAAAAACTGGATATTTTGGGGCAACCGCTTCCCAACATGGAATTGACAAAAATGATCGATTACGAGGGAGAAGGCGATATTGAACTGTATTTCGATTTGGGCTTGACTCCTACCGTCGATATGGAGCTGGACAACAAACTGAGCGTGGATTACTACCGCATAAAAACTGAAGATTCCAAGTTGGACGAACACGTCGAGGAACTTCGCCGCCGTTACGGGAAATATTCTTCGCCCGAAAAATCCGAAGAAACCGACAGCTTGTTTGGTGAAGCCGTTGAACTCAACGAAGAAAACCAACCCTTGGAAGGCGGCCGCAAAAGCCACATCCGCATCGACATTGCCAAAGTAAAAAAGAGCCAGCAAAAACTCTTTACCGGCAAGGAAAAAGATGTCGTTATTGAATTCAATCCATCCAAATGCTTCGATTCGAAAGAATTGGCCTTGTTGTTCAAAGTCGAAAGCGAGGAAGCGGAAAAAATAAAATCCGGCTTCTCGTTTACCGTCAACGAAATTTCGCGGGTAGAATTGGCCGAAATGAATGAAGAATTTTACAAAAAAATCTTCCCGAACGAAGAAATTACCGACGAAACGGCATTCCGCAAAGCCCTGCTCGACGAAAGCGACAAGCATCTGGTGCAGTACAGCGACCAGTTCTTTATGCGCAGCTTCCAGGACAAAGTGCTTGAAACCACGCCCATCGAATTACCGCACGATTTTATGAAACGTTGGCTGCTGGAAACCAATCAAGGCCAGCTAACCGCCGAAGACATCGAAAAAGATTACGACAAATACACCCAATCCATGAAATGGCAATTGGTTGAAAACTGCCTGATTAAAAAATACAACATCGAAGTTGCCGAAGAGGAAATTTTGGCGGCAACCCGTTCGGCTATTTTCCCCAACTGGGAAAATTACGGATTCGATGAAGAAATGATGCAGCGCCTGGATGCCATGGCCCGGGAACAAATGCAAAAAAATCAAAAGCAAGCCCGCATGGTGCTGGACGGATTGTACGACCGGAAAATTTCGCAACTGGCAAAGGATAGCGTCACATTGGTTGAAAAAGACGTGACCATGGACGAGTTTATCAAATTGCAGGAAAACTTGAAATAGGGTGAAGAGTGAACAGTGAAGGGTAATAATGAAGAATGAAAAGTGAAGAATGAAAAAAAATCATCGCCTGGTATCGCTTCACACTTCACGACTCACATTTCACCTAAAACAAATCACATCGAACAACGTTTCTTAGGGTAATGATCGTAACTTTGAAGTATCATTTTTAATTAAAATTTTCGACTATGAACGAATTTCAAAAATATGCCGTAAAACATCGTGGGATCAACAGTACCACTTTGCACAAGTTTACCTCGATAGCCAATAGTTATATTTCGCCGACCATCATCGAAGAGCGTCAGTTGAATGTAGCACAAATGGACGTTTTTTCGCGTTTGATGATGGACCGCATCATTTTCCTGGGCGTTCCCATTGACAACGATGTCGCCAATATCATTCAAGCTCAATTGTTATTTTTAGAATCTACCGATTCCAAGCGAGATATCCAGATTTACCTGAATTCGCCCGGAGGTTCGGTATATGCCGGTTTGGGCATTTACGATACCATGCAATACATTCAACCTGATGTAGCCACCATTTGCACCGGTATGGCCGCTTCGATGGGTGCCGTGCTTTTGTGTGCCGGACAAAACGGGAAACGCACCGCGTTGCCGCATTCGCGCATTTTGATCCACCAACCCATGGGCGGAGCAGAAGGACAAGCGTCGGACATTGAAATTGTCACCCGCGAAATCCTCAAATTGAAGAAAGAACTTTACGAAATCATTGCCAAGCACAGCGGCCAACCTTTCAAAAAAATCGAAAAAGACAGTGACCGCGATTATTGGATGACCGCCGAAGAAGCAAAGGAATACGGCATGATCGACGAGGTTTTGGTCCGCTCCAAATAAAAGTTTCTATTTGATTGCTGTTTTTGCAAGCAAAAGAATTTGCAAAACCTGTTCTAAAAACGCTAACTTTGCCACATGCTAATCGAAGTTTTAAAATCAAAAATTCATCGAGCCACCATTACCCATGCCAACT
Source organism: Lentimicrobiaceae bacterium (assembly GCA_031550085.1). Taxonomy (GTDB): domain Bacteria; phylum Bacteroidota; class Bacteroidia; order Bacteroidales; family UBA4417; genus UBA4417. Next base: position 2,901 of record JAVBOY010000043.1, read on the forward strand.
TGAATTACATCGGCTCGATAAGCATTGACGAAAACCTGATGGAAGCCGCCAACCTCATTGAATTTGAAAAGGTTCAGGTTGTCAATGTGAACAATGGAGAGCGTTTGGAAACTTATGTAATCAAAGGCGTACGAGGTTCGGGCGTTATTTCGCTGAACGGTGCGGCGGCACGCAAGGCGCAACCCGGAGATTTGGTGATTATTGCAAGTTATGCCCAGCTGGATTTTGAACAGGCAAAATCGTTCAAACCTACGATTGTTTTTCCAAACACAGATAATACGGTAAGTAAATAATCACAACGAGCCGCCCGGTAAAAGCGGCTCGTTGTTTATTGCCCTTGTATATAATTTTTTCAAGATTTATCGGTTTGAACAAACATCTTAAAACGGCGCTTCGCTTAACCTTCTTTTTAGGAATCGGAATTTTCTTTATTTGGATTTTTTTACGGAACCTCACCCCTGAGCAAAAGCAAGAAATTTGGGCTGCTTTTCACCGCGCCAATTATTTTTGGATTGTGCTTTCGATTCTGGTATGCCTGGCGAGCCATTTTCTACGTGCCGTTCGCTGGGAGATGCTGCTTACGCCCATGGGCTACAAACCCAAGCTCAAGACGACCTTTTTGGCTGTCATGATCGGCTATTTGTCAAATCTGGCCCTGCCGCGTTTGGGCGAAGTGAGCCGTTGTTCGGTATTGGCCCGTTACGAAAAGGTTCCGTTCAATAAATCGTTTGGAACCGTGATTGCCGAACGCGCCATTGATATGATTGTGTTTATCGGGCTGTTCTTTCTGGTCCTGGTGACCCAGCGGGCGCGTTTGTACCATTATATCGACACCAGAATTTATGCTCCCATCGAACAAAAACTGCATATCGACCTAACCGGTTCAATCATGATGCTGGCCATCGGAGGAATCCTTCTGCTTGGTTTGCTTTTTATTATTTTCCGGAAAAAAATCGTAAAAATCAAGTTGGTTCAAAAACTATGGGGGATTCTGATGGGTTTTTGGGATGGTGCCAAATCCATAACAAAATTACGCCATCCGTTGTTATTTATATTTTATTCATTAGCCATTTGGTTTTTGTACATCTTAGGGCCCTATCTCGTTTTTTTCAGTTTGAGCGAAACGGCGCATTTAAGCTTCAACGCTGCTTTTGCAGCGACTGTTTTCGGCTCTTTCGGAATGATGTTGGTGCAAGGCGGCATCGGTGTTTTTCCGGTATTAATTGCCGAAACGCTGGCCCTTTACGCAATTCCTGAAACCATCGGCTATGCACAAGGCTGGCTGTTGTGGGGGGCACAAACCATCACCATTCTTATTTTTGGCATTGCGTCCATCATACTGTTACCCATTCTTGTTAAAAGACGAAATCATGAAACAACTTGAGATCATTCAATCGAAAATATTCCGGCAAGAGGATGTAAATTTCCAACGCTTGCTTGCCGTTTGGCAGTTCCAGTCGAAGAAAGTCGTTTTCACCAACGGCTGCTTCGATTTGTTGCATCTGGGCCATATCGACTATTTATCCAAAGCCAAAGATTTGGGACACCTTTTGGTCGTCGGCTTGAATACCGACGCCTCTGTGCGTGCGTTAAAAGGAAACTCGCGCCCGATCCAGGATGAAAACTCGCGGGCAACCCTTTTGGCCGCTTTGCGGTTCGTGGATGCTGTGGTATTGTTTGACGACCCGACGCCCTACAACCTGATTAAAATCGTACAACCCGATGTACTGGTAAAAGGCTCTGACTACAAAGCCGAAGACATTGTGGGCTATGATATCTTGAAAGCCAAAAACGGCGAAGTCGTTACCATCGATTTTGTGGAAGGCTATTCCACCTCCGCGATCGAGGAGAAAATCAGGAATAATAAATAAGTAGACTAGTTACTAGTAGACTAGTAAACGAGTTGACGAGGTACCGATTGATTGAAAATTGAAAGCGAGGTTTGGGACGGGTAACGTGTGATGAGTAAACGAAAAACAATCTTTGCTCCGTGTACCTTGAACCATTTCACGCTTCACCCCTCACCCTTCACAAATAAACAATTAAACAACTCAACGATTCAACAATTCAACACGCCCTTCACCCTATGCGATTAAAACAGCATATTATTAGATTAAACTATCCTAATGAACAAGAGTAAGCATTTAACAAGTAAACGAATGACGGGTAACGTGTGACGAGTAAACGAAAAACGAACAACAATTTTTGCACCGTATGTACCTTGAACCAGTTCACCGTTCACGCTTCACCCTTCACAAATAAACAATTCAACAACTTAACTCCCATTTCCACGAGTTCCCCAATTTCCCCAAATAAACAGTTCAACAACTCAACGATTCAACAATTCAACACCCATTTCCCCAATGTCCAAAACAAAAACGATGTTTTTTTGCAAAAGCTGCGGAGCCCAATCCAGCAAATGGATGGGGCGGTGCACTTCCTGCGGCGAGTGGAATACGTACGTGGAAGAAGTGGTGCAGCGCGGAACTTCCGGCACAGCCGATCCGTTTAAAACCCTGCAATCCGTTCCCAAACTGATTCCCGAGATCAAGCAGGGAAACGAACTGCGCACCTTAACCGGCAACGGCGAATTAGACCGTGTTTTGGGCGGCGGCTTGGTCGATGGCTCGCTTACGTTGGTCGGAGGAGAACCGGGCATCGGCAAATCGACCTTGATGCTGCAAATTGCCCTGCAAATTCCCAACCGCCGGGTATTATATATTTCGGGCGAAGAAAGCGAACAGCAAATCCGCATGCGCGCCGAACGCGTCGGCTACAAAGAAACCGATTGCTACATTTTAACCGAGACCAATACACAGGTTATTTTACAACATCTGGCAGCCCTCGAACCCCAGCTGGTGATTATTGATTCCATACAAACGCTGCAAACCAACCTGATCGACTCTTCCGCAGGCAGCATTTCGCAAATCCGCGAAACGGCGACCGAAATGCAGAAATACGCTAAAACCACCGGCGTTCCGGTGTTTTTAATCGGACATATTACCAAAGACGGTAATTTAGCCGGGCCCAAAATATTGGAGCATATGGTCGATACGGTGCTCCAGTTTGAAGGCGACCGGAATTATGTGTACCGCATTTTGCGAACCATCAAAAACCGATTCGGCTCCGCATCGGAACTGGGAATTTTTGAAATGCGGGGCGATGGTTTGCGCGAGATCAGCAATCCGTCGGAGATTTTAATTTCACAACGCGACGAAGCGATGAGCGGCATTGCCATTGCCTCCATGATCGAAGGCATGCGCCCCATGTTGATCGAAACGCAAGCCTTGGTAAGTTCGGCGGCTTACGGCGTACCGCAGCGCTCGGCAACCGGATTCGACATCCGCCGCATGAACATGCTGTTGGCCGTTCTGGAAAAACGCTGTGGCTTCCGCCTAGGCACCAAAGATGTTTTCCTCAACATTGCCGGCGGCATCCGGGTGGATGATCCGGCCATCGATTTGGCGGTGATTTCGGCCATCCTTTCTTCCAGCGAAGACATTCCCATCGATGCGCACATTGCTTTTTCGGGCGAAGTCGGATTGTCCGGAGAAATACGTCCCGTCAACCGCATCGAGCAACGCATTGCCGAAGCTGAAAAGTTGGGTTTTCACGAAATATTGATTTCCCGTTACAGCCTAAAATCGCTGAAAACAGGCAACTACGCCATCAAAATAACAGGCATTTCAAAAATGGAGGACACCTTCCGGCATTTGTTCGGGTAAGCGGAATCGAACGCAAAATTTAAACCTGGGCGTACATTTTAACATCTTCGGCGGTGATGAACTGCCCGCAAAGAATTGTCAACCGCTCCACAATATTGCGCAATTCGCGGATATTTCCCGTCCAATTCTTGGTTTGCAACTCTTCCATGGCATCCTCCGAAAACGTGGCAGGCAACTTGCCGGCATTTTCCGCAATCGATGTGGCAAAATGGTTTACCAGCAGCGGAATATCGTCAACACGTTCGTTTAACGTAGGAACGTGAATGGGAATGACGTTGATGCGGTGGTATAAGTCCTCCCGGAAATTCTTGTTTGCGATTTCTTCCTGCATATTTTTGTTGGTGGCTGCAATCACCCGCACATCCACAGAAATATCTTTTTCACCTCCGACCCGCATGATTTTATGCTCCTGCAAAGCCCGCAACACCTTGGCCTGGGCTGCCAGCGACATATCGCCGATTTCATCCAGAAACAGCGTACCGCCCGATGCCTGTTCGAAATCGCCTTTGCGTTGTTTGATGGCCGAGGTAAACGATCCTTTTTCGTGCCCGAACAAAACGCTTTCGATTAATTCGCTGGGAATGGCGGCACAATTGACCTCGATAAAAGGCCCATTGGCGCGGTTGCTTTTTTCATGCAGCCAGCGGGCAACCAATTCCTTTCCGGTGCCACTTTCGCCGGTAATCAACACGCGGGCATCGGACGTAGCAACTTTTTCGACCATGTCTTTGATGTGGAGAATGGCCGGCGAGGCTCCTACCATTTCATACTGGTTGCTGACCTTGCGTTTCAAAATCTTCGTTTCGGAAACCAAGCGCCCTTTGTCCAACGCATTCCGCAAAGTAATCAGCATGCGGTTCAAATCCAGGGGTTTGGAGATATAATCGTAAGCACCTTTCTTGATGGCTTCCACAGCCGTTTCAATCGTTCCATGTCCCGAAATCATGACGACGGGCGTATCGGTAATCTGCTGGATCCGTTCCAGCAATTCCATGCCGTCCATGGCAGGCATTTTGATGTCGCACAAAATAACGTTGTAACTTTCTTTGATTACTTTTTCCAAGCCGGACAAACCGTCTACCGCTTCATCCACCTGATATTTTTCGTATTCGAGAATTTCACGCAAAGTATTGCGGATCGGACGTTCATCATCGATTATTAAAATACGTGCCATAGAAATATCAATAAAAAAACAAAGTTAACTTATTTTACCTTACTCCGGTTTATCCTCAGAGGGAAAAATGCCCCATTTAGAAACGCTTGTTGAAACGCATTGTTTGTACCCAAAGCTTTCCTATCTGTATTTTCCGGATCGCCACATTCCGGCAAAAGATGAATTTACCGGAGGTTAACCAAACTAATTTTAAATTTGCAGCGTTTTTACTAGTAACCCTTTTTCATCACTTTTATTTTGAAACGTTTCCTTTTTTCACTTATTATCCTCATCACCGGCATTTTACTGGTTCCGGCGCAAACCGATCCGAAACTCGATAAACAGTTTGAAAAAGCTGTGGCTTTCTACGAATCGCGGAAACCCGACGATGCCTTAAATTTGCTGGACAAACTACTGAAATCGGATCCGGGTTATATCAAGGCTTACTTACTTCAAGGCGAGATTTATGCGGATGCCAAAAAAGACAAATCCAAAGCCATTGCGGCTTACCAAAAACTATTGTCGGTAGATTCAACCGCTTATCCGGCGGTAAATTTTACATTGGGGACTTTGCTTATGGATATGGAACGATACGGGGAAGCGCTTCTTTGTTTTTCAAAAATCCTTCAAAATGAATCCATCCGGATTGAAACCCGTACCGAATCGAAAAAGAACATGCAAATCTGCGAATTCCGGAATCAACGGATGCTGCATCCAGTTTCCTTCCATCCGGAAAATGTCGGAGAGGCCATTAACTCAACGGGATATGAATTTGTAAACGCTGTCAGCAGTGATGAAAACTCTTTGTATTTTACGCGGCGGGCAGCACAAGGGGGCATCGAAACTTTTTTTGTCAGCAAACGGAATCCGGTCAGCCATTTGTGGGAAAATGCCCAAATGCTCCCGCCGCCTCTGAATTCGGAAAATACACAAGGGGCTCTGGTATTTTCGCCCGATTTCCGGTTTGCGTTTATTACCCGCTGCAATGCCCGTGACAGTTATGGCTCGTGTGATTTGTACGTTTCCAAGCGAATCGGCGACACCTTCACCGAACCGCAGAATTTGGGCGAAGTGGTCAATTCCCCGAAATGGGATTCGCAGCCGAGTTTTTCGGGCGACGGCAAGTCGTTGTTTTTTGCTAGCCAGCGGGAAGGCGGTTTCGGCGGAAGCGATATTTGGGTCACCTATTTGCATGCAGACGGAAGCTGGAGTACGCCCAAAAACTTGGGCGAGGCGGTAAACAGTCCCAAGGATGAAATGTGCCCGTTTATCCACCCGGACGGGCGGACGTTGTACTTTTCGAGCCGCGGATTGCCCGGAATGGGCGGCGCCGATTTATTTATGACAAAAATGAATGCAGACGGGACTTTTCAAAAGGCGCAAAATCTGGGATATCCCATCAATACCAAATTGGATGAAATCAATTTCATTGTAACCGCTCACGAAAACAGGGCCTATTATTCACGGCAAACATCAGAGTCCAACCCAACCACGGATATTTACAGTTTCGAGTTGCCGGCCGAAGTACGACCGGAACCGCTGCTAATTTTTACAGGACGTACCTTCGATAGCATTACACGCCAACCGATCGGCGCCAACTTTGAATTTATCGATGTCAAAACCAACCAGCAGATCTTGCAGTCGTATTCCGATCCGAAAAGCGGCAAATTTGAATTGTTCCTGCCTCCAAATCACCTCTGTGCCGTAAACATTACCAAACCGGGCTACTTGTTTTATTCCGAAACGTTTTCGTTCGAGCAGGGAGATTCTGCAAAAACCGTATTCGTCGATTTCTATCTAAGCCCGATCCAAGTGGGTGAAAAGGTCGTTTTGAAAAATATCTTCTTCGAAACCGATCGATACGACCTGAAACCGGAATCTTTTGCCGAACTGGAAAAGCTGGCCGAATTCCTGAAGAAAAACACCCAGCTGAATATTGAATTGTCAGGGCATACGGACAATCAGGGAAGTACGGCGCACAACCTCACCTTATCGCAAAACCGGGCGATGGCGGTTTACAATTTCCTGCTCGAAAAAGGAATTTCCAAAAGCCGCCTGAGTTACAAAGGATACGGAGAAACGCAACCGGTGGCTCCCAACACCACGGAAGCCGGCCGTCAGGCAAACCGCCGCACTGAGTTTAAGGTGTTGGGTAATTAATCAGTACAAAGATATCGCCGCAATGCGGCTTGTTTGATATCCGTTTATTGGTACAAAGGTGTCGCCGCAATGTGGCTTGTTTATCTGTTTACATTGTCATATTACCACCATGTCTTGATTATAGCGGCGTAGCCACGAAACCTTTGAAAAAGAAAGCCAACAACGAAAAAGCAGCATAGCCACGGAATCTTGAACTTTGTTTGGTTTTCAAAAGAATGTTTTTCTATTTCCAAAAATCTGAGTCCCGATAAAACCCGCTTAAAATAAAAAAGTACAGCGGAGAGGCTGTACTTTTCTACTGGCGCTTATGGAGTTTACTTTTTTGCCTGCGTTTCTTCCCTTTTGGCTTCAAATTCATGAATCAGTTGATCCAACGGTTTTCCCAGGTTTTTTATTCCTGCCGAAGCCGATTCGGCCAAAGGATGATTGGGATATTTCATCAAAAAGAGGTTGTAGTAATAACTGGCTTTCCCGTAATCGTTCAAGTTGTTTTCGTAAATAAATGCCTCGGTAAAAATGCATTCGGGCAAGCGCATGTATTTGGGATAGGTTTTTACAATGCTGTCCAACATCATCACCCTGTTGTGCTAAGGCTTTGCCTTAGCCGTATGATCATTGGCAAGCTTAGCTTGCAATTTGATAGGACGGCAGCGGCCAAACCTCCGCCGAACATAAAGCTTCGGTCATTGGCAGCTAGCATAAAGAAAATTAGAGAGGAATATTTCTCCTCCTTCGGTTGGGTTAGGGGAGGCTATTAAAAAAAGAAAACCGGGACTGTTTGAACAGTCCCGGTTTGTAGTAAAATTTGGCGGCGACATACTCTCCCGGTGTGACCCAGTACCATCTGCGCAGATGAGCTTAACTTCTCTGTTCGGAAAGGGAAGAGGTGATCCTCATCGCAATAGCCACCTAAATGCTTTTAGTTAGTATGTAGTAACTAACTTGACATATTGTGAAAGAAAATACCCGGGTTGCAATACAAGGAATGTACACTTATAGCAGAAAGTTTACGGGTAATTAGTACTGCTCGGCTTTGCCATTACTGGCTTTAGACCTGCAGCCTATCGACGTTGTGGTCTACAACGACCCTTAAAGGAAGCCTCATCTTGAGCTGAGTTTCGCACTTAGATGCTTTCAGCGCTTATCTCATCCGTACATAGCTACCCGGCGGTGCAGCTGGCGCTACAACCGGTACACTAGCGGTACGTCCGACTCGGTCCTCTCGTACTAGAGTCAGGTGCCCTCAAGCTTCCAACGCCCACAACAGATAGGGACCGAACTGTCTCGCGACGTTCTGAACCCAGCTCGCGTGCCACTTTAATCGGCGAACAGCCGAACCCTTGGGACCTTCTCCAGCCCCAGGATGTGACGAGCCGACATCGAGGTGCCAAACC
>JAVBOY010000004.1:0-68770 GCA_031550085.1 Lentimicrobiaceae bacterium
AAATATCAATAGGCCGTAGGCCTTACATATCCATAACACGCAAGAAAATATTCCTTTTTTGCCTGTAAGGCATTAACAAATGTATTTCAGGCTATACCAATATTGTTTCCCTACGGAAAATATACATCGGGCGGCAAAGGAAGAACAGGTTAAAGCCCTGACGGGTTATCTGATTCTTTGTTATTGCTTTTTATGGAGATTATTTCCCTACAGGAAATATACACAATGCTATAAGGCATTCCCCTATGAAAGGTAAAATATTCTTTCCCACGGGGGCATAGGCCGCAGGCCTTACATATCCATAACTATCAAGCATCTTTCGGCAGCTTCCTTTTCTTTTTTTTGCCCAGGTATATCAACAAAAGGAAAAACAGGCCGAAGGCAAGCATGCCCAAGCCGGCCCACAAATTGACATTGATGCCCAAAGAGGCTTTGTAAAGCTCTGCATTCTGCAGGGTGGCCAATCCATAAATACTGATAATAATTCCCAAAAGGGTAAACATCAAGCCGATCGGAAGTTTTATATCGAGTCCCATAATGTGTTTATTTGTTGAATTGTTGAATTGTTGAATCGTTTATTGGTGAAATAGGGAAAAATGGGGAAGCCGGAGAAATAATGGGTACTTGTTTTTCTGTTACGATAATTTAATCTACTATTATTTCTATTCTAATCGCATAATGTGAAATGTGAAGCGTGAAGGGTGAGTTGTTTGTTGAGTTGTTTTTTGTTGTTCGTTTACTCGTTACCCGTTGCTCATCATCAAACCCATTTTAATTCTTCATTTTCAACGGTTCTACCAAAAAATAACGCTTAAAGCCAAAGCAATGACTCCGGCAATAACAGCCAATACTTGCGGGCGGTGGTACCAGTGCTTGGAATCATCCACGGCTTTGGGCGTGAGCGAATACACCAATCCTTTAAGCTCTTCATCGGTCTTGGTGCGTTTGGTCACTTTCGAAATCACCCAGGTAAGCACCAAACAAACGCCGAAGGCCCAAATGGCCGTATAAAAGTTTTGCGCCATCTCGCTGGGATAGGTAACCAATACCTCCCCCAACCATCCGCCTTTGATCAACGAAGTGGCGCCCAGGGGTTGCGACAAACCATGATGTACGGCTGCCGCCAAAATTCCGGAAAGCAATCCCCAAAAGGCACCGTGCGCCGTGGTACGTTTCCAGAACATCCCCAGCAAAAAGGTGGCAAACAGGGGCGCATTGACAAAAGCGAAAATCAGCTGCAGGAAATCCATCACATTGTTGAATAAAGCTGCTACATAGGCCGCGCCAATGCTGACAATAATCCCGACGACGGTAGTCAGCCTGCCAACCCTCAAATAGTGCTTGTCGCTTTGGCCGGGTTTTAAATAGCTCTGGTAAATATCGTAGGTAAATACCGTATTGAAGGCCGATACATTGCCGGCCATGCCGCTCATAAAGGAAGCCATCAAAGCCGTCAGGCCCAGCCCCAATACGCCGTTGGGCAGGTAATGGTTCAGCAGGGCGGGGATTACCTTGTCGTAATCGCGGACGCCCGAAGTACCCTCTTTAAAAGGAATGAATTCGGGATGTTGCGTGACCAAAGCAGCAGCAATCAATCCGGGCAAAATCACCAGAAAGGGAATAAACATTTTGGGAATGGCGCCGATCAGCGGTGTACGGCGCGCGGCCGACATGCTGCCCGCTGCCATGGCGCGTTGTACCACCAGGAAATTAGTGCACCAATAGCCGAACGACAGCACAAAGCCCAATCCCATCAAAATACCCATCCACTCCACGCCCATCGGGTTTTGAGAAGCCGAAGCGCTGTATTTCCAGGTATGGATCATATCCGGGTTAGAGGCAAAAGCGGTTTGAAGACCTTCCCAGCCGCCGATGTTTATCAGGCCCAGGACGGCCAAAGGTAAAAAACCGGCGACAATTAAAAAGAACTGCAGCACTTCGTTGTAAATAGCAGACGTCAATCCGCCCAGATAAGTATAAACCAGCACAATCAGGGCCGAAACAATCAAGCTCATGTTAAAATTCCATCCCAACAGAGTTTCCATCAACAACGCCAGCGCATACATGGAAATTCCGGAAGCAAACACCGTCATTACGGCAAAGGAAACGGCATTAAGCGCCCTCGTTTTCTCGTCGAAGCGCATTTTTAAGTATTCCGGCACCGACCGGGCTTTGGATCCGTAGTAAAACGGCATCATAAACAAAGCCAGGAAAATCATGGCCGGAATGGCGCCGATCCAATAAAAATGCACGGTCATCAATCCGTATTTGGCGCCCGAAGCCGCCATTCCGATCACTTCCAAAGCGCCCAGGTTTGCCGAAATAAACGCCAATCCCGTCACCCATGCCGGCAGGGAGCGCCCGGCTTCGAGGAAGGCGGAGGAGTTCTTCATGTATTTTTTCAGCGCCCAGCCGATTCCAAGTACAAATACAAAGTAAATCAGCATGATGGCGTAATCGACAAAATGAAGGTCAAATTTCAATTCCATATCCATTTTTGATGTTTGGTTATGATAGAATGAATGAGAAGGTAAAAGGTTTATTTCTTCACAAATTTAGGAGTTGTTTTACCAAAAATGGATTTTATTCTCTTCTTTTTTGGAAAAAAAATCAGCCGTCCGGCCTGCCGTCGCCAAAGGCGCTTGTTTAATTTGAAAAAACAGTAGGGCGATGACGGACGAGAATACCTCCTTTATAATTGTTGCCCAAGCCGGTAGCAAGGGGAATCGTCCGCAACGGCCGGGACGGGATAGCAGGCCCCGCCAAAGCAACCGGGAAGAAATAGGCATGAAATACGCCAGCCGCCAAAACATCTTTACGAGTCAGTTGTTGTACTACCAATTTGAAATTAATCCTTTAACAAATCAAAAAATAAATTATTGACAATGCCCTGCCCGGAATGCTATTTTGACAAAACAGCCCTCTTACTTTTTAGCCGGCCCTCCGGTTTATCTGCAGCAGAAGCGCTTGAATTCTTATATTAATCCTTAAATAACCGAGAAAATGAAAAAAACAGTTTTGGCTTTGGGCCTTGTTTTGTTCCTGACCTGTCCGAATCTTAAAGCCCAGAAACCCGAAATCGACACGGTTGCCCTCCAATTGCTGGAGCGCATGCAAATGTTGTTCTCGAACAACAACAATTTGTCGTTCACCATGAAAACCAGCTACGACATCGTCAGTGACGATCTGGGGCTGGTAAAGCATTCCGACGAAGTCACCCTGCTGGCAAGCCTTCCCAACAAACTGCTGGTGGAAAGCAACGGGGACAAAGGCCATTTGAAACTTTTTTACAACGGCAGCCGGCTGGTTTTGTACGATTTTGAGAAAAACCACTTTGCCATGCTCAATGTGCCTAAAACGATTGCCGAAATGGTCGACGAACTTCAGTTCTCGTACGGAATCGAATTTCCGGCGGGCGACTTTTTTTATCCCGATTTTGTGAGCGATATCACGGGGTCGGTTCAAAAGCTTTCCTACCTGGGCATATCGGTTGTCGACGGAAAAGAATGTTACCACATTGCCGCCAAGACACCCGACAATACCTGGCAGTTGTGGATCGAGAAATCCATATACCATCTTCCCGTCCGGCTGGTGGTCGTTTACGACGGAGTGCCGGAACATCCGCAGTACCAGGCCGATTTCGAAAACTGGAACCTGAACGCTTTTGTACACCGGGGCTTGTTCGAATTTATGCCGCCTCCCGGTTCCGATGAAATTAAAATGCTGAAAACAACAGCGAACAAATGAGGTATAAAGCAAACATAATTTTTATCAAAAACCACAACGATATGAAAACCCAACCTATTCAATTATTTTTTCTCCCGGCTGTTCTCTTATTTTGTTTTCTTGCTTTTTCGGAAAATGCGCTGGCACAACGGATGGCACACCGCCCGGTAGGCGGCAGCGGCGGCGTGCGGGCTCCTGCCGCCACCCAGAATATCAACCGCAATGCCAACATTAACCGCAATGCCAATATCAACAACAATACAAACATCAACCGGAACGTCAATGTCAACAACAACGTCAACGTAAACCGGAATGTGAACGTCAACGTGAACAATGTGAATGTGGTACACACCAACGTATACCATACTTACGGTTACCGTCCGTATTATTACCATCCGTATCATCCTTATTACTGGGGCCCGGCCTGGCATCCGGTGGGCTGGTTTTGCGCCGCGCTGACCGCCACGGCCATTGCCGTAACCGTTGCCAACGAGCATTACTATTACGATGCGGGCGTTTACTATACGAAAGCAAGCAGCGGGTATACGGTAATTGCCGCCCCGGCCGGAGCCGTCATCACGGTACTGCCGTCGGGATATTCCACGGTGGTGGTGTCGAGCACGACCTATTATTATTATGGAGGCGCTTTTTACTCCAAATCGGGAAGCAGCTATACGGTCGTGAACCCTCCGGTGGGAGCCGTGGTTACACAACTACCCGAAGGCGCAAAGGAATCAGACGTCAGCGGACAAAAGCTTTATGTTTACAACAACACCTATTACCAGCCGGTGATGCAAAACGGCACGGATGCGTACGAGGTGGTAACGGTGAAGTAGTTGTGCAATTACGAATCAATTGAAAATTGAACTTAGCGAAGCGATCTCATGAGGCGAAGCCGAGTAAAGTGGAGAATTGAAAATGATTTGTCGGTTTACCTTGCACCGTTTATCCATTATTACCAATTCAACACTTCAACAACTCAACACTTCAACAACTCAACACTTCAACAACTCAACACTTCAACAACTCAACAATCCAACAATTCAACACCTCAACAAATGAAACACTTTATTCCCTTTATTCTATGCTGTTTTTTGATATCCCCGGTTCGTTCGCAGGTAGTGATCGGATTGATTTTCGGCGATAAACTGAATTCGCCCAAGATGGAAACGGGCGTGCATGTAGGAGTGAATTTCAGCTCTTTAACCAACGTCAACCCGCAAAAGATGCTTTCGAATGTTTGTGTGGGCTTATACAACCAATACCATTTCAACGACAAGCTTTTCCTGGATTCCCGGCTTTATGCCCACTTCAGCGGAGGAGCAACGGGGTTGGACATCGTCGCTGCCGGCTATCCGCCGGAAAGCCTGATCGACTCGACGGGAGTGCGGCGTGTGATCAATTATTTGGGTTTGGGAAGCGGATTGGGGTATCAGTTCTCCAAAAAATTCGGCGCTTCCGTCGGTTTCCTGGCGCTGTTGCGAAACGGGGTGAAGGATGTGCACAAAACAGAAAACGGGGACCGGCTGGTGATCAAAGATTTAAAATTTACCAACCCGATCGATTGCGGCATTACAGCAAATACTTACTACCGCCTGGGGCATCACAGCAACGGGCTGTTGCTCGGGCTGGGCTTTTATTACGGCTTTGCCAATGTGTACGAGAAACAAAGCATCCACAACCTGGTGGGGCAGTTTATCGTGGGCATCCCGTTGGGCAAACGGGAATAGGTTTATTTATGCAAACATCAATTCCACATACTGTTCTTTATGAAAATACGGCTACTTGTTTGGATTCCGGTCCTCCTTGGTTTTCCGGCTGCGGCACAAGCCCAGCAGCAGGATAAACCCGACACACTCTGGAGGCGCAATGTATTGAAGTTGAATCCCACGCAAATGCTGGCCTACAACAAGCGGAACGTGGTCATTGCCTGGGAACATGCCGTCAAAGCCCACCAGACCTTCGAAGCCAAAGTCGGCTTTTTCGGCTTGCCGCGCATTACCGGCGACACCATTTTGAACCTGGCTGCCATTACCAGCCGGCAATCGGCCGGTTTCCAGGTGGGCGGCTCGTACCGTTTTTACCTGAAGAACCGGAACGTCCATTATGCTCCCGAAGGGGTTTACCTGGGAGCTTTTGCCTGTTATTACTACAATCAGTTTCAGAACACCCTCAACCTCTACCATTCCACCAAAACCTATAGCGGCGTGGTGCTCAACAGCCAAACCAGCATTTTATCCGTCGGGTTCGAGTTGGGCTATCATTTTGTATTTAAAAACCACCTGACGATCGATATGGTCCTGGCCGGTCCCGACATCACCTACCTGGCGGCTTCCCTAAAATTGCGCGGGAACTGGGACAACCAGTACAACGAAGAGTTTATGGGCGGCCTGTATTCACAATTGGTCGAACGCTATCCGCCTTTGGGACAAGTGATCCATCGGGGAGAATTTAAAACGTCCGGTATTGTCGACCATTGGCTGCCTTTTTACAAATACATCATCCAGATCGGCTGGAATTTTTGAGGATACACAAAAGAAGGGGAAAGGGGTTTATCGTGAACAGTGAAGGGAGAGTTGTTTGTTGAACTGTTGAATCGTTGAATCGTTGAATTGTTGAATTGTTTATTGTGAAGCGTGAACGGGTTCAAGGTAAAGGTTTAAACTGGGGAAATCGGGGAAGCAGGGGAAATAGGGAGGTGTTGCTCTTGATTTTAATCCACCATGATAATTAAATCTAATAATGTGATATTTTAATCGCATATCGTGAAGCGTGAACAGTGACGGATGAGTAGTTTGTTGAGTTGTTGAACTGTTGAATTGTTTATTTGTATCAAAAGCCTTTCTGCCTGCTTCTATTAGACCTTGTCTACTTGTACCTCGTCACCCGTTACCCGTCAACCGTTATTCGTCACCAATACGGTAATAGAGTTCATACGTCTTGAGAGTTTAGTGATTCCGATGAGAGCTATTAGCTTGCCGGAAAGCATACGGTAAACAATACCTTTCATTATACTACTAATAAGTCCTACATCTCACTCAAATAAACCCTACGACTTAAATAAGCAAGATGTAGGTCTTAAAAAAATGAGATGTAGGACACAGGATTAATCACTCCAATGGGAATATTTAAACTCTCAGGGGGAAAACTATTAATCTTCCTTGATGGCAGGCTTAAGAAGTAGAAAGGGTTCTAGCTTCGCAATGAAATGTGAAGCGTGAAATACCTGTTGAATTGTTGAATTGTTGAATTGTTTATTTAGTGAAGCGTGAACGGTACAGGGTAAAACGGGGAAATGGGGGAAGGGATTTCTCCCTTTCATTTCCTTCCGTCGAAATGACTTGAGATTCATCTTTGAAAACCCATTTTCAACTTTCAATTCTCAATTTTCAATTGAAAAGCCTTCTGCTTTTACCTTTCTGCACTAAAATGTGAAGCGTGAACAGTGAAGGGTGAGTTGTTTGTTGAACTGTTGAATTGCTGAGTTGTTTATTTAGTGAAGCGTGAAGGGTAAAATGGTGCAAGGTACCCCGTTAACTAAAAAATTCATTCGTAATTCGTAAATTTTAATTCGTAATTAATTTACTACTTGTATCTCGTCACCCGTTACTCGTCACTAAATCCCATTTTCAACTTTCAATTCTCAATTTTCAATTGAAAAGCCTCTGCTTTTTCCTTTCTACCCCAAATTAGTTACACGGAGAGCCACTGAGATTTCACAGAGTTACACAGAGATTCTTGTTTACCCGCAAACTCGTGGCTCACAAACTAACAAACCACTTTCAATTCTCAATTTTCAATTTTCCACTGAATTACGTATTCATGCCACCGCAGACATTGATGACTTGTCCGGTAACATAATCCGATAAATCGCTGGCCAGATAGGCACAGGTTTTCGCCACGTCTTCGGGCGTGCCGCCACGGCGCAACGGAATTTTCTCGGCCCAGCCTTTGCGGATTTCTTCGGACAATGCATGGGTCATTTCGGTTTCGATAAATCCGGGGGCAATGGCGTTGCAACGGATGTTGCGCGAACCCAGCTCTTGTGCGATGGATTTGGTAAATCCGATCATCCCGGCTTTGGAGGCCGAATAATTGGATTGGCCGGCATTGCCGCTAACTCCCACCACCGAACTCATGTTGATGATGGATCCGCTGCGTTGTTTGAGCATATATTTTTGAACGGCTTTGGTCAGGTTAAAAACGCTTTTGAGGTTTACCTTTATAACCAGATCCCAATCGGTTTCGGGCATCCGCATCAGCAAATTATCGCGGGTAATTCCGGCATTGTTTACCAATACGTCGATCCGGCCGAATTCTTTTGCAATTTCATCCACCACGCGTTCGCTGTCTTCGAACGAGCTGGCATCGGAAGCATATCCAAGGGCTTTCACACCGAAAGCCGCCAGGTCTTTCTCGGTGTTTTCCATGGTTTCGTCACGGCGCATATCGGTAAACGCGATGTTGGCGCCCTGTTGAGCAAAAAATACGGCAATGGCTTTTCCGATTCCGCGCGAAGCGCCGGTAATTAAAGCATTTTTTCCTTCTAATAATTTCATAATCGAGTAAATAGTTAGTTAGATTTTGCGGCAAAAGTAAGCCTTATTTGCTTAGCAGGCAAGTTCCCGGAGCCGGGAAACCCGGATGGTGAGGCGTTATTTCCCGGGTAGCCGACCCTTTTATATTAATGCGTTTTGAATTGATCAACAAATAATTATTTTCATAAATTACCTCGTTAATCAATAGTTAAACAGTGAGTTACACAATTCATAAAATACCCTTTGCTTAACTTTTTTTATGGAGTATTTGCCGGAAAAGCGAAACCTTCAAATCGGAAATCTTGTTTTTTACTTTCATAACTCAAAAAGTATACGAAACCTATTTACTCACTAAAATCAAAACGACGATGAAAAAAATTTTATTTTACTCGTTGTTGCTTTTCTATTCTACCACATCTTTTGCCCAATTTACCGGGAACAAATCCGTTCCGGGGGATTATGCATTGCTTCAGGCGGCTATGGCCGGCCTGAATGCGCAGGATGTTGGCACGGGAGGAGGAACTGATCCTTCTTCAAGGGGAATAGAGGCAACAAGCAAAACCGTTTCTGATCCTAACATTTCTTTTGGAAATGAAAATTCCTTCCAAACGTTAACCGAAAAAACGACCCAAACCTCTACCAACGATTTCGCATCACTTACCGAAATTGATTATCAAAAAAAAATTGAAACCACTTCAATGCCCCTTCATGAGCTTTATGCTCAATCATTACCTCCTGCAGCGCAATATGGTTCTTTAAACAAAAACAGCGCTTATGCAGAGGTAAACCTTTCTGAGGAAAAAAATTCAATTGAAAATTTATCTTCTCCTCGCACTTCGGAATCTAAACACAGCATCCCCGCTCCTCTTGCTGCACCGTCCACAGCAACGACAAATGAAGCCACAAATATTACCACAACAGGGGCAACACTCAATGGAACCGTAGTTGATAACGGAATACCTGCCACGGTTACTTTTGAATATGGTTTGGACGATACTTACGGAACGGTTGTTACGGCAGCCGAAAGCCCGGTTACAGGAGGGGTTTCCACTCCGGTAAGCGCCGTAATCAGCGGACTGGTACCCAATACAACCTATCACTTCCGGGTAGTTGCGGAAGATACCGATGGGACTACCTCTGGTTTGGATCAAACTTTTACCACAGCATGTCCTATCATTATTGCTACCATTTCAGGGGAAGATACGCTTTGTGCAAATTCAACCGCTGTTGTATTCTCTACCGAAAGCGGTCAATCCAACTATGTTTGGTCAGTGATCGGGGATGCTACCATCGTTTCGGGCGACGGGAACGAAAGCATTACCGTTGATTTCGGAGCGGCTGGGAACGACACGATTTCCGTCACCTATGTGGATGAAAACGGTTGCGCTCCGGCCGAACCCGTTCAGTTTGCCGTCGTTATCAATCCCTTGCCGGTGGCTACCATAAGCGGGGAAGATACGCTTTGTGCCAATTCAACCGCTGTTGTATTCTCTACCGAAAGCGGTCAATCCAACTATGTTTGGTCGGTCATCGGAGATGCAACCATCGTTTCGGGTGACGGTACCGAAAGTATTACCGTCGACTTTGGCGCAGCAGGGAACGATACCCTTTCTGTCACCTATTTGGATGAAAACGGCTGCGCTCCGGCGGAACCCGTTCAGTTTGCCGTCGTTATCAATCCCTTGCCGGTGGCTACCATTAGCGGAGAAGATACGCTTTGTGCCAATTCAACCGCTGTTGTATTCTCCACCGAAAGCGGCCAATCCAACTATGTGTGGTCGGTCATCGGAGATGCAACCATCGTTTCAGGCGACGGTACCGAAAGCATTACCGTTGATTTCGGAGCGGCGGGGAACGATACGCTTTCCGTCACGTATGTGGACGAAAACGGTTGTTCACCTCTCGAACCTGTTCTGTTTCCCATTTTGGTGAATCCGCTACCGCTGGCTACCATAGCCGGGGAAGATACGCTTTGTGCCAATTCCACCGGCCTTGTATTCTCGACCGAGAGCGGGCAATCCAATTATGTTTGGTCCGTGATCGGGGATGCTACGATTGTGTCGGGCGACGCTACCGAAAGTATTACCGTTGATTTCGGAGCGGCCGGGAACGATACGCTTTCCGTCACTTATGTGGACGAAAACGGTTGTTCGCCGCTCGAACCTGTTCTGTTTCCCATTTTGGTGAATCCGCTACCGCTGGCTACCATAGCCGGGGAAGATACGCTTTGTGCCAATTCCTCCGGTATTGTCTTCTCTACCGAAAGCGGGCAATCCAATTATGTTTGGTCCGTGATCGGGGATGCTACGATTGTGTCGGGCGACGGTACCGAAAGCATTACCGTTGATTTCGGAGCGGCAGGGAACGATACCCTTTCCGTCACTTATGTGGATGAAAACGGTTGCTCGCCACTCGAACCCGCCCAGTTTGCCATTCTCGTCAGCCCGATCCCGGTGGCTACCATAAGCGGGGAAGATACGCTTTGTGCCAATTCAACCGGTCTTGTGTTCACGACTGAGAGCGGACAATCCAACTATGTTTGGTCGGTCATCGGAGATGCAACCATCGTTTCAGGCGACGGGACCGAAAGCATTACCGTTGATTTCGGAGCGGCAGGGAACGACACGATTTCTGTGACCTACGTGGATGAAAACGGTTGCTCGCCACTCGAACCCGCCCAGTTTGCCATTCTCGTCAACCCGATCCCGTTGGCTACCATAAGCGGGGAAGATACGCTTTGTGCCAATTCCTCCGGTCTTGTGTTCACGACTGAGAGCGGACAATCCAACTATGTTTGGTCGGTTATCGGAGATGCTACCATCGTTTCGGGCGACGGAACCGAAAGTATTACGGTTGATTTCGGAGCTGCTGGAAACGATACGCTTTCTGTCACCTATGTGGATGAAAACGGTTGTTCGCCACTCGAACCCGCTCAGTTTGCCATTCTCGTCAGCCCGATCCCGGTGGCTACGATTACCGGTGAAGATACGCTTTGTGCAAATTCCTCCGGTCTTGTGTTCACGACTGAGAGCGGTCAATCCAACTATGTGTGGTCGGTCACCGGAGATGCAACCATCGTTTCGGGCGACGGAACCGAAAGTATTACTGTTGATTTCGGAGCAGCAGGAAACGATACGCTTTCCGTCACTTATGTGGATGAAAACGGTTGCTCGCCAGCCGAACCCGTTCTGTTTGCCATTTTGGTCAATCCGCTGCCCATCCCGGTTATTTCGGGTGAAAACTCGATTTGTGAAAACTCAACCGGTATTGTATTCTCCACCGAAAGCGGACAATCCAACTATGTGTGGTCGGTCATCGGAGATGCTACCATCGTTTCAGGCGACGGTACCGAAAGCATTACCGTTGATTTCGGAGCGGCTGGAAACGATACGCTTTCCGTCACTTATGTGGATGAAAACGGTTGTGTTCCACTTGAACCTACCCAATTTGCCATTTTGGTTAATCCGCTACCGGTGGCTACGATTACCGGTGAAGATACGCTTTGTGCAAATTCCACCGCTGTTGTCTTCTCCACCGAAAGCGGCCAAGCCAACTATGTTTGGTCGATCATTGGGGATGCAACTCTTGTTTCCGGCGACGGGACCGAAAGCATTACCGTCGACTTTGGCGCAGCAGGGAACGATACGCTTTCCGTCACTTATGTAGATGAAAACGGTTGCTCGCCACTCGTGCCCGATCAACTTGCCGTCTTGGTCAATCCGCTGCCCGTACCGGTTATTTCGGGCGAGGATTCTCTTTGTGAAAATGCAACGGGGATTGTGTACACAACCGAAAGCGGACAATCCAACTATGTTTGGTCGGTTGCAGGAGATGCCAGCATTGTTTCGGGTGACGGGACCGAAAGCATTACCGTCGACTTCGGGGCAGCCGGCAACGACACGATTTCGGTGACTTATACGGACGAAAACGGTTGCTCGCCGCTCGTACCCGCTCAATTTGCCGTTATTGTCGCACCTACCCTCACCACTGCAGGCGAAATTTCAGGGCCCGATTCCATTGATATTCCTTCAACAGGAAATGTATACTCGGTTTCACCTCTGGCAGGAGCTACCACCTATACCTGGACTGTTTTATCGGGAGGAACCATTACCAGCGGACAGGGGACATCGTCTATTACCGTTGATTTCCCGGCATCAACCGTTTTGGGAAGCATCAGCGTCATTGCCTCCAATGCTTGCAGCGAAACGGAAGCTTCAAGCCTGGAAATCAGCATCAATGCCCCGGTAGCAGCAGGGCTTATTTTCAGCCCGACCAACTCTTCGCAAGTTTGTATCGGATCGTCGGGGCACGTTTATAGCGTTGATCCTATTTTAAACGCGGCATCCTATGTGTGGAGCGTTCCGGAAGGAGCCATTATTGATAACGGGCAAGGAACGCCAAGTATTTCCGTAAGTTATCCCGAAGGTTCTGTTTCGGGTGATGTGACGGTTTACGGCGTAAACAGTTCCGGAAATGGAGCGCCCTCATCGTTCGCGGTAGGTGTAAATGTCCTGCCCAATGCTCCGACCATCACAGGGAACACCGATGTCTGTCAGCAAGCTTATGAAATCTACGAAACGGAAGACAGCATGACAAACTACGACTGGGAAGTAACGGGCGGCTTGATCGTTTTCAATACCGGAAACCGGGTTACGGTTTGGTGGCAAGAAAGCGGTCTCCAATCCATTAGCGTGACGTATGCCAATGCAGGAGGTTGCACGGCAACCATACCGACGACCGTGGCTGTTACGGTCAGAGGGCTTCCTATTAGCGCCGGACCTGTGGTCGGTGAATCCAAAGTTTGTACTCCGGCAGAAGGTATTGCGTTCAGCACACAACCTATTTTCGAAGCAACCAGTTATGAATGGATTCTTCCGGACGGCGCAACCATTGTGTCGGGAGCCGGCACCAATCAAATTGTCGTTGATTTTGCTGCCAATGCGCAAAGCGGTTCCATTTTGGTTCGTGGGGTTAATAGCTGCGGTGAAGGCGGATTCTCCCTGCCCTTTGTTCTAGAAGCAAGCGCAACACCGGAACCTCCCCTCATTTATATCAATGATGAAGGTTTGTTGGTGACCAATCTGACAGCGGGCACCTTCCAATGGTATCTGAACGGTAGTCCTTTATTGGGAGCTACGAATCCGACACTGGCGGCATTGGTTTCCGGATTGTATCATCTGATTGTTATCGTCAACGGGTGCGAATCCGCGCCTTCGAATATTGTAGGCGTGACGGTGGGTGTCACAGACAAGCCGGTTTATACGCGAATCAACTTGTATCCGGTACCTAATACGGGTAAGTTTACTGTTTCTTTCGACTCGCAAAAGCAAGAAACGTACACCATCCGGATTTTATCTGCCATCGGAGCGCAAGTGTACAAATCGGAATCCATCGTTGTAAACGGCAAGTTCGATAAACAAATCACGCTTCCGAGCGACATTCCTGCCGGAGTTTATACGGTCCGGATTGAAGGTTCGGGCGGAGAATTTACCAAAAAGATGATTATTACCAAATAAACATCGGATTTGAGGAACCCTATTTAAATTACCCTCAAATGGGGTTCCTTTTCAAAGAGAGTTGCAGGCATCCGTTTGTAACTCTCTTTTTATTTCTAGCACTTTTTAATGGTTTACCACGTTTGTCCGTTTTAAGCATCCCTGACTGTTTGGATATTGGATAAACAAAAAAGAGGCCGCCATATCGAAATACAGCAGCCCCTTTGTATTGACTGAAAGTGCTTATCTTACTTGATTGAGCGCAAGCACTCTTTTTGAAATTACATAATAGCTTCCAAATAAAACGGTGCAAAAGAACAGATCTCCCATAATTCCATTCAGGAAGAAGGGCAATCCGGCTATGTATGCTTGCATCAGCCCGGCAACGTTCATGGGGTAAGGCATCATTTGGGTCATCCAGGTACCGAAATTCGTTACCAGGAAAAACAACGTCGAGGATGCCAAGGACATAGCAACCACATTGACCACCTTTACATTCCGGCGTAAAACAAAACCCAAAGCAACGATTGCAATAAACGCAACATAAACCCAAATCATCGTTGCATGAAAGCCGATAAAAAGGTCGCTGACAAACATAGCGGCTATCGGAAGCAAAAACGCCAACTCTTTCCGTTTGATATAAGTTCCTCCAAACAATGCCATCGCTGCCAACGGGGTAAAGTTCGGCCAATGCGGGATGAATCTCAAAACAGCTGCCAATAGTACCAAAGCGGCGATAAAAAAGAATTGCGATTTAAAGATTTTTGTATTCATTTGGTTCGTTAAGTTTTTAATTAGGCGGCAAAGATAGTGAAATCCTTAGAAATTTATCCGTTATGCAAAAATTTATTGGGAAAACAAACGAGTGAAATTTCGAACAATATGAGCGGGCCACAAAGATTTTGTCACGATCCGGTTTACAAAGCGGCATCCCCACGAAACTTTTTGGAGAAGATTTAGAATCTGTAAAAAAAAACAGAAAGAATTCTTTTTGACAAGATTAACAGGAAAGGAGGTATTCAAAAAGTCAAAAAACATCACCACAAGGAGCACAAAAAAATCTTGCAGAAAGGATACAATTGCATGAAAATAAAACTGTTAACTTTGTACTCTTTGTATAAACTTCGTGTTTTGTGGTAAAAAAAACTCTTTTTGAGCAGCCTCAAAAAGCAGTTGTACCAGCCATATAAAGATCAAGTTCTCAGGTTTTTCAAACTCTTAGCACCGCACGAAATGCCCTGACGCTATAATAAGAAGGGGCGCTGTTGTGAAACACAAAAACCTGCCCGTAACGGTATTCGGCAAAGAGGGCGCCTCCAAGCTTCCGGATACCGGAAGGCGTTAGGATCCAACTCGACGTTTTCGTATCGAACGTTCCCAATCGCTGCAACTCCCGGTATTGTTCTTCTGTCAGCAATTCGATCCCTATGGCCGCCGCCAGGTCTATCGCATTGTTTTCCGGCGGATGTTCTTTCCGTGATTCCTGCGCTTCCCGGTCGTAACAAACATTCCGGCGTCCTTTGGGCGTCTCGGCCGAACAATCGAAAAAAAGATATTCCCCCGTCTTTTCATCATAGCCGGCCACATCGGGTTCTCCGCCGGTCCGTTCCATTTCGTTCAGCGACCACAGCTTTTCCGGATCCGCTTCCAACTTTGCTTGAATGCCGCTCCAGTCAAGATTGCTGTGGCGTCTTTTGTTTTTCTCAAAACGGGTTTTCAACGTTTTGAGCAGTTCCTCACGCTGAGCTGAAGTCAATATTTTAGGTTCATTATTCTGCATTCCTTTTCATTGTATGCGTTTATTTCAGCTTTTCTTAGTCGCTACAAGGGAATAAACCATCGGAATTTTATCATCCAAATGGGCAATCCGGTATTTTTTCGGTTCGATTTCGATCGTTTTTTCAAAACAGTTGTACGGAGAGTAATCAAATTCATCGAATGATTCTATTTCAAGCCCGTTTTTCAGAAGGCTGTTGATTACTTCGCTCAGGCTGTGGTTCCACATCACATACTCCTGACTTATGCCGGCATTCCGGTCTGTATACGTCCCGCTTAAGGTTTCTACAATAGCTCCCGTATTGAAATAGTTGTACTTTATTTTTTCAAAATAATCATCGAACATCCAAACCACCGGATGAAATTCCACAAACACAAACTTGCCGCCGGGCTTCAGGAAGCGGGAAACGATGTTTGCCCATTTATCCAAATCGGGCAACCAGCCAATTGTTCCGTAACTGGTGAACACCACATCGAAGCTCTTGTCCAAATAATCGGGCAAATCGTAAAGATCACAGCAAATAAAGGTTGCTGCAGCATTTACGTTAGCTGCAAGTTCTTTCGCCTTCGCAATCGCCTGGTCCGATAAGTCCACGCCGGTAACCTCCGCTCCAAGCCAATGCAAGGATATGGTATCCTGTCCGAAATGGCATTGCAAATGCAAGACGGATTTGCCATGGATGTCCCCTAATCGATTTAATTCGATGTCGTTTAAAGAAGTATTTCCTTTCACAAAATGATCCAGGTTATAGAACTCCGATTTTGCATGGATTTCGGTCCGTTTGTTCCAGGATTGCCGGTTGATTTCAATGTAATTCAAGGCGGTGTTTGCTTTATTTTCCATTATCGTTTTCTTTTGTGTTTCCCCATTCGGGCTTACGCTGAGCCGGTGTCTGTTTTCGAAGCACTCAATGGTATGACTACAACAACCAAGACGAGATTTTAGCCCAGCGGAAGATCCAAAAAATTTAGTTGGTTTAAAAATGCGCGAATCAAAACAAAACTACAAAATTCCGGACGTTATGCAAATCGTGAAAAACCATTTTGAATTATCAGATAAAAACGGCAACTTTGTACGAAAATATGAACCTTTTGAAAGGCCCCTTGTTACTTCGGTAACAATCCATTTTCCGTATCGGAATTTAATTTCAAAAAACAAATAAGCCCAAGGCAACTTCATGAATAGCAATATTCCAAATACCGGACAAAAACGGGTAGTCATCGCAGGCGGCGGTTTTGCCGGCTTGAAACTGGCCCACAAACTTTCAAAAAGCAACTTCCAGGTTGTTCTTATTGACAAAAACAATTACCATCAATTTCAACCCCTTTATTATCAGGTAGCTACTGCAGGACTGGAACCCAGTTCCATTTCATTCCCCTTGCGGAAAGTTTTCCAGAACTCAAAAAATGTGTTCATCCGTTTGGCCGAAATCTTGTCGGTGGATCCCTTTGAAAAATTGATCCATACCACCATCGGAAAAGTTTCTTACGACTATTTGGTGTTGGCCTTGGGGACCACGACCAATTTCTTTGGCAACCATCAATTGGAAGAGAATTCGATTCCCATGAAATCGGTTGCAGAAGCTTTGGCTTTAAGAAACCAGATCCTGCAGAATTTCGAGGACGCCCTTACCTCCAATGACGACAAAGAGCTGGAGCAGTTGATCACGCTTGTTGTAGTAGGCGGCGGGCCGACAGGAGTCGAGGTTTCGGGTACCTTGGCCGAAATGCGGAAATACATTCTGCCGAAAGACTATCCCGAAATCGATTTTTCGAAAATGCAAATCCACTTATTGGAAGCAGGCGACCGCCTTCTGGCGGGAATGAGTGAAAAGTCTTCGAAAAAAGCGCACAAATACCTGAAGCGCTTGGGTGTTACGATTCATACGAATTGCCAGGTATTGGAATACGACGGCGAACGGGTTTTAATGAAAAACGATGATCCCATCCATTGTAAAATCTTGTTGTGGGCCGCCGGTGTTACCGGAAATCTTATTGAAGGATTGCCCAAAACGGTTTTCACCCGGGGCAACCGCTTGAAAGTAAACGCTTTTAATCAAGTAGAAGGCTTCGATGATATTTTTGCGCTGGGCGACATCGCATTCATGACCGAAAAAAAATATCCCAACGGGCACCCGCAAATGGCGCAACCGGCTATTCAACAGGCAAAGCTGTTGGCAAAAAATCTTCAACAGATCGAAAAGAAAAAGAGTTTAAAGCCTTTCCATTACACCAACAAAGGAACCATGGCTACCATCGGCCGGAATTTGGCTGTGGTCGACCTGCCGTTTATTCATTTCTACGGCTTCTTTGCCTGGGTTACCTGGATGTTTGTCCACCTGATGGCCATTGTCGGCGTAAAAAACCGGCTGATGATTTTTATCAATTGGTTCTGGAATTACGTCACCTACGACCAGTCGCTGCGGTTGATCATAAAACCGTTTCTCAGGAACAAGCTAAAGAAAGCAGAAGAGTTAAAGCATTCCTAAACAAAAAAGAGTGGGAAAACCCACTCTTTTTTGTTTTTATCCTGTTCATTATTTCGCAACCACGACTTTTTGGGAAACTTTCTCGTGTTTGGATTTATACACGACCGTGTAAACGCCGTTGGGGATGGATCCCAGATTGATCGGGATTTCCTCGGATGTGACAATCCGGCGTTCGGGTGTTTTGTATATGGTTTTTCCATTCAAATCGAGTACGGTAATGGTGTAATCGGTTGGTTTTTGGATTTTTATTTTGCAACTGAAATGTCCCGGATTGGGATTGGGAAGAACCACAAACGTCGATTCTTTCAACGGCAACGGTTTCACCGCAACAATGCTGTTGATTTGCGATTCCCACAATCCCCGGCCGTACGAGCAAGCACGGATGGCATCATCCTTAAGGGTCGCTCCATAATAAAAATCGATTTCCCGGATATCAATATTTGTGGGCAATCCGTTGGAATATAACTCCCATCCGGTAGAATCCGTTCCTTGCCAAACACCTGCCGATGTGGCTAAAAATAATCGAGAATCTTCCCCCCGGTTGTAAAACGAAATATCGTTGATATAAATATCCGCCAGATTTTGGGTAATATCCGTCCAGGTAACTCCCTTATCGCTTGATTTAAAAACCTGGTTTCCCCCGACAACATAAACTATATTCGAATCAATCGGATGGGTTTCGATTCCATTGATCGTGCTGAGTGACACATTGGCGGATAAATTTTCCCAAACCGGACTGGCGATCATGGCATTCGGCGTACGGAACAAATTGCCGCCCCGGGATGCATACAACATCGAAGGGCTTGACATGGACGTCTTAAGCACATCCATTTTAGCGTACGTCCGGATATCCGGAGAGATGTTCGTCCATTGAGGAGAATAGGCTTTGACATTATTACACCTCCAAACGCTGTTGTAACCGATGAACATCACATTCGGATTGGTTGGATGCAACGTGTATGGAGTTACCCAGTTTCCTTCTTCGTCGATACCGCCGACATTCATACCGGCAACCATCCCATCATCCATGTTATAGTGAGTCCGGGTGATCCGGCCGTAATAAATGCTATAATAGGCATAACTTTCGTCACTATAATCAATGATGCACTCCATGCCATCTCCCCCGCCGGTTGCCAGCCAGGTACCGTCCTGGTAGGTATAGGTTCCATTATCCTGAAAACCGGTAATGACCTGTTCTTTCGATTGTTTGCTTTGGCTTAATTTGTACATCTGTCCGATTACCATGCCTTCCGTACGATCCGTCCAAGAAGCGCCTCCGTCGGTCGAAAAATGAAGCCCGCCATCGGTGCAAGCCCACAGCGTTCCATTGGGGGCATATGCCAAATAATGCCAGTCCGCATGTACCTCTGCCACGCCACAGTCACCATACCAATGTGCGATAATGTCCCAGTTTTTCCCGGCATCTGACGACATCCAGCAATCAACGCCACCCACGTACACCAAATTGGTATCCGCAGGATCCACCGCCAGAGCTAAATCGTACCAGCCTTGCCCGCCGCTGCCGTTTCCGTAGCATGTCCAGTCCAAGATGTTGGGAGAAGCAGATTTTCGCACAAAAGAATCACCCTGATTGTACGATTTGTACACACCGCCATAGCTTTGGTCGGATCTTGAGAATAAAATATACACACAAGACGGATCTTTAGGCGATACGGCCAATATGCTCCGGGATGTCGATGTCGGGAAATTAGATTGGACTATTCTCGTAAAATTTTCCCCTCCATCGATCGAACGGTAAAACTGGCTTTTCAAAGATGCATAAACCACATCAGGATTGGCCGGGTTAAAGCAAATATCTTTGCATTGCACGCTGGATGAATTGGTCCAGGTAAGTCCTCCGTCGATGCTTTTAAAGATCCCTTTGTCGCTGGTAGCAATAAGTGTCGTCGGAACAGAAGGATGCTGAAGCATATCGAATATTTGCGCCTCCCCGATTCCGGAACTGCTCTGAGCCCAGGTCAACCCGCCGTCGGTACTTTTGTAAACACCCATTCCCGGAGCATCGCCGGCATCCCGGTCTCCGGTTCCGATATAGATGTTGTTGGGATTGGAATAGTCAACGATAATGGCTGAAACACCCAACGACTCCAACCGGTCGGTATGCGTTTCCCATGAGAACCCCAAATCATCGGACACCCACAAACCGCCCGAAGGAGAACCTACATAAATTTTTTGCGGGTTGGTCGGATGGAAAGCGATGGTATTCAGGCGTCCCAATCCTTGGTAACCCGGATAGTCGGGAACCCGGTCGGGGCCTAAGCAGGTCCAATTGCCGCCTTGTTCTTTTGTCGATTTTGCAGAATTTGCAAAATAAGCTTTCATGGCATGCGCCGTCGCATTTTTATCGGGTTTTACCCCGTCTTTCGAAACGCGCTGACGCATAATATATTCCCAACGTTTAAAGGATTTCCAACCCGTGCCTTTCGTCATTTCCCGGTCTTTCCAATACAAATCGAATGCCCGTTGCGTAGCAAAAAAATTGGCATCCGGATCTTGCATCATATCCACCCAATAAGGGGTGTTGGCCGTATCGTTTACTTGCTTGTCGTTGGCTACCGGGCTTTGTGCAAAGCTCAGTGCGGCGAAACAAAGTAAAAACAGGCTTAGTAAAATAGTGCTTTTCATAATTAAAATAATTGAAGGGTTTTTTCTGCGATAAAAGTAGACAAAATAATTTGTATAAAAAAACGTTAAAAAGACGATTTTGCGTCTGTTTCAATGTTTTTACAGTTCATTTCTTACGTAAATCATATTTGTACCTTATTTTTGTTCTATCGTTTTCCATCGTTTTTATTTGACTTTTTATCCTGATTTATGCAAAGTTCCCGACAAGAAATCAGCTATATCAACAGCATGAAAGCCATCGGCATGTTTTTGGTGGCCTTTGCCCACCTGGAAGTTCCCGCACTTTCTTCGCTGTTTATCAATAGCTTCAGCATGCCTTTGTTTTTTGCCGTTTCCGGTTTTTTGATTTCAACGAAAACGTATTCCTTCAAAACATTTCTGGGTAAAAAGGCGAAAACGCTTTTGATTCCTTATGTTTTCTTTGCGTCGGTGACCTTTTGTTTCTGGTTCTTTTTGGAACGGAAGTTTGGAAATGTGCCTTCGGATGTTCCTGTAACAAACTATTTGACCGGCATTGCCTTAGCCATTCCGGACAAGGCTTATTTAGGGTTCAACATTCCCATCTGGTTTTTGCCTTCGCTTTTTTGTGCCGAAATATTGTTTTTCCTTATCCACAAGTATCTTGGCAAGTATTCGATTGCCATCTGTGTCGTTTTTTTCGGAATCGGCATGGCGCTCAAGGCCTGGCTTCCGTTCCGTCTACCTTACGGACTGGATGTGGCCTGTTTCGCCTTGATTTTTTTAGAAACGGGGTATTTCTTGCAAACCAAAAACAGCATTCAAAAATATATTTCCGGCCGCCCGTGGGCCGCCAATCTTTTTTACGGTTTGGCATTCGCCGCGGTCACCTTTATCGTGGCATCCCTGAACGACGAAAACGGGCATGTGAACATGTATTTGTGTTCGTTCAACAACTACTTGCTATTCCTTGTAACGGCCTTTGCCGGTGTGTTTAGCCTGTTTTTCCTGGGGAATTGCATTCCGAAAAACAAAATCAGCGATTTTTTCGGACGAAATACCCTGGTAATTTTAGGCTTTCACCTGATGATGTTCAGCCTGATCAAAGGCGTTTTGCATTTCCTGTTCAAAATGGATTTATCAATATTTTTCGACGCATTCTTTTTAAATTTGGCGTTAAATATCGCGGCCTTTATCTTGTTTATTCCGGTCATTATCGGACTCAACCGCTATGTACCGTTCCTGTTGGGACGCCCTTATAAAGCACGATCATGAAAATCAAGCATATCCGTTACCCGCTTTTTGTACTTATTTCGAGCTTGTTTATCGGCCTGCTCAGTTCCAGTGATTTTATCACGACGCCGACCAAGACCGTGAAAGATATTTTCATTCTGGGAAGCCAATGGTTTATTATTTTCATCCATGTGGTCGCGTTGGTTTACCTGCTGTCAGTTAACAAGTTTGTGTATGCCGTGACATTTCCGCTGCTGAGTTTCTTTTGCGCCGTTCTGGCCTATTTCCGGTATACCATGAATGCGGTTTTTTCTTCTATGATCTTTGAAGCGGCCATCGACAACGACACGCAGGTAACTACCCAGCTGATTACCTGGCAATTGGTTTGTTTCGTTTTGATTTGCGTGCTTGTTTCTGCCTTTTTTGTGTGGTACCGGTTCAAAAAGATCAAAGTTTCCAAAGGGCTTTTACAAGCGGTTATTGCCATAGCCGTCCTGGGAGGATTGTTGTGCATCCAAAGTTTTCGCCGCCCCGTTTCCGAACGGATTCCTTTCAACCTGTATTTTATTCCTAAACGCTATTTTGACGAGCGCACCATCATCAATACGCAACGGCCTCCGATTTCGGAAGGAGCCGAATACACCGCGCCCAATGACAGTTTAATTGTGGTTTTTGTACTGGGCGAATCGTTGCGTGCCGATCATCTGGCCTTCAACGGGTATCACCGGAATACAACGCCTTGCCTTTCGAAGGAAGACATTGTGTCGCTTCCGAATGTCTACTGTATTCAAACGTATACCAACAGCAGCCTTCCCTACATTCTGACGCGCGCCGACAGCCTGCATCCGGAACGGGGCTACGAAGAGCGTTCTTTCATCGACTTGTTCAACGCTTGCGGGTTTTACACGGCCTGGCTGGCTAATCAGGAATCGGCCAACAGCTATGTGTATTTTATGCACGAATGCGATACCCTGAAATACCTGAATGCCGACAAATCTCCTTATACTTTCGATAAATGGGTGGATGGCTCCATGTTTCCTGCTTATGAGGCTCTTTTAAGACAGCCTTCACCCCGGAAAATGATTGTTTTGCATACCATCGGGTCGCATTGGTACTACAATTCGCATTTCACTGAGGATTTTCAGCGTTTCAACCCTATTACCAACAGCCGGATTATTTCCTCAAACACCACCGAAGAAATGATCAATTCGTACGACAATACGGTGCTTTATACCGATTCTTTCATTCACCGTTTGATTGAAAAAATCCGTTCCCAAAATGCGATCCTGATTTACCTGTCCGACCACGGGGAAAGTTTGGGCGAAAACGGGAATTGGCTTCATGCCCTCGACGATACGCCGGTTCATTACCCGGCGGCATTTGTATGGATGTCGGACACGTACAAAAGCAAGTATCCGGAAAAGTACGAAATACTGAACCAGAACCGCTTCCATTATTACAATACCGATTTTCTTTTCCATTCCATCCTGGATGCAGCCCATATTGAAACGCCCGTTTTAGAGGAAGGGAAAAGCGTCTTTCAATTAAGGAAATAGAACCGGTTAAGTGCGGACATGGATTTCCGTCCGCCATTCGATTTTTCCGATACCAGGCGTTTAGGAGCCTTGCCGGATCAGCTTTTGTTTGATTTGCTCCAAGAGTAAAAATACGGCAGGACAAGTACTGCAATTCCGTTGCATGATATCGAGAATCTGGTGCATGCGGCGGCGGTCGGTATGCGGATATTCACGGCAGGCTTTGGGCCGGGATTCATAAATGGTACACTGATTTTCCGGATCCAGAAACGGACACGGCATCGTGCGGAACACATAATCCCCCTCTTCATCCTGCCGGAAGTATTTTTCGAACAGAACAGACGGTTTCTGTTTCAGGTATTTTGCGATCCGGCCAACGTCCGTATCAGTCACCCTCGGCCCCAATGTGCGGCAGCAATTTGCGCAACTCAAACAATCATAGGTTTCAAAAACTTTCTCATGAGCCTCGTGAAACCAATCGTCCAACAGATGATTGTCGATCTTTTTCAACTTCTTAAAAAGCAACTGAAGTTCGGCCCTGTTTGCTGTAGCCAACTTTGCTATATTTTCTGCGGTAACTTTATGCATATCCATTAGCCACTCTCCCACTCTCCCTAAGGGGGAGAGAATTCAAATTCATTTTTCGTTCGGCAGCAGGTTACACCTGCGCCGCAATATTCAAACTGTTTTCATACAACTTTTACAGGCAAAGCCTGACTTTCATTGATAGCAACGGGGTGATGCTTCCACCCTTCCGAACAGGAACATCATTTTATGGGATCGGCAAATGTAAACTTTTATCAAGGAATATAAAACGTTATTGGTTTTTCAAAAAAATACAATAAAAAAGATAACACACAATCACTTACAAAATTTCCAAAAAATAAAAAGCAGCCAATTTTATCGGAAGATCAACACCACTTTGCGGTATTTTTTCATTTTATCCTAATCGTTATGTGGTATTTTACTGTTTTTTTTAATCAATTGATTTTTGCTTTTCAGCACCGAATTAGTAATTTTGCACTTTCTTTTTACCCAATTAACCTTACCCGTTCGTGAGTAAACCCCAAAACCGGACTTTTTTCAAAAAGTGTTTGCGGATCCTGATGGTATCCGTTATCGGTTTTTTTGTATCCACCATCGCGGTGACCGTTCTCTACCGTTGGGTAAACCCGTTTGCCACACCTTTGATGCTGATCCGGATTGTCGACCAGGTAGCTGCTGGTAAAAAGCCCGGTATGGATTACCGTTGGCGGGATTTGGATCAAATATCATCCAATTTGCAGTTATGTGTAATCGCCTCGGAAGACAACCTGTTTGAATCGCATAATGGCATCGATATGAAAGCCATTGAGAAAGCCCAAAAAAGCAACGAAAAAGGAAAGAAATTACGCGGCGGAAGCACCATTTCACAACAAACAGCCAAGAATGTTTTTTTAACGCCCTCGCGAACCTGGTTGAGGAAAGGGCTGGAATTGTATTTTACCGGCCTGATCGAACTGTTTTGGGGCAAAGAGCGGATCATGGAGGTGTATTTGAATGTCATCGAAATGGGGGATGGAATTTATGGGGCTGAAGCGGCTTCGCAAACCTACTACAAGAAAAAGGCAAGCCAACTGAGCCGCGCCGAAGCAGCAGGAATTGCCGCTATTTTGCCGTCGCCGCGCCGTTGGCATCCGACCAAGTCAAGCAATTACATCCAGGGACGAAAAAGCCGCATCATCCAGAACTCGAATAATATCAATTATCCTGATTGGTTAAAAGAGAAAAAGGTAAAAAACTAAGTTTTCAGCAATTCTGCCAGCACTTTGTGCGATTTCATTTCACCCATAGACGGCAAATGCAATTTAAAATAGGCCAGCAACAGTTCGAGCAATTGTTGCCGCAAAGGGTATGATAAATTATGCGACTGATCCGGTTTTCCTTCCAACAGTAGTGCAAAAAATTTCGATAACCCTTCGGATACATAATACGGATGATCGGGAAGCGATTCTACAAAACGGCCGTCCTGCATGTTGAAAATGGAATTGCGTTTCGAAAAATTATTATGCGGCATAAATCCGTATTCTTCCGCCAGGTTGATCATGAAGTACAAATGAAAATCGGCCACATTGATTTCTTCGGAATCCAGTTCGAAAACGGTATTCCATAAAAAATGAAAAAGTTTGGGATCGGGCGCTTCATTTTGGATGGTTTTGTACAACAGCTCATCGATAAACAATGCCAGCGTCGTTTTGCGGATATCAACACCAATCCCCGTTAATTGTTGGTAACAGCTTATTTCTTTTGCGACATGCAGCACAGAGGTGTTTTTCGGATGGGTAACAACCTCAACCAGCGAAAGCGGACTAAACAGGTTTTGTTTTACCGCCGGATTTTTTTTCCGGACACCTTTTACCAAATAGGATTGCAATCCGAACAATTCGGTATATATCTTTACAATAAGGCTTGTTTCGGAGTATTTTAGCTGATGCAGTACAATACCGCGGGTGGTAGCAAGCATTGATTTACCTTACGATTAAAGGGTATTTTGAGAATTCAAAAGCACTCAATGTATTACTTAATAAACAACACCTTCGCTGTTTTCCGCTGTTCCCCGTTGGGATCCGTAGCAAAAATCAAATACACACCTGTAGAAACCCGGTCGCCGTTAAAATTGGTTCCGTCCCATTGGGCTTGACCGCCCGAAACCCGGATTTCTTTCACCAATGTTCCGGAAATCGTTGTGATCTTGATGTTCGAATTTTGTACCAACCCCCGGATATAAACGTCGCCACGGTAGGTTTCCCGAACCGGATTGGGATATACGATTAAACTATCATACGTAGGCGATGGGGGAATTTTGTAATCCCTGAAAGCCACAATACCTTCCGAGGTAGCAAAATAAATCATGCCGTCGCTGTCAATTTTTATGCTGTTGACGCTATTGGAAAGCAAAGGGGAATTTTCAGCTGTAAAATGGTAAACTTGTTTACTTCCATCCTCCGACATCAAATAAACGCCCGATTTTTCGGTACCGAACCATTTTTCATTATCGCCATTCACGGCAATCGCCTGAACCCGTTCGCCATCAAGCAATGTATGGAGGAAGCCGTCTTCTTCGACCTGAACCGGCTGTGCATCCGCCCGGATCGAATCGGTCGTGAAGACACTTTCGGGTGAATAAATCACATACACTCCTTTGTTGCTCCCCAGCCATATTTGCCCGCTTTGATCCAGCGCCATCGTCGAAATCGGACTATCGGGCAAATTGCCGTACCCCACTCCGATCGTATACATCTTCATTTTATCATCCGTTTTGTTGGGGATGGTTCCGTTTTCCGAAAACACCAGGATTCCCCGCTTGTTTTCCCGGAGTTCAACCCATTTCTGATTGGCCTGGTCAATGATAATATTCCCGATGTCGGTCATTCTCAGGCCGATCTTTCCAAAATCGAACGACGTCCAGGCGCCCGAAAGTGTCTTTACGGATAAAGAATTGGTTGCCAAACGATTGCTTGCCCACAAATTCCGGTCCGAATCAAAAGCGACTCCGGCAACAAACGTACAGGTGTCTTTCCCTACAACATAATATTGCAACGAACTGTTTTCCCAATCGTATTGTTTCACAATTTGGCCGTTGTTGCACTCAAAAATCCCGCGACTATACGTTGCCACAAGAGCATGAGTAGGATTATTCGGCTCAATCGCTACGGCCAACAAATCGGTAACGCCATCCAATATCGGGTAATTTTGTTTTGAAAACTGCTTCCACGAGGAATTTGAATAGCAGTTGAATTCAGCTTGGTTGTAGAGCGGGACATAAGAGATATTTTTACCTCCGGCAACCGTCCACAAGGTTTTTCCGCTTACCTCCATAGCATATACCTTTGTGGACAAAGGTCCGTTGATCAGGTATTGTGTCCCTGTTTTTTCAAGATTTGAAGCATTCGATGCATCCAAGCGCCAAAGCCCTTTGTTGTAATCGGCAATCCAAAGATTTTGATCGGAATCGAGATATGCATCACGCGTCCAAATGGTATTTCCATCCGGCTCCACCGGATCGGGGCGGTTGTACGAATAAAAAGAATACTTGAAATTTCCATTGGCATCGAACACCTCTCCGCCAAACATATCACTGATCACCAAAAGATTACCGCAAACCCGTAAATTTTGGCAGAGCGATTTAAAGTTTCCGCGAAACTGCGTCCAGGTATCGCCGGATTTTGCAAAAAGCCGGTCCTGGTCATAGACTCCGTTTGTGTAATTCGCCACGATCTTTCCGCCAAAAGACACAATGAAATTATAGGTTGAATCCGCATATTGAAGCCCGGTTTCTTTTTCCCAATTGGCAAAATACGCCAAATTGGAATTAGCATTCGCTTTCAAGATGCCTTCATCTGTGGCAGCGTAAAACATATTGGTCGCTTCGTCAAACGCCAAATCGTTTACGTTGATTTGTGCGCCGTTGGGGCCGATAAAATAAGTATCTTTGGTTTCCTCCTTATCCAGATCGATGACCACAATTCCAAAACCGCAAAGCAAGTAAGCATATTTATCTTTCAAAAAAATCCGGTTGATTATTTTGTTGCCCATCATGTCCTTGATTTTGATATCAGGAATATTTACGACCGTATTCCCTTTAATCAAATCGATATTTGAGTTCGTGTAGGCTACCACCAACGTTTGCGAGGAGTTGCTGTAAGCGATATCGCTGATTCCGATATCGGAAAGCATCAGGTTCGGAGTCGCTTTGTTGATACGGTTGTTAAAACTATGGTCACTTTTGTCGTAATAGAAAATCCCATAATCGGTGGCGCAATACACTTTATCATTGCCCAACGCTAATACATTGGTCCGGTGATACGGCAAATGGTCGATCCATTGTCCGGTACGGGATGTTTGCGCAAGCAACGGATTACCAAAAATTGAAAGAATTCCTAAAAGAAAGAAAGTGTAAAAACGTGTGGATATCATGTATTCTTTTTTTATGACTAAAAAACTCGAAAACAACCGTTTTATTGCTTAACAAATAAAAATATAAACCAAAGATCGCAATACTTTTACTCCTTTGGATAACACTTCGGCTTAAGCAAGCACTCCGAATAAATCGAAGTTGTCGGAGGATGTAATTTTGATGTCCGAAAATTCGCCGATCCGGCAATTTTCGGTAAGCGGAACCAGCACCTCGCCATCTACTTCGGGCGAATCAAATTCGGTGCGCCCGACAAAGTACTCGCCGTCGATCCGGTCCACCAATACCTTAAACGTTTTTCCGATTTTTTGCTGATCCAACTGGTCGGCAATGTGTTGCTGCACTTCCATCAACTCGGCGGCGCGTTCATTCTTCAATTCGTCCGGAACGTTGTCGTCCAGTTTGCAAGCCGGCGTATTTTCTTCTTCCGAATAGGTAAACACGCCCACCCGGTCAAATTTTACTTCCCGGATAAAATCGAGCAATTCGCCGAATTCCTGCTCCGTTTCACCGGGATAACCGACGATAAAAGCCGTACGAAGCGCAGCTCCGGGCAACTTTTTACGGAATTTTTCAATCAACCGGACAGTTTCCTCTTTGGTTACGCCCCGCCGCATGGATTTCAAAATCCGGTCGCTGATGTGTTGCAATGGAA
Source organism: Lentimicrobiaceae bacterium (assembly GCA_031550085.1). Lineage (GTDB taxonomy): Bacteria > Bacteroidota > Bacteroidia > Bacteroidales > UBA4417 > UBA4417. The sequence continues at coordinate 29,006 of JAVBOY010000004.1, forward strand.
TATCAATGTAGTTGCATACGTCGGAATGCGAGGTGATGATTTCGAAAAGCTCTTCGGGAAAATTGTTCGGATACAAATAATGCAAGCGGATCCAGTCGAATCGCTTTAATGCACTGAGTTTTTCGACCAATTGCGGCAACATCTTTTTTTGATCCGAATCGATTCCGTAATACGTCAGATCTTGCGCCACCAGCAGCAATTCTTTCACACCGCCTTGGGCCAGCAGTTCTGCTTCCTGTAAAATGGCTTCCATGGGACGTGACACATGGGGGCCGCGAATTTTCGGAATGGCGCAAAACGAGCAACTCCGGTCGCAGCCTTCAGCAATTTTCAGGTAGGCGTAGTGTGGCGGAGTCGTCAATACCCGTTCGCAAAGCAATTTGGAGCGGTATTCCCCGCCTATTTTTTTTACAATAAACTCCAAATCGTTTACGCCAAAAAATTGCCCGACTTCGGGAATCTCTTTTGCCAACTGCTCCTTGTAACGTTCCGACAAACATCCCATCACATAAACCTCCTTGATTTTTCCCCGCTTTTTTTCTTCAACATACGAAAGGATGGTGTCTATGGATTCCTCTTTGGCATCGTGGATAAATCCGCAAGTATTGATAACGACCGTATCGGCCTTGCCTTTGTCTTGTTCTTTCAGTATTTTGATGTTGTTTAATTTCAGTTGTCCCATCAAAACCTCGCTGTCTACCATATTTTTGGCGCAGCCCAGGGTAACGATGCGCACGCTTTGGCTATCTCTCATTTCTTTTTATTTATCCTTTTCAATATTTGGAGCGCAAAATTATCGGATTACAAAGAGTTGCGCAAATTTTTTACAATCATTTAATTTTTAATACATTGAAATTGGGATACAATAAAATTTGTTAATTCCTTGTTATCAAGGAAAAAGTATTCTTCCCATGAACAAAAACCAAAACCTGTTAATCGTCTTTCTTGCCGGCATCGTGTTTACCGCAGTATTTTATCATCAAATGCTGGGATTCAATTTGTTTTTATACAACATTTTAATTCTTTTTCTATTACTTTTTGTTTACAAAAGCATTCATTTAAAAAACAAAGCCCATTTGGTACTGGCAGCGGGTACGTTTTTAACGGCCGTGGGAACATTGGTTCATGCATCGGCTTTTGTCATTACCCTGAATATCCTGTCGCTTATCGCTTTGTTCGGCACGACCAACAACGGCAAACTGAAAAATCTGGTAAATGTCGCTTTTGCAGGAGTGATTCAATTTTTTCTGGGAATTATTTTTGTTTTTCAAAACAACCAACCGATTTCCCGTAAAGAAACCAAATCGTATCCTTCGTTTGTCAAGTGGCTGACGTATGGGTTGATTCCTTTGGCGTTGGTGATTCTTTTCGCGCTCCTGTACGTCAATGCCAGTTCAAAATTCCGGGAAATGTTCCGTTTTGTTCCCGACTTCTTCGATTACGTATTCAAGCAGATCAATTTTCCGATGTGCCTGTTGTTCCTTTTCGGATTTATGATTGCGGCGGCATTTTTCACGAAAACCCAAGTTATCCAACTGTTCGGCGAACCCGAAACCGATGCCCTACGTCGCAAACGAAACCCAAACTACTTAGGAAAAATAACCGGATTGACATCCGAATTCCGGATTGCCGTGCTTAGCTTCATTGCATTGAATGTGTTGTTGTTTATTTTCAATTGTGTGGATATTTGGACGGTGTGGATCAACTTTAGCTGGGATGGCGCTTTGCTCAAGGAATTTGTTCACGAAGGAACGTATACCCTTATTTTCACGCTGGGGCTTTCCCTCCTTTTGGTTTTGATTTTCTTCCGCAAGAATCTGAATTTTTATTCCAAAAACAAATCGTTGAAAATACTTGCAAATACCTGGATCATCCAAAACGCCATCTTAGCCGTTTCGGTGCTGATCCGCAATTTGCATTATATCAACTATTACAATCTGGCTTATTTACGTATTGGCGTTCTGATGTTCCTAATCCTTGTGTTTGTGGGACTGATAAGTGTATTTTTGAAAATAAATTGCACTAAAAATTTTGCTTACCTGATGCGTATCAACGCATTGGCTGCCTATCTCGTGTTGGCCGGATTTTCGTTACCGGATTGGGATGTGATCATTGCCAAATTCAATTTCAGCCGTTCCGACAAGGCTCTGGTGCATTTGAGTTTCCTGTCCGGCTTGGATCAAAAAGCGCTTCCCTATTTAATCAAAACCGAGGCCGAGTTAGCCGAAAACGATCCCGTCGTGGAACGCATCGGCCGCAAAGATGCCCGCATGAGCCAGCCGGAGTATATCGAATGTATTGAAAAGCGAATACAGAATTTTCTACTCGCTTATCCCCAACGAACTTTTTTGGAATGGAATTATGCTGATTGGAAAGCCTATCAAAAACTACGGACAAAAATAAAACCGGCTGAGAATAAGCCGGTTCCGTTAAATTCAAACGATACGGCGGTTTCTCCTCAGTGAAACAGCGAATCCACAAATTCGTTTTTATCGAACAATTGTAAGTCGGTCATTTTTTCGCCCAAGCCAATGTAGCGCACCGGTACTTTAAACTGGTCGCTGATCCCGATTACCACACCGCCCTTTGCCGTTCCGTCGAGTTTGGTCAATGCCAAGCCCGTTACATCGGTGACTGCCGTAAATTGTTTGGCTTGTTCTATGGCATTTTGCCCGGTGGAAGCATCGAGTACCAAAAGTACTTCGTGGGGTGCATCGGGCAATACTTTCTGCATGACATTCTTAATCTTGCCCAGCTCGTTCATCAGGTTGACTTTGTTGTGCAAGCGTCCAGCCGTGTCGATAATAACGACATCCGCATTGCGGGATACGGCTGATTTTAACGTATCAAAAGCTACGGAAGCAGGATCGGAACCCATTTGCTGCTTGATAATTGGCACCTGGGTCCGTTCGGCCCAGATGGTAAGCTGGTCGATGGCCGCCGCACGAAACGTGTCGGCTGCGCCCAACAACACGCTTTTTCCGGCTTCTTTAAATTGATAAGCCAACTTGCCGATGGTGGTGGTTTTTCCCACGCCATTCACCCCCACAACCAAAATAACATAGGGGGTTTCCCGTTTGGGAAAATCAAAAGGCAGGAAATTACCCGAATCCTGTTCGGCCAACAAAGTGGCTATTTCTTCACGCAAAATGGCATTCAGTTCACTGGTACCCAAAAACTTATCGCGGGCTACACGTTGCTGGATGCGTTCAATGATTTTCAAAGTTGTGGAAACACCCACATCGGAAGTGACCAATATTTCTTCCAGGTTATCGAGCACTTCGTCATCGACCTTCGATTTGCCGACGATGGCTTTCGAAATCCGTGAGAACAAACCGGAGCGGGTTTTTTCCAAGCCTTGCTCCAAAGTGTCCTTATCTTCTTTCTTTTTAAAAAAGGAAAAAACGCTCATTTCAGTTTGGTATTTGGTAGTACTGGCTAAATTACAACATTCTGCAAAAAAAAACGGCTTTTTCTAAAAAAGAAAAAGCCTTGCAATACGATATTCAGAGCAATTATTTCTTTGCTAAATAATCTTTTACTTGATCGTTCGGAACAATTTTTTCTTCGAATGCATAAGCCCCGGTTTTGGGCGAACGCACCATACGGATTACTTTCGCAAAGTCTTTACCGGTCGAAGTACGCAGGGTTGCAACAGTTTTTTTTGCCATGGTTTAAAGGATTATTTAATTTCGCGGTGAACGGTTACTTTTTTCAAAATGGGGTTGTATTTTTTCAACTCCAAACGTTCGGGCGTATTCTTTTTATTTTTAACGGTGATATAGCGCGATGTGCCGGGCATACCACTTGTTTTATGTTCGGTGCACTCCATGATCACCTGGATGCGTGCTTCTTTGGTTTTCTTTGCCATTTTTACCGGATCTTTTTTATTTCAGGGGTGCAAAGTTAGAGTTTCTTTTTGAATCTGCAAAGAGTCATGGAAAATATTTTCAAAAATCGTTTTTAGTTTCCGGAAAACACGCCTTCTCGTTGTTTTCCCCTCCGAAATGTATTTTGTTTGTTTTCCCCTCTGGAAAGCACGCTGTTTGTTTTCTCCTTTGGGAGGGGGTTCGGAGGAGTAAAAACACCCCCGCCCTTCGGGCACCCCTGAAAGCGGGGGACAGTTAGCTGCAATTCTTTTCGAGTTCCTGCATCGTTTGTTCGATAATGCCGATTACTTGATCTATATGTCTCAAAACTTCTTCATCCTTAAAGCGTAATACCGTATATCCCAAACCTTGCAAATAGGCTTCTTTTTTCTGGTCTTTGAGTTGAGTTTCTTCAAACAAGTGTGTATACGCATCCACTTCAATAACAAGCATTAATTCGAGACACACAAAGCCAACGATATACCAACCGATCGGACGTTGCCGCCGAAATCCATATCCCTGCATTCTTTTGGCTCGTAATGCATATTTCCATAAACAGGATTTGTCGTTGGCGCAACACACCAAATCGGAGAAGACACCCCTGCTAGGGAAAATAATCATTATCTTTGCAGTTTAATTGGGAAAGCTTATGGCTCATTTGATAATTCAAAATCTAGGTGCAATTAGCAATATTGATATTGTTTTAAACAAGGTCAATATATTTATTGGGCCTCAAAGTAGTGGAAAAAGTACCATTGCCAAAGTCATTAGTTATTGTCAATGGGTGGAAAAACGCTGCATATTGGATGGCGAATACAATGAAGATTTTGCAGAAAAATTCATGGAATTTCATAGGATAAGTGACTCTTACTTCCATGATGATTCTTACATAAAATACGAAAGTGATAGTATTTTTATTGAATACAAAGGACGTTCGCATAAACAAACTATTGAAAAAACAAATGATGGTTTATCCTATAAAAATTCTAAAAATATTTATATACCAGCAGAACGTAACTTTGTGTCTGCGATTGATAATCTTAGAAAGTACAAAAGAACTAATGACAATATTATGAACTTTGTCTATGATTGGGCAGAAGTTCGAGATAATTATCCATCTGAAAATAAATATTCTGTTTTAGATTTAAATGTTTCATATTACTACATCCTAGATTCTGATACAGACATGTTACTTCTAAACGAAGGACAAAAAGAACTAAAGTTAAATTATGCATCCAGTGGTTTGCAATCATTAATTCCATTATTATTGCCATTGGAATATATGACGGGAAAATTGTTTGATATAAAAAATACAGAATCTGTTGATGAAAAATCAGAAATACTAAATATATTCTCTAAATATTTCAGCCAAGTTTTTGATGAAACTAGAAGAAAGGAAATAAGTGAACAATTACAAGAAGAAGCCAAAACAAATAGAAAAAGTTTTAGCATTAGTTTAAAAAATGAAGAGACTGAAAAACTATACGATATTCTAAGAAGACGTAGAGAGTATCACTTTTCTCAATTTATTTTTGAAGAACCTGAACAAAACCTATTTCCTAAAACACAAAGGGATTTGGTATATTACATGCTTCAAAAAATAACAGCTGAAAGTCGAGACCACAGGCTGTTACTTACTACTCATAGCCCTTTTATTTTACAGGCTTTCAACAATTGCATGATGGGCTATTTGGTAAAAGATAAAATGCCACAGGATGAGCAAAAAGAATTGCTCAATAATATTTCATATATAAATCCATCATTGGTTTCAGCGTACGAAATTACAAAAGAAGGGACATTAAAATCCATCCAAAACGAAAAAACAGGAACAATCGGAAAACATTATTTCAACAGAATGACAAACGAAATAATGAATGAATATTATGACATGTTGAATTATTTGGATATTGATGACAATGAAAAGTAAAATTGAGACTCAATTACCCAAAGATAAACATAATCTATGCGAAATTTCTTTTGAAAAAATATATGTTGCCGATTGGAAAAACACAGATAATACACGTGGCGTTGAAGTCTCAGAAGAACACCCCACGATAGGTTGCGTTTGTATTTCCAATGAAAATAAAATCTCTATTATTTTTGACGGATTTGGTGAAAATGCCTTACCAGTAAAGAAAGGAACACAATGTAAACAGTGTGAGTGTGTGTTATTTCCTTCTTCGAACGATAATCATTGGATTTTATTTATTGAAACAAAATATGCAGAAGATACAGTTCTTGCATTTAGAAAAGAAAGTGATTATCCTTATTGTATGGTATCTCAAATCATAGATACTATTGCTTACTTTCGCAGTAAGAGTATTATCGAGATTAATCGTAACGTGCATGCAATAGTTTCATTTCCTAATCTGAAAGAAAATTATCATGAAGTATTTTTTGCAGCCCTTCAGGAATCCGAATTACCCATTAGTGTAGAAGATATTAGATTGAAACATAAAATCACTATTCGGGCGTGCAATACTGCAACCGTTATCTCTGAAAAAAGATTACGACTACCTGTTCCTAGTGAATAGCATGTTAAACACAAATACCTTTACGTTACTACAATCAACAATTTGTAACTCTGTTCCAACGCTGATCAACATTTATGGAGTCTTGGCTTAAACATCGGTTGTTATTTCAGCCTAAAATAAGCGCACTTCTTGTAATCCTGCTGAAGGGTAACACCCTATTCTGCTACAACAGCACCATTTCCTTTACGACCTCCTTCCCTACTGCTTTATTTAACTTGCGGATCAGGTCGGTTTTGTGGTAGGAAAGTTCGTGTTTCAGGGCGGCATTGTCGGCTTTTACATAAAGGGCCTGATCTTTGACATAGATTTTTTCGGTATGGCGGGCGATCAGTTTTCCGGCTACCTGCGTCCAGGCCGAAACCACGCGGGCCTCATCGACCTTGCGGCTGATGCGGTAGTCGCTGAACATTTGCTCCAACGCTTCTTTGATTGTGATTTCGGAGGAGTTACGCATGGGTAGTAGGGGATTCGGTTACGGTTCCCGAAACGGTTTTAAATATACGGTACTGTAGATTCAGGGACTCGAAAATTGTGGAAATGCGTTGCAAATGGGTATCGGTGATAAAAACCTGGCCGAATTGCTCACTGCTTACCAACGCAAGCAGTTGTCCGATCCGTTGTTCGTCCAGCTTGTCAAAAATATCATCCAGCAGCAAAATGGGACAAAATCCCACCCGCAACTTGGTAAATTCGTACTGCGCCAGCTTTAACGCGACCACAAAGGATTTTTGCTGTCCTTGCGAGCCGTATTTTTTGATGGGGAATCCGCCGATTTCAAAAAGCAGGTCGTCTTTGTGGATTCCTTTGCCCGTGTAACGTTGCAGTAAATCTTTTTCGAACGATTCTTTCATCAGTTCCAAAAAGGAATTTTGATACAAATGGGATTCGTACCGGATATCGGGAATTTCATTTCGCGAACTGATGGACTGGTAAAAGCGGGTAAAAATGGGTAAAAAATCATTTATAAATTGTTGCCGCTTTCCTGAGATAATTGTGGCCAGAGGCTGCATTTGTTCGTCCAACAACGAAAACATATCCGTCAACGAGCCGCTCACAGTGGCCGCCTGCTTGAGCAGGGCATTGCGTTGTTCGAGCAGGTGGTTGTAGCGGATGAGTTGTTCCAAATACGTTTTATCGAACTGCGATACCACCGAATCCAGGAATTTCCGCCGGAAATCGCTTCCTTCGTTAATCAAATCACGGTCGTAAGGGGAAATCATCACACAAGGAAACTGCCCGATGTGGTCGGACAGGCGGTCGTATTCCTTTTGGTTGATTTTAAATTGTTTCTTATGCCCCAGCTTTTGGATACAACTTACAGGATCTATTGCTCCACCGGGCTGTGAATAGAATCCGTGGATGGCAAAAAAATCGGCTCCGTGACGGATGTTTTGGGCATCGATGTTGTTGAAATAGCTTTTGGTAAACGAAAGGTAATAAATGGCGTCGAGCAGGTTGGTTTTCCCAGCACCATTATTGCCTACAAAGCAATTGATATTGGAATCGAACTCCAGCTCGGCTTCCGCGTAGTTTTTAAAATGGATAATATGGATTTTGGATAGGAACAAGGGGGTATAAGTGAAGTGTGAAACGTGAAGGGTGAAAGGTGAAAGGTTTTTTGTTGAGTTGTTGAATCGTTGAATTGTTTATTTTTAAAAGGTGAAATAGGGGAAACTGGGGAAATGGTTGTTGTGTTAGTTTGAACTGAATAGGATAATTTAATCTAATAGTATTCTATTTTAATTGCACAATGTATTTAAGTGAGATGTGAAGCGTGAAGGGTGGAATGCTTGTTTGTTGAACTGTTGAATCGTTGAGTTGTTTATTGATGAAATTCAATTTTTCACTTTTAATTCTTAATTTAGAGGGGAAAGGGATTTCTCCATTTCGCTTCGCTCCAGTCGAAATGACTCGGAATTCATCATTAAAACATTCACTTTCCATTTTCAATTCTCCATTTTCAATTGAAATGCCTTCTGCTTTTTCCTTTCTGCTATCATAAGGTTACACAGAGTATCGCAGAGAATTCACAGAGTCACACAGAGATTCGTTGTAAACTCGTTAACTAAAAGCTTATTCGTAATTTTCCACTTTCCATTTTCAATTCTCCATTTTCAATTGAAATGCCTTCTGATTTTTTCTTTATGCTAAAAAGAGTTACACAGAGATCACTGAGAATTCACAGAGTCTCACAGAGATTCGTTGTAAACTCGTTAACTAAAAGCTTATTCGTAATTTTCAACTTTCCACTTTCAATTTTCAATTATTAGTGCGCTTCCAGCCAGTTGCTTCCGGTATTTACATCTACTTCTACGGGTACTTGCAGCGGCAAAGCATTCATCATCCTGTTTTTTACCAAAGTTTTTACCGTTTCCAATTCGGGTTTGTAAACGTCAAATACCAATTCGTCGTGCACCTGCAAAATCATGCGGCTTTTCAGGTTTTTGTCCAAAATATCGTTGTGAATGTCGATCATGGCCAGCTTGATCATATCGGCAGCCGATCCCTGAATGGGTGCATTGATGGCGTTGCGTTCTGCAAAGCCGCGTACCATCGAGTTGGCGGAATTGATGTCGTTAATGTAACGGCGGCGTCCTTTAATAGTTTCCACATAGCCTTTTTGGCGTGCCGAGGCAATGGTGGTTTCCATGTATTGCTTGATTTTAGGAAACTTCAAAAAATACTGATCGATCATTTCCTGGGCTTCCTTGCGGGCAATGCCGAGCTGTTCACCCAACCCGAATGCTGAAATTCCGTAGATAATGCCGAAATTCACGCTTTTGGCATGGCGGCGCTGGTCTTTGGTGACTTCTTCAGGTGCAATGCCGAAAATATTGGCTGCCGTAGCCGTATGAATATCCATACCCGACGTAAAAGCATTCATCATCCCCTCATCGCCGCTTACCGAAGCAATAATGCGTAATTCGATCTGCGAATAATCGGCGGCCAGAAGCGTAAATTCTTCGCTGCGGGGAACAAAAGCCTTGCGTATTTCGCGCCCTTTTTCGGTACGGATGGGAATATTCTGCAAATTGGGGTTGTTGGAACTCAAACGTCCGGTTGCAGCCACCGCCTGGTTGTACGAAGTATGGACGTGCCCGGTTTGCTTGTTGACCAAAGCCGGCAAAGCATCCACATACGTGGATTTCAGTTTCACCAGCGAGCGGTAATCCAGAATAAGCTGTACAATGGGGTGTTTGTGCGCCAGCTTGGTCAACACATCTTCAGCCGTGGAATATTGCTTGGTTGCTGTTTTTTTCGCGGTATCGCTGATTTTCAAATGTTCGAACAAAATCTTGCCCAATTGCTGGGGGGAATTGATGTTGAAATGCGTTCCGGCCTGTTCCCAGATTTGATCCTGAATTTGAATGATTTCTTTCCCCAATCCGTCCGAAAAATCGGCCAGCGCTTGGGTATCAAGGCGGATTCCTTCGTTTTCCATACCTGCTAACACGGGAACCAAAGGCATTTCGATGGTTTCGAAAACGGGTCTGGCGCCCATCTCTACCAGTTTAGGGGCAAAGGTTTGTTGCAATTGCAACGTGATGTCGGCATCTTCCGCTGCATATTCCGCTACCAGCTCCACGGGAACGTTGCGGATGGGCAGTTGTTGCTTGCCTTTTTTGCCCACCAGTTCGTCGTACGAAATGGGACGGTACCCCAAATAGCTTTCCGACAGCAAATCCATGTTGTGGCGCATATCCGGTTGCAGCAGGTAATGTGCGAGCATGGTATCGAAGGTTTTGCCTTTTACTTCGATGCCGTATTTTTTCAAAATCGCCAGATCGTATTTCAGGTTTTGGGCTACTTTTTCGCTCTTTTCATTTTCAAATACCTCACGGAAGCGGGAAAGCAGTTGCTGTGCTTCGGCCTGATTTTCGGAAACGGGAATGTAATAGGCTTCGTGCGGTTTGACGGCAAACGAAAAGCCCACAATTTCGGCATTCAGCACATCCAGGTCGGTGGTTTCGGTATCGAAACAAAACAACGGCGCTTTTGCCAATACTTGGAGCAAGCCGGTTAGTTTTTCTTCGGTATCCACCAAAATATACTGATGTTCCGTGTTTTTAACGGTTCTCAGGTTTTCGGAAAAATCAAAACCCGGCGCTGCGTTTTCCTGAACCTGGGAAAATAAATCTACCTGCGTGTTGTTGCTTTGCGATTTCGAAGTTTCGGCTTTTTGCGGAAGCTCGCCTGCTTTCAGGCTCAGATCGGTAAACACCCGTTTGGCGAACGTCCGGAATTCCAATTCATCGAGCAATTCCTTGAGTTCGTCTTTTTTGGGTTCGCCCAAATGCAGGTTTTCTTCATGAAATTCAATGGGAACATCCAAAATGATGGTTGCCAGCATTTTAGATTGAATGGCCGATTCCCGCCCCTGCTCCACTTTTTCGCGAAGTTTTTCGTTTTTGATCTCCAAAGTGTTTTTTAAAACATTGTCAAGGGTTCCGAATTGACGGAGCAAATCGCGGGCGCCTTTTGGGCCCACTCCTTTGATGCCGGGGAAATTGTCGGCCGAATCTCCGCAAATGGCCAATACGTCAATCACCTGGATCGGATTGTCGATGCCGAATTTTTCGCATACTTCGGCAACGCCCAGAATCTCGGCTTTCTCGCCGTTCTTTGCGGGTTTATAAATGCGGATGTTTTCCGAAACCAACTGCCCGAAATCTTTATCCGGCGTCACCATATAAACCTGATAGCCGCTTTCTTCGGCTTCTTTTGCCAGCGTGCCGATCACATCGTCGGCTTCGTATCCGTCGACTTCCAGAATAGGAATGTCAAACGCCCGGATCAGCCGCTTGATATAAGGAATGGATGCCGAAAGGTCTTCGGGCATTTTTTCACGGTTGGCTTTGTATTCGGAAAATTCTTCGTGCCGCGCCGTGGGGGCATGCGTATCAAAAGCCACGCCCAAGTGGGTGGGATTTTCGTTTTTGATTAAATCGTACAACGTATTGGCAAAGCCTAAAATAGCCGAAGTATTCAGGCCTTTTGAGGTGAAACGCGGATTGCGCTGCATGGCGAAAAAGGCACGGTACACCAGCGCCATTCCATCGAGTAGAAAGAGTTTCTTCACGGTATGTTGTATTTTTTGAAAATCGGGCTCCAAAGGTAGCTAAAATCAGGCATGATGAAAAGCCGAAAAGCCTATTCCAATGCCAATTTATTCATATAGAACACGGTGCGTTTGTCCTGATCCAAATGGTTGTTGCGGATGGTTTGATAACCATAGGCTAAAAAATATTTCCCGTACCAGGGTACAATGCTTCCCAAATATTCGTTGACTACCTGATCGGTTCCGCGTTTGGCGGCAAGGTTCAGATAGGATGTTTTTTCCAATACATCGTCGTTGCTGACCACTTTCATGGATATTTTGCCGTTTACATTGGCAAAGATGGAAACCACATCGTCTTCCTGGACAAAATTCATTTTTTGATTGATAAAACTTGTGGTTATTCCGCGTATTTCGGCGCCGTTATCCCAAAGCAAATCTCCTTTTTTGTCGAATCCGAGTAAAAAACCGCCGTCGTATTTGTATCCGTCGAAAACGGGATAAGATGTCGGATAAGCCCGTCCGTAATAATCATAATTCATGGTGGTTGCCATATGGTATTGAGCCGAATAAAGTTCCGAGAATAAAAAAACAGTATCATCCTGCATTTGAGGACTGTGCATCAAAACGCGGTAGTTGAGCGAGTTTTTGGATCCTTCATCTTTCGCTGTCAGCGTGTCCCGCTCGGTTTTGCCCCGTTTTGAAACCACTTTCCGGGAACCTAACTGTGAAACAGCCCGCAAGGCCGTATTGAGAGAAATCAGGCTGCTGTACTTTACCGGTGATTGGTTGGCCGTACCGATCACTGCCGTAAAGAAGCCATCGGTAACGGGACGCAAATCGGGATCCTGGATAATTTGTTGCTGGCGATTGTACCAACTGTTATAATAATAGGGATTGTAATAATTGTAATTGTCGTAATAACTGTCTTCGCGGCGGTTACTCGAAGCATATCCGTATGTTCCAACCAAAATACCCTGGCTGAATCCATGAGGAACAAACTGGGCTTCGTTTACAATACGCCGTTCGTCTTCGTAGCCCAATTGAATGGCTCGCTGCAAGGAAAATACAGGCGAATATTCGTTGATAAACAGGCTGTTTTTATTAGCGGTTTTTTGCGTTTTGTAAGTAACAAAAATTTGAGGGTGGACGGTATCCACTGCAATATCCAAAATCGTTGCATCATTTCTGGCAGCAAGATCTAAATTCACTTTTTCGCCTGTTTGCAAGGAAACGCCAATCACTCCGGCATCGCCTTTCCGGACATTATACCCAACCAGCGCCGCGTTTTTGTAAATCTTGAAATCCGCTACCTGCACTTTTTGTGGAAGCGCCGATTGCCGCTCTATCAACGTTTTTTTATCTAATCTATAACTAAGAATGCTTAGGTTGTTTTTTTCTTTATCGGCTTTGGTATCGTGAAACAGGATGTAAGCCGTCCTATCGATATAAATTCCTTTGATAAAACTGGCATTATCGGATAAAATAATCTTTTTCTGTCCGGCTTCTTTTAAATTGCGGTCGTACTGGAAAAGAACCCATACCAGGCTGTCTTTGGCGCAAGGTTCCTGGGTCGGATAAATCAACAGGATGCCTTCATCGTTACACGACAGCGTGTTGAACGGGGCTGCTCCCATTCTTACGGGAAGTTCTACACGAATGGGCTCGCTGCTTTGCGCAACGGAATGTAACGACAAGCTTAGCAGGCAAACGAATATAGCCAACAGACAGTAACGCATGTTCAATTTCCTTACCATATAAAAAACACAAGAAGGGTTTTGCCCTTTGAACCTTCAAAAATAAGCAATTTCCGGTTTATGGGTTTATCTAAACAAAAAAAGCAGCCGCAAGGGCTGCCGTTTTTGTGTTAAAATAATTTATTTTATCACGATCCTGGATGTTGATCTTGAACCCGTAACCTGATTTTGGAGCTCCACCATATAAATTCCAGGTTTGAAATCGGTTACCTCCACTTGCTTGACCCGTTCGGCCATATCGGTACGCAGCATCACCAAGCCCTGCAAATTGTAAACGGTTAGTTTGCACGGCAGGAAGTCGTCCTTTTCGATCGAAAAACGGTCAACGCAAGGATTGGGGTAAACCGAACAGTTTGCTTCCAATTGTTTGGGTGCATCAAGAATTCCAAATCCCATCAACGTAATGTTGTCCAAGCGCCAAAGCGATCCATTGAGATTGGTAGAAGTGTATTGAAATGCCAAACGGTAAACTTTTCCGGCTTCCCCTGTAAATTTCACATCGCCCGAATTCGTCCAGATCAAATTTCCGGGGCTTGCGGTAAAGGAAAGCGGATACCAGGTAGTGGTAGCCGGGTTTCCGGTATAGTTATCGGTAATAAACAGTTTCAACATGTCGCCGGAATAATTATAGGCATTATCAAACCGCAGGGTCAAGTCGTGCGTAGACTCCGGAATAAAGTCCGGCGAGATCAGCCAGTCTTCATTGGCGTTATTCACTCCTTGAAAGCCGTTCATCTGAACACAGGGAGATCCGTCTGGCCCCCCAGCCGAATTTACCATCCATTTTTGATCTCCAAGCAAGCTAACGGCAAACCAGCCCCGCCAATCGGAAGTGGACCAATCCTGGAATAAAATGAAATCACCGATGGTGATGTAAGTAGTTTTGGTCATATCATCCGTGGCCGTACCATTGGAAACAGCCAGGGTCACGTCATAAGCTCCCTGCATGGTAAAGGTAAATGAAGGGTTTTGTGCTGCGGAATGAAACGTTTCAGGACCGGTAACTGTCCATTCCCATGAAACAGGATGTCCCGAAGAAACATCGGTAAAGTGAATTTCCATACCCGAGGTTCCGAATGTCTTATCGGCCACAAAATCAGCCGTAAGCGCCGGTTCCCCGGCAGCTACCATTTCCACATCATCAATTACAACGTTTTCGCCGGAGGTGGCTTTGATGGAAAAAATAAGCTCGGCATTGTTCACCGTTTGCGGAGCAACCACTGTTTGTTGGTGTTGCATCCATGTGCTTGTTGCCTGAACGTAAGTATTGTAAATATAATTATTCGCATCCGTGCCTAATCCGTCCCAAAGTCCGGTGCGGACCTCGCCCGACCCGCGAAGCCAAAATTTCACCCTGTAGGTTTGTCCTCCTTGTACGCTTAACGATGCAGAGGTAAAGCGTTTGTGATTGGTTGTTGCATTGATCAACTGGCACGCAGAGGTACCGCCATGGACATTGGTTGTATATTGCAAAACTGACCCGGCATCCAAATTGGTTTTTGATCCGGACCAGGCATCCGGTTTACCGGCCGTCCAGGTTTCAAAACCCGGATTATCCAATCTATTTTGCGATATCGCCGGAATGGAAAAGCTAAACAACAAAAAGCTAAACCATGTAATAAAAAGAGGTTTCCGTGTAAAATTCTTCATGATGTTTCTTTTTAATGGTTATTCAAAACAGGTTATATAAAATAGCTCGTAAAGTTACAGATATTATTTTTTTCGTGTTCCAAAAATTTTCTCAAGATATTTATCTTTTAGGGAATTTATTCCTTCCAAGGCAGTATTCTATTTTCAGGAATTATTTCATCAGCCCGGAAAGGCAAAGAATCACTTCAATGTTTTCCTGTTGTAGGAAAAGAATAAATGACTTCCCTTGGGTTAATTAAGCGAATATCGTGCCAATATCAAATGGCGGGAAAAGGTTTTTAAACAATAAAGCTCCGAAATACCGATTAGCAAAGCGCTAGTAAAGATCTAAAAATTCATAGGTATTGGTGGTCCAATCCATAAACCGCATAAAACCGGTATTTGATACGATTAAGGAGGCCGTGTTGACCAAAGGATGGAAACTCAGTCTGGGAGATTTTTTTAACTGGTCATCCAAAAAAACATGTACATGGTGTTCCGCATCGTTGATCAGGCCGAAAGGCGTAACGGAACCGGGTTTCACGCCCAAATATTTTTCCATGCGCTGTTCGGAGGCAAAGCTGATTTTACCCTGTTTCAGGCGTTTTTCCAAATCATGAATATCCAGGTTTTGCAACGCATTCAAGATCACCAAATAATGCCGGTTCCCTTTGTGGTTCCGAAAAAACAAATTCTTGCAGTGCGTCGCCTCTTCGGGATTCCAAAATTTCATAACGTCCTCAATAGTGGGCGCCGGCGGGTGTTCCACATATTTAAAAGGAACCTGTAATTGTTCCAACAGTTCATACAGGCGAGGGTTTCCTTGCATTTTTTCTTTATTTACCAAAATCAAAAAGTGAAACGCAAACGGTTTTACGGATCACGTTTCACTTTCCGGGATGCAAAGCTACTAATTTCCAAAATTACTCCGCAGCGAAACGGTTATATTCCGTCCCGGAGCGCTGATGCCGCTCGCAAAAACCCGGTAATGGGTATCCAGAATGTTTTCGATTCCTGCCTGCACGGAAAGCAAGCGGTGCAAACGCATGCCGGCACGAAGGTTCAACGTCATCCAGGCCGGCGTTCCGTCAGCCGTAGCATAAGTCAGGTTGTCCTCGCCCGACGGGCTGTAATCTTTCAGGCGTTTCCAGCCGTTGTAACGCATATAAAGTTCGCTCCAAAATTTCTTTTGTTCAAACTTTACGGAAGTCAGTCCGATAACGGGAGGAATGTGGTCCATCGGAACATCCGATGAAGTGACCCTGCCGTAAGTATACGTCAGATTGCTGCAAACGCTCCATGCCGGCGTAATTTGTGCGGCCAGTCCGGCCTGAATTCCGGTTGTATAAGCTTTGGCTGCATTTACATTGGCTTGCACGGCACACAATGTTCCGTTGTATACAATGGAATCTTGCCCGTTAAACGTAAAAGGAGCCGTCACAATGGCTTGGTCCAAATAACAATAAAATCCGGTGCATTCGATTTTTAAAAAGTCGGAGAATGCTTTTCCGATCGTTATTTCTCCACTATAAGCATTTTCCGGTTTCAAATCAGGATTGGGAACCATCACGGCTCCGGTAACGGTTTCGTTCAGTTTCCCCAAATCATCCACATTGGGCGCCCGGAAACCCGATGCCAAATTAAACGCCAGATGCCATTTGTTTTCCGTATTGTAAACCAATCCCAGGCTTCCGTTCAGCGCCGTGTTTTTCTCAATGATTTGCTTATCGAAAGGGAATTCCATCATGGCCATCATTTCGTCCGAGTAATTGGCATTCAAATAGATGTAACTAAGCCGTATCCCCTGCAAAAACGTAAGCCGCGGTGTCAGTTGCCAGTTGTTTGTAGCGTAAGCAGCCAAATTGCTCATGTGATCGCCCCCATCGGGATACCGGGTAATGCCGGGTGTAATCGCGCCCGTGTTGATGTTTTCACTATACGCTTTTGACCTGACATAATTGTACACGGCTTCCGCTCCATAGTGCAGCACATCATTTTTCCGTATGTTTTTCTCCAGGTCTAAATTCATGGAGAAGACATCCACGGTTTCTTCCTGATGGTCGCGTCCCGATTTTTGGAACTTGCGCTGGATGCGGTCTTCCGATATGTTTTGCCATGCAACGGTTGCTGTAAATTTGTCGTAAAGCAATGTCGGATCGGTAAGGACACTTTGCAGGGAAACCAAACTCCGGAATTGCGGCCCGTAATACCATTCGGCAAATTTGGGCAGGTTTCCGCTGAGTAATGTCAGGCGGTCATAGCGCGGAATATCGCTGCTGTTGGATAGTTGCATGTTCAGCAGGAACGAATAGCCGGCTTTGGGTTTAAAAAGGAATTTCCCCAACAAATCGTATTGCGAATAGCCCGTATTTTTTTGGATCAACGGATCGGGATTGGCAAACATGCTGTCTCTGCCGTTTACCCGCTCAGTGTAGAACAAACATTTTCCCCAGTCGCCGTATTTCGACGGGCGGTTGGCGCCTTCGCGCAAATCGCCGATGTTTTTATAGGACGCGCTTACAAAAGCGGCCCATTTCTGCATTCCATAGTTCAACGATACATTGCCCGCCATTTCATGGGCTGCCGAAGCATATTTTACCGAAGCATTGCCCCCGATCGCTGCTTTTGAATCAGCGCTCAAGCGGGGCGAACGGGTATAAAAGTGCATGACTCCACCCAAGGCATCGCTTCCATATACCACGGAACCGGGGCCATACGCCACTTCCACCCGCTCCAGATTGCCCGGATCGAGCGTGATGCTGTTTTGCAAATGCCCGGCCCGGTAAATGGCGTTGTTCATCCGCACGCCATCCACGACCAATAGGACACGGTTGCTTTCCATGCCGCGAAGCACCGGGCTTCCTCCGCCAAGCTGGCTGGTCTGCACAAATACATTGCCGGTTTGGGCCAATAATTCGGCAGCATTCTGAGGTGTTGCTTCTTCAATTTGGGTCTTCGAAAGAATATCAACACGCGAAGCGAGCTTGGTTTTGTCTTCTTCCGTCCGGTTTACCGAAAGCACCATTTCATCAAGCGTGATGACCGAGCGGATCAAGTATATTTTAGGTGTTTGCCGCAAATCGCCGGCTGCAACGTGGAGGGTTTTATATCCCAGATGGGAAATGGTTAATTGATCGGCCGGATTGAAAACGCTTAGTTCAAAGTACCCTTTGGAGTCCGTTACCACTTGTTTGGTTAAGGTTTGGTTTTTAACCGAAACGTTGGCCAGCGGTTGTTTTTGAGCTTGGTCGACAATTTCTATCTTTTGGGAAAAAGAAAGGAGGGAAAGGAGCGAAAAGATCAGTGATAAAAATGTTTTCATAATTATATTTTGAAGTTGCCAAATGTAAAAAAAGTTTAATTCTTTGATTCTTCCCTTCCGTTTGTTTTCGGGATTGAAGGATCGTTTTTAAGAAATTTTCTTTTTTGTAAACGGATACGTTTCGATAGCCGGATTTATTAGTTTACTCAAAATATCATTTATGGATTGATACTTTTGTCTTTGTCCGCCTTGCCTGGCCTTTTCCCATTCTCTGCTTTTCAGGCATAAATTATCCGGTATCATTTTTTATCTTTGTGCGGAATTTCAAACCGGTGTAAACCGTAAATTATTAAACTATAAATCTTTAAGATACATGATTTCCAATAACTTTATCAAACGCCACAACGGGCCTTCGGCTTCCGATTTGGATAAAATGTTTAAAACCATCGGGGTTAATTCTTTGGATCAATTGATTGATGAAACGGTACCTGCTTCCATCCGTTTGAAAAAGCCTTTGAATTTATCCAAAGGCATGAACGAACTGGAATTTTTTACCCACCTCAAAGCCCTGGCTTCAAAAAATAAACTGTACAAAACCTTTATCGGACAAGGTTATTACCATACGATCACACCGGGCGTGATTACCCGCAATATATTGGAAAATCCGGGCTGGTACACTTCGTACACGCCTTATCAGGCCGAGATTTCACAAGGGCGTTTGGAAGCGTTGCTGATTTACCAAACTGCCGTTAGCGATCTCACAGGAATGCCCATTGCCAACGCATCGCTTTTGGATGAAGCTACCGCCGCTTCCGAAGCCATGATTATGTTGTTCAATGCCCGCAACCGCGACCAGGTAAAAAACAATGCGAATTGTTTCCTGGTATCAGAAAATGTATTTGCCCAAACTTGCGATGTGCTAAAAACCCGCGCTGTTCCGCTGGGAATTGAGTTAAAATTTGTTCCGAACAATGAATTTGTATTGGATGATAAAGCTTTTGGCTTGCTGGTACAATATCCGGACAATAAAGGACAAGTCAACGATTTTGCTTCGCTTACCGCAAAAGCGCACGAAAAAAGTATTGGCGTTGCCGTGGCATCCGATTTGATGAGTTTGGCGATGCTGACTCCTCCAGGCGAATGGGGCGCCGATGTGGTATTGGGTTCATCACAACGTTTTGGCGTACCGATGGCTTGGGGCGGCCCTCATGCCGGTTTCTTCGCCACCAAGGAAGATTACAAACGCTTTATTCCCGGACGCATCATCGGCGTTTCGCAAGATGCCGCCGGAAACCGTGCCTTGCGTATGGCTTTGCAAACCCGCGAACAACATATCAAACGCGAACGCGCTACATCCAACATCTGTACGGCTCAAGCCTTGTTAGCCATTATGGCCGGTATGTATGCCGTGTATCATGGTCCCGAAGGTATTAAAGCCATTGCCCGAAATATCAATATTTTAACCGGCGTTCTGGCGCAAGAAGTGGTAAAATACGGGTACAAACAACTAAATGCAAACTTCTTCGATACGGTTTGCATTGAAATTCCCAATACAACTTCCGTTGAAAAGATCAAAGCGTTGGCGTTGGAAAGTCAGGTAAATTTCAACTATATCGATTCCAAAACCATCGGTATCAGCATCGACGAAACCACGCCATTGGAAGATGTCAATTTGATCCTTAGCATTTTTGCAAAAGCAAACAACCAAAACTTTACCACTTTTGTGTGTGATAAAGAAAAATACGGGCAAATCAAAACCTTTTCTGATTCGTTTGTACGCAAATCGCCCTTTATGACCGAGCAGGTTTTCAATACCTACCATTCGGAAACGGAAATGATGCGTTTCTTAACCAAACTGGAAAACCGCGATTTGGCCTTGAACCGTTCCATGATCCCGTTGGGTTCCTGCACCATGAAACTGAATGCCGCCACCGAATTGTTCCATTTAAGCTGGCCCGAATTCGGCGCTTTGCATCCGTTTGTTCCCGCAGATCAAGCACAAGGTTATTACGAATTGATTGAAGGGCTGGAAAAAGACCTTTGTGAAATCACCGGATTCTCGGCAATTTCGTTCCAACCCAATTCGGGCGCTTCGGGCGAATACGCCGGTTTGCTGGTGATTCGCGCTTACCACGAAAGCAAAGGCAACGCCAACCGCAATATTTGTTTGATTCCGGCTTCGGCCCACGGAACCAATCCGGCTTCGGCAGCGATGGCAGGCATGCAAGTGGTGGTCGTGAAAACCGATGAAAACGGCAACATCGATACCAACGACCTGAACGAGAAAGCCATAAAGCACCGCGACAACCTGGCTTGCTTGATGGTTACCTACCCGTCAACCCATGGAATTTTTGAAGAAAATATCCTGGAAGTGGTGAAAATTGTGCACGACAACGGCGGACAGGTTTATATGGACGGCGCCAATATGAACGCGCAAGTGGGTTTGACCAATCCGGCTACGATTTTTGCGGATGTTTGCCACTTGAATTTGCACAAAACTTTTGCCATTCCTCATGGCGGCGGCGGCCCCGGCGTAGGCCCCATCGGCGTGGCCGGACATTTGAAACCGTTCCTGCCCGGACACAGCGTGGTAAAATGTGGCGGCGAAAAAGCGATTCATGCCGTTTCGGCAGCGCCGTTCGGCAGCCCGTTTATTTTGCCCATTTCGTATGCTTACATTAAATTGTTGGGCGGCGAAGGGTTGACTGAAGCGACCCGATATGCCATTTTGAATGCTAACTACTTGAAATCCGCTTTAGAAGGGCATTACAAAATTTTGTATGCCGGCAGCAAAGGCCGCGTGGCACACGAAATGATTCTGGATTGCAACCAGTTTTTGAAAACGGTGAATTTGCCTGTGATCGAATTGGCTAAACGTTTGATGGATTATGGTTTCCATGCTCCTACGGTGGCATTTCCCGTTATCGGCACCTTGATGGTAGAACCTACCGAAAGCGAGCCGCTAAATGAACTTGACCGTTTTATTACTGCGATGATTTCCATCCGGGCCGAAATTGCCGATATCGAAAACGGCAAAGCCGATAAAGATATCAATGTGATTAAAAAAGCGCCTCATACCATTGAAATGCTTACGGCTGGGGAATGGAGCTTGCCGTATTCGCGCGAAAAAGCGGCGTTCCCGGTTCCCATGAGCAAAGCCGATAAGTATTGGCCGAGCGTAACCCGCATTGACGATGCTTACGGCGACCGTAATTTGATTTGTACCTGCGGGTCGACGGCGGATTGTATGTAAAGGGCCTCCCCTAACCCCTCCAAAGGAGGGGAACTTGCCAACCATAGAATAATTATAAGACGAAGAGGGGGGACCAAACAAAAAAGAACGTTCGACGGCGGCAAAGCCGCCGTCGTTTTTTTATTTTAGCAAGTTCAACTTGTCAGTGATAAAACGCTTAAGGTAAAACCTTAACCTGACGTTTTTTTTTATTGCCGTTATTTTATTCCGGTAAATTCTATTTGTCCATTGGAAAAGATCTGTTCCTTTTACCAAAAAGGGGCTGATCTTTTGTGCAAAAGGGGCTGATCTTTTTCCAAAAAGATCAGCCCCTTTTCAAGTGCCTCTGTAACGCTTATTTCATAGGCATTACAGGGCAGCACTATTTTATTGTTTTAAGCTGTGTTTTTACCTTAGGTTTGTATTGTTTTGCAAGCTTCGCTTGTTTCAATATAAGGGTTGAGAGAAAACCGTTTCCGAACAGGGCGTTTTAAATCCGGGTCATTTTTGTGTGTATCTTTACTTTTTTATATCCCGTATGAAAACAACTTTTGTAAGTTTTGCCCTTTTATTTGTCTTGTTGATAAATTCATTTGCTCAAGACGCACCCAAACATACGGCGAGCAAGAATGTCCGGATTATTTCGGAAGATTTTTATATGCCGCAATTGGGAAAAAACCGCCGGATTTGGGCGTACCTCCCGGAAGATTACCGAACGAATACGTCAAAAAAATATCCGGTGTTGTATATGCACGACGGACAAAACTTGTTCGATGCCGCGACTGCCCCGTTCGGGGAATGGGGAATCGACGAACTATTAGATTCCATTGGCTTGGGAAAAATGGAGTTGATTGTCATCGGTATTGATCACGGTGGCGACAGCCGCCTGACGGAATACAATGCGTACGACAATGAGCAGTTTGGGAAAGGGCTAGGAAATTTGTATTCCGATTTTTTAGTAAAAACCTTAAAGCCCTATATTGACCTGAATTACCGGACGCTGCCTGGTGCGAAGCATACGTTTATCGCCGGTAGTTCGATGGGCGGATTGATTTCGTTGACGACCGTGATGCGTTATCCCAAAACATTCGGTGTGGCCGGTATCTTCTCTCCTGCTTTTTGGACAGCTCCCGGTTTAAGCGAGGATGTAAAAAAGCTTCCCAAATCGTTAAAGATCCGCTTATTTTTCTATATGGGCGGAACCGAAGGAGCGCAAATGGTTCAGGATATGTACACGATTGAAAAATTGATCACCCGGCGAACGCATTGCAACACCAACGTCGTTTTTTGGCAAGATGGCAAACACAATGAAGCGACCTGGCACAAAGTTTTTCCCTTATTTTTGGAATATCTTTTTTGAATGGCTTCCATCAAAAAAGCCCCATAAAGGGGCTTGAGGATCAAAAGATACTGCTGTCGAAGCAGATTCTTTACACAAATTCTTTGGCAATCTTCCGGGCAACTGATTGCAATACTTCGGGTTGCAACTTGAGTTTTTCCTTTTGAAAATCAATGTCCTTCATGGTATTCATCGGAACCAAATGGATGTGGGCATGAGGAACTTCAAGGCCGATCACGGCAACTCCCACTTTGCCACAGGGAATCGCCTTTTTCAAGGCAATGGCAACCTTTTGAGAGAATGCCCAAAATGCTTTAAACATTTCGGGGTCCATATCAAAGATGTAATCGACCTCCCGTTTGGGTATCACCAACACATGCCCGATGGCAATGGGATTGATATCCAGGAATGCAAAAAAATCTTCCGACTCGGCTACTTTATAGGATGGGATTTCTCCGGAAGCTATTCGTGAAAATATCGAAGCCATCATTTTATTTATTTAAAAGAAATTTCGAGGATTTCCAGCGCGATCTTCCCGGCAGGAATTGTAATTTCAACCGCTTCCCCCACAGACCTGCCCAATATGCCTTGTGCGATGGGAGATGTTACGGATATTTTCCCGGCTTTCAGATCCGCTTCATTTTCAGGCACTAATTTATAAGTAACAACCGCTTGGGTTTTCAAGTTTTTCAGCTTGACCGTCGATAATATAAGAACCTTGGAGGTATCGAGTTTCGACTCATCAATCAGGCGCGCACTCTGAATTACTTCTTGAAGCTTCGAAATGCGCAATTCCAATAACCCCTGAGCTGTTTTTGCCGCATCATATTCGGCATTTTCCGAAAGATCCCCTTTGTCTCGAGCTTCGGCTATCTGTTGCGAAATATGCGGACGTTCAACCGAAATTAATTGCTGTAATTCTTTTTTCAGTTGTTCCAGACCTTCTTTGGTGTAATAACGTTTCTCTGCCATGGCTTATTTAATTTTAGACAAATAAAGAGAAAAGAACCTTCCCAAAGGAAGGTCCTTTTCTGTTATACGCAAATTTACAATTTTATGCTGCTTCTGCTAAAAGTTTACACGCACGCCCACTTGATGGGTTCCTTTGTAAGGATTGGTGTCCCTGTATGCATAATCAATAGCAAACATTGTGCCACTTTCTTTATTTATCGGAATTTGGATGGAAGCTCCTCCATTAAAACCGGTAAAAACAGTGGTACGGGTATCCTTGCTCGTGATGCCGTCTTCGTAGCTATATCCGACACGCAACCTTAAATAATCCATCAGTCCGTACTCCAATCCCAAAATGTACAAATCTTTACAGAAAGCATTGGAAGTGAAAGCGCCTGCAACCGTTAATTTATTATGCTCGTCAAAATCATAGGCATACGAAAGGCCGATGTTTAACTGGGAAGGCAATTCAAAATCAGCCGGAATACTGGATACCGATGTTGAACTATTGCCTGGTTTATATTTCAGGCCATCTCCTTTAAATTTCAGAGTGGGTCCAATGTTCTTCAAAGAAATACCGAATTTGATGTTATCGGTTTCCCCGGTTACATATTGGATCCCGGCATCAATGGCTACACCTTGGGCTCCCAAATCACTGGTATTTTCGGAGATAATTTTCAAATTGAATCCTCCATAAATACTATTCGAAAAAGCCCGGGAATAGGCAAGGTTGATATTGATAAACTTCGGGGAAAAGGTTTCTGTCCCATCCTCCGGATTATTTACGGTGGTTACCTGAATATCTCCAAAACCCATTGCCATCACATAAGCGCCCAATACGGTTTCCTCATTGATGCGTTGGCCTAAGCCAAACGTGTTTATGGAAACGCCGGAGCCGGATAACCATTGCGTATTGGTATAACCTACTTCGGTTTTAGGGGTAAAAGCCAGTCCGGCAACATTACTAAACATGGATTCCAACCCCACACAATTCGAAATATTTACACCGGCCCAACCTGCACTACGAGCCCACGGATTCACCAGTAACTCGGGAGCTCCTGCTTGGCCTACACGGTCTTTATTCCCCGAAATACATGGCAAGGCCATGATTCCTAAAAGGGTTGAAAGTAAAATAAATCTATATATATTTTTCATAATCTTCTTATTATTACGTTTTCTTTATATTTACCGACTAAAAACCTGAGAAGTCAACGGCACGTGTTACCCCAAACCATTTAACGGTTTTTTCACCGACTCCATCTACTTTCACATGGACCAAATACATACCACTGGCGATCGGGATCCCGGCTTGGTTTTTCAAATCCCAGTCAATGGATGCGCCACTGGAATCTTTCTTGTACTCCCTGATCAAATTTCCATCAACCGAATAGATCTTCACAACACATTTTTGCGGAAGGTTGATGATCCGTACCCGGTTATCAACATTCGATGTTTCGTAAGTTGAACCTGCTTTGTAAGGATTCGGTACCACGTTGATCTTGTCCAGATCGCTTACTTTCTTCGGCTTATTGGTAAAATCAGCCGGAACATCATTGGTAGTAAAGCGGTATTTCGGCCAATAATCGTTCTCGGATGTCGGGATTCCTGCAAGGGCTTGCGGTATCGAAGCATACCGAGCATACGGTTTTCCAACGTTCAATTTGATGGTAACATCACAGGCTAAAAAGTTCACATTCGGCATGGCCATCGGAATGGCTGTCCACATACAGTTAGACCACTGTACTTCGTGAACCCGCCAGGGCAATGTGGTCATCATCAGTTTCTTCCGCAGGGTAGCGCCGTAATCGTAGGCCGGGTTGTCATAATCCGGATTGGTTCTGGACATATAAGCTTTGTTTTCGACATGCGCCATGACATAAATATAATGCTGTCCTCCCAATATCGGAGTACCATCCTGACTATTCAAATAATTGGAAGTCGGGTTAAACAGCATATCCCGGCCATTATCCTCTGTTAAGGATGAGTTTTCGCCAAACATGATGTTCAAGCGTTCTCCGGTTTCCATGTTGATGGCATATCCCGGGAACCAGCCCATACCCGTCGAGTCAATAAAATTCGAATTTAAGGATGGGTCGGAACTTTCCTTATCGGTTTCACCGTTTATATTGACCGATTTATGGGCCCGCGGGAAAAACGCCCGGCCTCCGTTTTCTGCTTTAAGCACATCCGGGCATAATTCAATCACGACACAACGGGTCCACTTGGTTTTATCGGATGTTAAAACGACGTAAACGCTCGCCAAATCAACCGGGTTGAACCCCTTTTTCGAACCGTTGGTATTCGTCGGATCAGCCGGACCGCATTTTTGCGGATCATCATTGGCGGAAGCCGCTAAATTGTAAGGTGACCACCAACCTCCCAACACTTTTTCATAGTATTTATCCGGATCGTAAGGCGTTTTAGCCAGCATATTCCAATCGCTTTTGGTCCCGGCCGCATCACTATAGGATCCCGAACGGATCCAATTGAAACCGTATTGATACTCATCCAGATAGTAGGGCGCATCCTGAATTCCCGTCAACCATATTTTGGTTGAATCCGCAAAACTCATTTCGGAAGAGATATAGCCATTTTGGAAGGCCAAGGTTTCTACCAACGGATCGGTAGTACCCGTGACAGTTCCCGTGACTTTCGATTCCGGATAGAATACTTGCTCTATGGTAATTGCAATCCCATACTTCAAAAATACTTGCTCGTTAAATACCGTTAACGCCGCAGCTGCCTGAATTGTATCTCCTCTTTCCGTATTCGATGTTTTGATTAACGTCCAATTTCCATCCTGTATGGTCGTTTTTCCTCCTTTGGGAGTGGTTATTTCTTTGGTAACCAAGGAATCAAAGGTAAGTTCAAAGGTCGCCCCGATTACATTCAACGGGTCGACCACGCGCACATTGATAGGGCCCTTACCGGCTTTGTAGGTCGGATAATACGTGATCGGGTAATTTGCCGTATCGCTAAATTGAGTCCCCCCTACAGGAGGCTTCTTCCTCATCACATCCGCAACAGTTGCATCCGTCAAATCCAATGCATTTCCTCCGTTTCCTTGCCCTGCAATGCGAGTCACTTCCACACCCGTACCAAAACCACTATGCAGCAAAACCCCAACCGGAGCATGCGGAATTCCCACCGCTACCTTCAGGTTTTTCCGTCCTTGCAAATAGGGTTCTTTTTGTCCGTCATAAGCCGGAGTTTGGGGCTCGCCCGGAACAGGAGCAGCGTCTTGTTTATAGGGTTTAAAACAGTTATACCCATAAGCAACCGCCATATAGTAATATTGCTTGTGGTTCACCAACCTCGTGTTTTCAAAAGCGTCCAGTTTAAGCGAAACCGCATGGTGTATGCCGGCATCGGTTGCATCCCTGACATATTTTTTTGCTATCAACCCCTGTAAGTCCGCATCGTAAACATAATTGATCAGATCGGTAACTCCATTTTTCACATCGCACTGATAAACCAAACGGGCCAAGTTTAGATTATCCAAATCAGCCGCCGAAACACTGGAATTCAAAAGTTGGAAAATCTTATAACCTTCAAAGCGATATGCCGAGTCTCCTTCGATAATCCGGGGGTCGTACTCCACGTACGATTCGTTGTAGTTGTTCCCGGCATCCGGAGTTTCCCGGTTCGACAGGAGAATAATAATTTCTTTGTCCAGTTCCCGGATGGTCATATCGGGTGCATTGGGGCCGGAAATAACTTTGAAACAATTGTCAAACAGCATCTGGCATTTATCGTCGGCCTGCTTCAACAATTCAACCGAAGCATAAGGCCCTCCCGATGTAGCTCGAGCCCAGGGAATTCCCACGGTAATGTAATTTACAGCACCCGGCTTCAAGGTAAATGGACCGGCTGATTGCATAAAACGCCGGTCACTCGGAGCATTTTTTTCTTTCTCTTCCGTCCAATTTGCATAATTCGGATTCACACCGCCGGTTCCCCAATGGCAAAAATCATCAGTAGTACCGGGGAACATAAAATCGCATTTGATGCCCGTGACTCCGTTTCCGGAATGTCCATTTCCGCCATATTGCATGGGGGTTCCGTCTTTCCAGATTCCGATCAAGTAATTATAGTACTGTTGGGCGGTTCCGGGATCTCCCATTCCTCCCGAGGAATTATTGTGGTATAAGAACTTGCGCATTCCAAAACGTTCGTCATCCACAATGCCGTTTGCAAAGTTCACCCCATTGATGCTTTCGTCGCAAATGGTTTGCGGGTTATAGTAAACCCACGCCCCGTTTTGCCAAACCGAATCGTAGGTTTTGTTTTCATCAAATTTCATATTATCCAACCCATCCGGATCCATATAAGGCCCCTGAAAAAAGTCGACTCCAATGGCCGGCGGATTTTCACCATACGCATAAATCTGGTTGTCTCCGTCAACCGGATCTCCGTTATAGCAATAGCCCAGCCCTCTTCTTACATCGCAACCCACATAATCATCCCAACCATCTCCCAAGTCAGTATCCACCCATTGGCAAAAGTAGGTCTCCGTTAACGTATAGGTCGAACGGTTGATCAACTCAAACGAATAGAACGTCATGTTGTTGATCTCATCGGCCGTCGTAAATCCAAAGGCTTGCGCGCGGATTTCCATCCCGATCTGGTTGGCGGCTCCACCTCCCGATTCATTATGGAGATTGCCCCGGTCGTTAAACACCCACCACAAGGTTTCATCCCCTTTCAATACCTGGTCTACCAAAATCCCATTTCCTTCCATCGTCGGTATTTGCGTATGACACAAGTCATTCGCTAAATCGTAATAAGGATAATCTCCGCTTGCCGGATTATAGGTACCGTCGCCATCCGCATCAAAGAACGGAGCCATATAATAGCTTTGACGTTTAGCCGTATTCCCGTGTGCCGGATAGTCCGTGATAGCTGAGGGTATTTGATAGTTTGGAATGGAGCTGTTATCCGCATACCAGGTAATAAAATCATCCACCTGGGCCCGGGTAATGGCATGCAACTTATCCCATTCCTGGCAGGTTTCAACATCGATCGAAGCAGTATTGTCTACCGTTAGGGGACCCGGATAAAAGTCGACCAGGGATCCTGCCGCACGGTTAGATCCACCAGGACCCGAACGGTAACGCTGGGCGGCCACTTTAAGCTGGCCGGCCACATCCTTCCCTCCAATCCACAAGGCCGAGGAGAACATGGAAGTTTTTTTCGAATTCTTGGGAACTTCATATTGTGCGGTTTCAAAATCCCACCACATATCGCCCCCGGAATTGATCCGTGCACGCACATTGTTCAGCTCAAGCCATTTAAATGCCCGGCCCGGCAAACATCCTGCCGCTGTTGATTTTATTTCATCTGATGATTTTGGTTCCGATTTGTAGCCCACCCACTTCTCAGCATACATGGGGCCAGCCAATAAAAAGGACAAAACCAATAAAGTAAATCGAGTGATATTTTTCATTTTTTTATTTGTTATGTTGCAAATTCGTTTTTCTAAAAGTTTAGCGACAGGCCCACCCGGATGCGCCGCGGAGCTGCATAATTATAGGGGTTATCGATGTAAATGGCATACAAATCGCGGTAAGATGCCGCCGATGTCTGGCTATTGATCAGGTCTTGGTATTCGGGAGATACCAAATATCCATCATCATCCGGATTCCCGGTAGCCGCATATACATTGGTTACATTCAGCGTATTCAAAATATTCAGGATCTGGAAATACACATTGATTGAATACATTTTGGGTTGTCCGTTTCTATCCTTTCCGGAAGCAATGATAAAGTCCTTATCGATCCGGCCGTCAAACGTATAAGTCCACGGCATGCTCGAACCATTCACCGATCCTACGATAAGTCCCCCACCGCCGGGTTTTGTCCTCCGGGTGTAAGGAGTTCCCGATCCGGCATTGGCCGTGATGTTCACTCCAAAGTTTTTCAAGATTTGTTTGTCTCCGACCATCGGACCGTTGTAGTCATTTCCTTCGCCGTAACGGAAATCGACATTGGCACTAAATGCATGCCGTTGGTCAAAATTTAAGGGGATCAAGGTTCTCAAATTGGGTTGTCCGGAACGAATCAAAGCACCGGCAATTCCATCATCCGAATTGGATCCCGTTCCATTGGCGAATTGTAAGGTATATTGCGCCCTCATACGCAAATTAGACGTACGGCGCAAATCAAAAGATAGCGTAAGCCCTTTTACTGTTCCAAAATCGATGTTGTTAAAGGAATAATAGGTTCTCGGATAAGCGGCCGTATAACGGTAGTTTTGAACCATATTCCGCATTTCACGGTAAAATGCTGAAATATTTAAGGATGAAGTATTTGAAAGCCGTTGTTGATAGCCCAATTCGTAGTCAATCGTCTTCTCGGGTTTCAGATTGGGATTTGGAATAGCATCCGATCCGGTAAACTTTCCGGTTGAAAGGAATAAATAATCTTGCGGATCAAATACATTGAATGATTTGGGGCGTTGGGTAAGCACATCGTAGTGTGCATAAAACAAAGCCTCATCCGAAATCGGAAATGAAAACGCAATCCGGGGCATTAGGGAAATTTGGGGTTGGTAATCTTCAAAAGACTTACTATTTAGGACATCATTTCCGGGCTGAACCAAAAACGGAATAACGCCGTTTCCTGCATCCAAACCACTTTTTTCAGGATCACTTACCACATTCCCCGCACGGTCAAACCAAGTGTTTCCACTTCTAAATCCCGTAATTACGGAAGGTTTGTCACTTTTATCGCTCACATAAACCACATAGTCATTCCCCATGTTGCTTGGGATCTCATTCCAATAATTGGATAGTTCCGAATTGGATAAAACATCCGCCACCGTTCTTGCCGGGTATAAGGTATAGGGGTCTTTCAACACCGGTTGATTGGCATCGAAGCGATCAATACGCAGCCCTACCGTAACCACGATATCATCGAAAGAGAATTTATCTTGAATATAGCCCGCCATATAAATGGGTTGGTAAGGGGCTACCGACCTCAAATAATTCCCATTTTCCTGATTGGTAAAATAATCATCCAAAGAAGGTTTGGATTTTAACTTATTTCCATAATAATCGTATCCTCTTGCTGCCGCTAACCCATTATTAATCAACTCATCCGGGCTAAACATATCCACAGAGAGTTTGCCATTCAATTTGACATTTTGATGCCAAACGTAATCCTTATCATAATAAGACATGGTATTGGCTACCGGATCGTAAGAATCTATATCGATCCAATCCGTTCCGTCAACCGCCAAACCCAGCAATTTTCGGAGGTTCTTATCGAAATAATATTGGGAAGCGCCATCGTATTTCCGGTAGTAAACCGTATAGTCCGTATTATTCTGTGTGATTATATGCCCGGATTCAAGATCCAACTCGGCAATGTGCGCATTGGCATAGTTGTACATCGTTGTCCAAAATGAAGCAGCGGCATAACCGTAGGAACTCGACGTGGATTGCTCATAGACAAAGCCCAATTTTATTTCGTGGTTCCCGATATCTGCCGACCCGTTTACATTAACTGTAAACTGGGTTTGATCCACAATTTGATAAATCGACTGAGGATTTCCCGGCAAACTCCATAAACTGCCATCCGGTCCGCTATACACGCCCCCATAAGCTCCGTTAGGCGTTTGGCTGTTAAACAATCCCCCCCCAAAACGGATAATATCTCTGTTGCTATACATCCCTGTAGCGGAATCATACAAATTATAATAACTTTTCGTGTAATTGGTCCAGACAGGATTCAAATCGGACGGGGTAAAGCCAATATAGTAATCATACACCGCCTCCATTGTTCTCGTTGTGTCAAACTGTATCGCTTTATAAGTATCAAATTTTCCGACATACCCATAATTAAAGAGGTTTTCTTTATGCTTCTGATCTTGTGTTTTGTTGTAAACTTTAGTATAATCCGCCTGTACCGTATAATACACGTTTTTCACCAAAGAAGTACTTTCTTTATCTTGAGGGAAGCGTTGCGTAAAACGCCCAAACACACGCCAGGTATTGTTGATGGTGTTGGCGTTGGTGTTGTAATTAAACATGGAGTTATAGCGGCTAAAATTGGTGTTATCGCTGTAATTGAAGGTTCCTCCGAAGGATAAATTCACATTCTTTCCTGCTTTCACGTCAATCTTTGCCGTCGTGCTATTAGTTAAATGGTGCGTATTATAAGTATACTTGGATTGGTCCAAATCGCTGGCCCGGGCATATTCCGCTTGCAAACGATAGCCTTGGTTCAGCGAATAACGCAAAGGATTGGTTTCCAAAACATGTAGGAGGGAGTCGTTTGCATAGAACGATTTCAATGGCAGCACATCGCTGTTATCCAAATTAAAGTCGCTGGCAATAAAAAAGCCCAACAAGGAGTTTTTCTTTTCTTTATCCCAGAATAAGGGGCCTTGTAAATTAAAGGATGCACGGTTGTGTTTGTAAGGATCCAAAAACTCCGAAGTTTCCAGTTCCACTCCTCCGCCAAACTGACGCGACGGACCACGGGTCGTAATGCTGATAATCCCTCCGGTAGCATCCCCGTATTGAGCCGGTGTTCCTCCTAGAATTACAGCCACTTGCTCAATAGCTGATTCAGGCAAGGCGCTGGCACCTCTCACTTTGATCCCGTCGATATAGGTAACCGTACCATCCGAACGTTGTCCCCTCATGTTAAAGGTTCCATCCGTATTCGCATGCACACCACCCACTGTTGCAACTACTGCATTGGCCGAACGGCTTGCCATCTTCGCAATTTCATCTTTGGTTACCGTGGCTCCTGAAACCGTTTTATCCTTGTCAATGAGGGGTACCTTATAATCAAATACCTCAACCCCCGTCAAAACAGTCGCCTCGGATTCCACCTCAAACGTATAGCTTTCAATTTTATCCGCCCGGATCACAAAATCCTTAACCACTATGGTATTATAACCCACAAAACTGACTGTGATGTCGTACTTACCGGGGTCCAACGGTTTGATCCTGAATTTTCCATCATCGTCAGAATACGCACCGTTGACAACGGATCCTCCGGCGCTAACTGATACGGTTGCAAATGCAATCGGTTCCTTCGTTTTCTTGTCGATGACTTTGCCTTCCAACGTTCCTTGACCAAATGCGGCAGAACTTGCCACAAAAAGCCAAGCAAAAGCAATGAGTAATTGTTTCATCATGTTAAGTTAATATTTAGTTAATCATTTAATAAAATTTTCAATAAAAAAAAGCAATCCTTTTAAAAGATTAAAAAGATGCATGTATTTTTGAGATTTTAAGGGCGTAAAAGTAGAAAATAAAAACTAGTTTCCAAGAAGCCGCTTTCGTTTTTTTTTCTTTTTTTTTAACAATTAAAGCCCTTTTTTTTAAATCTTTTTGAGTTTAAAGTTTTTACACGACTCAAAACGTCCAAAATTTACTCATACCTCCGGTTTAAAATTTCGGAAGCGATCACCGCTTTTCGAAGGTCAAAATCAAAGAGCGGTTCATCCTGTGCTTTCTCCGGAAGAACTTTATTTTTCAGGTTTAAACCCTGAGGCTTTACCGGCCTACCCGGTGCAATCTCACTCACAATTTCTTCCAACGAAGCATTTTCTTCTTCGATTTGTTCCAAACTCCCCATTGCCGATAAAACCGGGGTATACTCTTTCTGGAGTTCTTTGGGATATTGCGTCACAGGCTCATCCAACGACAAAAAACGGCGTAAGATTTCGGGTATCTCTTCACCACTTCCTTGAGCTACCGGTCTCGGCGGAGCGGCTTGATTTTTCTTTTGAGACTTTTTTACCGATGCATAAATTGAATAGCCAACCCATGCTACGCCGATTAAAATATAAATGATATCATCCATTTCAAATTCAATTAACTAATTTGTAAAAATGAGGAATTAACCGAACATTCGTTTATTTGCCTTGTTTGCGTTTTTCTTCGTCTTTCGCATTTGCCTCTTTGTTTTGATTGTCTGCCTATCGTGTTTTTTTCGAACGTCCCGCCGGTATTCCCGTTCCAGCGCCCGATATTGTTTTTCTTCTTTCTTTTCTGCCTTATCGACCCGGCTGGGCTTAAGCAACGAACAACTCCCAAACGACAGAATGATTGATCCTAAAATAAAAATTGTAAAAATCTGTTTTATCTTCGCCATAAATCTGAATACTCTTGCAATTTTTACACCGATTTACGGTTATAGTAATGAAGCTGCCTAGATTTCTTTTGTATAAAAAAAGAGGGGTGGTAAAAGTATAAATTAAAGTTCTAATTTTGGGAAAATTTTCCTCAAACGATGAAAAAAATCTTTGTATTCGCTTGCCTGTTGGTTTTCATTCCCTTGTTTTTTTACGGTTGTAAAAAAGACTACCATTCCTCAATCCCTTACATGCCGGTAGATTGCCGGCTTTATCCCAATTTATTTGCACATGACTACTGCCCCATTGGCACCTCAATATTGATTAACGACCGTACGGCCTGCGGCTATAAGGGGCTACTCGTGTTCCGGATTTCGGACAGTTATTTTTTAGCATTTGATGCCTGCTGCCCGCTCGATGTGGAAAAAAGTAAACCTGCTTTGGTTATTGATGCCGGGAAATCAACAGCTCATTGCCCGACCTGCAATACCAAATACCGGTTACTCGACGGAAATCCGGCCGGAGGAGCCACAAGCGAGTCGCTTTTACAATACAATTGTGACTGGAACGGTTCAACAGGAGAATTACGCATTTACAACTAAATCCGGTAAATTATTCTCGCTTTTTAATCGCATATCCTAGACTGAATGCTTCCGTTCACCCTTACCATACTTGGATCCAGTTCTGCTTCGCCCACAAGCAAGCGTAATCCGACTGCCCAACTGCTAAAATACAACGAAAATCTTTTTTTAGTAGATTGTGGAGAGGGAACGCAGGTTGCTTTGAGAAAAGCAAAAGCGAACTTGCACAAGTTGAAATATATTTTTATCAGCCATTTACATGGAGATCATTATTTCGGATTAATCGGCTTGCTTTCAACACTTCATTTGCTGGGCAGAAAGCAGGAACTTCATGTTTTCGGGCCACCGGAATTGAAACAGATTATCGACTTGCAGCTTCATGCATCAGCAACAACATTGGTATATTCGTTGGTATTCCATCCAACACAGGCAGAATTTCCTGAAACCATATTGGAAACAAAGTGGTTACAAGTTACTTCCTTCCCACTGGTACACCGCATTCCAACCACCGGATTTTTGTTTACGGAAAAACCCGGATTGCGCCGCATAAACAAAGAAGCGACAACCTTACTAAATCTATCACCCAAAGCATTTCAGCTTCTACAAAATGGCGATGATTGCCTGGATTCCGACGGTAATCTGCACAAAAATCCGGATTTGACTTACGATCCGCATCCGGTTCGAAGTTATGCTTTTGTTTCGGATACGGCTTTCACCGAAAGTATCGTTCCCGTTATTCAAAACGTGAATCTATTGTACCATGAAACGACCTTCTTGCATGAATTGGTTGCCGTTGCCAAAGAAAAATTTCATTCCACCACCCTGGAAGCTGCCAGCATTGCAAAAAAGGCAAACGCTAAGAAATTAATCATCGGGCACTTTTCTGCCCGGTACGAGGATGTAATGCCTTTATTAAAAGAAGCTCAATCGGTATTTGAAAATACGTTCCTGGCCGAAGATTTTACTATTTTTGATATTGACTAATTTTCTCAAGTTATGTTTTATCAATCCATCCTGAAAAAAGCATTATTCCTCATTTTTCTTTGGTTACCGTTTTCTTTGCTTTCGCAAACAACTCCTCCTGTCGTTATTAACATAGATGGAGACACGTTGGAATTTTCTTTTGCGGGTGGATTAAATAATTGCCAATTCGGCGAAATCGACTTAAACCTCGACGGCATCATCGACCTGGTGGCATTCGACCGGAACGGCGGGCGCCTCCTTCCTTTTTTGAACAAAGGCATTCCCAATCAAATTTCGTATGAATATGTGCCGCAATACATTCCCCTTTTCCCGCCAATAAGCCAATGGCTACAAACCATCGATTACAATAGAGATGGGAAATTTGACCTTTTTACATATACTACCGGCGGCATAAAGGTTTATAAAAACACCAGCAATACGCAGCTACAATTCGAACAAGTTACCTTCCCTTTTATTACCTCTTTGCAAGGAAACGGATCAATCCCTACAAATATACTGGTAACCAGTGTTGATTATTCGGCCATTGTCGACCTTGATCAAGATGGGGATCTTGACATTCTGACATTCCGGGGATTCGGTTCTTTTGTCGAAGAACATAAAAACTTGTCAGTCGAAAATTATGGGAACCAAGAACACCTCGAGTTTGTAAAAATGTCTGATTGTTGGGGGGAGTTTGCCGAAGGGGCAGAAGGAAATGAAATCAGTTTGGATACTTGTTTGCCCGGATCGAAACATGCTAACACCCAGCGCTCACCGAAACATACGGGCTCAACGATGCTGGCCACCGATTTAACCGGCGACGGTTTGATCGATTTGGTCATCGGTGATGTGGATTATGAAACGCTTGTATTTTTAACCAATGGAGGAAGTTTCCAACAGGCTAAGATGGTTGCTTACACGAGCGATTTTCCAACCGCTGCTGAAAAAGTAACATTGCCATCGTTCCCGGGCTGTAATTTCATCGATGTGAATAACGACGGGCTTAAGGATTTGATTGTTTTTCCCTTTTCTCCTAGCCTCGAGCTTTCAAAAAATCTCAATAATATTTTACTCTATCTAAACAAAGGTTCTTCATCCCAGCCTGTCTTTGAATTCGAAAAAAGTGACTTTTTGCAACATCAAATGTTGGATTTCGGATCTGGGGCTTATCCTGCGTTCTTTGACTTCGATGCTGACGGACTGCAAGACCTGGTTATCGGAAATTGGGGATATTTGGACACTACGTTCTATAACCCTGTTTATAATTGCAAATACCGGTCTTCATTGGCATTACTTAAAAATATCGGGACCTCAAAGGATCCCGTTTACAAGCTGATCACCCGGGACTGGCTGGGTTTATCTGCTTTGGACTTGAAAGGGCTTGCCCCTACTTTTGCCGATGTAGACGGGGATGGGGATTTGGATTTAATTTGTGGGAATGCGACCGGGACTCTTGTTTTTTATGAAAATACCGCAACCTCCGGTTCTGCCCCGAATTTTGAATTTCGGACGGCTACGTGGAAAAACATTCAGGTTGAAAAATATAGTGTTCCGCAGTTGATTGACTTGACCGGAGATGCGCTATTGGATTTGGTTTGCGGAAATCAAAACGGCACGTTGAATTATTACAAAAACATCGGGACAAAGTCGAATCCTGACTTTCTGCTTATTACGGATACACTGGGAGGCATCAATACCAACGACCCGGAATTATCTTATTACGGGTACAGCGTTCCTTTCTTTCACAAAGGAAACGACGGAGAATTGCGGCTTTACATCGGCTCGGAACAAGGGAAAGTTTTTGTGTACAGCCATATCTTGGGCAATTTGGAGGGTAATTTTAAGTTGGATGGGGTGCTGAATACCCAAAACGATGGCATCCGGACTTCGGTTTCATTGCAACAAACGAATGACGGAACTTCTGCGAATATTTTTGTTGGGAATTATGCCGGCGGCTTGTCTTTTTACAAAGACATGACCCCGGTTCCTTGGAAACGCCAAGAGCCCGTTTTGCCAGAAGATGTTGCACTAACCGTATTTCCAAATCCGGCCAGTACTTCTGTGTGGGTCGGTATTGCTACAACAAATGGAAACCGCTCCATCCGCCAAATTGAAATTCGGGATCTTTGGGGAAGGAAAGTGTTGGAAAAAAATGTCTTTTTGAAAAACGAAACAACCGAGCTTTCTATTATCGATTTAAATCCGGGTATCTATATCGTAAGATGTCTAATAACTTCCGAAAGTGGATCTATCTCCGGTTTTGCCGTAAAAAAACTGGTTGTTACTAAAAAATGATGGATTCCTAGAGAGAAAATCACCCATGGTGGCAATGCAAAAACCCATTAACCCGGGTTTTGAAAGGCTTTGAGTATCTTTTTTCCCCTTGATTTAAAAGCGGGTGAGGCTTCGTGCATTCGAAATGCCACCACTTCTACCAATTCATTCTGAATTTCCGGATACTGAACAGCCATGTTTTGCAATATACCTAACGAAAAAGCCTGACTGGCAATGGCCGATTTGGGATTTTCAACGATTGATAAACATTTATCCAACAACAGCCCGGCCTCTTTTTCAGGGAAGTATTTTACAAACTGCAAACTTCGCAGCACCCCTCGTTGCATCGACTCATTTGTTGAATTGAGAAGCAATTGCACAATAGCTGGCAGGTTTTCGTTCAGCCAGTCCGGATGTTCTTCCAATAAATAGGACATCGCCCACGACGAACGCAAAGCGATCTGGTTATCGTTACTAGAGGTATATGCGAGTAAAGAGGGAAACAGTTCGGGATATTTATTAACACAAGCAACAATCAGCCTTATTTGCTGTTTTGAAGTTTTGGCTTCCAAAAGCGCTTGCAACATATACCCACTTGATGGATTAAGCTTGTCCCATTGGGCCTCCGGGCAAGGTATATTGCATATCAGTATCTTGTTCCCGGATCGCGCCATTCACAGACTCATACTTGGCAATATTATCTTTCAATGCCCGAAGCAATCGTTTTGCATGTTGTGGGTGTAAGATGATCCGCGATTTTACTTTCGCTTTGGGTACTCCCGGCATCATATTGACGAAATCCACTATAAATTCAGTTGGGGAATGCGAAATAATGGCCAAGTTAGAGTAAATGCCATCAGCTACTTCATCCGTAAGTTCGATGTTCAATTGATTTTGATTGTTCGCTTCATTCATAATTGCAACTTTTTTTGACAAAAATAATGGTTTTGACTCAAAAAAGACCGGTTTCGTTGTTATTCGACCCAAAACTTTCTTTTGAGGGCCGGAAAAATTCATTGTTTGTGGAGTCACATATTGAATAAGGCATTCACCAAAGGGTCGTTTTTGTTGATCCGGTCGTCGATCCGTTGATCCATCATGATCGGGTAAATCGACTCATCAATCAATGCCTGGCTTGTACGCGTGGTTACTTTATATTGGCGGCCTGCCTGTGAAACGGTTTCATATGAAAAATCCCACCCCAGTACCATGGAACGAGTGCCCAATCCGTTGATCTTACGAATCAACGGAACATAATCCGTATCTCCGGCGATCAATACAACCGCATCAAATTTTTTCAACGCGGTGATCTCATAAGTTTCCAAAGAAAACCAAACATCAATTCCCCGTTCCTCGGCATCGCCGGTCCGTGAGTCGATCAGTAGCGGGTAGTTGTGCGACGTAATGCCCTCGTACATAAAAATGTCGTCAATCCTGCGTTCATTCGTCATTTGCGTTAAACGGAAGGCATCTTCCGGGTATTTTTTTTCCAATTGGCTTGTACTGTAACGTCCCCGAAACCAGTGAATCTCTGTCATCTGACAATAGCGTTTGTCTATATTTTCCAAACGGGCCACTTCTTCACGAATGAACTCAGCCAACCCATTAAAATTGATCGTGCTTTTTCGTTCGTGGTGATAGCGGTAATAGGAATTAACCTTCAGAAAAAATGTGCCATCAATGAACATGCCTATTTTTTTTATCTTATTTTCCATTCTTTATATAATTACGTAGTAAAAGATGCAATTGATATTTCTATAAAAAAACTCTTTGGTTGCTGGTAGTACTTTCATATTCCATTCACGAACAGCAGAATTATCCTGACAATTAAATACTCCATCAACCGATAGCAAAATGAATTTAATGTATTGAATACAAAGAAATTTAATTCTATCAAGTCTTATTAACCGTTATTAGAGAAAAAAGTTCGTTAAAAAAAAATGAATTCTTTTCAAATGGGTCTTTTGAAACAATGTTGAAAATTTAACCTTTTAAAAATGGTTTCAGTTCAAAATGAGGCCAACAAAAATTCCAGGTTTCCCCAAAAGAACACCCTGGTTTATAAAAAAGAAAAGAGGCCTTTTCAGCAGGAGTGGTCGGAAGACATTCCGGCCACTTTTATGTTTTAAAAAATATAGAAGGATCCCCTCCACATTCCACCACAATCATAGAGATAATAAGGTCTCTCATTTCCATTGAAAATCTTCGTTTAGCCGTTTTATAGCC
>JAVBOY010000040.1:0-32166 GCA_031550085.1 Lentimicrobiaceae bacterium
CTATGATCTTTAAATACTGCCATAATTATTTGATTATCATAGCACAAAGATAATCAAATAAATTGATAACACAAATTAAATTACTGATTATTAAATAGATATAAATAAAAAGTGGCCGGAATTTCTTCCGACCACTCCTGCATAAGAGCCTTTTTTTATTTAATCATCATTCTATTTATTGAATGCCTAATTTTTTCTTCACCAAATTGGTAACATCTTCTCCCCCATCACTGTACAAAATGAGGTCCTCCACCATGTTAAACACATAAGCAAACCCGTTTTCTTTTGCTACATCGCCGATGGCCTTTTTGATTTTATCTAAAAAAGGTTTTACCAGTTCTTCTTGCTTTGTGCTCAGTTCTTCACGTGCCGAAATTTGAAATTGCTCCGCCCGCGAGTATAAATCTTGCATTTCCCGTTCCTTCGTTTGCTTGATAATCGACGACATGGTAGCAACGTTTGCATCGTAATCGGCTTTTTTCATTTGAAGTTCGTTATTCATTGCCGCCAATTGATCGCTCAGGGATTTCGCATATTTCTCCATCGCAGCTTTTATGGTATCCTGCCCCGGCATGACTTCCAAAATCTTTCCAAAGTTAACATGTCCGATTTTTGTAGCTTTTTGCGCTTGTGTCGGAACAAAAGCAACGAGTAATAGCGTAATTGCAAGAACTTTTACGATCGTTTTCATCATTTTTTTTAATTATTAGTTATGTTTTTTTCAAGTCGGCAAATGTAGGTGTTTAGCCGAAATTACACAAGTGCCTTGCTTTATTATTTATTTTTTTGGCTTGGAACCTTGTTTGTACGTGTACCCCATCTTATCCAGGACTTGCTCGCTGATATCATACTTCGCATTCACGTAGATCAGCGTGGTACTGCTGGCTTTATCAAAAATAACCGCATAGTTGTCATCCTGGGCAATTTCCTGCAAGGCATTATAGATCTTTTCCTGAATGGGTTTGATCAGCTCTGTCCGCTTCTTGAACAGGTCGCCGTCGTTGCCGAAACGTTTCTTTTGCAAATCCTTGGCTTCCTTTTCTTTCTTCACAATTTCTTCTTCCCGTTTCTTTTTCATATCGTCGGGTAAAAGCACCACTTCGTTTTGGAAGGCTTTATACAATTTGTCGATTTCGGCAAATTTTGTTTCAATTTCTTTTTGCCAGGTAATGCTTAGATCGTTCAATTCTTCTTGTGCATCGGCATAATCCGGAATGTTATCTAAAATGTACTGGGTATCGACATAAGCGTATTTTTGGGAAAATACGGCTACAAAAAATCCCATTAGGAGGATGGTCAAAAGGGCTTTCTTTTTCATAGTATTTTTTTTTTTTTGTAAAACTAAATTCTTTTTTGATATAAAAAACGGAGACAAGTTTTTTTATGTTAATTAATCGATAGAGCCTCCGATTGAGAAATGGAACTGTCCCTTGTTGGCATTGGGATAACCGGGCACCGGATCAATACCGTAACCCCAATCAAGCCCGAGCAATCCAAACATGGGCAAGAAAACCCGGACGCCGACTCCCGCCGAACGCTTTATCTGGAAGGGATTGTAACTCCTGAAGTCGCGCCATGCATCGCCTCCTTCCAGGAACACCAAACCGAAAATGGTCGAGTTCGGGTTTAACGAAAGGGGATAGCGAAGTTCTAACGTACT
Organism: Lentimicrobiaceae bacterium; assembly: GCA_031550085.1. Taxonomy (GTDB): domain Bacteria; phylum Bacteroidota; class Bacteroidia; order Bacteroidales; family UBA4417; genus UBA4417. Next base: position 1,661 of record JAVBOY010000040.1, read on the forward strand.
TTTGTTAAAAATAACCCCTCCGGCGCCTCTTTGGTTTGTCGTCGGATCAAGAGGAGTCAAGGATTCGTTGTCATAACCTCTGAATCCGATCAGTTGTTTTCCTCCGAGATCCATGGCATAAACTCCGGTCATTCCGTCTCCTCCCAGGAAATAACGGTTAAACGGCGTTACTTCCAAATCAGGGTTGTATTTTCCGATAAATCCGGCCTTGATACGGGCCATCACCACCAAATTCCCGATCACCTGCTTGTAGAACGCAGCGTTGAAACGCCACTGATGGAACTCAACCCAACGGTAACGGTCTTCCGCAGCAATCTCGTTAACAGGCTTATTCCGTATAAACGAATACGGCGGCGTCACCTCCAGTGAAATTCCGATTTCGGAACCCGAACGCGGGAACAAAGCCGCATCCAGCGACCTGCGATCCAATGAAATCGTGTACGAATAATTATGGAACAAGCCGTTCCCGGTAATATTCGAACTGGTCAGCGAAGGATAATTTTTCAAACTATATTGGGTAAAGCTAACACTTTGCGACAAATAGAAATAATTGTCCGGCCAATTCAAGCGGCGCGCCAGCATAAATGCAAGCGAAAGGGTATTGTAAGACCAATAGCTGGGATCGGATTTCGCGTAGGTTTGGCTGTTATTATAAAAGGAGGTGAAAAAGGTTCCGCTTAACGATTGCGGATGTTTCCCTCCCAGCCAAGGCTCGGTGAACGACAAGTTTCCACTGAAATATCCCTGTCCGTAAGATTGAACCCGGAAAGAAAGTTTTTGCCCGTCGCCCGACGGAATCGGCCGCCAGGCATCTTTATTCCAGAAATTACGTAACGAAAAGTTGTTGAATTGCACGCCAACCGAAAGAATGATGTGACTGTAAGCCCAACTTGCCGACAACTCAAACTGGTCGGACGAAGCCTCTTCAACGCCGATCTCCATGTCTACCTTGCCGTCGTTGTTATAGTAATTGGTCGGATTGATCTGTAAGGTTTGATCGTTGAAGTATTTCATGGTTCGTAATGCCTGCTGGCTCCGTACCAAATCGTTGGCGCTGAAAAGCTGGCCGGGACGCATGGATATTTCCCGGATAATTACATGGTCGCTCGTCCGGGTATTTCCTTTAATAATATTGCGGTTGATCCGCATTTGCTTGCCTTCATGAACCCGGATTTCGAAATCGATCGAGTCATTTTCCACCCTCACTTCAACCGGTTCCACATTGGCAACCAAATACCCGTTGTCTAGGTACAAATTGGCAACAGCCAAATTCATGGGATTATACCTTGTGTTTTTTTCCAAACGCTCGTAATCGTAAACATCTCCTTTGTTGATGCCGATAATTTCAAGCAAATCTTTGGAAGCATAAACGGTATTGCCCGAAAAAGTGATGTTCCGGAAGTAATATTTATGACCTTCATGTACATTCAGGTCGATATTGATCATGCCTTTTTTAACACTATAAACCGAATCGCGTAAGACCATGGCGTCGCGGTACCCGTTTGCGCCCAATTTATTGACAATATTCCGCAGATCTTCCTGATAATCTTCTTCAATATACTTCGATTGCTTGAAAATCCGGGGTTTTGCATTTTGATCCACAACATTCTTGACATATTGCGGATATTGTTTCATCTGGCCTGTAAAAAAACATCCGAACAGGCCGATGGTCGATTCCTGTGCTGCATACAGAAAGCGGTAATGACCCCGTTCTTTCGTTTTGGTCATGCTGGCTTTTAAGGTGCTTTCATCCACAACCGTATTCCCGGTTATATTAATCTTATCGATCTTGACCCGCCCGTTTTTCTTGATATGGATTTCAAGGATGACACTATTGACACGGCTGGTATCGGGCACTTGCACGATGTTGGTTTCCACATCCCAAAACCCTTTTGCCACATAGAATTTCCGGATGATGCTTTTGGTCTTCATGATCAGGTTATCGGTCACCACATCATTGCTGACAAGCCGGATTTTGTCACGGAGTTCGTCTGCTTGCCCCTTGCGGACACCGGTAATCATGAATTTGGACATGCGGGGACGTTCTTGCAAAAAAATGTCCAAATAAATCATCCCATCCTGAATGCGGGTCGCCCGGATCTTGACATCATCGAATAAATTCTGCGCCCAAAACTTTTCAATGGCGCGCTGAATTTTGTCGCCCGGAACCTGTATCGTATTTCCCACCTTTAAACCTGAAATACTAACCAGGCTATTATTATCCAGGTATTTAACTCCTGAAATAGTAATATCGGCAATGGTATATTCCTGGGGTGCCGCGTAATTGATTTGTTCATCGTAGTCGCCGCCAATAGCAATCTGTGCATCAACCCGGTAAGCAAGCAGCGTGCAAAGTAAAAAAAGTGGGAAAAAGTACTTAAATGTCATACGATGGGTTTAAGAGTTGATCTCCGGTTCGGCCAAAACGTCGCTCGCGTTGTTGAAAATCGAGAATTGCTTCATAAAAGTCCGACTTCCGAAAATCCGGCCATAAAGTTGGGGTAAAATAAAGTTCGGTATAAGCCAACTGCCAAAGTAAAAAATTGCTGATCCTCGACTCTCCGCTCGTACGGATTAACAGTTCGGGATCCGGTATCGCCCCTGTTGACAGGTGTTTTGAAAATAAAGTATCCGTAATATCTTGAAGTCCGATTGTTTTTCCGGCCAGTTGTACCGCGATGTGTTTTGCCGCTTCCACAATATCCCAGCGTCCGCTATAACTAAGGGCTAACACCAAGGTCAGACCCGTATTCGTTGCCGTTTCCTGAATTGCGCTTTGCAAATGGATGTGCGTTGATTCTGCCATCAGCTCCAAATTTCCAATCGCCTGAAGCCGGACGTTGTTTTTATTGAGCGTACCGATTTCGCCGTGAACCGTTTGCACCAAAAGCGCCATCAACGCTTGTACTTCTTCTTTCGGTCGGTTCCAATTCTCGGTAGAAAATGCATACAACGTAAGGTATTTCACCCCAAGTTCGGCCGCTGCCTCCGTCACCTGACGCACGGATTCCACACCGTTTTGGTGCCCGAATACCCGTTCTTCCCCACGCTGCTTCGCCCAACGCCCGTTACCGTCCATGATGATGGCCACGTGCTGGGGCAAGTTTTGTTTGTTTATTTTTTCTACCAAACTCGTCATTTCCAAAAGAAAGGAGCCAAAATTAGGTGAATAATCCCAATGAAGGCTTTGCTATCGGCTGTTAATTTATGTTAAGTGCTGAAATTGTTGTAATTACAATAGTATAAACTAAAATTTATCGAAATTTTTTATACTCCTGATCCAGGCATTTTTCTTTGGTGAAAAGATTGAATTTCACCGTAATCAGGATGCCTGCAAACGAATACCAATCGTTATTTTTCGAATTGCCGCGTTGCATGTCCTTTTTATGCGACAACGTCGGATCGCTTGCCAATTGCGCTATAACCGTTCCATCCGGATTATCCAGATAGTAGGTTGTGCTGACATCGTCCAAATAATCGGTAAACGTTTTCCGCATGCCCCATTCCAAACCCAATCCGAAATAATCGTTCAAACTGTATTTCAGCCCGATCCCGAAAGGAATTGCAACACTGAAGTTACTGTAAGCACTCCCCTGCCCTTCCGTTCTCAAGGAACGCAACTCGACCAATTCCCCATTGACAACGCCTTTGGGATTAAATAAAAATCCGGAAGCCCCCACAAAAAAGTACGGAGTCCAAAAGTTCTTTTTGCTCCCGATAAAATATTCAAAAAAATTCACTTCAAATTGCCCGCCGAATTCGATGATCTGGGATTCAAAATTCAAATTCCGGTCCAAGTTTTCTTTGCTCAACTCATCCGATGCAGTCACCTTGCCATAAAACCCTTGCGCCCGGACAGCCAAGCGATTGTTAAAATTGTGGCGGAAAACGCCTCCAAAAGCCAGTTGGGGTTTCAAAAACTGAATGGCCGGGTTTAAATCTCCGATATAATAGGATACTCCTGCAAATGCGCCTATCTCGTTTTGACGTTTTTGGGCAAATGAAGTCAATGATGCAAATATCACAAAGAATAGAACGCAGGCCTTTCGCATAATTTTTTTGAAGTTGCAAAAATAATATTTTATTACAAATATTCAAGATCAACAAGCCGACACCGTCAATCTCAGTAAAACCTGCAAATTTAGGCCGGAAGACCTAGTAGTTCCGGATATCAAACCCCCAATTGAGTTTGGACCGTAAGGTTGAAAAAAAGCTTCCCTCATTTGCCTGGACTAAATTGACCACAAAGCCGGCTTTCACAATTTCCAAGTCCGTTCCCGAGCTGATTTCGGTGTTACGGCCATCGATACAAACCAACGCATTGGGTTCACGAGTTTCAACACGAATTCGGATTTTACTGTCATCGGGAATAACGACAGGGCGTGCTGTTAAATTGTGTGGCGCGATCGGAGAAAGGACAAAATTTTTGGCGGTAGGAATCAAGATCGGTCCGTTGCAACTTAAGGAATAAGCGGTAGATCCCGTCGGCGTGGCGACAATCAGGCCGTCTGCCCAATAGGAATGCAAAAAAACCTCATTGATCCAAATGTGCAATAGCACCATCGAAGAAGTTTCTTTTTTATTAATCGCCAACTCATTCAGTCCGCACGGAAAACCTTCGAACGGGTTCTCAAAATGGAGCAATTCGATCAAGCTCCGCGGTTCCAAATGGAATTGCCCGGCAAACAAGGCATCCATGGCCGGAAGAATTTCTTCCCGGCGCACCGTCGAAAGAAAACCCATACGCCCCAAATTAATCCCGACAATGGGAATTCCCTTATCCCGCACCAAATTAACGGCTCCCAGCAAGGTCCCGTCCCCTCCTACCGAAAACATGAAATCCATTCCCGGATTGAGCTCGTCGCCCGTTTCAAAAGTAGGGATAGGCTCCGGCAGAAGGTTTTTATCCTTCAAAAAATCAGAAAAAGGTTTCCAGATAGAAACTTGAAAACTCAAAATTCGATTCAGCAGCAAGGTAAAATACTCGTATTGTTCGGGTTGAATCGTTTTCCCATAAATTGCAATTTGCATAAACATCCTATTTTGACGCAAAAATACGCAGAAAAAAGGCTTTCGCATAGGCGGGCGGCAAAAAGGTGCAAGGTGAATGGTAAAGGGTAAATGGTGGACGATGCAGGGTAAAAGGTGAAATCGGAGAAATAGGTGAAATCGGGAAAAATGGGGAAAGTTGGGGAAATAGGCTTTTGTTGAATCGTTGAATTGTTTATTTGTGAAGCGTGAACAGTGAAGTGTGAAATGGGTTCGGGTTCAAGGTGAATGGTACAGGGTGTAAGGTGAAACGGGGAAATCGGGGAAGTAGAGGAAATGGGTGAGTGCTTGGTTTTTTTTACCGAATACGATAAATTAATCTAATAATATACTATTTTAATCGCACAGGGTGAAATGCCTGATTAATCGCTTAACTGTTTAATTGTTTATTATTTGCTAATGTTCATGAGACCGCTTCGCTAAATTCTTCATTCGTAATTCGTAACTTTTAATTCGTAATTAAAAAAGGTTCATCATTTATCATTAAAAAACTCATTTTCAATTCTTCATTTTCAACTTTCAATTAAATACGGCTCTCCTTCCTCAATGTACACTCAAAAAACAGGTTGAAAAATTAATATCAATAAGCCATCTACGTCGTGTTGATAACTTTTATCCAAAAAAGTGGTAAAAAGTGGCAAAAAGTGGGAATTCCTGTGTATTTTTGTACAACTTTTTAATTAACAAAATGATAAACCTTATTGCAGGCATTGATTGCAAAGTAGACTCGAAAGGACGGGTCCTACTGCCCACCACGCTGAAAAATCAGCTGCAGGAGGTGCTTTCGCAGGGGTTTATCGTCAAACGCAGCATTTACCACAAATGCTTGGAGCTTTACCCGAGATCTGCCTGGGAAACCCAGGTAGAACACCTGAACAAGTTGAATCTCTTTATAAAAAAGAATGTTGACTTCATCCGGATTTTTACGGCCGGAATCCGCGAACTGGAGCTGGATGCAACATTCCGCCTGCAAATACCGAAAGACTTGGTGGAGTTCGCAGGGTTGAAATCGGATGTCGTTTTGGCGTCGGCAACTACTTACCTTGAGATTTGGGACAAAACCGCCTATGAAGCGGCGCTCAGCTCCGTTGAAAATATCGAAGAGTTGGCAGAGACTGTTATGGGCAACATTCCGCAGTAATTTTTTCAAACGCATCCATAAATACACCACCATTATGTACCACCATCCTGTTTTACTGAAGGAAAGTGTCGACGGGCTGAATATCACGCCCCAAGGCATTTATGCCGATGTAACCTTCGGGGGTGGCGGCCATTCAAAGGAAATCTTAAAACAATTGGGGCCAGACGGACGGTTAATTGCTTTTGACCAGGACGAAGACAGCTTATCCAATCGACTCGAAGACAGTCGTTTTCAATTGGTCAATGAAAATTTCCAATACCTGAAAAATTTTTTGCGCTATTACAACGCCCTTCCGGTCGACGGAATTTTGGCTGATTTGGGTATTTCGTCGCATCAAATCGATGTGCCCGGGCGGGGTTTCTCCACGCGCTTCGACGGTCCGCTGGACATGCGGATGGATAAAAAAAAAACGACTTCCGCGCAATTCATCGTAAATACCTATCCGGAAGAGAAATTGGTTTCGATTTTCCGGCTGTATGCGGAGGTGGAGAATGCTTCTAAGCTGGCCGCAACCATTGTAGCCACAAGGCCTCATCAAAACATTGACCAGTTTAAGATTTCAATTAAAAATTGCATTCCCAGAAATCTGGAAAACAAGTATTTAGCTCAAGTTTTCCAAGCATTACGCATTGAAGTAAACGACGAATTAACGGCTTTGCAAAAAATGCTGCTCCAGGCGGTACAAGTATTGAAACCGGGCGGGCGGCTGGTGGTGATTTCGTACCACTCGTTGGAAGACCGGCTGGTAAAGAATTTTATCCGCTCGGGCAATTTTCTAGGGGAAGAGGAAAAGGATTTTTTCGGAAACCGGACAACGCCTTTTGAATCCGTAACCCGGAAGCCCATTGTTCCATCAGAAGCGGAATTAAAAGAAAATCCGCGCGCCCGTAGCGCAAAATTACGGATCGCAACAAAGAAATAACAGGAAACAGCAGGAAAATCAAGAATTATGAACGAACTCCGAAATACTCGAATTGAGGCGCCGCAAGAAACGCAGCTGGAAGTTGCTTCGAAAAAGAAGAAGCAAAGCGGCGGCATTCAGTTCTTCCGGAGCGTGTTGGGCGGTTCTTTCTTAACCCGCGACAAGGTGGTACGATTTTTACCTTATTTGCTTTTTCTCACTCTGATTGCAGTGGTGTACATCTTTAATTCGAATCATGCCGTACGAACAGTCATTCAAATCAACCGGACAAAAAAACAAAACAGCGAATACCGCTACGAATACCTGACCACCAAATCCAATTTGATGAAAGCTACCCGCCAAAGCGAATTGGCTAAAAAGCTGGAAGCAAGGGGTATACTGGAATCAAAAGTTCCTCCGAAAAAAATAAGCAGTCATGAAAAGCAATAAAGAAATCATCTGGCGGACTTACCTCGTCTATATTTTGATGCTGCTGTTCGGGGCAGCTATCATCATTCGTATTGCATACATTCAAATTGCCGAAGGGGCCGAATGGAAGGCAAAGGCAAAGGAAATTTCGTTGCGTTACTTTAATGTGGAGGCGATGCGGGGGAATGTTTTCGATGCCAACGGGAAATTCCTGGCAACCTCTATTCCGCTCTTCGAAACCCGCATAAATCTGTCCCCGAAGTATTTATCCGATTCGCTTTTTACCAACAATGTGGATTCCTTGTCCTTTTACCTTGCGGAACTTTTGAAAAACAAAACGGCCCGCGAATACAAACAGGATTTGGTATCGGCACGGAAAAAAGGAAACGGCTATTTCTTGATCAAGCGGAATGTGACGTACGAACAGCTCACAGCCATGCGGAAGTTTCCGATTTTCCGGAAAAAAGACAATTCGGGAAGTTTGCAAGTTATCGCGCAAAGCAAGCGTATTTTGCCGTTCGGCGATTTGGCATTTCGAACCATCGGTTGGGATAAAGAGGGAGAAACGAATGACATCGGAATCGAAGGCGCTTTCAGCGACACATTGGAAGGCGTCAGCGGGAAGAAGTTGTACCAACGTTTTCCCGGTGGAGAATGGATTCCGCTCAACAACAGCAACGAAATCGATCCGCGGAACGGAAAAGATATTCACTGTACCATCGACATCGGCATTCAGGATGTGGCCGAAGATGCCCTGCTGCGCCAGCTCGAAGCCAACGATGCCGATCACGGCTGCGTGGTTTTGATGGAAGTAAAAACCGGAAAGGTGAAAGCCATCGCCAATTTGGGTAAAACGAAAGAAGGAACTTACCGGGAAGTATACAACTACGCCATCGGCGAATCCAGCGAACCGGGTTCAACCTTTAAATTGTTCTCGCTTTTGGCCGCTTTTGAAGACGGCAAAACGGATTTGAAAAAAACGGTGGATTGTACGGGAGGTGTCGCCAAATACTCCAACCGGACGATGCGGGATTCACACATGGGAACCGGCGTATTGACCGTTCAACAAGTTTTTGAGAAATCGTCAAACGTGGGAACCTCAAAGGTGATTACCCAGGCCTATAACAGCAACCCGCAGCAATTTATCGACCGGCTTTACGGATTCGGATTAAAAAAACCGTTGGGTTTGGAAATTAAAGGAGAAGGAAGCCCGCAATTAAAAGATACCAAATCGAAATTCTGGTCGGCCGTATCGCTTCCGTGGATATCCATCGGATACGAAGTGGCGTTGACTCCTTTGCAGATTCTTACTTTCTACAATGCTGTAGCCAACAACGGCGTGATGGTTAAGCCCCAGTTTATAAGTGAAATCTGTGATGCAGGTATTCCGAGTAAGAAGTTCGAACCCATTGTTTTAAATCCGAAGATCGCTTCGGAGCCGGCCCTGAAAATGGCGCAAACCATGCTGATGGGCGTTGTGGATCATGGGACGGGAACCGCGCTCAAAAATCCGGTATACAAAGTAGCGGGAAAAACAGGTACCGCTCAAATTTCGCAGGGAAAAGGCGGTTACAACAAGACAAATTACAAAGCTTCTTTTGTAGGATATTTCCCGGCCAATAACCCAAAATATTCCTGCATTGTGGTGATCAACAACCCAAGTAAAGGAGCTTACTACGGCGGCGCCATCTCAGCTCCCGTATTCCGCGAAATCGCCGACCGTGTGTATGCAACCGATCCCGACATGGGAAGCCATTGGGCGGACAGCATCAATGGTGTTTTTCCTCCTCCGGTAAAAGGAGGCTACCAGCAAGATATTGCACGCTTATTTTCTTTATCAAAATCGCCTTTCAGGGCAACAACCGGCGATTGGTTGACAAATCAAACAGATACGGTAACACAGACGAATTTGTTACCGCTTCAAACGGCATCGTGCGTCATTCCGAATGTCAAAGGCATGGGTGCACGGGATGCGTTGTTCCTTTTGGAAAAACTGGGATTTAAAGTAAAACTCAACGGCTGCGGCCTGGTCAAAAGCCAGTCGTTGCCGGCCGGAGCAAAAGTATCGTATGGGAGCTTGGTTCAACTGGATTTGGAAGTGTAAGCAATTAATAAAAAGATAATTAAAAAGACAACCCAAAAATGAAATCGTTGCAAAGCATACTGAAAGGGATAAAGTCGGTAGAAATATCGGGCGATGCCACTTGCAGGGTATCGGGTATTGCTTTCGATACACGGGTTGTCGAAAAAGGAAATGTCTTTGTAGCCATCAAAGGAACCCATGTTGACGGGCATGATTTTATCGATAAAGCCATCGAATCGGGTGCCGGCGTCATTGTTTGCGAGCATTTCAAAGAAGGCAAGTACTCCGGGATCACATTCGTAAAAGTAAAAGATAGCGGGGAAGCGTTGGGAATGGTGGCATCGAACTGGTACGATAATCCGTCAGCCGAACTGAAACTGGTCGGAATTACAGGAACCAACGGAAAAACCACAACGGTAACACTCCTTTTCAATTTATTCCGTGAGCTGGGCTACCGGGTGGGTTTGGTTTCAACGATCCACAACAAAATCGACGACAAAATTATTCCGACGACGCATACGACTCCCGATGCATTGGCTCTGAATAAGTTGTTGGCAGAAATGGTTGAAAAAAGCTGCGAATATTGCTTTATGGAAGTAAGTTCCCACGCCATGGTACAAAAGCGGGTAGCCGGGATAACCTTTACAGGCGGGCTGTTCAGCAACCTTACGCACGATCATCTGGATTTTCACAAATCCTTCGAGGAATATTTGCGGGCTAAAAAAAGCTTTTTCGACCAATTGCCGGAGGATGCCTTTGCTTTGGTGAACATCGACGATAAGAACGGAAGGGTCATGCTTCAAAACACAAAAGCATTGCAAAAAACCTACAGCCTGCGCACGATGGCCGACTTTAAGGGCCGTTTGATCGAATCGCGTCTGGACAGTACGTTGATCGAAATCAATGGGCAGGAAACCTGGTGCCGGTTGGTAGGAGTTTTCAATTGTTACAACCTGCTGGTCGCATACGGGACGGCTGTATTGTTGGGAGAAGATCCGTTGCAGGTCCTTACCATTTTAAGTAATCTGCAAGCTGCCGAAGGGCGGTTCGACACCGTAAAGTCACCGACTGGAGTCATCGGCATTATCGATTATGCGCATACGCCTGATGCCTTGCAAAATGTACTGGAAACCATCGAGCAATTGCGCACGGGCAACGAATCGCTGATCACGGTGGTCGGATGCGGCGGCGACCGGGATGCGGCAAAACGTCCGGTTATGGCCGGAATTGCCTGCAAAGGAAGCAACCGCGTCATCATCACCAGCGACAATCCACGAACGGAAGATCCGCAAAGCATCATCAACGAAATGATGGCAGGCGTAGGAAAAGAATATGCAAGACAAGTGTTGGTTATCGCCGACCGGCGCGAAGCAATCCGCACAGCTTATGCTTTGGCAAATCCGGGCGATGTGATTTTGATCGCCGGAAAAGGGCACGAGAAATACCAGGAAATCAAGGGCGTGAGATATCCCTTTGACGATAAACAAATTTTGGCGGACAACTTCTAAGGAATTTAAAGAAGACTATGTTTTACTCGATTTTCACATATTTAGACAAGGTTTTTGATATTCCCGGTGCCGGAATGTTCCAATACATTTCGTTCCGTGCCGCCTTGGCAACGCTTCTCTCCCTCGGCATATCGCTTATCTACGGGAAGCGGATGATCAATTACCTGAGAGCAAAACAAATCGGGGAAACTGTCCGGGAACTGGGCCTGCAAGGACAATCCGAAAAATCGGGAACCCCCACCATGGGCGGAATCATCATTTTATGCGCGATCTTAATACCGACTCTTTTATTCGCCCGCCTGGACAATACTTACGTTCTTTTAATGCTGTTTACAACCATATGGTTGGGCGCGATCGGATTTCTGGATGATTACATCAAAGTATTCAAAAAAAATAAGGAAGGGCTGGCCGGAAAGTTTAAAATCATGGGCCAAATTATTTGCGGTATCGTAGTTGGGGCAACGCTGTATTTTAGTCCCGGTGTCGTGATCCGTGAGAATATGCCGAACAAAGGAACAGCCGTTCAATCGGAACAGCAATTGACTCCTTTCGAGCAAACCCGGGATCACAACAAGGAATTCAGCGCCCCGGCAAAATCGACCAAAACCACCATTCCTTTTTTCAAAAACAATCAGTTTGATTACAGTCTGCTGATTTCCTGGGCAGGTAAAGGCGCCGGAAAATATACCTGGGCGGTATTTATCATCGTCGTCATTTTGATTATCACGGCCGTATCGAACGGGGCAAACCTGACCGACGGAATCGACGGCCTGGCGACCGGAACATCGGCCATCATCGGATTCACATTAGCCTTGTTGGCTTGGGTGAGCGGCAACATCGTGTTCGCCGATTACCTCAACATCATGTACATCCCGCATACCGGCGAGCTGGTCATCTTTATCAGCGCTTTTATGGGAGCGTGCATCGGCTTTATGTGGTACAATTCATATCCGGCCCAGGTATTTATGGGCGATACGGGGAGTTTGGCCCTGGGCGGAATCATCGCTGCTTTCGCCATCATCATCCGGAAAGAACTTTTAATCCCGATTCTCTGCGGTATTTTCTTGATTGAAAATTTGAGTGTCGTGATGCAGGTAAGCTATTTCAAATACACCAAAAAACGGTATGGCGAAGGCCGGCGTATTTTTTTAATGTCGCCCTTGCACCATCATTTTCAGAAAAAAGGATATCCTGAAGCAAAAATCGTCATGCGCTTTTTGATTGTCGGGATTTTACTGGCCGTCATCACCATGATTACGCTGAAAATCCGATAAAACCATTTTCACAAGAACCCAAAATAAAATTAAAATAGACCAAAATAAATCCAAGACAATGACATTCGAAGAGTTAGCTATTCAAGGACGCACAAGTATTCCAAAATCAATGGTTGAAAACATATCAGCCCATTGGATACAATTACGCAAAGAAAGCATTCGCCAATCGCTGAGCGACTTCGAACACGAGCCGCACCGGCTGGAAACCATTGCACGGATTCACGGAATCCGGTTTATCAACGACAGCAAATCAACCAATGTCAACAGTACCTGGTATGCCCTGGAATGCATCAACGAACCCATTATCTGGATTGCCGGAAGCGGAAACCAAAACACGAACTACGAAAAGTTGTATGAAATTGTCCACAAAAAAGTAAAAGCCATCGTTTGTCACGGTACCAATACGACTGATTTTACGAAAGGGTTTTCAAAATGTGTGGAGCAAGTTTTCGAAGCCAAAACCACGGAAGAAGCTGTTCTCCTCGCCTACTCGCTAGGGAAAAAAGGTGATACCGTGCTTCTGTCGCCGGCTTGCGCCAGCTTTGAGTTATTTGAAAACTATGAAGATCGCGGGAATCAATTCCGCAAAGCCGTAAAAAACCTTTAACATATCGAACGAACGCCAAAATGAAGAATTTTCTTACAAATATTAAAGGAGATAAAGTGATTTGGGGAGTGGTCATCATTCTTACCGTATTCTCACTTTTGGCGGTTTACAGTTCAACTACCACGCTGGCATTCCGCTTTAAACAAGGAAATACCGAATATTATTTCCTGAAACACATTTTTATTATGTTGTTCGGATTCGGATTGATGTATGCGGCACACAAAATAAAATACAGCTACTATTCCAAAATTTCCATTATTGCCATTGCCATTGCCATTCCGTTGTTATTTTACACGCTGGTTTTCGGTGAAAATATCAACGAAGCCTCGCGCTGGACAACCATACCAGGAATCAACATCATGTTCCAGCCGTCCGACTTTGCCAAATTGGCGCTGATTATGTTTGTCGCACGGATGCTGGCCGTAAAACACGATAAAATCAAAACCCTAAAAGAAGGGTATTTACCGATTATCGGCGGAATCATCTTCGTATGCGGCCTGATTTTGCCGGCAAATTTTTCCACGGCGGCCTTGCTGTTTGCCACTTGCCTCGTGCTGATGTTTATTGCAGGCGTCCGGATGAAACATATTTTCGCTACGTTGGGAATCGGATTCGTGGCGTTGGCTTTGTTCGTCACTTTCCTGATGGTTTCACCCCATTCCAAAGGACGTTTGGGAACCTGGCAAACCCGTATCGAAAATTTCCGGGGCGGGGGTGACAAAGACGAGAATTTTCAAGTAGAACAATCCAAAATCGCCATTGCGAACGGTGGCGTGATCGGGAAAATGCCCGGCAACAGCATTCAAAAAAACTTTTTACCAAACCCGTTCAACGATTTTATTTATTCCATCATTATTGAAGAGTATGGACTCATCGGCGGAGGAATCGTGTTGTTGATGTATTTAATCCTCCTGTTCCGCGGGGTGCGCATTGCCGTGAAAGCTCCGGGAAACTACGGCGCCTTTTTAGCCATTGGCGTTGCATTCAGCCTGGTATTCCAGGCTATGATCAATATGGCGGTGGCCGTGAACTTGTTACCGGTAACCGGACAACCTTTGCCGTTGGTCAGTATGGGAGGCACCAGCATTTGGTTTACCAGCATTGCTTTAGGCATTATATTAAGTGTAAGTAAAGAATTAGAAAACAATCCGACTGAAAATCCGCAACCTGCAAATGCATAATAAAGAAATCCATATCGTTTTAAGCGGAGGAGGCACGGGAGGGCACATTTTCCCGGCATTAGCCATTGCCCATGCCTTCGAAAGCAAAATCCCCGGTACAAAAATCCTTTTTATCGGGGCCAAAGGACGTATGGAAATGGAAAAAATTCCGGCAGCAGGTTATCCCATCGAAGGATTATGGATCAGCGGTTTGCAACGCCGGTTTACCTGGGGCAATTTTTTGTTCCCGCTGAAAGTAGTATCCAGTTGGTTCAAAGCACGTGCTATTCTAAAGAAATTCCGGCCTGATGCCGTCATCGGTACCGGAGGCTATGCTTCCTGGTCGGCACTGAACGCCGCCGTCTCGTTGGGAATTCCGACGTTGATCCAGGAGCAAAATTCGTTCCCGGGCATCACCAATAAAAAATTGGCAAAAAAAGCCGATAAAATCTGTGTGGCGTATTCCGGAATGGAGAAGTATTTTCCGAAAGGAAAACTTGCATTGTTGGGAAACCCCATCCGGAAAGAAATTGAATTCAATCTCACACCGAAAGAAGAAGCCGTCCGGTTTTTCAAGTTGGATCCCGGAAAGCCCGTACTTTTAGTAGTCGGAGGAAGTTTGGGCGCGCGCACCATCAACCAGAGCATTGAAAGTAACTTGCAACAGTTTGCTGATGCGGGAATCCAGGTACTTTGGCAAACCGGAAAATCGTATGCCGAAACAGCCCAAAATGCCATAAAACCCTTTTCTGGAAAAGGAATTCAATCCATGCCTTTTATTCAGGAAATGGACAAAGCTTATGCTGCTGCCGATGTGGTTGTTTCTCGCGCAGGAGCCATCGCCGTTTCCGAACTTTGCGCAAGCGGGAAGCCCATGATTCTGGTTCCTTCGCCCAATGTGGCCGAGGACCATCAAACCAAAAATGCGATGGCTTTGGTTAGCCAAAATGCAGCACTTTTGGTAACAGACGAAGAAGCTCCGGAAAAATTGGGAAAAACCATTACCGGATTAGTGAATAACAAACAGATTCAAAACGAATTAGCCATAAATTCCAAAAAATTAGCCGTTGCCGAATCGGCATCAAAAATTGCGGACGAAATCTTAAAACTGATCAAATGAGCATGAAAACCGTTTATTTTTTAGGGATCGGGGGAATCGGAATGAGTGCATTGGCGCGTTACTACGCAGCCGAAGGCGCACGCATTTTCGGTTATGATCGCACAAGAAGCGAGCTAACCCACCACCTGGAAAATGAAGGCATGCACATTCATTACAACGAGAATATCGACGCGCTTCCGGAGGAAATTGATCTGGTTGTTTACACGCCGGCCGTTCCTAGCGATCACAAAGAGTACATTTATTTACAAAAAACCGGTATTCCCATAAAAAAGCGTTCCGAAGTGCTCGGCATGCTTTCCAAACAATATAAAACCATTGCCGTAGCCGGCACACACGGCAAAACTACCACATCGACACTTGCCGCTCACCTGATGCGCCAATCCAACGTCGATTGCCAGGCATTTTTAGGCGGAATTGCCAAAAATTACGAAAGCAACCTGCTTCTCAGCAAACACTCGGAATTTATGGTTACCGAAGCTGATGAGTTCGACCGTTCGTTTTTGCAGCTACACCCGCATATTGCCGTAATTACCAGTGTGGATGCCGACCATTTGGATATTTATCAAAACAAAAAAACGTTTGTCGACACGTTCAGCCAATTCACCGGAAACATCCGGGAAAACGGATTCCTCTTGATAAAAAAAGGCGTCGATTTGGGCCCGGCAGAAAACAGCAAGTATACCATTTTTCAATACGCCGACAATACAAAAGCCGATTTTTACGCGACCGGTATCCGCTTGGTTGATCAGAAGTACCATTTTACCCTGATCCACCCCAAAGGAGAAATCCACGATTTGGTATTGGGCGTTCCGGGACGTTACAACATCGAAAATGCGGTAGCTGCTTCGGCTTGCGCACTTCTGTGCGGCGTTTCGGAAAACGAGTTGCGTGAAGGGCTAAAAACATTTGCCGGCGTTCACAGGCGCTTTGATATTCGTGTGCAAACTGAAAAGCTGGTTTACATCGACGACTATGCGCACCATCCCGAAGAATTGAAAGCCTGTATTACGTCTACGCGGGAAATGTACCCGAACCGGAAAATCACGGGAATCTTCCAGCCGCACCTTTACACACGCACACGCGACTTTGCCGATGAATTCGGGCAAAGCCTCAGCCTGTTGGACGAAGTCATCCTGTTGCCCATTTATCCGGCACGGGAATTGCCTATCGAAGGAATAACCTCCGAAATGCTATTAGAGAAAATAGTAACAAACAACAAAACTTTGGTAGAAAAAAAGGATTTAGTGAATTATTTGAAAAACAAAGAGTTGGATGTATTATTAACGTTAGGAGCCGGAGATATCGACACTTTGGTCGCCCCGATCGAAAACGAATTACAAAAACGAAATAAATAAAACCATGAAACTCTTTCGAAAAATATTATGGATTACCCTGTCAGCAGCAGCCGTGGCCGGAGTGATCTTATTGATGGGTTTCGCCAACGACAACCATCAAAATTCCCGCTGCAAAGATGTTCAAATAAAAATCACTTCTTTGGGTTCGGAAGAGTTGCTCACAACCCAAATCATCAAAGACCAGTTAACTAAAAACTTCGGGAAATTGCAAGAGCAAAAACTGAAAAGCATTCGGGTCGAGGAGATTCAGAAATTTTTAAAACAAAACCCCTATATCGATGATGCCACGGCAAAAGTAAGCCTGAACGGGGAATTGCAAGTCGCTATCCGCCAAAGCCGCCCCATTGTCCGGGTTTTTAATACTGCCGGGAACAACTTTTATCTGGATGAAAAAGGGAAAATGATGCCCGCCAGCATCGACTTTCCCATACGAGTGCTGGTAGCTTCCGGAAGCATTGAAGGCGATTTCAAGCCGGGAAAAAATATTTTCAAGTTGCCTAAAACAGAAAAAGAAAAAAATGCAAGCCTTTACAAGGTTTACAATTTAGCCAAAACCATCGATGCCGACACCACGGCAAAAGCGTTAATCGAGCAATGTTTTGTGGATCCGAAAGGAAAAATCGGGTTGGTTACCAAAGTGGGAAAACACCAGGTTATTTTGGGAGACACCTCCGATTGCCAAAACAAAATTTCGAACTTAATCACCTTTTACCGGTACGGTTTGCCGAAACTAGGCTGGGATACATACAAATCAATCAACCTAACGTATAAAAATCAAGTTGTTTGCATAAAATAATAACACAAGAAATGGAACACGAAATTATTGTCGGATTAGACATTGGGACAACCAAAATTGCAGCAATCGTAGGAAAACGAAACGATACGGGAAAAATTGAAATTTTAGGACTCGGAAATACCGAATCGCTGGGCGTGCGACGCGGGGTGATCAGTAACATCGACCAAACCGTTCATTCCATTGAACAGGCATTGAAAGAAGCCGGCCAGCAGTCTCAAATCGATATCAAGACGGTAAATGTGGGCATTGCCGGGCAACACATCCGCAGCATGACCCGCCAGGGCAATATGATTCGTCGCGATCCTCAAGTTGAAATTACAGCCGAAGAAATCGACCTGCTGACACAAAGCATGTACAACATCCAGATGGCGCCGGGCGACGAAATCATCAGCGTGATTCCGCAAAAATATAAAATCGACAATGAAAGCGGCATCACCGATCCGCGCGGACAATTGGGCCATCAGGTCGAAGCGAACTTCCACGTAATCAGCGGGCAACGTTCGGCCGCCCTGAACATCAAAAAATGCGTTGAAAAAGCCGGATACCACGTCGACAACATTATCTTAGAACCTTTGGCTTCCGCCGAATCGGTATTGACCGACGACGAACTGGAAGCCGGCGTGGCTTTGGTGGATATCGGCGGAGGGACAACCGACATTGCGGTTTACTACGACCGGACAATTTATCATACGGCAGTGATCCCTTACGGGGGCGATGTTATTACCGAAGACATCAAAACCGGTTGTTCCATTCTAAAAAAACATGCCGAAAGTTTAAAATTAAAATTCGGATCGGCCGTTGCTTCCGAAAACCGGAAAGAAGAAGTGGTAACGATTCCCGGTCTATCCGGGCGTTCTCCCAAAGAAATTACCCTGTACAACCTGGCAAGCATTATCCAGGCACGCATGGAAGAAATTATTGAGATGGTTTACCACGAAATTCGTCAAACCAACCTCGAAAAACGCTTAACCGGGGGAATTGTGCTTACCGGAGGAGGCGCTTTGCTTAAACATATCAAACAACTGACCGAATTTAAAACCGGATTAGAAACCCGCATTGGTTTCCCCGATGCAAACCTGGCAAGCAGCAGCATGAAAGAAGTTGCCAGCCCAATGTATTCAACCGGTATCGGACTTGTGATGATCGGCAGTAACCGCATGGATGAATCAAAAATAAAACTGGATCCCACAGACGCCAAAACGAGACTTCCCAAAGAAAAGGGAACAGGAAAAGGCTTTGGGAAAATTAAAGACTTGATTGTTAATTTTTTAGGAGAAGACATTAAATAATTTTTTAACCAGCTAATCAAAAAATACAACATAAATCTGGAGGAAAGCCGTATGAACGAAATGCTAAAATTCGATATGCCCAAGGAGCAACCCAATATCATTAAGGTTTTAGGCGTAGGAGGAGGAGGTAGCAATGCCGTAACACACATGTTTGAACAAGGCATTAAAGATGTGGACTTTTTTATCTGCAATACCGATTGCCAAGCGCTGATGAACAGTCCTGTACCCAATAAAATCCAAATCGGAAAAACCGGGTTGGGAGCCGGGTCGCGTCCCGAAGTGGGCCGCGAAGCAGCTATGGAGAAAAAAGAAGAACTCCGGAAAATTTTGGATGACGGCACGGCCATGTTATTCATCACTGCCGGAATGGGCGGTGGAACCGGAACCGGAGCAGCTCCCGTAATTGCAGAAATTGCACGCGAACTCGGCATTCTTACCGTAGGCATCGTGACCCGCCCGTTTGGCTTTGAAGGACGGAAGCGGCAGCAATTTGCCGATAACGGTATTGAAGAACTAAAAAAACTGGTGGATACCATTTTGGTTATCTGCAATGACAAACTTCTTGATTTACAAGGAGATATGAAGGCTGGGCAAGCATTTGCCAAAGCAAACAACGTCGTAACGACGGCTGCAAAAGGTATTGCAGAAATCATCACAGGAATCGGCCACATCAATGTCGATTTTCAAGATATTAAAACGGTGATGCAAAACAGTGGAAAGGCCATCATGGGAGCCGGCATTGCGAACGGACCGAGCCGTGCCCTCGACGCCACTCAAATGGCGCTTTCTTCGCCCCTGCTCGACGACACTGATATCAAAGGAGCCGACAATATTTTGCTTTATTTAAACTACGGAACCGAGGAAATCAGCATCGAAGAACTGAACGAAATTACCGATTATGTCACAAACCAAGCAGGCGACAAGGTGAACCTGATTTTGGGTTACGGAGAAGACAAACGTTTAAGTGATGAAATTGCCATTACCGTGATTGCAACCGGTTTTGACAAAACACCCATCGTAAAGTACGATTTGGATACCCAACCGAAAAACAAACCGATTGCTCCTCCAGCCCAACCCGAAAACATTGAGCCGGAAACGGAAGTTAAACTAAAAACAGTTGAGCCGGAAACAGAAGTTCCTGCCAGTTCGTTTCCCGATCTGAAATTACATTTTCAAGTGCCGGCGCAAGTTTCCGCTCCACCGCAATTGACTTTTATACCCGTACAACAAGAACCGGAAATCCAAAATGAAATCACGGTTAAAGAATCCGATGTTCCTTCTGAGATCGTTGTTCCAAGCGAACCGGAACCGGTTGTTCAAGATGCCATTCCGAATTTCGACAATTTGCAGCAGGAACGGGTCAACAAATTGAAAAGCATCAGCATGCAGCTTTACTCTTCGAGCAATATCGAAGCCTTGGAACGCGAACCGGCTTACGTCCGCCGCAATGTGGAACTCTCCAACGGAATTCCGCAGGGAAACGAAACCAATGTTTCGCGTTTTACGCTTAACAATGACACGCAACAGGGCGGTGGTCTTCGTGAAAACAATACTTTTTTACACGACAATGTCGATTAACTAATTGTCCAAATGGAACTCGAAAAAATCATTAACGACGACCTGAAGCAAGCCATGCTTGCCAAAGACAGCAAAAAACTCGAAGCATTGCGGGCCATTAAAGCCGCACTGCTTCTGGAAAAAACAGGAAAAGACGTATCCTGGTCGGGAGAAATTCCCGATCAGGTGGAACTCAAACTGCTTCAAAAGTTGGTAAAAATGCGCCGTGAAAGCGCCGAGCTTTACATCCAGCAAAACCGCCCCGAATTGGCGGAAGAAGAATTGTACCAGGCAAATATCATTCAGGCTTATTTACCCGAACAAATCCCGGAAGAAGAACTGGAACGCATCATTCAGGCCATTATCGACGAAACCGGCGCACAAGGAGCCAAAGACATGGGAAAAGTAATCGGCCTGGCATCAAAACAATTGAGTGGAAAAGCCGAAAACAAAGCTATTGCCGATACGGTAAAAAAGTTGTTGGGTTTGTAATACCAGAGATTCGTGGTATCAAAATAGTGGTTTGAAGTTATTGTGTACTTCTTTTTGCATTCGATTTTGTAGAAAAACATTCCGCCACGATCCGGGGCTTTTCAGGACGTGCGGTTGAAATCTTTTGTCTGGATCAGGCATTTTTATTAAAATTTCCCCCTTCATTATCATTGCCCTGACTTTTTGCAAAAAAGAAGCACTTATTGCCTTGATTTTTTGTAAATTGTACTTCTTCAAAAATAAAACAATGAGTATGATTATATAAAACGTCACGTTGGCAGCGAACTTTTGCAATTGAGGTAAAATCAGGTACCAAAGGCACAATGCAAAGCTTGTTTATGTTTTTATCCGAAAAAAAATACCCACGGTATTCGCTGTTCATTGGAAAATTTCGGAACCCTGCCCAATATTCAGATTTTTCCGATTTATGCGGTGTCAAATATCTTAGGAAATCCGTAATCAAAACCCCACTTTCAGCAGCGCTTTGAGTTCGGTTCTGGTATTGCTGTCAATTTGGGCGCTACCGCTCGAAATACTGGTTTTGTTGTTGTAAAATGTTTGTGCGATGCGAAATGCCAATTGACTATGGCGCATGAATTTCCAAGAAGTCATCAGATAAAAGCGGCTTCCCTTGTCGTACAAGGCGGGAATTGAAAATGAAAAAGGCAAATCATTTTCGTAAGCGTAAATACGGGTATCATAGCTTTCCGTATCGAACAACGCGTAGCGTAAAGCGAACATCCATCTGCCGTTTTTGTCAGGCTTTACCACCACATCTTGGTAAAGAATCATTCCGTTTTCTTCGGTATTGGGCGCTGATCGTAGTACAAATTCCACACGGCTTCGCAGCGAAATCCATGCCAACGGATTGTGTACCAAATGCAAACGGATGTAATTTCTCACCGAATGATCCACGACATGTTTGTAGCCCGTTTCTGCATTAAAATTCAGAGGATTCTGAATGTTGCGGTAACGCACATAAAACGAAGTATTGCGATTGATGCGGTAATCCATTTGAACTGCAAACTCTTTGCCATGCGAAGGAGCATCCACCCGGTAACGAAGCCATGGATACTGAAACATATCGGCATACGCGGTAAGGGTCGTTTTTTTGAACGGCGTTGCCAAAATACCTACATAAAACCCGTTTTCATTGGCATTGGTGCTGCTTTCGCCAAAAGCGGCAGACAAACGATTCAGGTAGTCGCGGGCATAATTGCGATAGAGCATCGCCACACTCAACTGTGGATGGGGCGTGAAATTCAAGCCCTGTAAAAAAGCATTTCCGGCATCCAACTGGTGACAAACTTCACCATAAAGTGTCAACCGTTTGTAAGCATACGAATAATTCAAACCTACATACTGGTTGCGATTTAAGCCGGGAACAAACGCATTGTAATTCGTTGCATCCGGTTTTATGACTTTATCAAAATCAACCTGATAAGCGGTAATTCCTGTCTTCAAATGGTTTCCGTTGTAAGTAATGTTTCCTCCGAACAGTTGTTCACGCAAGACTTTGCGATCAGCCAGTTCGTCGGTGGTACGGTGGTAACCCGTTTCCTGAATAGAACTTACATATTCCTCCTCCGACAAAAAATCATCCGGTTTATTCAAATTTCCATCCACTTTGCGATTGGAATAAAAGCCGCTTACATCAAACGTTCCAAAAGTAAACGTCGCTGCCGCCCCCCGCATATAAGCATACTCATTGCTGGAAGCATGGGGGCGAATGTAGGGCGCCCGCTTGCGTGAACACAAACTTCCCGGCGATTTTCCGAACGATAACCCCGACCACAAGGTCAATCCCTGTCCAAACTGCAACTGATAATCGCCCAAAGCAAAATACTTCAAACGCCCGATATTTTTTAAATAAAAATGAAAGGCATAATAATCAAACCCTTTGGGCAGCGTATCCACGCCCCATTTGAACGGTTCTCCGGCATCTTTGTCCATGGCAATCCCAAAACGCAGTCGATCGCGGTAGTTGTAAGTGTAACGCATGAAAAGCCCGTTCGCATCACCCCAGTAATAACTGCCCGGATGAGCACGCCGCATGCTGTCTGATACCTCCGCAAAGCCAGCCTGTTTCTCCACAACACGCTGCCAACGCACAAGGGCTTCCTGCCGCCCATAGCGGAACGCGCGTTTCCACGAAAACGGTTCATTTCCCCCATCATCGAATGTAATGTAGGGTTGTATCTGTTCAATAAACTCAAAATTGAACCCTTCGATCAGTTGGAGTTCAAAAATAGTCGTCAGCTTTCCGAATTGAGAAGTATACGTCAACAAGTTTTGGATTTGCAACTCATTCAGGAAAAAGGCACGCCGCAGCTCATCTTCGCTGGTAGCATTCAAATTTACAGGGCGTGACCGCAATTGATGCAATTCGTCTTCCCAATCGCTGAAATCCATGTCGCGGTCTTGCGTTTCAATCACGGTTTCGAGTTGCTCGGTCGGCAAGGTTTCCGCCGGCAAAGAACGTACGGTATCCGGTTGTTGCGCCAACGCAAACAAGGGAAAGAGAAACAATGTGGAAATAAGGATTGGCTTGACATTCATTTTTTTAAGAATTTAGATAAATCCAAAATGTTGTCACGAATTAGTTTTGAAACGAAGCAAAATGATATTGAAGCGAAACCTGGGGCGAAACACCCAACATCTGGTCAACAGCCGAGGAAAGATCAAAAGAGAACCGATCCAGCAAAAATCCAAAACCAAATGTATAGCTGAATGACTCCGTAGTCAGTCCGGCACGGACATAGCCGAATTTAATAAACTGGTATTCTGCCCCGAAACGAAAATCGGCCGGACGTTCGGAATCTTTGACCACTTCGGCATTGAACAGCAGTTTTTCCGAAAAAATGTAGGAAACACCCAAATTAACCAGCGTGGGAATCCGCTCGTTGTTGTAATCCGACAACCGGACCCTGACCGGATTGAACGCATGAGCACCCAACCAAAGATTGTTGGAAATTTTTGCCAAAATACCGGCCTCGAAGGTAAGGTTTGCATGTTTCCCGTAATTTTCCGCCAGTTTGGTTTGTAAATAATCAAATTTCAAACCGGTAGCAAACCGTTTTCCAAAACTTTTGGCATAAGCGAATCCGGCTTGCATCTGACTAAAGTTGACATCGCCTGAATGGGTAAGCGTTGCGCCAAATGATCCCTGCAGGGTCGGCAAGGTGAAAGCTAAAGATGAATAGCCTAATTCTTTCAGCAAAAAACGGTTTTCATAATAAAATCCCACTGAAGCGTTTTGGGCGAATGCCATCCCCGCCTGATTGTTGCTAACCGACCATACATCGATCGCTGTTGCTGAAGTTTTCCCCATAGCAGCCGAACAACTACCGGAAGGAAACCACACATCTTGCGCCTGACTATGCAAGGAAATCAAAAAGAACAGAAAGAATATATTTCGCATGATCCTGCCATTTATCTGCGAAAGGTAATTAATTTATTTTAATTGTATCTTTTCTATAAAAATTTTTTAAACACAAAAAATAAATTTTGATTTCCGATCTTAAATATTTGATTTGCAACAAAATAAATAATTATTCCAGAACCGCCCAAGTATAACCTTCGGCAGGAATACTCACCTTCAGCTCCACCGTATAAACAGGGCTTAGCGAATATGATTTCGGCACGGTACCTTCGATGCTGATTTTTGCCGTTTTATTCAGTCCACTGTAATATAAAGGCAAAGAAATCGTTCGTTCCATCGCTTGTTTCAACGGATTGTAAAGCAATACAAACGCTTTTTGCTTTCCGGCCGGATCTACATGCAAAATGCCGTCCCAGTCGCGGCCGTCGGGGCGGCGTAAATGAATGATATCCGCATTCAAAATGCTGCGGTATTTTTTGTACCAATCAATAGTTTCTTTCACCACCTGCTTGGTTTCTTCGGTGTCGTACAAACGCGGGCCACGGTAACAAGCCTGAATTCCAGCGCCGTAATATTGAATCATCAATTTTTTATAGGCGTCCAAATGTTCGCTCAAAGGTTCCAATACGGCAGCCGCTCCCCCGCCCTGATATTCGGTGAGCGGTACAAACCCCCAGCCCATCGAGGGCGTTTTTTCCCAAGTGCCGTCAAAAATATTCTGACGGTTCAAAATCTGTTGCTCTTCGCGCGGCAACGAAAAATTCACTTCGCGGTAACCCAGTCCGATTTTATGAGTTCCATCCAAAAAATACCAATCGGGCGCGTTGATGTAAATCCCGCGTTCGTTGCACCAGCGGTAAAATTCTTTTTGCAACTCCATTTGCTTCCATTGTGAATCTTCCAGCCCGGCATGCCCCGGATGCGTCGTCGAAGCGCAAACATCGCCCGGATAAGGCCCGTCGTTTTCAAAAATATCAAATCCCGTTTGGGTGAAAAAATATTTCAGCTTTTCGATATAAGCCAATCCCCATTCGCTGCCCAAGCAAGGCGCATTTCCAAAAAATGCATCACCGGGTTTTCCGGTGTATGGGCTGATAACATCGGTTTTTTCATCGATTTTCCGGCTCGAAAACAAGGAATAACCACCCAACAAAATGCCTTTGCCGTGGGCATAATCGGCCAAAGCCCTGAATTTTGCAATATTAGCCTGCGAAGTATCTTCCATATTCAACCCGCTGCCGAAACTCAAAATTACGCCTTCGTAGCCCGTTTCGGCACATTGGTCGATGATGTGGCGCACATCTTCCGGCCGGGTGCTGATTAAATGCATGAAAATGGGATTTTGGGTCACCCAGGGAGCAATTGTCCGGTACATCTTGCGAATCGCCAAACCTCGCCGTTCGCGGTCGTAGCTGTCCTGCAAAAGCTCATACGTCCGGACAGACTGGAAAGTTTTTCCCGGCTCCAGCGTCACACCGGGGCGCATTTTGGGATAGACTTCCAGCAAGCAGGGCGTGTTGTAATCGTAATTTACCTGCGAAGTATAACTTTTGTCTGTTTTCCAATGCGTGGTTTGATCCGACAAATCGGCCCGCATGGCATTGTTGAAGGCATAATTGCTTTCAATGTAAATGCTTTGCGGCGTTTTCATGCGGGTAGGAGGCGTTTTGTGCCCGTACTGGTTGGTTCCGGAAGCCGAGGCGATTTCCGGTTCGGCGCTACCCACCACGGCGCTTTCTTCTTCCGGCATGGCCAAAATTTCGTTTACCACCTGATCGATTTTTATCGAATATCCGCTTGCGTTTTCAATTGTCACATACTTACAAATCAATGGAATACGATCATAAATTTCATAACAGACTTTTACTTTCAATCCGATAAAATCAGGGTGCTTGTATTGAAAAATAAGCAGTTGCCCGGCAGGTTGCTGCGGATTTGTATTCCAAAGGCGCGGTTTCCAGTTCACATGCGGTTTCAATTCCGAAACGGCATGCGATTCATATTGAAAATCGTTTGGATCCGCCGTCAAGGACCGGATCTCTTCTTCGGTTAAATAAGCATTTTGCTTCTGCCCGTGCAAGCCGCCTACCCGATATTCTTTTCCGTTTAGCGTAATACGTGCCTCGGGTTTTACGGCACGCAACAGTTGCTGGTTGCTTGTCAAATTGCGGTAATCCATGCAAGCTGTATTGGGGCTCAGGCGAAATGTCCGGCTTACCAATCCGTTGGTTATCGTAATCTCATTTTTCGAGGTTTCAACCCGAATGGTTGCCGTATCTCTAATGGGGGTAAGCAGCCAATCTTTTTCGGGTTTCAGGGCAGGAAGTGTCGCTATTTGCGAACTTGCTAAATGGGAAAATAAAAAAACGAACGTAAAAACAATGAGAAGTCGCGTCATGTCTGGCAATTTAGATACTTAAAGGAATTTAAAACCACAAATGTAGGTTCTTTCTTATGCATTTAACTTTATGGAAGAAATTTAAAGATAGACGGTTGATTCTTTGTCGTTTCTTATTTCATTTCTTGACTGCCTCAGCTAAAGAAGTGGTGATAATAAACGGGCACATTTTTCGCCAAATTTTTTCATCCTGTTTCTCTGGCTCCAGGCATAGCCATTGATCTCACTACTGTTTTCAATATCGTGAAAAAAGGCATTCCCCAGTTCCTCATTCAATGATTTGCTATAAATCAAAGCATTTACTTCAAACATAATATCAAAACTGCGAATATCCATATTCGCTGTGCCGATTACGGAAAGCGTATCGTCCGACACAATCGTCTTTGCATGGACAAAGCCTTTTTGGTAGCGGTAAATCCGCACACCTGAAGACAACAGTTCTTCGTAATAAGAACATGAAGCAGCATTTACAAAAGTGCTGTCGGAAATACCCGGAACCAACAGGCGTACGTCAACACCGCTTAACGCGCTAAATTTCAACGCATCCACAATGGTTTCGTTGGGAATAAAGTAAGGGGTTGTAATAAACAAGCGTTTTCTACTTCCGGCAATGATCCCCAATATCGACAACATAATGTCTGCATTCGAACTGTCAGGGCCGCTACCCACAATTTGCACCGGATTTTCAAACTTTTCGGTATCACTGATCGGAAAATAGCGTAAATCCGGCTGTATATCCGTTTTTTTATCTCTCTTTTTACAAGAGTTCCAATCACTGAGGAACAAGCGTTGCAATCCTGCAACAGCATTCCCCTCGATCTTTAAATGGGTATCGCGCCAAAATAGTTTGTTTTTTCCACTATTAATGTAACGGTCATCCACGTTGATTCCACCTATAAATCCGACCTTTCCGTCGATTACGATTATTTTCCGGTGATTTCTGAAATTCATCCCGTTGGCTAAAGCAAGAAACCGGATTTTGTAAAACGGATAGGTCTCAACACCTGATTCTCGCAGCTCTTTGAGCATTCTCTTGCGGACAACGCGACTGCCATAATCATCAAAAATAAAACGGACAGCAACTCCTTCTTTCGCTTTCCTGATCATCTTATCTTTCAGCAAGTTGCCGATTTCATCATCATTATAAATAAAATATTCTATATGAATATGCTCTTTGGCCGCATCCAAAGCTTCCAAGACCTTGGGAAACTTTTCCTCTCCATTCAATAATAGCTCTAAGTTCGTCGTCGAAAAAGGCGGTGATATGTTTCCTGTCGATAACATTCGCACTATCTTTTCATGATTTTCGAAACAAGCTTTGTTCTTTTCCAATTCCGAACGGGAATACTGTTCAACCTGCTCTTGAATTTTGCTATAGAAAGCCTGGTTTTGAATTTTTTGATTTCGGTAAAACCTGCGTTTCCGATAATTTATTCCTACCGAAAAATAAACAAACGCTCCGATAACAGGAAGAAATACCACCAGCAATATATATGCCAATGATTTAATGGGATTTCGTGTGTCGTTGATAATTACAATCGTGGTGCCGACCGTAAGAATAAAATAAATAAGTTCAATTATATAATTTTTCAATATATAAATATTGTTTTACAAAAGGCAAACCGTGCATTTTGAATCGTACAAAACCTCAACGATTCGTTTTATGTGATGCAGTAGTTAAATTTTTTGTATTCCAAAACGGCCTTACAGGTTCTTAGGGTTTATTTTGTTATGCTGAAATAAGCATGCTATTGCTTTGTGCTTTGAGGTGCTAACGATTCTCTTTCAGTTAGTTTTACCGTTAATTGGTGCAAATATACGCATTAAAAACTTCTTTCGAATAGATTTTTTTCGACATGAAATATTCTATTCATAATTCAACTATACTCTAAATTTTTTATCCAAAATTGTTGATTATAAGGAGATTTAGAAAAAAAATCAATTTCGAATGATTCCTTCTTAATCCTTCACGATAAATTTCTTGCAAGCATACCCGGCTTTGTTTTTCAGCTTTAAAAGATACATTCCTGAAGGTAAGTCTCCGGTATAGACATAAGGTTTATTACTTGATAACTGAACTGTTTTAATTGTTTTGCCTACACTGTTGAAAATTTCTGCGTAGGAATTACACAAATCAAATTTATGGGAAATGTCTAAGGTTATATAATCCTGGGCTGGATTGGGATATAGCTTAATGTAGTTATTCCATTCGTTTAAATTGGGAACTCCCAAGTAATCTGAAGTGTCGCTAATGCTGAATACCCACGCCCATCTCTTAACGGAAGGATAGGGCCCACAGGCAATATCATCTTGCATCCCGTGTTGAGTAAACGCTGCCAACACATAGTCCCTGTCGCTTAACTGGATAATCCCATCTTCTGTATATTCATTACCGCCGCCACCAATGCAACGTTGACCTAAAATCTCTCCCGTTTTTCCATCTATTTTCAACATCCAGATGTCTTCCAAGTACCAACCGCCTGGATGAAATCCTTTAACATCCCCGTCTTCAGATTCTACTTGGGCAAATGCCATGATATTGCCATCCGAGAGATTGAATAATTTCAAACCATATTCGTTTTTGGAGCCGCCGTAGCATCGCTGCCAAATCAGATTACCGTTGTAATCGACTTTCCTAAGCCACAGGTCACTGGTTGGCCTGCCTAAATGATTAAATCCGTAATGATATCCCGCTCCCTGTATATCCCCGTCATTAGAATAGGCAGTTAACCCCAATAAATAGCCGTCATTGGTTTCAAGCAATGCTCTGGCCCCGTCATGATCGGAACCACCCAAGCAATCCTGCCAAATGATATTCCGGTTCGAATCCAGTTTCAAGATAACCGCTTCTGCATACGAATTGTATGGCGTACAGGTTATGTTTCCTCCGGTGGTAGGCGTAGCGCTACTCCCAATCAGAAAACCCTTGTCTGAAGTCGGTATCATGGCATACCCATATTCGAAGTCTTCGGTACCTGCTGTAAAATCCCATATCTTATTTCCGTCTTTGTCTAATTTTGCCATCCATACATCGTAAGCTCCAAAGCTTTGAGAAACATCCCCATCGGAAGAAGTGGTTGTACTCAAAAACACAATACCCCCGTCAGGAGCGGCATAGCATCCTCCTCCATAAATTGGCTCTGCCCCGTTTCCACCTACGATTTTATCCCAGACTTTGTTTCCGTTTCCATCAACTTTAATTACCCAAAAATCTAGACTGTTTGGGTAAGGGTCGTAGGTTACATCTCCCCCGTCGTAAGCGGTTCCACCAAACAGGTAATAATATCCATCAGCAGATGCCACAATGTAGTTGGCTCCACAATATGTATCAGGTCGAGTAGAGAAAAATTTATCCCATAAAAAGTTTCCGTTTTCATCCAATTTTACTAACCAAATAACATCATAAGTACTGGGAAGACCATTACGCCAGGTTCGCTTTTCATAATCAGTTACCAACAAATAACCTCCTTCTGCTTTTACGATACTACGGGGATTAACGTCCAAATCTTCACCCTCGTATCCTTCCAAACAGGTTTGCCAATTGAAACGGATGGGCTGTGCAAGCAGAAGCAATCCGAAGCAGGTAAACAAAACAGATAAAAAAACTTTTGCATGCATGTTTTAATTGTTTATCCGGTAATCAACCAATTCCCAAATGGTATCGTTTGCCAGTTCTTTTTTTATCAGTCCAATACCTTTTACAAAATAACAAGTTTCTGGATAGTCAGTAGGCATAAGGGAATATTTATCAATAAACTTGTTTACATAAACATTACGATACAATTTGTTTTTTACAATAAGCGAGTCCAAAACATTCCATTCATAGAAGTTGTTTAAAGTAATCGTAATAAAATCACACAGGCGGCTATTATATTCAATGCTTTCCAGGTTGTAGCTTTTGTTTCGAAGCGCACCAATACCGCTTTGAAAGCATCCATCCACGCATTGGTTCTTTCTATGGCAAA
>JAVBOY010000050.1:0-30257 GCA_031550085.1 Lentimicrobiaceae bacterium
TTTTGCTCCCCCTGCTGGACTTGAACCAGCGACCCTCTGATTAACAGTCAGATGCTCTAACCAACTGAGCTAAGGAGGAATTTCTCAAATGAGGATGCAAAAGTAGTACTTCTTTTCAAATAAACAATACCTTTGCAAAAAAATTTAAAAAATCTTCACGAACCCTTTAAAATAAAGAACATGAGCCTTGTTGTTGTAGGAACTGTTGCGTTTGATGCTATTGAAACTCCTTTTGGAAAAACCGACCGTATTTTAGGAGGCGCTGCCACTTATATCGGTTTGGCCGCCTCCCAATTTGTCGATGATGTAAAACTTGTATCCGTTGTCGGAGGAGATTTTCCGCAAGAACACATCGACCTCCTAAAAAGCCGCAGTATTAATCTGGACGGATTGCAAATAAAGCCGGAAGGAAAATCTTTTTTCTGGTCGGGAAAATATCATATTGATATGATTTCACGCGATACGTTGGTCACCGAACTCAATGTATTGGCAGATTTCGATCCGATTTTACCCGAATCATACCAAACGCCGGAATTTCTGCTGCTGGGTAATTTAACGCCCCGTGTGCAATTACGTGTTTTGGAACAATTGAAAGCGCGCCCCCGGCTTATTGCAATGGATACGATGAATTTCTGGATGGATACCGCCTGGGATGATTTAATAGAGGTTATCTCAAAAGTGGATGTGCTTACCATAAACGATTCTGAAGCCCGTCAGCTAACAAAAGAACATTCGCTGGTAAAAGCGGCTCAAAAAATATTGACCATGGGGCCTCGTTTCCTTGTTATCAAAAAAGGTGAACATGGAGCCCTGTTGTTTAACCAGGAAAGCGTATTCTTCGCTCCCGCTTTGCCTTTGGAAGATGTATTCGATCCGACAGGCGCCGGCGACACGTTTGCAGGAGGCTTTATGGGCCATTTGGCAAAAACCCAAGACATTTCATTCGAAAACATGAAAAATGCCATTATTTTCGGATCGGCAATGGCTTCATTTACGGTTGAAAAATTTGGGACAGAGGGCTTAGTAGGGTTAGGAAAAGACGAGATCCATGAACGTGTCCAACAATTTATTGACTTGGTTCAATTTGAAATTCTCCTTGACTAAAAGATCGTCCGAGTTCTAATTTGTTGAAAACAGAATTTTGCCATGTATTCTCCCTTAACTATAAGAGCATCCGATATCAACGGAAAAGCAACGGTATTACCCAGTAAAAGTATTACCCAACGGGCAATTGCCGCCGCTGTTCTAACCAAGGGAGATACAACCATCATCAATCCATCCTATGCTTCCGATACAATAGCCGCATTGGATATCGCACAGTGTCTTGGCGCGGCGGTCCAATTTACAACAAATGGGATTTGCATTTCCGGAAATTTCCATGCCAAATCGCCCCAAATCAACTGTGGTGAATCCGGGCTAGCCATGCGCATGTTTGCTCCCATTGCAGCATTGATTTCGGATACAATAGTTTTGAATGGGCTCGGCTCCTTGGTAAAGCGTCCAATGAGTATGGTAAAAAAAGCCTTGGAACAATCAACTGTTTTTGTCAAGCTTTCTGAAGAAGATCTTCCACCACTGGTTATTTACGGGAAACTTCTCGGTGGAGACTTCTTATTGGATGGTTCACAAACATCCCAATTACTTACCGGCATGCTGATGGCATTGCCTTTGGTTTCCGATGATTCGACGATAACGGTTTCTCAGATGAATAGCAAGCCCTATATCGATTTGACCATTGATGTACTGCAAGAATTTGGAGTAAATGTAAAAAATTCTAATTATCAATTATTTACAATAAAAGGAAATCAAGAGTATCAACG
The DNA here is from genome assembly GCA_031550085.1 of Lentimicrobiaceae bacterium. Taxonomy (GTDB): domain Bacteria; phylum Bacteroidota; class Bacteroidia; order Bacteroidales; family UBA4417; genus UBA4417. The sequence goes on from JAVBOY010000050.1 coordinate 1,821, forward strand.
TTCGGTAAGTTTAAAGGTCGAAAGCGACTGGGGTGCTGCTGCTTTTTTATTGGTAGCGGCTGCCATCAACGGGGATATTGAATTGGAAGATATAAATACTCATAGCAAACAGGCTGATATTGCCATTTTAAAGGTACTGGAAACGGTTCAAGCCGGTTTTCAAATAACCGATTCAACCGTACGTGTCTGGAATAAACCCTTATCGGCTTTTGAGTTTGATACATCCCAATGTCCTGACTTATTTCCAGCTTTAGCTGCGTTAGCCGTTCATTGCAACGGAACTTCAATAATTACCGGTGTGGATCGCTTAAGAAATAAGGAAAGTGATCGGGCTTTTGCGATTCAAAGTATTTTAAATTTGCTAGGAGTTCGAGCTAAAATCCTTGGGAATGACATGCACATTGTCGGAGGACAGGTTGTTGGCGACTATCAAACCGTTGACTCATTTAATGATCATCGCATCGCCATGATGATTGCATTACTGGCATTAAAATCGAAGGGCCCCATTACACTTGGCAACTCCGCATGTGTCAAGAAATCTTTTCCCGATTTTTTTTCTGAAATGCAACAATTGGGGCTCCGGATCCGTACTAAATACTAGGAAAATAAAAAATGCGGCCCAAAGACCGCATTTTCCAAACAAACAACAAAACCAGGTTATTTGTGATCATTCAAACAATGAATGAACACTAACCATGGCAAAGGTAAGACGAACTTCTCAAATGCATACGTTAATGAAGTTCAAAGATTGTTAATTTTTGCAAAATTCAAATTATTTTTTCACAAAATAAAAGCGTTTGAGCATGAATTCGTTTGGCAGATTATTTAGAATCAATATTTTTGGAGAATCTCATGGTGAATATGTAGGAATTGTGGTTGACGGGGTTCCTCCGGGCATCCCTCTGATCGCATCGGAATTTGAAAACGATTTATCACGCCGCCGTAGTGGACAGCCAGGCACTACCGGACGGAAAGAGCCTGACGTTCCGCTGTTGCAAAGTGGAGTCTATAACGGTTTTTCGACAGGCGCCCCCATCATTATTTTATTTAAAAATCAGGCTCAACACCCAGACGACTACGACTCTTTCAGAAATATTCCACGCCCGAGCCATGCCGATTTCACAGCTCAAATGAAATATGGAAAATATACCGACCCACGCGGAGGGGGGCACTTTTCGGGAAGATTAACGTTGCCGTTGGTGGCGGCCGGCGTCATTGCAAAAAAATTGATTCATCCCATTGAGATCGAGTCCCAGATCCTCGAAATCGGAGGAGAAAAAGAATATTTAAATCCACTAAACCAAGCCATAGAACAAGGTGATTCTTTGGGTGGGATTGTTGAATGCCGGATCAAAAATGTTCCTGCGGGATTGGGTGAGCCTTTTTTTGACAGCATCGAATCGGTAATCAGCCATTTGGTCTTTTCAATTCCCGGAATTAAAGGGATTGAATTTGGATCCGGTTTTGAAGCGGCTAAAATGAAAGGCAGTATACATAACGACTGCTTTGAAACCATAGAAGGAAAAACTTTTACCAATCATTCAGGTGGGATCAACGGAGGAATCTCGAATGGGAATGAGATTGTTTTCCGTGTAGCGGTGAAGCCAACTTCAAGTATTTCCATCCCACAAAAAACCATAAATCTTGAGACGAAGCATCTGGAAGCGCTTCAGATAAAAGGCCGGCATGATGCCAGTATTGCTTTGCGTATTCCCGTTTGCCTCGAAGCCGTTGCAGCCATTGCTTTGGCTGATTTATATTTGCAACACTAGGTTGCCGGATTCTGTTCACTCCAAAGCTGGTTAAAGCTTTTTTCAGCAAATTGGGGTAAATTCCGGTATGCGCCCCAACGAGCGGCAACAAACCGGTGCAGTAGTTTGTTTTTCGTCTTTCCACTTAGTCCATTCAAGAGTTTCCGGCTTTTCATGGTTTTTGCATAAACCTTCATTAAAAACCGCTCTCCCCGGGCAACTTGTTTCTCTTTTACCACATGATTCCGGTTGTAAAGCAACTGCTCGTGCAAATTAATCTTTACAGGGCACACTTCGGTACAAGCGCCACAAAGAGAAGACGCATAACTCAAATGTTTGTAATCCTTCATCCCCGAAAGCCATGGCGTAATAACAGCACCGATCGGGCCGCTGTAAGCCTTTCCATAGGTATGTCCCCCAATATTTTTGTAAACCGGGCACACATTTAGGCATGCTCCACAACGAATGCATGTGAGAGCAGATCTATTTTTTATTTGAAAGAGAATATCCGAACGATTGTTATCCAACAATACCACGTACATTTCATCCGGTCCATCAATTTCGCCTTCTTGCCGCGGGCCGCTGACAATGTTGTTATAGGTGCTTATTTTCTGCCCGGTTCCATGGGTTGCCAATAAAGGCAAAAATAAATCAAGATGAGTTAGCGACGGAATTACTTTTTCAATTCCTGCAACAACGATGTGTGTTTTCGGGAAAGACACACTTAATGCAGCATTGCCTTCATTCTCGGTAATTGAAACGGCTCCGATATCGGCTATCAGGAAATTGGCTCCGGTAATCCCCACACCAGCCTCCTGAAACTTTGCACGCAGGTATTTTCGGGTAAATGCGGTTATTTGTTCGGGAGTTGCATGTTCAGGCAGTCCGAACTTCTTATGGTACAAACCGGCAATATCCTCTTTGCTTTTGTGCATGGCAGGTGTCACAATGTGGTAAGGCCTTTCATTGGCTTCCTGGACAATAAACTCTCCCAAATCGGTTTCTACCGAAGTAACTCCATGTTTTGCGAGGTAATGATTTAGCTCTATTTCTTCCGAAACCATCGATTTGCTCTTGACAACAAGTTTTGCTGATTGCTTTTTGACAATTTTCAAAATTTCGGATAAAGCGGTATTGGCATCCGGCGCCCAAATCACTTTCCCTCCCCGAGCCTCAAAGGCTGCTTCAAAATTGAGCAGGTAATTGTAAAGGTCATAAATTGATTTATTTTTAATATAAGCAGCCCGTTGCTTTGCCATTTCAAGGTTGGCATACTGCCTCCTACCTGTGGCCAAAGCAACTTCATACCGGGCCATGTTAAAACGGATGGTTGCCCGATGTTTGTAATCGAATGCTTTTTTTTCGGACTCTTTTAAAAAGCGGTGTTGAATATCGCTCATATCAACTATAAATCAGTATTACAAAAGTAGTTATTTGCCGTTTTTATTTTCTGAAACTACTTTATTTTTTCAACAACTCCTTGTGAATTGTAAAAAAACAATTTATCGATTAAATATGCTGCTTTACCAGTCATTTCATAAATGTGTTTTTCTTCTTGCTATCGATTCTCCGAAATCAACCCAATAAGTATGCAAAGATAGTTCTGCCTGAATTTCCAGAAACTCTTCTATCCGATAAATAAATTTCTTGCTTTTGCAAAGCCAGTAACACGTTTTTCTTCCTCAAGACTCAATCGGTAGGACTCTGATATTTTCTCCAACTTCATTTTAAAGGCAAAAAATCAACATTTTAAACAAAAACATTTTTAAATTGTTATTTAAAAAAGTTGTAACTTAACGTCGTTTTCTTACTTTTTCCTTCCTCTCTAATAGAATTTTCGCAATACCTAAGGATGGAATCAAAAAAACGATTGAAGGACTTAGATTTTTTATATCTTCCCAAATTATAACTATCTAAAAATCAATTTTAATTCATATTATTTAACCTAAATTTTTACTCTTATGAAAACTCAATTGATTGAAGAACTGAAAAGTGCTGTAAAAAACTGGTGGATGTCACTGATATTAGGGATCCTTTTTATCGGCATCGCTCTGTTGTTGATGTTCTATCCCCTTGCAAGCTATATTGCGCTTAGCATTATGTTTAGCGTATGCATGTTTATAGCAGGAATTCTCGAAATTACCTTTTCCCTCAGCAACCGGCGACGGTTTCCAAGTTGGGGATGGTATTTGGCCGGGGGCATTATTGACCTGCTATTGGGATTCTTCCTCATGCTATACCCCGGCTTAAATCTAGTTATTATTCCTTATATCATGGCTTTTTGGCTGATGTTCAGAGGATTTTCGGCAATCGGATTTGCACTTGACCTCAATCGTTTCGGAACAAAAAACTGGGGCTGGTACCTTGTATTCGGCATTCTTGCCATTTTGTGTTCGTTGATTATCCTGTGGCAGCCCGCTGCCGGCGCGTTTTCAATTGTATATATCATGGCGTTTGCGTTCTTGTTTATCGGGGTTTTCCGTGTGATGCTGGCTTTCGATTTGAGAGACCTCCATAAAAACAGCCAAAAGCTCCACGAAGAAATCAACAAGTTAAAACAAATGGAAAATTTATAAACGAACGTTTTTAGAATAAAGAAAAACCGGCTTCGGAACGATTTCCGAAGCCGGTTTTTTGTAAAAGCATTCGTGAATTTTATTCTGCTTTCGCTGCCATCATGCGGTCGTATTCTTCTTGCGAACCGACAATGATGGATTCATACTCGCGCAAACCGGTTCCAGCAGGAATCAAATGTCCTACAATAACATTTTCCTTCAAGCCTAACAAATTGTCGTTTTTAGCCAAAATAGAAGCCTGTGTCAACACTTTGGTGGTTTCTTGGAAAGACGCTGCCGATACCCACGAACGAACTTGTAAGGACGCCCGGGTAATTCCTTGCAACACTTGACGTGCGGTAGCAGGTTTTGTATCGCGAGCTTCGATCAATTGTTTGTCGCGGCGTTTGAGCAGTGAGTTTTCATCGCGAAGTCTGCGAACGGTGACAATTTGTCCCGGTTTAAAGTTATCGGCATCACCCGGATCCACAACAACTTTCTTACCGAATACCCAATCGTTCTCTTCGTTAAAATCAATTTTATTAACCAATTCGCCTTCCAGGAATTTGGTATCGCCCGGATCAACGACTTCAACCTTACGCATCATCTGACGTACAATGACTTCGAAATGTTTGTCGTTAATTTTTACACCTTGCAAACGGTATACTTCCTGTACTTCGTTTACAATATATTCCTGTACTTTCATGGGGCCTTTGATCGCCAGAATATCGCTGGGTGTAACGGCTCCATCTGAAAGCGGCGTACCGGCACGAACATAGTCGTTTTCCTGCGCCAAGATTTGTTTTGAGGTAGGAACCAAATAGCTGCGCTCTTCGCCGGTTTTTGAAGTGATGATTACTTCCCGGTTTCCGCGTTTCAGTTTTTTACCAAACGAAACAACCCCGTCAATTTCTGCAACGACAGCCGGATCGGATGGATTCCTCGCTTCAAATAATTCGGTAACACGAGGCAAACCTCCTGTGATGTCACCGGTTTTGCCAACGGCACGAGGAATCTTTACCAGAATATCTCCGGCCTTTACATTATCTCCATCGTTAATTTGAAGGTGAGCTCCTACCGGAAGGTCATATGTTTTCAATTCTTCTCCGTCAATGGAGACAATCCGGATCGAAGGGTTCTTTGATTTGACACGTGTTTCGATAATTACCTTGTCTTGGTATCCGGTTTGCTCATCGGCTTCTACTTTGAAAGTAATGCCTTCCAAAACATTGTCAAAAGCCACCGTTCCCTTAACATCAGAAAGTATAACAGCATTGTAGGGATCCCATTCCGTGATTTTTTCTCCTTTTGCAACAGAATCTCCGTTTTTATAATACAAACTGGCCCCATAAGGAATATGTCCAGAAGCCAATGTAATGTTCGTTACTTTATCAACGATCCGCATTTCTGCCGAACGCCCAATGACGACTTCGTATTTTTTTCCATCACTGGTATAAGGGATGGAACGTAATTCATCGATTTCAATAATCCCGTCATATTTTGCGACAATGCTGGATGCCGAGCCAATGTTCGCTCCAGCCACACCACCCACATGGAATGTACGCAGGGTCAACTGTGTTCCCGGTTCTCCAATGGACTGGGCAGCAATGACCCCCACGGCTTCTCCTTTTTGGACCATAGCCCCGGTTGCCAGATTGCGGCCATAACATTTGGCACAAACGCCTTGTTTCGATTCGCAAGTCAGCACCGAGCGGATTTCAACGGTTTCAATTCCTGCCTCGTCAATGGCTTTACAAATGTCTTCCACCAATTCGGTTCCAGCTGCCACAATAAGTTCTCCAGTATTGGGATGGAAAATATCATGCAGTGTCACACGTCCCAAAATACGGTCAACCATGGGTTCTACCACTTCTTCGTTTTTCTTTAAAGAAGAGGTGGGCAAGCCGCGCAAGGTTCCGCAATCGGTTTCGGTAATAATTACATCTTGCGCTACATCGACCAAACGACGTGTCAAATAACCGGCATCAGCTGTTTTCAAGGCAGTATCGGCCAAACCTTTACGGGCACCGTGCGTTGAAATAAAGTATTCTAACACCGACAAGCCTTCTTTGAAATTCGACAAAATCGGGTTTTCAATAATTTCGCCTCCGGTTGCGCCGCTCTTTTGCGGTTTTGCCATCAAACCCCGCATTCCGGATAACTGACGGATTTGTTCTTTCGAACCCCGTGCACCGGAATCCAGCATCATGTAAACCGGATTGAAGCCTTGCTTGTCACTCGACAAATCCGCCATTACGGTACGGGTCAAGTTGGCATTGGTATGTGTCCAAATATCGATAATCTGATTGTAGCGCTCGTTATTGGTAATGAAACCCATGTTATAGTTATTCATTACATCCAGAACCTCATCATCAGCTTTTTTAATCAGAACTTCTTTCACTTCAGGTACAATAACGTCTCCCAAATTAAAGGATAAACCTCCTTTGAAAGCCATTTGGTATCCTAAATCTTTAATGTCATCCAAGAATTTGGCGGTTTTTGCCGTACCTGTTTTTTTCAAAATATCGCCAATGATGTCACGCAACGATTTTTTGGTCAGCAATTCATTAATATAACCGTATTCTTGAGGTACAACCTGATTGAAAAGAACACGCCCTACTGTGGTTTCAATTAACTTTTCAACCCAAACGTCATTTTCCATCACCGGGATACGTACTTTAATCCAGGCATGGAGGTCGACTCTTTTTTCGTTGAACCCAATGATTACTTCTTCTGCCGAATAAAACGTAAATCCTTCGCCTTTCACCGGATTTTCGGGAATACTTTTGCGCCCCTTGGTCATGTAGTAAAGTCCCAATACCATGTCTTGCGAAGGAACCGTGATCGGCGCCCCGTTTGCAGGGTTCAAAATATTGTGTGAAGCCAACATCAAAATTTGGGCTTCCAAAATTGCCGCATTTCCAAGCGGAACGTGAACAGCCATTTGGTCACCATCGAAGTCGGCGTTGAACGCGGTACAGACAAGCGGATGCAACTGAATGGCTTTCCCTTCAATTAATTTGGGCTGAAAGGCTTGTATTCCCAAGCGGTGAAGCGTAGGAGCACGGTTAAGTAGTACCGGGTGGCCTTTTAATATATTTTCCAAAATTTCCCAGACAACGGGATCTTTACGGTCTACAATTTTTTTCGCTGATTTTACAGTTTTTACAATTCCGCGTTCCAGCATCTTCCGAATGATAAACGGCTTGAATAACTCACTTGCCATATCTTTGGGCAAACCGCATTCGTGAAGTTTCAATTCGGGTCCTACCACAATAACCGAACGGCCTGAATAATCAACCCGTTTTCCTAACAGGTTTTGACGGAAACGTCCTTGTTTTCCTTTTAGACTATCGGATAAGGATTTCAGGGCCCGGTTCGAATCGGTTTTTACGGAACTTGCTTTCCGCGAATTGTCGAATAACGAATCGACCGCTTCCTGCAACATCCGCTTTTCGTTCCGGAGGATCACATCCGGGGCCTTGATTTCGATCAAACGTTTCAAACGATTGTTGCGGATAATTACCCGGCGGTATAAATCGTTCAAATCGCTGGTTGCAAAACGTCCGCCATCCAAGGGTACCAAGGGACGTAATTCAGGCGGAATAACCGGAACTACTTTTACGATCATCCATTCGGGACGATTTTCGGTACGTGTTTTCGCATCACGAAAGGCTTCGAATACTTGCAAACGTTTCAATGCCTCGGCTTTACGTTGTTGCGATGTTTCGGTATTGGCTTTGTGGCGAAGTTCATACGACATATGGTCAAGATCTAATCTCGCCAACAAATCATAGATTGCTTCGGCACCCATTTTAGCGATGAATTTATTGGGGTCTTCATCGTCTAAGTATTGATTTTCTTTCGGTAAAGCGTCGATAATATCGAAATATTCTTCTTCGGTGAGAAAATCAAGGTATTTTACTCCGTCTTTTTCTTTAATTCCGGGTTGAATTACCACATAACGTTCGTAGTAAATGATGGCATCCAATTTCTTGGTTTGCAATCCAAGCAAGGCTCCGATTTTATTTGGCAATGATCTGAAATACCAAATATGAGCAACGGGAACAACCAGTTGAATGTGCCCCATACGTTCACGGCGAACTTTTTTCTCTGTAACTTCAACTCCGCAACGGTCACAAACGATTCCTTTATAGCGAATGCGTTTGTATTTTCCGCAATGACATTCCCAATCTTTTACGGGACCGAAAATGCGTTCGCAAAACAGTCCATCGCGTTCGGGTTTGTAAGTTCTGTAATTGATTGTTTCGGGTTTCAAAACTTCACCGCTGGAGCGTTCCAAGATGGATTCGGGTGAAGCTAGACTTATTGTGATGCGGGAAAAACTACCGTTTACAGTATTTTCTTTTCTGAAAGCCATATTCTGATTTGTTTTTTACTTTAGTGATATATAGCTTGATTTGCAAGCGTAAGAACTTCCAAAGCCTGAATATCCCCATAAATGGAATATTCAGGCATTGAAAAAGATTAGTCGAATGCTACGTTCAAGCCCAGTCCACGTAATTCATGAACCAATACATTGAACGATTCGGGGATATTCGGAATCGGCATGTTATCGCCTTTCACAATGGCCTCATATGCTTTCGCACGCCCAACCACATCATCGGATTTGACGGTCAGAATTTCTTGGAGTATGTTGGCTGCACCGAATGCTTCCAATGCCCAAACTTCCATTTCTCCAAAGCGTTGTCCTCCGAATTGAGCTTTACCGCCCAAAGGTTGTTGGGTAATCAACGAATAAGGCCCAATGGAACGCGCGTGCATCTTGTCGTCAACCATGTGGTGAAGTTTGATCATGTAAATGTAGCCCACAGTTGCAGGCTGATCAAAGCGCTCACCGGTTCCGCCGTCGTACAAATATACCCGGCCATTATGCGGCAAGGCAGCTTTATCCATTAGTTCGTTTACTTGCTCAATGGTAGCTCCGTCAAAGATCGGAGTTGCAAAACGCATTCCGAGTTTTGCACCGGCCCAACCCAATACGGTTTCATAAATTTGTCCCAAATTCATCCGTGAAGGTACGCCCAGAGGATTCAAAACAATGTCAACGGGAGTTCCGTCTTCCAGGAACGGCATATCTTCTTCACGAACAATACGGGCAACAATCCCTTTATTTCCGTGACGGCCTGCCATTTTATCGCCTACTTTCAGTTTACGTTTCTTCGCTACATAAACTTTTGCCATTTGAACAATACCGTTGGGTAGTTCGTCACCCACTGTGGCAACAAACTTTTTGCGATTATAGACACCTAGTAATTCCTTGTATTTTATAACATAATTATTGATCAGTTGTTTGATCAATTCGTTGGTGTCTTTATCGGTCGTCCATTTATTGGGGCTTACGTTCAAATAGTCGATCCCCAAAAGCATTTTTTGGGTGAACTTCACTTTTTTGCCGATCAGTTCCATTTTGAAGTTGTTGTAAACCCCTTGTGAGGTTTTACCACTTACCAAAACGGTTAATTTATCAACCAGTTTTTGTTTCAGTTCAACGGTATTTTTCGTAAAATCGGCATCCAAACTGTCGACAATATCTTTCTCTTTGGCTTTCAGTTTTTTATCCTTCACCACGCGAGAGAAAAGCTTTTTGTCGATCACTACGCCTTTCATTGATGGCGGCGCTTTCAGGGATGCATCTTTCACATCGCCGGCTTTATCTCCAAAGATGGCGCGCAAAAGTTTTTCTTCGGGCGTCGGGTCGCTTTCGCCTTTGGGCGTGATTTTTCCGATTAAGATATCGCCTTCGTTGACTTCTGCCCCAATGCGGATCAAACCGTTTTCGTCCAAATCTTTGGTGGCTTCCTGGCTAACATTGGGAATATCGTTGGTCAATTCTTCCACTCCACGCTTGGTATCGCGTACTTCCAATGTAAATTCTTCAATATGGATGGACGTGAAGATGTCTTCTTTGACAACTTTTTCTGAAATAACGATAGCATCCTCAAAGTTGTAGCCTTTCCAAGGCATGAACGCGACCATCAGGTTGCGTCCCAATGCCAATTCTCCACCTTGGGTTGCATAGCCTTCGCATAGCACTTGGCCTTTTTTTACCTTGTCGCCTTTGCGGACAATGGGACGAAGATTGATGGAAGTATTTTGGTTCGTACGAATGTATTTGGTTAATTGATAAGATCTTACATCATCATCAAAGCTAACCAAACGTTCTTCGTCCAAACGGGCATAACGAATTACAATTTCCGTAGCATCAACATATTCAACAATACCATCGCCTTCGGCATTGATCAATACGCGTGAGTCTTGGGCTACTTTGGCTTCCAAGCCGGTTCCAACAATCGGAGCTTCCGGATTCAACAAAGGAACGGCTTGCCGCATCATGTTCGATCCCATCAAAGCCCGGTTGGCATCGTCATTTTCCAAAAACGGAATCAGCGATGCGGCGATGGATGCAATTTGGTTGGGAGCTACGTCGACTAAATCAACTTTTTCTTTTTCGATCAACGGATAATCGGCCAAATAACGAACTTTTACCGTGTCATGGCTAAAGTTTCCGGAATTATCCATTGCTGTGGTTGCTTGCGCAATAATCTTATTTTCTTCTTCTTCGGCACTCAAATAAACGGTTTCGTTCAAATCTACCTTACCGTTCACAACCTGCTTGTAAGGCGTTTCGATAAAGCCCAACTTATTGATTTTTGCATAAACACAGAGCGAAGAAATAAGACCAATGTTCGGTCCTTCAGGCGTTTCAATTGTACACAAACGTCCGTAATGCGTATAGTGTACGTCGCGCACTTCAAATCCGGCGCGTTCACGAGACAAACCTCCGGGTCCTAAGGCTGAAATCCGGCGTTTGTGCGTAATTTCGCTCAACGGATTGGTTTGATCCATGAATTGCGAAAGCTGGTTCGTTCCAAAAAACGAATTGATTACGCTTGATAAGGTTTTTGCATTGATCAAATCTGTTGGCGTGAACACTTCATTATCCCGAACATTCATCCGTTCGCGAATGGTACGTGCCATACGAGCCAAACCAACTCCAAACTGATTGTAAAGTTGTTCGCCAACCGTACGTACACGGCGGTTACTCAAGTGGTCAATGTCGTCGATCTCATTGCGGCCGTTAATCATGCCGATGAGATAACGAATAATGTATATAATGTCCTCCTTCGTCAAAACACGTGTTTCCAAAGGAGTTTCCAAATTCAGTTTTTTATTAATCCGATAACGGCCTACATCACCCAAATCATAGCGTTTGTCGCTAAAGAATAATTTGTCGATGATTCCGCGCGCCGTTTCTTCATCAGGCGGCTCGGCATTACGCAATTGGCGGTAAATATATTCAACAGCTTCTTTAGCGCTGTTAGCCGTGTCTTTTTGTAGTGTATTGAAAATAATTGCATAGTCTTGCGTGTTCACATCTTCGCGATGCAGCAAAATGGTCTTAGCTCCCGATTCTACAATCAAATCAATATGCTGGTTTTCCAATACGGTTTCCCGGTCAATAATAACCTCTGTGCGTTCAATGGAAACGACTTCTCCCGTATCTTCATCCCCGAAATCTTCAATCCAAACTTTCAAAACGCGAGCTGCTAATCTACGGCCGATGTATTTTTTCAAACCGGCTTTGCTCACTTTCACTTCTTCGGCTAAATCGAAGATTTCTAAAATATCTTTATCTGTTTCATAACCGATTGCCCTCAACAGCGTAGTCACAGGAAGCTTTTTCTTGCGATCGATGTAGGCATACATCACATTGTTGATGTCGGTTGTAAATTCCATCCACGACCCTTTGAAAGGAATAATCCGGGCTGAATACAATTGCTGCCCGTTGGTATGGAAACTGGTACCGAAAAACACACCCGGCGAACGGTGCAATTGCGAAACGACAACGCGTTCGGCACCGTTGATTACAAACGTTCCCTTGGGAGTCATGTAAGGGATCATGCCCAGATAAACGTCTTGGATGATGGTTTCGAAATCTTCGTGCTCCGGATCAGTACAATAAAGTTTTAGCTTTGCCTTCAACGGCACGCTATAGGTTAAACCGCGCTCAATACACTCCTCAATGGTATAACGGGGTGGGTCTATGAAATAATCGAGAAACTCCAACACAAAGTTGTTGCGGGCATCCGTAATCGGAAAATTCTCGGCAAAAACTTTAAAGAGTCCCTCATTGACGCGATTATCAGGATTGGTTTCCAGTTGAAAGAAATCCTGAAAAGATTTTATTTGAATTTCAAGGAAATCCGGCTGCGCTGCCTGTATTTTGGATGTTCCGAAATTTGTCCGGGTAATTTTTTTTGAAGCCAAGGTAATTTAGTTTTTGGATTAATCAACAAAGTATTTTAAACAATTAATCCCGGACACAAGTTTGCCGGGAATTAAACAGACAACTTACCTACACCAATAAGGTGGTGTAGGTAGGTAGTCTATTTTGTAATTGCGGTCAAATAACATTATTACTTAATCTCAACTACTGCACCAGCTTCTTCAAGTTGTTTCTTCAAAGCTTCAGCTTCGTCTTTCGAAACACCTTCTTTCAGAGGCTTGGGAGCAGCATCAACCAAGTCTTTTGCTTCTTTTAGACCAAGGCTGGTTAATTCTTTAACAAGTTTAACAACAGCAAGTTTTTGAGCGCCGGCTTCTTTCAAAATAACATCGAAAGAGGTTTTTTCCTCAACAGCCGGGCCTTCACCACCGCCAGCGGCTGCCATCATTACAGGAGCTGCTGCTGCTGGTTCAATACCATATTCGTCTTTAAGAATTTGTGCTAATTCATTAACTTCTTTAACTGTCAGGTTAACAAGCTGTTCTGCAAAAGCTTTCAAGTCTGCCATTTTTATTTGATTTTTAAGTGTTTTACAATGAAATGATTTTTCTTTTTTTTATTTTTTCAAGGGCAAAATAGCCTTACATTAATTATTCGGGGCGTTCTGATAATGTTTTAAGTACTCCGGAAATCTTTTGTCCGCCACTTTGCAATGCTGAAATAACATTGCGTGCCGGGGTTTGAAGTGCAAGTACAACATCAGCAATAAGTTCGTTTTTGCTTTTCAATGCTACCAACGCATCCAATTGCTTATCACCAATATAGATAGCTTCCGATACAAAGGCTCCTTTTAACAGGGGTTTGTCTGAGGTTTTGCGAAGTTCTTTGATCAGCTTGGCAGGAACATTTCCCTGTGAAGCTGTCATAATTGAAGTCGCACCTTTCAAAACACTGTATAACTCGCCGAAGTCTTTGCCTGAACGTTCCATTGCTTTGTGTAACAATGTGTTTTTCACAACAGCCAATTTTACTTCGCGGCGAAAGCATAAACGACGGAGTTTACTTGTATTTTCGCTATTCATGTCCGAAATATCAGTAATGTAAAGGAAATTTGCTTCCTTTAGCTCTTCGGTAAGGGCATCAATGAGTTGATTTTTGTCTTCTTTTCTCATAGGATTTTTTTTACTAGAGGATCGAAAATAGATCTCCTACCAATTTATTACACTACTGTTATTGATTTGGGGTCAACTTTTATACTTGGGCTCATCGTACTCGACATGAACACGCTTTTCATATAAGTTCCTTTTGCAGCAGTCGGTTTTAACTTGATAATTGCCGAAAGTACTTCTTTGGCGTTATCAATTAATTGCTCTTGCGTAAAAGATACTTTACCTATTCCAGTGTGCACAATCCCGTACTTATCAACCTTAAAGTCAATTTTACCGGATTTGGCATCCTGAACCGCTTTGCCCACTTCCATGGTAACCGTACCCGTTTTGGGATTCGGCATCAAACCGCGAGGCCCTAGTATTTTTCCAAGTGCTCCCACTTTGGGCATCACACTTGGCATGGTAATAACTACATCGACATCTGTCCAACCTTCCTTAATCTTTTGGATATAATCATCGAGACCCACATGATCGGCTCCTGCTGCTTTGGCTTCTTCTTCCTTATCGGGAGTACAAAGTACCAATACACGGATCGTTTTACCGGTTCCGTGCGGCAATGAAACCGAGCCACGAACCATTTGATTCGCTTTACGGGGGTCAACGCCAAGGCGAACATCAATATCCACTGATGCATCAAACTTGGCCAACGTGATATCCTTAACTACTTTTGTAGCATCCAAAAGTGAATAAGTGGTGTCCTTATCGTATTTAGCTAAAGCCAGTTTTTGTTTTTTTGTTAGTTTCGGCATATTAACTAATCGTTAAATGATATTTACACTAATTTCTACGATTTATTTCAATCGCTAGTTTGCAAAAGGAGCTTCGCCTTGTACCGTAATCCCCATGCTGCGAGCTGTTCCGGCCACCATTGTCATTGCTGACTCCAGTGTAAAACAGTTTAAATCGACCATTTTCGATTCTGCAATGGCTTGTACTTGCTGCCAAGTTACGGATGCCACCTTTTTGCGATTGGGTTCTGCTGAACCACTTTTTACTTTTGTTATTTCAAGGAGTTGTACTGCAACCGGAGGTGTTTTGATAATGAAATCAAACGACTTATCCTTATAAACAGTTATAATAACAGGGATGATTTTTCCTGCTTGCTCTTGGGTACGAGCATTAAACTGTTTACAGAATTCCATGATGTTCACCCCTTTCGAACCCAATGCAGGTCCTACAGGTGGTGATGGATTTGCCGCTCCTCCTTTAATTTGCAGTTTGATTAATCCAGCAACTTCTTTTGCCATTTTTCAGTTTACTTAAAGGATTTTTAATTGCGGATAACTAAATTTAATATCTTACGATTCCTTTGCCACTTGCATAAACGAGAGTTCAAGCGGCGTTTTACGGCCAAAGATTTTTACCATCACTTTTAGTTTCTTCTTTTCCTCATTGATTTCTTCAATGACTCCGCTGAAACTATTGAATGGGCCATCAATAACCGTAACGGTTTCTCCAACAATAAACGGTACACTCAGTTCAGCGCCTTGCTCAACGAGCTCATCTACTTTACCTAATATACGATTTACTTCGGCAGCCCGCAACGGTACCGGTTGATCCTTCGAGCCAAGGAAACCAAGCACGCCAGGGATATTGCGAATAATGTGAGCCGTTTCACCAACCAATAAGGCTTCTACCAATACATAACCCGGCAAATAGGAACGTTCTTTGTTCACTTTTTTGCCGTTTTGTACTACATAAACCTTTTCGGTAGGAATGAGAACCTGAGAAACATAATCCTGGAGATTCAATCGGTTGATTTCACTTTCCAAGTATTGCTTCACTTTCTTCTCACTACCACTCATGGTTCTGACAACGTACCATTTTTTCACTTGTTCGCCCATGCCTGTCAGAGAAAATTAAGATGTTAAACCAAAATACTAGATCGGGAACTACGCAAACAGCTTATAGAACTGTCTCAGCAAGGCCTGAAAAGTTTCATCCATCAGAAACACCACGAGGGCGATGATAAGGGAAGCAATGGATACAACCACAGCGCTATTTTGTAATTCACTCCAGGTTGGCCAACTTACTTTGTGAACGAGTTCGTCGTAACTTTCGGTTACATACGCTACAAATTTATTTTTTGCCATTTTGGTCTAATATTTTTGCACGGGAGGTAGGATTCGAACCCACAGCCTACGGTTTTGGAGACCGCCACTCTACCAATTGAGCTACACCCGTTAATTCCGTTTGTACTATTTAAAAAGTACCCTTAAAAAATTTTAAGGGTACTTTTAGAGTTTTTATTCTTAGTCAAGAATTTCGGTTACCTGACCTGCACCCACCGTACGGCCACCTTCGCGGATAGCAAAACGTAGGTTCAAGTTCATAGCGATTTCCGAAATCAAGTCAACCGTGATGGTCAGGTTGTCACCAGGCATTACCATTTCAACGCCCTCGGGACAAGTAATTTCACCGGTTACATCGGTTGTGCGGAAATAGAATTGAGGACGATATTTGTTCTTGAAAGGAGTGTGGCGACCACCTTCTTCTTTTTTCAAGATATAAACCTCAGCTTTAAATTTCTTGTGAGGAGTGATGGAACCAGGTTTTGCAATAACCATACCACGGGTAATTTCGTCTTTGTCGATACCACGAAGCAAAATACCAGCATTGTCACCAGCTTCCCCTTCATCTAACAAGCGACGGAACATTTCAACTCCGGTACATGTTGATTTCAGTTTTTCGGCACCCATACCAATAATTTCAACAGGCTCACCTACTTTAATAATACCTTGTTCGATACGACCGGTAGCAACCGTTCCACGACCTGTAATTGAGAATACGTCTTCAACAGGCATCAAGAATGGTTTGTCTTTTGCACGCAATGGTTCCGGAATCCAAGTATCAACAGCATTCATCAGTTCCATGATTTTTTCAACCCATGAAGGCTCTGCATTCAATCCACCAAGAGCTGAACCACGGATAACCGGAGTATTATCACCGTCAAAACCGTAGAAGCTTAACAGCTCGCGAATTTCCATTTCAACAAGGTCTAACAATTCCGGATCGTCAACCAAGTCAACTTTATTCATAAATACAACCAAACGGGGAACACCTACTTGGCGAGCCAAAAGAATGTGTTCGCGGGTTTGAGGCATCGGACCGTCAGTTGCAGCTACAACCAGGATTGCACCATCCATTTGAGCAGCACCTGTTACCATGTTCTTAATGTAATCCGCGTGGCCAGGACAGTCAACGTGTGCATAGTGACGGATCTCTGTTTGGTACTCAACGTGAGAGGTGTTAATGGTAATACCACGTTCTTTTTCTTCGGGAGCACTGTCGATTGAATCGAATGAACGAGCTTCTGAAAGACCTTTTTCATGAAGAACTTTGGTAATTGCAGCGGTAAGAGTTGTCTTACCATGGTCAATGTGACCTATCGTACCCACATTAACGTGGGGTTTGGTTCTTTCAAATTTTTCTTTTGCCATTTTGAATTACTGTTTTATTTTTTTATTACCTTTTTTAAATGAAAAGTGAGCCTTTGATGAGATTTGAACTCATGGCCTCTTCCTTACCAAGGAAGTGCTCTACCCCTGAGCTACAAAGGCTGATAACAGAATTAAACTTAGAGCGGAAGACGGGGCTCGAACCCGCCACCTAAAGCTTGGAAGGCTTTCGCTCTACCAAATGAGCTACTTCCGCTTGTAGTTACAAGGCATAGGAAACCCCTATAACCTTGTTAATTGTGAAAAACACATCTTTTTTTTGTGGGGGGAGGAGGATTCGAACCTCCGAAGGCTTAGCCAACAGATTTACAGTCTGCCCCATTTGACCGCTCTGGTATCCCCCCAATTTTTTGTTCTAAATTAGCGAGCCGATGGAGGGATTCGAACCCCCGACCAGCTGATTACAAATCAGCTGCTCTGGCCAACTGAGCTACATCGGCAGTCATTCTTAAAAAAGAACAGTCCCTTTTTTTAAGGGACTGCAAAGATACGTACTTTATTTAAACCACCAAATATATGGTGAAAAAAATTTTATTTTTCCCGAATTTTTTCTTTGTATTTGGTCAATTGCTTACGTAATGCGTCAACTGTGAGGTCTGTAGCTTCTTCAAATGATTTACTTTGCTTGCTTGCAAACAAGTCATTTCCTCTTATTTTCAAACGAATTTCCGTGATTTTGTTTTCTGGAGCTTCGGTGTTTTCCACCCGCAAAACGACGTCAGAGCTCACAATTCCATCGTAAAGCCCTGATAACTTTTGCAGTTTGTCATTGATGAAACGATCCAATTTTTGATCCGTTTTAAAATGCACTGAATTGATGTTTACTTGCATGATTCCTCCTTTTTTATGCCCTTGGATGGGCGGTTTTATATATTTTTTTTAGTTTGTCAATGGTGTTGTGTGTATAAATCTGTGTAGCTGCCAAATTGGCATGGCCCAGTATTTCTTTTATAATGTTAATATCAGCGCCGTTATTCAGCATATGGGTTGCAAAAGTATGCCGCAACACGTGGGGACTACGTTTTTCAATGGTGGTAATATGAGATAAAAAAGTATGCACAATCGTATAGACTGATCGCGGGTTTAAAGGTTTTCCTTTTGAAGTAACAAAGAACGGAGGTTGCTTGTTTGGCAGTTGGGCGTTAAAGTTATTTTCCTGGTTACCGATTTCACTTTCTGAAAAAAAAGCACTTTTAAGTTGCTCGTAATGTTTAATGTCGTCTTCCAGGTCTTTTTCGATGGGAATAAACCGCTCTTTGTTGTTTTTACCAATAATGCGAATATTTTTTTGCCCGAAATCAATATCCGAGTGCTGAATACCGCACAATTCGGACTTACGGATTCCGGTTAAATAGAATAGTTTCAAAATCAACCTGTTTCGCTCTGCCTCAAATCCTTGCCCAAAATCTATTTCGGAAAAAAGCGGTTTCATTTTGTCTTCCAACACGAAAGTAGGCAAACGCTTTGATGTTTTTGAGGCATTCAAATTGTGAGCCGGATTCACTGCAACATATCCGTTCTTTTGGCAAAATCGGAAGAATGTTTTGAGCGTAGTCAGTTTCCGGTTGATGGAGCGCGGAAGATTTTTGGTATCAAACAATTCGGCCAACCAGGAACGGATCATCTTCTGGTCGGCTTTTTCAGGCTGGTTCAATTCATACCTCTGTAAAAGGAATTTCTCGAATTGCTCCAAATCGTTATGATACGCCTGAATTGTGAGGGAAGAATATCTTTTTTCGTATTGCAAATAATTAATAAAGCGCTCTCGAACCATAGCAAAAAATAAGAAGAAACTCCCGCTTCTTTTTGTATCATTTATTGGTAAAGATACAACTTTTCATGATGAAAAGTGAAGCAAAAATTTCTTCTTAACTTTTATTGTCAAAGATCTCTCTAAGCAATAAAACAGATGTCATTAAATATCCTGTTGCTCACGAAGTTGTTGAACATAAACGGCATGTCGGACTTCTTCACGACGAAGTATCGATGGTTTCGTAAACTTCTGACGTGCGCGTAGTTCTCTTACAACGCCGGTTTTTTCAAATTTACGTTTCAATTTCTTCAAAGCGCGGTCAATGCTTTCGCCTTCTTTTACAGGAACAATGATCATGTTGGTACGTTTCCTTTCGGTTAGTTATTAAATAATTGAATTAAAAAATGAGGGGCAAAGATACGAGTTTTTATTGTAAAACAATGCTCTGCAATTAAAATTTACTTTCCATCCAAATCACACCTGTTCTTTTTAACAAAAACCTCATTGAAGGGAATTCTGTTTTCATCCATCGCAATTTATTTTTCTATGCCCTTGTGTTATTTCTGAAAAATCACTTTTATCTTAAAAGTTTTGTCAATTGGTTTCATTTTTTCATCCTTCTTTTTTATGTTCAGTGCCCGATTTAAAACAAAAAAACCGCTTCAAAAGTTGAAACGGTTTCTTTAAAATTTGTTTTTTCAATAAATTAGCTTCCCAAGGTAGCCACCATCACTGCTTTGATGGTATGCAAACGATTTTCGGCTTCGTCGAAAACAATCGACATGGGTGATTCGAAAACGTCTTCGGTTACTTCCAATGCTTCCAAACCAAATTTTTTGTGAATATCACGCCCTACTTCTGTTTCCAAATTGTGGAAAGCAGGCAGGCAATGCATAAACTTCACATTGGGGTTTCCGGTTTTTTTCACTACATCCATGTTAACTTGATAGGGTTTCAACAGTTTGATGCGTTCCGCCCAAACTTCAGCCGGTTCACCCATCGACACCCAAACGTCGGTATACAAGAAATCAACGCCTTTTACGGCTTTTTCCACATCGTCGGTAATGGTAATTTTAGCTCCGGTTTCTTTGGCAATGGCTTTGCATTGGTCCACCAACGCTTTGTCAGGTTGGCAGGATTTGGGAGCCGCTGCACGGAAATCCATTCCCATTTTAGCGGCACCTACCATTAGCGAATTGCCCATGTTGTTTTTGGCATCGCCTAAGTAGCAAAAAGCCACTTGATTCAAGGGTTTGTCGATGTGTTCGGTTATGGTCAAAAAGTCAGCCAAAATTTGTGTTGGGTGAAATTCGTTTGTCAAACCGTTCCAAACCGGAACACCGGCATATTCAGCTAAAGTTTCTACAATTTCTTGACCATAGCCACGGTATTCGATGCCGTCGTACATACGTCCCAATACGCGGGCGGTGTCTTTCATCGATTCTTTTTTGCCCATTTGCGATCCGCTGGGTCCCAGATAAGTGACGCCGGCGCCTTGATCCATTGCAGCTACTTCAAAGGCACAACGGGTACGGGTAGAATCTTTTTCAAACAGCAATACAACGTTTTTTCCTTTTAACCGTTGTTGTTCGGTTCCGGTGTATTTGGCGCGTTTCAAGTCACGCGATAAATCTAATAGGTATTGAATTTCCTTGGGCGTGAAATCCAATAATTTTAAAAAGTTTCTGTTTCTTAAATTGAATGACATGATATTTTCTAATATATGATTAATTTGTTTAATTATTGAATCGTGGGGTGTCAGTTTGTGAATTGTGAACAGTGAAATGGAATGTTGATATGTTGAATTTCTTAACTGTTTATTTGTGAAACGTGAAGCGTGAACAGAATGGTAAATTCATGAACGGTTTACTTATAACTAAAAGCGTTTTCAATTTTATTCGGCTTCGCCTCATGAGATCGCTTCGCTAAGTTCAATTTTCCACTAAATCGTGATTCTAGTTCCTGAACTTGGGTTTCCTAATGCATCGGCACAAGTGATGATGGCATCGTGTCCGGTAATTTTGGCAAAGGAAACGGCTGCACGTACTTTGGGAGCCATAGAACCTTCGGCAAAATGTCCTTCTGCTAAATATTGTTCGGCTTCTTTAATGGTAATGGTGCCGAGTTCTTGTTGCTGCAGTGTGTTGAAATGGATGCACACTTTGGGAACATCGGTCAAGATGTAAAATTCGTCGGCATTGATATTAGCGGCCAACAAAGCTGAAGCCAAATCTTTGTCGATTACGGCATCGATTCCGCGCAATTTGGTTTTGGATTCGAAATAAACGGGGACTCCTCCCCCACCGCAGGCAATCACGATGTGTCCTCTGCGAGCCAGTTTTTCAATGATGGATTGGTTATTGATTGACAATGGTTTCGGTGAAGCCACGACCTTGCGGTAACCGCGTCCGCGCGGGTCGGCTTTAAATACGGAACCGGTTTCGGCAGCCATTTTGTTCGCTGCTTCTTCAGTGTAGTATGGACCTACAGGCTTTGTCGGATTTTGAAATGCGGGATCATCTTTGTCGACCAACACCTGCGTAACAAGGCTTATGATTTGTTTGTCGCAATCGTGCATACGCAACACATTGTGCAATTGTTGTTCCAATACATACGCAATAAAGCCTTGTGAATAAGCAACGCAAACATCCAAAGGCATTTCAGGAATGCCGTGAACCTGATCACCTGCAGAATTGGCCAGTAAAATATTTCCGACTTGTGGTCCGTTGCCGTGTGTGAGTATTAGATCGTAATCTTCCTTAATTAAATTATACACCTTTTCACAGGTGTGTTGGGCATTTTTTTCTTGTTCTTCGATGGTCCCTTTTTGTTCGCCGCGCAAAAGCGCATTGCCGCCAAAAGCCACTACTGCTAGTTTCTTCATAAAAGTAAAATCGGTTGTTTAGTTATTCGTATACGTTGTTCAATTAAAATCGTAATTTTAGCCGCAAATGTAGAGAATAAATTCGGATTAAAAAATTGGTGTATTTCGGATTTAATTCACAAATAATCAGTTGTTTAATCAATAATGCAGAATCAGAAAAAGGTTTATTGGCTGGGAGGATTGGTGGTATTGTTCTGGAGTACGATGGGCACCGCCTTCAAATGGACGTTGCGATATACTTCTCCGGAAATGCTTTTGCTGATTGCCTCGACGGCTTCGTGTTTTTGCGTGGGTTTTATTTTGGTTCTTACCCAAAAATGGAAATTGCTGAGGCAAACCAAACTCAAAGAAATAGGGAGTTCTCTATTAATGGGCTTCTTCAATCCATTTGCATATTATTTAATTTTATTCGAGGCTTACAATCTATTGCCGGCTCAACAGGCATTGGCACTTAATTACTTGTGGCCTGTGATGTTGGTGATTTTTTCCATTATTTTTCTGAAACAAAAAATCCGGCTTGTCAATATTTTGGCAATTGCTTTAAGTTTTTTGGGGATGTTGGTTATTGCATTGAAGGGCCAGTGGGGAAATTTACAATTCGAGAATCTGGTCGGCGTGTTGCTGGCGGCTGGAAGTTCGTTGTTGTTTGCCGGCTTTTGGATCTTAAATTTAAAGGATAAACGGGAAGAAGGATGCAAACTATTTTTGAACTTTTGCTTCGGATGTTTTTATGTGTGGGTTTGGGTTTTGTGTAGAAATCATCTGGTATTTCCTCCCATTGAAGGGATTTTGGGCGGCATTTATATTGGCTTTTTTGAAATGGGTCTAACTTTTGTGTTGTGGCTCACGGCTTTGAAATTGTCATCGCACACGGCTCGTATCAGCAATTTGGCTTTTCTGTCTCCTTTTTTGTCGCTTTTATTTGTATCCATTTTTATCGGTGAAAAGATTCTTCCTTCTACATTCGCTGGTTTAGTGCTGATTGTTGCAGGGATTTTGCTGCCGCAACTGGTAAAAAAAAGAATTGCGGAATAAAGGGCTTGATTGCGCTGGTTCTCTCTTTCTCTCCAAATGTTTTATATATTTGCAGGTAAATTCCCGGAAGGGTAATTTTCATAAAATTGCTCTTTTTTATTTTCCATTTGTTGTTAACATTCTCTATCCACCGCTAATTGTTTAATCTATGGTAATAAATTTTTCTTCGCAGCATTCCATTATCAATCAAATTATTTCGGAGCTTCGCGACGAAGGGGTTCAAAGAGACAGTTTCCGTTTTCGGAAAAACATGGAGCATTTTGGCGAACTGATTGCTTACGAAATCAGTAAAACGTTGGTTTATGAAGAGAAAGAGGTTACTACTTCGTTAGGCACAACGACCATTCCATTGCTGAAAGAGTTTCCTGTGTTGGCAACTATTTTACGGGCAGGATTACCTTTGCATCAAGGTCTTCTGAACCTTTTCGATAAATCGGATAATGCTTTTGTTTCAGCTTACCGTGAGTATTTGAAGGATGAGGAGTTTAATGTGGTGGTTGAATACAGTTCATCTCCTGAGTTAACCGACCGGGTCCTGGTTGTAGCTGATCCCATGTTGGCAACGGGTTATTCGATGGTTAATTCACTCAAAGCCTTGTTTACCAATGGGAAGCCTCGCCATACGCATATTGTGTCGATTGTCGCCAGCATGCAGGGGATTGCTTATTTAAAGCGGATGTTGCCGCACGAAAGTTTTACTTTGTGGGTGGGTGCCATTGACGAAGAGCTTACGGCTCACGGCTACATTGTTCCGGGTTTGGGCGATGCAGGCGATTTGGCTTATGGAAAAAAATCATAATCAAAAAACTGGTAGCAAGATGGCAAAAATTCTTTCAGGGCTCGCCGGCGAAAATATCCGCATATCTTTGACTTCGATACGCAGCCATAAACTACGTACCACGCTTACGATCCTGATTATTGCTTTCGGAATTATGGCTTTGGTGGGTATCTTAACTTCTATTGATGCCATCAAGTATTATCTAAATGATAATTTCAAGGTAATGGGGGCTAACACGTTTACCATTCAAAACCGTGCCATGCGGGTTATGATCGGCGGACAAGGCAATCGCCCCAAAAACTTTACGCGGATTACTTATGATGAGGCTTTGCGTTTTAAAACGGAATTTAGTTTTCCTGCAAAGGTTTCCATTTTTTTATATGCCACACGAGCAGCTACCGTAAAATATGCATCGGAAAAAACGAATCCGAATGTGCCTGTGATTGGCACGGATGAAGAATATATTGCATCTGCCGGATTTGAATTGGCAAGCGGACGAAACATTACGGCCACTGAAGTGTTCTATGGCGGAAGTGTTACCGTAATCGGAAGCGATGTTGCCCAAAAGATTTTTAAAAACAAGGAGGATCCGGTCGGAAAAATTATTTCAATCGGTTCGGGACATTACAAGGTGGTGGGTGTTTTGAAACCAAAAGGCTCTTCAATGGGGTTTAATCCCGATAGTTTTTGTTTGCTTCCTTTGAACAACGTCCGCCAGAACTTTTCCCGTCCCAATGCCAGCTATTCGATTTATGTTACCGTTAACGATGGGGCGATGCTCGATCCGGCGGTAAGTGAAGCTACCGGATTTATGCGTATCATACGAAAGGTAAATGTGGGGGATGAAGATAATTTTGATATTCAAAAAAGCGATAACCTGGCCAATATGCTTTTCGAAAATTTAAAGTATCTGCGATTGGCCGCTACCATTATCGGATTGATTACTTTGTTCGGTGCAGCTATCGGACTGATGAATATTATGTTGGTTTCGGTGACGGAACGTACACGCGAAATCGGCATTCGAAAAGCGATCGGCGCAACGCGAAAAACTATCCGCAATCAATTTTTAATGGAAGCGATTGTCATCGGGCAGCTTGGCGGGTTATTCGGGATTCTCTTCGGAATTATTATCGGAAATATTCTTTCTTTTTTAATCGGCAGCAGTTTTATCATTCCTTGGCCATGGATTGGTTTGGGTGTCGTGCTGTGCTTTGTTGTCGCTTTAATTTCAGGTTTTTTGCCTGCGGCAAAAGCAGCCAATTTGGATCCGATCGAATCTTTGAGATACGAATAAGCCTTTCGTGTGTGGAGCTTAAAAGCTTTGCACTTTATCGTTTCCTAAATTATTGAATTTCTGACTGCAATAAATTTTCATTCCAACTGGATGCAAAGGCAGGTTCCCCTTTGCATCCAATATGTAAATAAAAGCCTATACAAAGTTTCTGGAAGTCGTTCTCCTGTTTTGCAAACAAATCCAGCTATCTCAAATTACCTGCCTTGTATCCTCGTATTTTTTTTATTTTCCGGCATTATCCAATATGGCAGATTTTTTCTTGGTCTAACGGCTTTATGCGACTACAAGAGGCCCGGTTTTGAAGGCACGAAATCCTTTCTTTTCAAATAGATTCTGCTTCCTCCTTACTATTGAGGGCTACTGGCTCGTCAAGCCACCATTCTTTTCTAATAGTTTGCTTAAGTAATTAAGATTAAGCCGATTTCGGAAAATTTACCATTCTAAACCATTGTTTCTGGTAGTTATTGATTGGGGTTCTCCCCTATTTTTTTTTGATCTACATGGCAACCCATCACTTTAAAAAGTATTGGCTTTTTAGAAGGGTGAGAATACAATTCCGGGGTATCTTTTTAAAAGCCAGCATCTTTCCCCGAATGCCGCCAAAACATTTGTTTCTTCCCTATCAAAAAAGAGAGGCTGCTTTTTCGGCAGCCTCTCTTTTCTAAATTAATCCGTGCTTTACGATCTAATCATTTCCTCTGATAAATACCCATCCCTTGTATGTTTTGTTCAATGCTTTGATCGTTATCACATAATAGTAAACTCCGTCAGGTAACCTTTCGTGATGCATATTTGTTCCATCCCAAACATTATCCGTGTTGTTGTAATTTTTGAAATTTCTCAACAAATCACCCCAACGGTTGAAAATCATCACCGAATTTTCCGGATATCTTTCGATGTTCCGAATTCTCCAAGTGTCGTTCTTCGAGTCGCCATTGGGCGAGAATCCCGAATAGATTTCCAAATCGCCCGGACATTCCGACAATGTTATGACTACCCAAGCCGTATCACAGAAGTTCCCATCACAAACAATGTATTGCAAACTATCTATTCGAGCGGTTGTATCCGTCGGGTTATAGGTAATTGTGAAATCAGAGTTCAGGTAGACATTTCCATGCAACGGTTGTGTCAAGATGGTCACATTCTTTTCTGCACCTTCCGGCAAAATATCGTTTTGCAAGATATTAATTTGAATCGGGGTACAAGAATTTGTACCAGCATAATCGTTAACAGCCACAACTCCGCTTACTATATGGATTGTTACCGAATCTCTCCGTACGCAACCGGTATTCATGTCGGTAACGGTAAAGATATAGGTCACGTCTTCCAACAAAGCGACCGTATTGGCAACTTGACTGTTAAATCCATCAACGATGAGGGCCGGATCATTCCAACTATAGGAAAAGTCACCTGAGCCACCGATTACTTGACCGGAAAGAACTGTTGAAGTTCTATTTGCAATGTATTGGTCAGGTCCTGCATCTACGTCAAAGCTGCTTAATCCTTGACCTACCTCTACATTCGCAATGCGCTCCGTACAATAGTTGTCATCACGTAAAGTTATCCAGTAATTACCGGCAGGTAAGTCTGCTATTACAAACGGTCCTGTTGCCGGGAATGTTCCCCAGGTTTTTCCATTATCAATACTATATTGATACGGAGCTAATCCACCTGTTATTTCTAACGTAATTGTACCATTGTTTTCTCCGCATCGTGTAGCATCTGTTGCTATCACTCTAGCCGTCAAATCACTTCCGATACTACCGATGTGTTGTGTTAACGGCTCGGTGATGCATCCATTCAACGTCATCAATTCCACTGTATGTAAGCCTACAGATGCCAAAATGTTCACGTTGTTTCCTGTTATGGGGATCCATACACCGCCATCCAAACGATATGCAAGTGCCGTACCATTCGTTACCGTAATACCCAGCGTTCCCATACCTCCATTGCAATCGCCCGGAGATACTTCACTCAAGACAAAGTCCAAACCACTGCTTATTGCATGAATGGTAAAGGTTCCTGCCGGCGAACTACATCCCGTCGAATCGATCAACGTCAACGTATGTTCTCCCATCGACAAACCACCTACCGTAACCGTCGGAGTCATAACACCCGTTACTACCGCTTGATTGTCAATCCGGTAACCATATGGCATTGTGCCTGTAACGGAGAACGTTACACTTCCATCTTCACTGGAGCAAGTGCTTGCATCGGTTGTGACTAGTCCGCTTATTATGATTAACGTATTGCGGCTGATCAATGCTACAGCTTGACTTAAATCGTTACAACCACTACCGTTCGCATCGCGTACGAGTACAGCATAATTTCCTGCAGATAAGCCGGAGATAATTCCGTTGGCAGCTAACGAATGGTATGTCAACCCACCATCGATTGAATATTCATATTGGCCGCTACCACCAGTAACTACTACCAGGATACTTCCGTTATTGTTACCACAAGTCGGTTGGGAATTTACCTTGATCGTACCGATCAACGGCGTGCTGCTGGTACCTTGAAGGACCTTAGCATCATAGATGTATGTCTTACAACCATTCATATCTGTAATTAGAATGTTGTATACACCTGCCGGCAAATGGCCGATCGTGAACGGACTGCTGCCCGTTAAGATTTCCGGATTGGCACCGCCATACAAGCTATAGGTATAAGGTGCCGTGCCACCCGTAACTTCAATTGTAATAGAACCATTGTTCAATGCACAACTTGTATTTGTTGTAGCCAACAGATTTGCCATCAGGTCATTATCAATTATACTGATTCGTTGAGTTTTCAACTCGGAGATACAGCCGTTGGCGGTCATTAGTTCTACCGTATGTAAACCAGGAGCGGCCAAGATATTCACTACATTGCCCGTCATCGGTTCCCATTCTCTACCGTCCAAACGGTAAGCTACAGCTACACCCGTAGTCACCGTAATACCTAAAGTACCCAAACCTCCATTGCAATCGCCCGGGGAGACTTCGCTCAACACAAAGTCCAATCCGCTGTTCACTGCATGGATCGTAAAGGTGCCTGCAGGGGAACTGCAGCCTGTCGAATCGGTCAATATCAAGGTATGTTCGCCCACAGATAAACCACTAACTGTCACACTGGTCGTATGAACACCTGTTACCACCGATTGGTTGTCGATCTGGTAACCGTACGGAACGTCTCCCGTAACGGTAAACGTTACACTACCGTCGTTGCTCGAACACGTACTTGCGTCTACTACACTCAAACTGTTCAAGGTCGTTAACGCATTGCTATTCACCAACGATAAGGTTTGGCTCAAATCATCACAGCCACTGCCATTCGCATCGCGGATCATCACCTGGTAATTACCGGCTAACAAGCCTCCGATAATGCCACTGCCCGGTAATACCTGATATGTCACTCCTCCATCGATAGAGTATTCATATGCGCCACTACCACCAGTAACTACTACCAGGATACTTCCGTTATTGTAGCCACATGTCGGTTGGGAATTCACCTTGATCGTACCGATCAAC
>JAVBOY010000006.1:0-44669 GCA_031550085.1 Lentimicrobiaceae bacterium
TTATCCAAACTACATGATATTTACAATCATAGGTCGTATGGCTCGTCTTGCGATAATGCTGCATTTTTTATTTCAAAGATAAAAAACATACTAAAGTCTTCGCCTAAAGGCGAGGGATTTTCCCCCAGAAACTGACATTAAAAGCGTCAAAACTACTGTTGTTGTTACAGAGGGCGTGAGTCCATTTTCATTATCAATGCTCTTCTTACCAACCACTCCTATCATAAAGACACAAAACCCAATCAAAATAAACAACAGAAGCCTAATTGTTTTTGCCTGTTCATAGTCAAAAAGCCGGCTCTCATTGATTTCCTCCTCTTTCGTTTGTCCACTCAATTCGGCAAAATTTCTATCTTTCCGAAGTTCAAAATGCAACAGGAACTGATCTTCAAAATCCCGAAGGTTAGCGGTCTCAAAGTCCGAAAACAAAAAAGTCGCACCTGTTTTTGTTTTAATCTGCAACGCCTTATAATCAATCCTGACGGCTTTTAAATACTTAAATCTAAAACCCAATATTTCGTCAAATTTCAAGGTTGTTGTTTTCAGCCTGAATGGATAAATAAATGTAATTTGTTTATTGTCATTGTCAATTTTCACGATAAGCGTCAGCCAAATAACTGCCAGAAGTCCGCCTGCAAACAATAATAAAAACAGGACCATCATTATTACAACGGCCGCATTAAGTTCGGCAACTCCTCTTTTCAGTAAAACCATATAAGGAGGAGTTCCCAATGCAATCAACATAACCAACACAAAAAAAATTGTCAATAGCCTTATTCTACTCTTCATTTTCTGTTTGTTTTTTCTGCTCTATAATGGTCTAACGAATTCTTACAACAGACTCTAAGACAAGTCACTAACTTTGTATTCTCTCCACCAACAGGCCACAATTTGGTTATTCAGCCGTCAATCCCCTTTTCTTTCACTTTTTCGTATTCTCATATTGATTGCCGTCCAAACTTTCCCGTTTACTTCCACTGTTTTCGATTTGTTGGAATTTATTTTGAAGCCTGCTTTTTCATAACATTTTATGGCAGCGGTATTCCAGTCGTATACATTCAATTCCACCACTTCAACATGAAGCCGTTCAAAGGAATCATCCGTTAATTGCTGCACAATCTGGCGTCCGGTACCTTTTCCCCTGCGTTCCTTATTACCGATCAAAATCCTGCATAGACGGGCGGTATCTGGATCGGTCAAATAAATTTCCGCATGGCCGATCGTTGCCCCGGTTTCAACTTCAACGACCTTAAAAGCAAACCGCTTCTCATCGGACAGGTAGTTTGCCAATTGCGCTGCTGTCAATGGATAGCTAAAAATAGCCCCGGCAAACTGAACCAACAACTCTTCGTGATCAATCCACGAAATTAACCGTTCAAAATCCTCCTCGGTGAACGATTCTAATCGGATCCTTGTTTTATGTTCCATTCGTTGCGAAATTTTCTTTTGGTTTATTGGGGCTGCATTCGCCATCGAAAAGCAGATTACCCGTTTTGTTTGTCGAATTCCGACAGCATCCTTTCCACTACTTCCCGGTCTACTCCGGTCATTTTCGAAATTTCATCCAAGGAGTTTCCTTGTTGGTGTAGCCTGAACATCAAATATTCCAACGATTCTCCAATTTCAACCATATTTTCGTCCGGGTCGTAAAATCGTACCACCTGCTGTTTCCAGGGTTGTTCCCGAAGCTCGTGTACAAATTTAACTTTTTCCGCCTTCAGTTTTTCTACGATTTGCTCCACCTTATCGTATTCAAAGTAAAGTTCGAAGTTGTTTCCGCCGCCTGTAATTTCTTCAGGATCAATCAGCATTTTAAAATGAGAACGTAAATGAAGGGCGAATCCTCCAAAGGAAACATTCTCTCCATAATCGGATTCCACTTGTTGTCCCAATACCTTTTCATAAAAATCGCGCGAGCGTTTCATATCTGTGACGGTTATCAAAGGGCAAACAAATTTTAGTTTCTGCATTTTTGCATCCATGGTCCGTTTGGTTTAAATTTTCACTTTAGTTCCTTTGTACCTTCGGCTGGCAACCAGTACTGTGTAACTTCCGAATTTATTTCTTCTTCATCTCACAAAAAACACTGGAATGGTCTACTTCATAAATATGCACATCCACCTTACATGCTGAGGCTAATTCTAAAAAATCATCCCCGGAATACGTGATTGCTTTAAATCCGTTTTTACATACAATAATACCTTCTTTTGTTTGTTCTTCATCGATTTCTCCTACTAATTTTTCGTCGGCTTGAAGTTGAAACCAATGCAAGCGGTCTTGCCAGATTTTATCCGAATAACTGGAAAATAAAAGGGTTCCTCCTTTTTTGGTAACTCTTACTGCTTCTGCCAATAATAAATAAGGATCTTCTTTAAAAGCTGAAATGCCGTTTTGAATGCAAAGGGTTACATCGAATGTATCGTCAGGAAAATTCAATGCTGCGGCATTCATCTTGTAAAATTCAAGATTATCAAGCTGTCGGCACAAACTTTGGGCGAATTCAATATTGTCTTGAGAGATATCAATCCCCACGATCTTTTTAACGCTCTTCGCCAGTTCAATCGCCACCCTCCCGTATCCGCAGCCTAAGTCCAGTACACTATCATTGATAGAAAGTTTGCTTCGGATGAAATTTATTTCTGCTGTTAGCATTTGCTGGATTCTTGGAGGCGCCAGTTCATAGCATCTTTGCAAGTTGCTTGCATTCAGGTTTTTTGAATAGTAATTCATGCTTTCTTTCAGGGTGTTGAATCAATTATTTTTTAAAATTCATTTGCTCTTTTATTTTGTTTTTGCAGGCAAAGCCTGTTTTGATAAACCCAACTTAGGCACTGCCTAAGCTGAACGGGTTACACCTGGCTATATTTATGTTACAACCGTCATCCCGAAAAGGGATGTTTGTTGTACTTCACTGCCCGCTGGCAAACAGCAGGGCTGTTAAATTCTAAATCGATGGCTTGATTAATGCCCTGACGGGCAACTGGGTTTATTCTTTCCGGCATTCTATTGATATCTTTCCCCTGAACAGGGAAAGATCGGTCCTGTGGTTGTCCGTTGGACAACTACGTCAATAGAAAAGATATTCCATGACAATCATTTGCCTGTAAGGCATCAACAAGAAGTTAACAGCCCTACCTGCAAACACTCCGCAAGTTAGGTACTGGCATTTCTTTATGCCTTTTGTAGGACTACCTATATCGTCAGTTTGTTTTACGGAATTCTCCGGTATTTTCCCATATCAAACCTCCTTTTTCGAACAACCTGCCGCCTTCGATGTGTAATACATGATCCGTTATCGTATAATACCAAATATATTGGGGTTCCTTGCTGAAATGTTCAACTTCCTTTCCGTTGGCAGTGGCTTTTTCGGGAAACATAATCAGGATATTTTCGTTATACAGCAAGCGTCCTTCTGCAACAAAAGCTTTCATGCCTGCATGTTTGCTTTTTCCTTCATATGCCATTTTGTTTCCTTCCAGGGTGTATTGTATGAAAAAAGTGTTCATTAAGCGTTTCTTTTCTCCGTTCCACGTCCCATTTAAACGGTCGGGGTTGGCTTCGGTATATTCCATAAGCGCCCTGAGGTATTCGATCTTATTGTCAGAATCCTCCTCGATCACTAATTCATACTTTTCAGACTTTTTTCTATCAAAATGGTATGATTTGCCTGCTTCGAAATGGAATTGCCTGTTCTCGGAAATCATCCTGACAGACTTGCTGCTGTTATAGTTGAAATCTTCATAGTGGAGTTGCAACATGTGTATGCCGGAAGGGATCAAACCACCACGCAGCATTGGATTACCGTCGATTGACATGATGCCGTAATTTCCTTTTTCCTCCGCAATATAACTGCACTGTTTGAGGTCGATTTTCGGGTCCATCATTTTATCAAAATCGATGCTTTCCGCGTATTTGATTGCTTCCTTTGCAGATTTTTGTGCCATAGCCATGCCAATGGAACAAACAAACATTGTCGTTAATACAAATGCTTTGAAGTCTACTTTTTTCATGTTATTCCTTTTTATGCTCCTTTCGGAACGGTTTATATTAATTTTGTCAACCAGCTTTCCATTTCTTAATCATTGCCCACCGGGCTTTCGCCCACTGGCGCCTGACATGCCGCCAGTTCTTCCGGGTAGGCTGCGGAAGACTAAACGATCCCACGAGCTAAAAGCCAAAGCGGATACAAAGCTAAAGCTTAGCTGTTCTATTCATACAAAGATACGGGGATACAAGCTGGCGACGGCTTTATTGCCCGCAACGAAACCCAAACGTTCAACGTTTGCACGGAAATTACAATTCTTGCTCAAGCCCATATCGTATGGCCGCTTCCAGCACATCTATGTTTATATTTTTCAGCGTTTTGAACTTGATGCAATATCCGCTTACGCTTGCCTTCCCAAGTTCTTTTCCATAAGTCTTGGCTAAGTATTCCTTATCTTTTATACCGAGGATATAGACAGAGATTCCGGTTTTGTTTGCACTGATCCCAATTTGATAAAATTCCCTGGTTTTTCCATCCGCATATTTTAGAGTTTGAAGTCCATATCCTATATTCGGATTGGAAACCGTTTTATTTTCACTGTTTTTACCATCCAGGAACCATAATTTACATGCCGGCATCAGTTGCCGGATGATGCGGTGCAACGTTTGCATATCGGTGCGCTTGGGTTCCGGTTGGCTGGCAATATAGTCTTGGATTTGTTCCTGAATGTTCATATAAAACTTTGTTGTGCTTATTCTAACCGGTTTTCAGCAAGCCTGTTCGATGGTTGTTTTCGTGCTGTTTCAACGTTCTGTTTTAGGTTGTGCGTTCATTCGACAGCTATCTCGACGGCATTTGGTCATTGATAAACCAGCGTATGTTCATTCGGCAGATTCCTCGACGGCACTTGGTCATTGATAAACCAGCCTGCGTTCATTCGACAGATTCCTCGACTGCGTTCACTCGTTCCTCGTTCGCTTCGCTCGGAATGACATGTTCGCGGTGTGTTGTGGCGGTTTTAGCGGGCGGCTTCGCCGCCCGCTAAAACCGTTTTCCCTTTCTTCGTGTCGTCATGTCGGGCGAAGTACAACGAAGTCGAGACATCTGTTTCCTTTTTTTGCAGGCACAGCCTAAGCGGAACGGGTTTACGCGAATCAGTCAAAAACAGTTTCCCAATTACCTGAATAATACGCTTTGAAACACATCTCTATTTGTTCTTCGTTATTCTTTTCTGCCGCAAGTAAAGGTAATTTTCCCAATTCGAAAAAATTAGATCCCATCGTTTCAAGATTCGGGACAAATTCTCCGCCTGTAATTTCACATAATACAAAAACCTTACATACTCCATAAGCATATAAAGGAAGATTGTGTTTGCTCCTGTCCTGAACTGCAATCAGTTTCACAGGAATGGCGTCAAATCCGGATTCTTCCTTTACCTCTTTTATGGTGTTTGATTTTATGGATTCATTCACATCAACCCACCCACCGGGCAAAGACCATGTACCGTTTTTTTCTTTTACAAGCAATATTTTATGATCGCGAAAAATCGCCGCCCGTGTGTCTAGTTTTGGTGTTTGAAAGCCTACCTCATTGCAAAATACTTCCCGCACATGCTCCATACTCAAACCCGATTTCAAACTCATTATTTCAGCCGATATTTCCCGGATTCTCTCAAATCGCTCCAAATCAAAGGAATCTCTTGAATAGGTCAATCCTGCTTGTGCTATAAATTGAAGCTCAATAGCCCATTTCAACCACGGATTTTCCGAATAAATATCTTTCTCTGGATGGTTCATATTTAATTGTTTAAGGCGCTTCATAAACTCGCAGCCAAGGTTCCGGAAGCTGCTTGCGAGCAGGCTCACGGGCTGCAAAACGATCCCACAAGAAAAAAGCCGAAATGACCGATTTGCCTCCGGCGTCCTCCTCCTTACCCGGCATAGTCCGGACAAGTTCGACGCTGTACCCGATTCGTTCGCCGGCTCAGCCCCGTTTTTGGCAATACCTTGTCAGGCGTTTGTTGTTTTTCTCCGGCTAGATTTGTTCCTGATCATTCGAGTCAAAATCTACCATCCATTCAATTCCATATTTGTCTCTAAACATTCCAAAATAGGAACCCCAGGGGCTGTCGGAAATAGGCATTTCAATTTGTCCGCCTGCCGAAAGCCCATTGAATAACCTGTCAGCTTCTTCTTTGCTTTCTGCAGTAATTACAATTTTGCTTCTGTTCTCATTTTCGTTTGTTTGTCCCATTATTTCAGGTACATCATTGGCCATTAAAAAATCGTTACCGATTGGTAAAGCAATGTGCATGATTTTATTTGCTTCATTTTCTGCTACCGGAAATTCAGCGCTTGCTAAATCTTTGAAACGCATTATTTTTGTGAACTCTCCGCCAAATACCGACTTGTAAAAGTTGAATGCTTCTTCTGCATTGCCATTGAAATTAATGTGTGGGTTGATCCTTGCCATAATTTTAATTTTTTATTGTTGTTGAAATTTTACATATCTCGCCGAATGCCAGTTAGGCGTTGGCATTTTATTTGGATGAATAGTATTTTTCAATTCCACCAAATCCTGTTATTATCTTATTCTCTTTCGTTTTATTGATAAAGTTGTTCAATCGCTTATCAAATGCTAATGGTCATTTCCTGGCTGCTCCAATGTATGCACTCCGGATACGTTTATAGGTGCCGGAAAAATGTTGATAATTTTTCCATGCTATTTCATCTTCTTTCAATCTTTCAATGATATCATTTGGAAAAAGAAAAGGTTCAGATAAAACATTTCATATTTTACCCTCAAATTTAGGGTGTATCATTTTATTTTCCAATAACCATTTAAGCCGTTCTTTGTTGGCTTGCGGGTAGGTGCTTTTAAGATTTCCGGGGGTGAAACGCTGAATTTTATGGTCTTTGTCAAGCGACTTTATGGTACTGTCAATCCACCTGAAACAAAGGGCTTCTTCAACAGCGTCGTTGTATGCAATACTTTTTTTGCCTGACGATTTAGTGGGAAATACAAACCAAATTTCATTGGCAGTTTCAAAGTTGTCAGTCAGCCACTTTCGCCAATCTTCCCGATTTTCAAAATACTTTATTTTATTTTCGGTTGTCATAACAGGTCATTCAAACTAATTATGTTACAGCCTTTACTTTCATAATAACGAAGCATTTCGTCAATTTTCCTTTTATCATAGCTTGTAATGCAATCCGACAAAACATTAACTTTAAAATTTTCCTTCGTCATGTTAAAACAGGTTGATTTGACACAAGCAATAGCATCTGCTCCTGTTATGTAGAATTCATCTATTCCGTTTTTATTAATAAAGTCTGCGAACTCCTCACTGCTTAATGCGTTTCCTTTGTATTTTGTGAAAACATGTTGCGATACCATTTTCAAATCCGGAACTAATTCAGACCCTCGCGTATTGGGTTTAAAAGTCCTTGTGCCGTCCGATAAATTTTCGTGCCGTATATAAACAACCCGAATGCCATTGTTAACCGCCCAATCTATGGCTTTATTTATATTTCCAATTATTTCCTTGTAATTCTTTGTTATATCATTTTGGATATCTATTATCACTAATGCTTTTTTCATTTTTCTTACTTTTTTATATCCTTGTCGGACGGTTTATATTTGGTGTAAGCGTTCAATACTGCTTTTCATTGTCTCGCTACGCTATCCGACGCTTGCGCCTGACGTTCCCACAACTGCTTGCGAACGGGGTTAACCTTCGGTTTTACTCCTTCTCGCTCGGCAAAACTCGAACAAGTTCGGTTCTCCGCTCACTCGTGCGTCGGTTGCGGGCGACAAACTGTCCACCGGGGCAGACGGTGGCGCGGGTAACGGACGGTGCCAACCGCTCAGGTTCTTACTTATTGGCGGTCGTTAATTTTTTTGCATACAAATATCTGTTTTTCTGAGTGATCGTTAAATGCTTCTTCTTCAAAACCTCCAAACTTGTGAACAATAGTAAAACCAGCCCATTCCAGATATGAATCTAATTCCTGAGGGAAAAACATTCTCATATCCAGATTTTGAATAGAATTGAACTCGCCATTGATAAAATAATGCCATGCGATGCGGTTAACCTGGGTTGCCTTTTCATAACGCATTGTTTGTTTTATCAATACTTCCCTTCCATCGTTGGTTGTATATTCAGCCATTACTTTTTGTTCTTTTTCAGCCTCAACAATATATCGAATATCCGGATTAAAACAATCCAACAGAAATAAACCTCCGGCTTTGAGGTGATTTTTAACGACATTCAATGCCTGAAATAAATCTTCATTTTTATATAAATGATGAATGGAATTAAATGGAATAAAAATAAGGTCGAATTTTTCCTGCAAGTTTAATGTTCTAATATCCGCTTCCATGAAATTAATCTCTAATCCTGCTTCGGACGCTTTTACCTTTGCTTGTTCAAGCATGGATGAAGTGTAATCTACGCCACAAATATTGTATCCATCCTTTGCAATGGGAAGCGTAAGTCTGCCTGTGCCACAGCAAAGCTCAAGGATTTTAGCATCCTTATTTCCCGGCAGCCACTTTTTGTAAAATTGCAAATCAGACAGGAAGGTATTTAATCCGTCATAAATATTTGCGTCATAAATCAAATCGCCAACCTTGTAATCCGTATTCATTTTGTTTTCAAATTCTATTTTTATTGAACCATCTTATTTAAGTGTGCTTTCATTACAGTCAACGGTCCCACGGTTGCTTGCAGCGAACTTAGCGATAACTTTCATCCTATGCAACTATCCGCCTGCTGCAAACAGATCGTAAGTTGGTGGCAGGCATTCTCTCGGTCGGCAATCGGTTTGCTTTCGGTTTCAGCATATTAAATAATCTTCATGATCGTTTCCGCTAATTCCAATTCCATATTTTAGGAGAAAACAACATCCTTGTCTTTTCTCTATTTCGTCTGATTAATCATCCACTCTAAAAGTTTAACATCCGGGTCTTTGTAAGTCAAATCGGGTACCTCAAAATGAGTCGCGCCATCATAGATTTTCAGTTGTGCGTTTCCACCCAAATTATTGATTTTAAAGACGATTGCACTGCTGCTGTTGGGACTGACAATATCATCGGCAGAGCCGACAAAGGCCCAAACAGGGAAACCGGTGTAGCTCGGTGCAGCATTAAGGTCGGCGCTTCCGCTTAATGGCGCAATACAACTAAACTTTGAGGAATAGGCCGCACCCAGCCTCCAAGTTCCCGAACCTCCCAAGCTGTGACCGGTTAAACTGATTTTGTTTGTGTTGATTTTTTGGCCGGAAGCTATTTTTTCCATTAATTCAATCATTGAAGGTCCGATTTGTTCCCAGGTTTTGTTTGCCGGACATTGAGGCATCAGAATAAAAGCCGGAATGTCTTTAACCGTACCCTCCTGAAGAAACTTGGGTAAACTCCCGCCGGTAACAAGATCCAAATCGCTACCCCGTCCACTGCCACCGTGAAGGTAGATGATTAAAGGCATACTGTCCTTTGCGTTTGCAGGCGTATACAACCAATAACCGATGTTTCCATCGGCCGTTGATGTAAATACGTTCTGTGTCATACTTGCCGGGATATCCGGATGATCCGTGCCCGTTGGATTATCCTTCGTGCAAGAACCTGCAAAACAGCTGAACAAAATGCAAATCAAAAAATACTTACGAAACATGTTTTTTAGATTGGATTATTTATAATTAAAAAGGGATTCTTTATGTATGAGTCTTTTTCTTATTATCAACCATGTTATTGTCTATGTCCCATTCGTTTGAGGCCATGCCGACCGTGAACGTTGACATTGGAACGATGGCTTTGCCTCTTCCGTTCTATCCTTGCAGGTTCCAGCTGAAAACCATCCAAAATTCATTTGCTCTTTTTTATTTTGCTTTTGCAGGCAAAGCCTGTTTTGATATAAATCCAACTCAGGCAAAGCCTAAGCTGAACGGGGCAAGTCAAACATAGTTTTATTCTTTTCGGTCAAAGGGGATTGTCCCCTGTCTTTGCATTTTTTCTCTCAAAGTGTCAGCATATTTATGTGCAAATTTCTCTTTCTCAACTTTAGGTAATTTGAAATAATTATCTCGTCTTTTTTCATAAATCTCATAATCTTCATCCTCAGTTGCAGGTCTGTCCACCAATTCTGAATATTGGACATAGTGCCCAAATTCATGCAACAGCGTTCTGTATAATTGAGTATTACGAACAAATTCTAGTTTAAACTCTGCTTCATAAAATTTTCCATTATCAAAAAAATCGTGTCCGTCTTCTTTCAAGCGTTCAAGTTCTTTTTGGGAATTTATAGATAATTTTTTTGTCCATTTGAATTTCTGTGCGTAATCAACAGCGTCTAATATGATTGCTGGGAAATAGTCGCCTTCGAATTCATACGAATATATTAATCTTCCCCACGATGGCGAAAGGGTTTCTTCTTTTCTTTTAGGTTGTCTCAAAACTATAAACTTCAATTCTCCATAATCAACTGATGGAATTTGTTCTATAATCGTTTTTATATCTTTTATGGAACAAGCATGTTGTGACGTTTTCCGTGTTTGTTCCACGATAAACAGAAAGTCATGTCCATTTATAATTCGTTTGTATTTCTTGTAATTATCAAGTCTTTCGTAAAAATCTTTAAGAGTTCCATATGGATTGGAAATTTCCAACTTGTTATTTTGTCCAAAACCTTGTTTGGCTGTCCCTATATTTCGATTTCTTCTTATTGAATTTTTCATTTTCTATCACTCTCGTTAATTATACCCAACTCTATTATTGGCCGCACTTGGCTTTATTTCTATTGCACCTATCGTCCCGAAAAGGGATGTTTGTTGTACTTTTCCGTCTGCTACAAACAGTTGCAAACCGGCCGCTGCTTCAGGGATTATCGAGAAAGCTTTTTTTGTGTTTTCGGATACAATTAATTTGTAATTGATATAGATTTCTCATCTTCCACAAAGATATGGTTCCCCTGTAAAATATCAAGGTGGAATCCCTAAAACAGGTCTTTTTTTTATGCAAAACCTGGAAATTCCGGATCGCTATTTCTTTCTGATTCTCAAGGCCCGGAGAATGGGGAAATCCAGTGGCGGGCGATGCGGGCGAAAGCGCGGAAAAGGCGGTACAGGAGCCTATGCTTCTCGAAAGCCCGACTTGAAGTTGCAGTGAAATAAAAGATATCTACGGACATCGTTGAGCGCTTCCGCAAAGAGGATGGTGTGTTTTCAGCCGGGCTGTTTTGCAGGCTTTTACAATAGCAATGTAACGAAGTTTCTAACGCATGACGAGGATGAGTCCGGCTCCCAAACTCAAGGTAACGACCTCCGTTTTGTAATCCATATACTCTACAGATCCTTTCCGGGTGACCAGGTTTGTAAATTTCTTTTCCAGAAGGATATCCGTTTTGTAATACGAAAGCGTGATATCCGCATTAAAATAAAACCAGTTGAATATCTTGTATCCGAATGAGACGGAGGGGGCAAGTGTAAAATAAAAATCACTGGCGGCCTTCGTCGAAAAGGAAAGGTTGTATTCGTTGTTCGAGTTTTTTTCTTTCAACCCTGCATGCCCCCAATCCGTAGAAAATGAGATCCCTCCAACGGAGAGTTTCGGATATACATAGAACTTATCCGTTTCCCATCGATACACGATACCTAGATAGCCCCGGGTGATATCCCCGTAAAAAAGGGTCAAATCACTGGAACTGGCTCCTGTTTCGGGGCGCACATAGTATTTATCGCTGTAATCCGAATGCATCCTTTCCATAAAGTGATCAGCCCGGTTTTTGATTCCTCGGGAAGTTCCCGCCTGGAAATTAAATTCCAGGCCCCAATGTTTATGGAAAAAACAGGTTATGGATGGTATTTGCCAATAATAGGAATGGTCATCATATTGAAGCAGGTAATCCGCCTCCGTGCCTTGCAACAGTTTTGTTACCGGAATGGTCGTGCCGACAAGGGCTCTTGTTTGCCATTTGGATTTATATGCAGCGGTTTTTTGGCCATAAATCCCGGATAAAAAAGCCCCGAACGAAAAAAGGATTAAAAACAGTTTGCGCATCATAGCAGTTTTATTTCCGGGGTTTGTTGTTTCAAAATGCGCCCATCCGATAACACAAGCTGAACTTCGAATTGCTGATTTTCCGTTGTTTCCGGGGCAGCCATAAGCAGTAAATCTATTTTTAATTCTTTATCCAGGAAAGCCAGAATGTCATACGGATAGGTGTAGTGTAGCGTTGCTACATAATTTTTAACGCTGGAATAGGTGTGTGCAATTTTAAAATAGTCGGTAATATCCGAGTTTTCGGGATGTTGGTCATCGAACTTGTGTAAAGTGACTATTTTTATTGATAGGATACTATCTTTTGCAGAGTAAACACATTCCGGAGCACACTCGCATTTCATTGCATAAACCGATGGAATAAGAAAGGAACGGTTTCGTTGCGTATGTTGGGCGGTGACAACTTCCTCCCTTATCAGATAAAGGCGAATGCCGTAAGCGTTCTTGTTTAGTTGCAACGAATCCGACTCCATGGCTTGTTCTCCGCTATTATCCAAGTTTTTCAGGGAGAGTGTTTGATGCGAATAACTCTTGTATATTGTGATAACGTCACAATTGCAGCAGGAGTAGAATAAATCTACCATCGGAATCAATAGTAAAAACAGGATCATTCCTTTTGTTTTCATCGTTTTAAGTTTTAGGGGTTATTGTTTGTATGGTTTGGTAATGTGCCGGTTCATGTTTCACTGTTTCCGGACGGTGTTATTTTACAGGTTTCTCTCCTTCATTCAGCTTCTTTTGCAATTCCCGGGCTTCCGGATTGTCCGGATTTAATTCCAGGGCTTTCCGCAGGTTTTCCCGGGCTTGTTTCTTGTCTTTCAGCTTCCAATAGCCTTTCGCAATCTCCGCATAGATTTTATCGGTGGGGATAAAAACCGTCATCACCGTATTTTGCCGGACTTGGGATAACAAGGTTTTAAGGGTACCGATCCCTGCTTTGACATCCAAATTTTTCTCGATCCGGACGGTTCCGATCCGGTAAAGCAAAAATCCCCCTCCCTTGCTTTGGGTTTGCTCGTATCCTTCCTCCAGCGTTTCCAGCGCTTTTGCGTCTTCGCCCAGTTTTTCGTACGCCCGGGCCAGCCAAGAGTAGATGGATGCAGGATCCATTCGCGGGGCCGCTCCTTTTTGTTTTTCCAGCGACAGGCGGAATGCTTGCCCGGCGGCTTCATACAGCCCGGCTTGCATCAGGGAAGGGCCTAAATTAAACAGTTCCAGATCGCCCGTATTTTCATGGCCGTTCACCCGGCTTAGCAGCGAACGGATTTCATCCGGCGTTGCCTGGGTGGTCTCGAGGAGCGTGCAGAGATGAAGAATAAAGCCCGGATAATTGAGCATCCCGTATTTTGCATTTTTTTCAGCCAATACCCGGTCAAAATAACCGGCCGGCTTTTCGCCGGGAGCCGGATCGGGAAAGAGGGCATAATCTTCGTAGATAAAATTCAAGGCATCGGGCAGCCCGTACAGGATGCTGTAGGAGTGTTCCGCATGGGGATAGTATTCTTTCCGGATGTTCAGGTAAGGCGAGGTTTTCAGCGAATCGTACAAGCGGGCGGCAAAATCCATGCGTTCCTGCATGTCGTTTGCGACCGCGATAAAATAGGAGATTTTATTCGCAAGCTTCGACGTATAGGTTTGAAGGTTTGCCTGATAGTAAACGGGGCGTTCGATCGAGAAAACCGCATACGAGTCGAAGAGTTGGGGATCGTTTCGCAGGATGTAGTTGAGGTAATCGGCTCCCTGCGAAAGGCCCATCGCCGTCCGGCAGGTGGTGTGGTAACGGGCTGTGATGGAATCGAGCAATTCGTTTTTGAGAAAGGCATAGTATTTTTGTCCGGCATCCGTCAACCAAGGGTTGCTGTAGTGTTCGTTTCCTCCCTCGATTTCCGCATAAACGACGATGGTTTGCGGAGTACTCCACATGTTTTGCAGGGTGGCTGCAATAAAGTTCGTATGGTCGTAAATAAACTCGTAAATCACCGGGTATTTCCGGCCGGGCTGGTAATCTTCGGGCAACCACACCTTCACGGGAACACTGTCCTGAAGAGCGATCGAAAAGAGTTTCAGGGTTTCGGGTTTTTGCGCCCGGATGCCGGAACTGACGGCCAGCAACAGCACAAGGAAAATGGTTTTGTTTTTCACGATTGTTTCTTTTCAACAAGCCTTATTTCAATGACAAGTTTTCCGTTAAAAGGTTGCCGCCGCCCCGCTTAGCTTCTCCGGTAAAGGGTATGGTAAATCAACCGCACCAGCGGGCCTACGTAAAAAACCTGGATGCAAAGGGCAAACGGGAAGTTAATGACCAGCTTTTTCAACCAAAACAAGGGCATATCCGGTGAAAAGCCATGGTGCAGGATGTTGACGAATAGCGTCATGCAAGGCGCCATAATAAAGACCATGCAACCGGCCATCGCGATTTGTACGAAAACCCGTTTTTCCGATTGGGTGTCGACGATTTGTCCCACCAGTTTCCGGGCAAGGGGAGCGGCAATAAATTGCTGGGCCAGGAATGCGGCAACGACTTCGGGCCACATGGTCCGGAAAGCGGAGAGAAAGGTGGAATAACTCAATCCCCCTTCCAGGGCCGCATTATATACCGTCATAAAATAGACCATCACCACCACCATGATCAGCGTGAAGACCAGGCGCTGTTGTTTTGTTTTCGGATTCCGGAATCCGTTCTGTTTATTCATATCCCATTGATTTAATTCGTTTATCCGCATTTATTTTTCTTTCAGGGAGGCCGCAATCATCGCTTCCAACACGGCGAGGTCGACATCCTCCAGCTTGTTGATGTAAAGGCAGCCCGTTCCCGTTTTGTATTTTCCCAGTTTTTGTAATGCCTCCGCATGGGCTTGTATATCCATCACCAGGTACAATGCCAGGTTCGCTTTGCGTGGCGAGAACCCGATTTTGAACCAATCTACTTGCCGCCCCGAAGCGGGGCTTTGATACCTCCGGTTTCCGAACCCGATGATGGAGCTGCCCCAGATTTTGGGTTCTTCCCCGCTGAGCCGCTGCATCAGTTCGAGCAAACGGAAGCTGTCGTTTTGTTTTTTCTCCCCTTCCACCCGGTTGATAAAATCCTCAACGCTGGCGCCGGTTTCTGTTGTCTTGATTTTGGCTAACTTTCCCATAAAGTTGGTTTATTTAAATCATTTGTA
The DNA here is from genome assembly GCA_031550085.1 of Lentimicrobiaceae bacterium. Classification (GTDB taxonomy): domain Bacteria; phylum Bacteroidota; class Bacteroidia; order Bacteroidales; family UBA4417; genus UBA4417. The sequence continues at coordinate 15,202 of JAVBOY010000006.1, forward strand.
TTCCGTTTCAATTCTGTTCTTTCAAAATTTCAAATTGTGTAAAATCATCGGATAACAAATATGCCGCAGCGATGCTGCTTGTGATCGTTTTGATTCTATTTGCTACAAAGATTTCGCCACGATGTGGCTCACACAAACCGGCATCGCCGCAAAATCTTCTTATTCTGATCTGATTTGGTTTTTATTCCAACGGTTTCGCCACGATGTGGCTCATAAAGCAGCATTGCCGCAAAATCTTTTCCCTAGTAATCAAAAGGTTATTTAAAAATTTATTCTGTTATTAAAAACAAGCATGCTGAAATTCATCACAAAGACACGAAGGAAAAATGATCCATGCATAATGATAAACGATGAATTCCGGGTCATTTCGACTGAAGCAGGCGAAATGGAGAAATCTGCTTGGCTTAATTGAAAATGGAGAATTGAAAGTTGAAAACGAGTTTTTAACGATAAATGATGAAGTATGAACGATAAACCTCCCGTCATTTCGACTGGAGCGAAGCGAAATGGAGAAATCCCTTTCCTCAGCTTCCCCGATTTCCTCCTTTTACCCTTCACCCACTTCACGCTTCACTGTTCACGCTTCACTAATTAAACAGTTCAACAATTCAACAACTCAACGATTCAACAACCCACTCACGCTTCACTTCTTACGCTATGAGATTACAATTGAATATTATTAGATTTAATTACACCAAGGGGTTAAAATCAACCAACCCTTTCTCCAATTTCCCCGGTTTACACGACTTCCCCAATTTCCTCCTTTTACCCTGCACCATTCACCCTGCACCTTGAACCCGTTCACACTTCACACTTCACCCTTCACATTTCACATTTCACATTTCACACATCACATTTCAACGATACATCCGCCGATCAAAAATACCCATTCCCTCTTATTTTCGCTCCTGAAAGTACGCGGAAAAGGATTCGCAATGGCTGATCAAATCGTCGTAATCCTCCGGGTAGTTGCGGGCGATTTGCCGGTAATATTTGTTTTTGGCAAATAATTGATCGTTCACCCGGTCAAAATCCGAATTCCAATAATCATGGGTTGCGTAATATTGGCGCGACAGGAAATATCCTTCGCAACGCCCGGCCATCCGCAGGCATAAAGCGGCAAACTTTTTATTTTTCGTAGTTTCTTTGGCTTTGAGGTAATAGTCTTTTGCATGCAGGCAGCCGAAATAATCCTCATCGTCCTCCAATTTGGTCGGCGTGGCGTTGCTCGTCCAGTAATACCGCTTCATCATCCACGAATTGCCGTATTGCGTCATGTTGAAATAGGCATTGCCCAACAGGAAGTAATCGTAGTCACGGTCCGGATTCTGGGCATTCCCGGCCTTTTGCAGGAGATCCAAAATCTTTTCGACCAGTTCGCGCTTGTTGTAAGTAATGGTATCGGCCGGAGTGGATTGGTGCTCGGTGTAGAAATCGGTATAAAAGGGGTTGGCATCCAGGTATTGCCGGTAAGCGTACACATTCGAATTCCACAAAGTGTCGTTTACGGATTGAAAAGCCCGGAAAGCCTGGTCCAGTTTATCCTGGCGCATGTATTTGGTTCCCAGCAGATCGTACAGCCGGTCGATTTTGGACTTCACGCGCCCGTATTTCCAAACGGAAAAAGAATCCGGTTTCGACCCGTTGCGTTGGATGTCCTCAATCAGTTTCCCGACCTGCTCCGGTGTGTACTGGGCATCCATATAGAAAAAATAGCCGGTGTAAAAATCGGCATACAGGGTGCAGTGCCTTAGCTTGGTGCGCCAACACACACCTGAAAAATCCCAATCGGGATCTTCTTCGGTATTTTTGTTTTTCTTGGAATACAACAAGGCCGCATCGGTGGTATTCTGTTTAAATTCCAGTTCCCGGCCTACGGCAAAAATAAAGCGCGGATCGTCGTCGTACTTCATCAATGCGGTTTTTACCGGATCCAAAAGAACCGCTTCGCCCGCTTTCTGATGAGCCGTCAGGGTAAGCGCTTCCAATTTCTGGATAAAGACCAATCCGTCGGGATTTAATGTTTTGAGCCAGGGGGAATGGATTTCGTTTAAAACCGCAGCATAATCGCCCGCCATAAAAAGCAGGTACAGCTTGGCCGTTTGCCAAAGCGCAGGATCGTGTACTTTTCTGAAATCGGCTTTTTTAATAAAACCGAGTACTTCGCGGGCATACTTCCGGTCCTCCCGGATTCGTTGAAGCATGATGTTTTCCTTGTCGTTCCTCTCATTCTCGCCCCACCAGCCGTCGAAATTCTTGCCGCCGTACAAGGCCGGCCCCAATTCGGTGTAGTACGGGGTACAAATCCAATCTTCGAGCTTATTTACTTCCCGGAGCAGCAAAAAATCCAATCCTTCGAAACCGGGCGTGTTTTCATACATTTTCTGCAAAACCGGCAATCCTTGGGCTGCATTCCGGACGGCATAAAGCAGGTATACCGCCGACTTTTCGAGCGGGCCGGAGGCTTTGCTCAATACGGATTCTATCGGGATTTTCCGGTCGGTATACTGGCAGACTGCAAAACGCTTGTCGGGAGCATTCGCAAACACCTGCGCCAGCCGGTAATTTTTTACCGCGCCGTCTTCCGGCGTCAGGCAATAGAAATAGGTACTCCAATAGTAAATGATATTTTTGTTTTGAGCCTTCCCGAAAACCGTCTGGTAGAGCCTTCGAATGACTTCTTCATCCTGGTTGTAATACGCCAACCGGATGGCCAGAAAAGCGTAACGGCATTTGAGGTCCGGGTCGCTCAGACGGTTGGCTTCCGATTCGGCCTGCCGGATCAAGCGTTCGCGCTGCGGCATTTTCACGATTTCTTCCCGCTCCCACGGATCGTCCAAAAAGCCGTTGTAGGGTTCGCAGGATTTGGCAAAATTCAGATACCGGATCGCTTCCACGTCTTTTTGCACCGAGAGGTAACGGATAAAGCTGTTTTCATCTTTTTCATTGGCCGTAATCCGGTCGGCGGCATAAACGGCGGCATAAACATCCTCCCGCGAAGGCTTGTTTTGACAGCGTTGCTGCCACAGGACCAGGTTTGCCTGCAACCCCGATTGATAACCGCTTTCATTGATTTCATCCGGGTTCCCGGAAGTGTAATCGTAAAGCGCGGCGGTATAATTGAAAAGGGAATAATCGGGAAGCTGAAAACATTTCGGATGCAACAGGTTAAAACGCACTTCTTCGCCGTAAGGGTAATACAGCCCGCAGGCAAAAGCCGGAATGCAAAGGCTACTACTTAAAAGTATCAAAAAAGGAACGAAGCGTTTCATAGTTGTATTGTTGCAGGTTTTTACGGTCCAAATGAAATAACGAAAGGGTGGTTTGTCCGTCCGGCGGAAGGTACTTTTTTAACAAGGCAATACTTTTCAGGGTTTCGGCGGCGGTGGTTTCCTCCAGCTTGATTTTATCGCCTTTCCGGAGGTAAAAGTTATCGAGTTCCACATCTTCCTGTACTTCGTACCAAAAAGGCTTGAGGAGCTTCAGCGAAGTGCTGTCGATTTGGCTCAGGTCGCGGTTGACCACGCCTTTAAACTGGTTGTTCTGGTAAATATACATCCAGGAGTAGACTGGAAGGGCAATATCCAGATGAATGGGGTATTTTTTGGCTCCTTTCAGGTACAGTTCCAATTCGGGATTGTTCTGAATGGAGTTTTGATCTTCCCGGGATAAGGGCGGAATCAGGTTGTAGCACATCAGGGTGGCTTTCCCGACCGGAGGAACGCCCATTTTCTGAGGGTATTTGTACGGATAAAGCCGGAGGGTACAGGAGAGGGTTTTCGAAGTCTTTTTCCGGAGGGTTTCCAGCAAACGGAAATAGTTTTCGCGGGTGCTTTCCGTCCAATCGCAGTCGATCTGGATCTCGTTGTAGTCCTTTTTTTCGCTGATGTTTCTCTTGAATATTTTATCGATAAAATACACGATATTATCGGCCAATGTATCCACAACGCCTTGCGTAATGCCCGGCAACACCTCGTTTTGAATGTACACCACGGGAATGATTTCCAGCTTGTCCATGGTTTCATTCAGTTCCGGGTTGGGAATCGTACGGTAATAGCCGGTGCTATCGTCACGTTCCCACGAATCGTACTTGTCGCGGATCCGCAGGGAAGTTTTCGAAACGGGCCGGTTGTTGAATACGGGGTCTTTTTCGATTTCAAAGAACTTTACGTACAGTTTGTTGATCTTCAGCTCCTGGATTTGAGCGAGTTCTTCTTTATTCAAATCGTATTCATTGCTTTTCCAATAGTAAAACGCCCGCTCCAAGGACGGATTCTTGCTGGTACAGGAAAGCTGCAACCAACAGGATGCGATCAGTAAAAGGCCATATTTGAATTTCATCTGCCTAAAAATCAAGGGGTATCGAAAAGAATGGGCATGTATTTTTTGCTTGCAGCAAATGTATCGATTTTAGGCCTCTGAACGGATGCGGTTGTTGAAAAAAAAGGTGAAAGGTGAACAGTGAAGGGTGAAATGCCTGTTGAATTGTTGAATCGTTGAGTTGTTGAATTGTTTATTTGTGAAAGGTGAACAGTGAAGGGTGAAATGCTTGTTTAATCGTTTAACTGTTGAAGTGTTTAATTGTTGAATCGTTGAGTTGTTGAGTTGTTGAGTTGTTGAATTGTTGAATTGTTGAATTGTTTACTATTTGCTAACGTTCATAAGGCCGCTTCGCTAAATTCTTCATTCGTAATTCGTAACTTTTAATTCGTAATTCTTTCTGCTTTCTCCCTTCTGCCTTAAAACTAGTTTACTAGTCTACTCGTTTACTAAAATCCTAGAAATCAATCATCCAACCCCTTGCCGTTGAGGATTTGCTGCCGGTATTTTTCAATTCTTGCTTCCCGTGTTTTGGATTGTTTGGGTGCGGCAAAATAAAGGAGGTAGGCGCGTTGCCGCCCGGGTGTCAGCGATTCAAAAGCCGTTTTCAAACCGGGCGTTTCGTCCAGGCGGGATTGAAACTCTTCCGGAACCCGGAATTCCGTGTTCTTTTTAAAATGGACTTCCAAACCGGCTTTTTCCACTTCGATGGCTTCATAGATATAGGCTTTTAAAACGGGTTTCAACTCCCCGATTTCCTGAAGCCGGGTAAAGCGGATCTGGCGTGCGGCCTGCACATGCTCCGTTTGCTGAACCAGAATGCCCCGGGGATCTTTTAACAAGGCGCCTTTCATAAACAGTAGCGCGCAGTATTCTTTAAATCCGTGTATTAACACAATGTTTTTCCCCTGAAAGGTATAGCAGGGCTGCCCCCATTTCAATTCTTCGGTCAGCCCGCAATCGAGCACAATTGCTCTCAACTGCTCAAATTCCTTCTGCCATCTGGATTCGTGGCTTAAAAATGCATCTACCTGGGGATTTATGCCGGGATTGATCATGGTTCATTGATTTAATTGCTTCATTGCGTACCTGCATTGTAAAGCAACAAAATCAAACGGGCTTTGTTCGGAGGCTGGGGGCGGGCCTCCCCTTACCCCTCCGAAGGAGGGGAATAGCCCGCCGCTGAACTTATACTGTTTTTATTTACGAACCCATGGTTCAACGGGGACTTTGTCATTTTTCAGCGAGGCTCCATCATTTTTTCGTGGGACTCAGCCATTTTTCAGCGGGGCTTAGTCATTTTTTCATGGAGCCCAGCCATTTTTTCATGGAACTCAGCCATTTTTCAGCGGGACTCAGTCATTTTTCCATGGAACTCAGTCATTTTTCAGCGGTGCTCAGTCATTTTTCAATGGCGCTCGGTCATTTTTCAGTGGGGCTTAGCCATTTTTCAGTGTAGCTGAGTCATTTTTCAGTGGAACTCAGCCATTTTTCAGTGGGACTTAGTCATTTTTCAGTGGGACTCTGTCATTTTTTCATGGGACTCAGCCATTTTTCCATGGAACTCAGTCATTTTTCAGCGGGACTCAGCCATTTTTCAGTGTAGCTGAGTCATTTTTTGGTGTAGCTGAGTCATTTTTCAGTGTAGCTGAGTCATTTTTCAGTGTAGCGGAATCATTTTTAAGTATAGCTGAGTCATTTTTAAGTGTAGCTGAGTCCCTGTTCGGCTAAGGTTATGCCTTCGTCGAACTGTTTCTTGCAAGCTCAGCTTGCTTTTGATAATCCGACGGCAGTACAACTGCCGCCGAACTTGTACAATTTTATTTGCTAACCGATTGCTCAACGGGGGCATTATATTATACCATTCCCATTAGCTTGAATAGTTGCAATTCATATTTTTTATACATTTTCGTTGCCCAGCTCTTAATATCAAATTCAACTCCCAAATCAATACCCAATAAATTTATCAACGGAATCGACAATTTCAATTTAGTTTGTAGATTATCGGTCTTTTTTAAATCGTTATAAATTCCCTTTAATTTCGCATCTATTTCTTTATCAAATTCACGAAATATTGCAATAAGCGTCGCAGTGAGTTCTCCGGTTATTTTATCCGTTTGCTGAGTATTCAATTCTTTGATTGTTTCTTCAATTTCATTTTTAATTTTGCCATTACAAGGCAGGCTAATTAAATAGTTATAATGCAAATCGAGTTTATTTTTAATATCGTTTAAATCGCATTTTATTTCTTTATGATCATTTTTTAAATCATTAATTCCATCTTTCAATTCTTTAAATTCTGATCCGCTAATTCTTACTTCTTTTTCACTTGGAATACCATCTAAAAGGTCAGAAATTGGAATACTTTTTTCTGTTGGTTTATCTTCATCAAAGATGTAATCTGATTTTCCTTTTTTTTCGCGCGCCAACAATCTTTCATAATCTGCAAACTCATTATTCATGCCGGGCAAGGGAATTAAGCAAACAGGTTTATTACCTAGCTTTTGATTGATCGAATCTATACCAAACCGGATAATAGCCATAAACTCCCGCTTTTTCTTGTACTCGCCGGTTACTGTAATGGAAATTCTGTTTCGATAATTTGTAACAAGCGCTTTGCAACCATCCCGGCATAATACACATCCGGTTCTCCACTTTTTCGTCATAATATGGTGGGTCTCTACCATAATATTCGGCATAATGGACTTGGGTAAATAATCATACTCATACACAAATTCGATTTTCTCACTGGAAGATCTGACCGGTTCGGTGCTGTCCAATGGTTCTGCTGTATCCAATAAATCCGGAACAATAAATTGGCTGTGGTCGGGTGTGCAAAAACAAAGCTTAAACTGATGTAAAATCCGGATTAAAAAATCCCTTTCATTGGTAGAATATGTTATCTTCTTATAGTTTACAGGATTATAACTTCCTTTTTTATCTTCCTCTTCGTTTACAATAAACTCCAATTGATCCATTCCGACGACTCCTTTCATCGTACCGGCATGGACGGACGTTAATATCTGATAAACTCCATACGTAATCCAATAAGGATCTAACACATAATATTCTTGTAGTTTCAGATCCTCAAAGTGCAACACCAACCCTAAATCATGCAAAAAAGTAATGGCGTTCTTCTGTCCTTGCTTTTTATTCAACTGGTGTTCGTTACAAATTTCCCAAAAATGGGCTTCGTTAAGAAAATATTTTTCTTTTGTTTCTTCTTGTAACCGCTCTTTTATTTTTATCCATCTTTCATCAATCTCTGTATTAAACAGCTCTGCGGCAGGAATCAATTCTGCCAGTTTTTCTTTAAAAAGATCCATATTTGTGCCTTCACTACACGAAAGCTTTAGAAAACATTTTATTTGAGGAAACTCGTTCTGCAATTCACGCTCATTTTCAAAGCCAAAACCGGGATTCACATCAATTTGGTTGGCGACTACAATGATTGGCGAATCGCCTCCCGTTGCTTTAACACGCTTTACCCAATTTCTTATTTGTGCTTCGTTATTTGCGTCTTTTCGCGCATCCAAAACCAAAACGTAAACAGAACGTTTGGTTAAAAAAAAACGGTGGGTCGCATTCATAATTTCCTGCCCGCCAAAATCCCAGAAATGGCCGGTTATTTTGTGAAGCGATTCTTGGGCTTTAAATGTATGGCACTCCCCAAATTCGATATCCTCAATATTGATGCCATCGGTTTGCACTTCCTCTTTATTGAACGTATCGAACTTTAGCCTTTTGAGTAAGGATGTTTTTCCTGCTTTTGGCTCTCCAATCAATATTATTTTTATTTCATTCAGTTTTTTCTTTGTCGCCTCAAACCAATCCAATACCGATTGCTTGCCTTGCTTAACGATTTCCAATGGAGGCTCTTTCAACTCCGGGTTATCATTAAGGCAAAGCCCTTCGCCGCCATACTCATCCATATTTATCTCCATATTCAGTTGGAAGATGGATAATGGAATACTTTTTAGGTTGCAGGAACCCAAATTTAAATATTGTAATTTGGTGAGGTTTTCTAAAAAACGAAGTTCGGAAATTTGATTGTCACTCAGATCTAACGATTGTAATCCAGTAAGTTTTTCTAAAAAACTACAATCTGTAATTTGATTGCTACTCAGATCTAACGTTTGCAATGCGGTGAGCTTTTCTAAAAAACTACAATCTGTAATTTGATTGCTACTCAGATCTAACGTTTGCAATGCGGTGAGCTTTTCTAAAAAACTACAATCTGTAATTTGATTGCTGCTCAGATCTAACCTTTGCAATGCGGTGAGCTTTTCTAAAAAACTATAATCTGTAATTTGATTGCTACCCAGATATAACGTTTGTAGTCCGGTGAGCTTTTCTAAAAAACGGATGTCAGAAATTTCATTGTTCCACAGATCTAACGTTTGCAATGCGGTGAGCTTTTCTAAAAAACTATAATCTGTAATTTGATTGTTACCCAGATATAACGTTTGTAGTCCGGTGAGCTTTTCTAAAAAACTACAATCTGTAATTTGATTGCTGCTCAGATCTAACCTTTGCAATGCGGTGAGCTTTTCTAAAAAACTACAATCTGTAATTTGATTGCTACTCAGATCTAACGTTTGCAATGCGGTGAGCTTTTCTAAAAAACTACAATCTGTAATTTGATTGTTCCTCAGATTTAACGTTTGTAATCCGGTCAACTTTTCTAAAAAACGAAGATCAGAAATTTGATTGTACCTCAGATCTAACGTTTGTAATCCGGTCAACTTTTCTAAAAAACGAAGATCAGAAATTTGATTGTTCCTCAGATTTAACGTTTGTAATCCGGTCAACTTTTCTAAAAAACGAAGATCAGAAATTTGATTGAACCTCAGATCTAACGTTTGTAATCCGGTCAACTTTTCTAAAAAACGAAGATCAGAAATTTGATTGAACCTCAGATCTAACGTTTGTAATCCGGTCAACTTTTCTAAAAAACGAAGTTCGGAAATTTGATTGTGACTCAGATCTAAAGATTGTAATTCGGTGAGGTTTTCTAAAAAACGAAGATCAGAAATTTGATTGTACCTCAGATCTAAAGATTGTAATTCGGTGAGGTTTTCTAAAAAACGAATATTAGAAATTTGATTATCGCTTAAGACTAAAGTACGTAATCTCGTTAAATTTTTTAAAAATTGAATATTGGTAATACGATTGTAAGCAAGGTATAAATATTCTAATTCTGACAGCTTTTCCAAGAAACTTAAATTGGATATTTCCCAAGGAGTTTCAAAATTGCCACCGATAATTAGTTTCGTTATTTTTTTTAGGCTTGAAATTCTTTTAGGAATCGAAGAAAGTTTATTATCTTTCCCGTTATTACTACTTTCAAATCTTTTTTTATCATTTAAATCCCACCAAAAATTACTCAATATTAGGGTTTCCAAATGTTCACATTCAAACAATTCGGGCAATGCTTCCAAATCGGTGATTCCGCATTTTCCCAAATCCAAATACGGGTTTTGAGTATCGCGGCACTCTTTTATCAGTTTTTTTGCTTGGGTTAAATCGCTCATGATTGTAGCTTTTATAAGGTTTCAGATTCGCCCTAAAATCTCCCTGTTCGGCTAAGGCTACGCCTTAGTCGAGCAGATTTCTGCAAGCTTCGCTTGCTTTTGATAAACCAACGGCGGCGAGCCTCCCCTTACCCCTCCGAAGGAGGGGAATAGCCCGCCGCTGAACTTATTTTATTTGCGAACCTATCGCGCAACGGGGCAGGCTTCAACATTAGCGCCCACCAACAGGCTAAAGCTGTTTTCGAATCATCTGTATGACTTCATCCAGATTTACCGCATTGATTTTCTCTTTCATACTCCATCCCGATTTTACAGGGGCAACCACAAAAACCCAATCAGGAGCAATATCTTCAATCGCATTGTAATTACCTTTTGAAAGCGAGGGTGATAATGAGGATTTACATTCAACAGCAAAAGTAAAATTGTACAATTTCACCACAAAATCTATTTCTGCTCCATGAGTTGTCCTGTAATAATAAAAAGAAGCTTCCGGAAATGCAGCTTTCAAATTTGTCTGCACAATTTGCTCCCAAATGGAGCCAATGGCAGGGTGTCCAGCAAGGATTACAAAATCACGTAAGCCCAACAAAGCAGTTGTAACTCCCGAATCAGAAATATAAATTTTGGGAGCCTTTACCAAGCGTTTTCCCATATTTGAAAGATAGGGCGGAATTACGGAAAGCATAAAGGTCCCTTCCAATAAATCGATGTAATTTTTTACCGTTGTGGAAGAAACGCCCAATGAATTGGCTAACGTTGAATAACCGACCGTTTGCCCATTCACATGAGCAAGCATTTGCCAGAGACGACGCATGGTTATTGGGGTAAATCCTGCCCATTGCAGCAAATCCCGCTCCAAAAACGTAGAAATAAAGTTTTCGCGCCATTCAAACGAAATTTCATCATCTTTTGCCAAAATACTATGCGGGAAGCCGCCCCTGGCTATGTATTCTTCGAGTAAATAATTCCCATCCAATTCATTCCAAAGAAATGGGGTAAGCGTTTTGTAAGAAATCCGGCCGGCTAGCGTTTCGGAACTTTGCTTTAACAAATCACGGGAAGCCGAACCCAATATCAAAAAACATCCGGGCTCGCTCCATTCATCAACCAAACTCCTTAGTAAAGGAAACAACTCCGGAATACGCTGTATCTCGTCGATGCAGACTAATTTCCCTTTTTGCGCAGATAAAAACAATTCCGGATTGGAAAGCTTCTCTAAATCAGAAGGACGTTCCAAATCCAAATAAATTCCATTATTATATTTTTTCATGAGGTATTTCACCAATGTGGATTTTCCACATTGACGAGGACCTATAATTGCCGTTACAGGATTATTCTCCAATGATTTGAGCACACTGTCTTCTATATTTCTTTTGAAATATGGCATCTTGAAACAAATTTCTTACCGTGCAAATTTAATACTTCATTTTGAATTCACACGGTATGGAATAAAATAAAAAAGGTTTTGCACGGTAATTCCAGCACGTTTACATCCCATAATAGCTTAATAAACAGAACAATAAATTTATTTAAATAATTATCCGTGCAAATTTCAAATTTAATTTGAAATTTGCACGGATAATTTAATTCAATACGCATTCAGGTAAAGCCCCCGTTCGACCAAGGCTACCATAATCAAACAGTTTCCTGTAAACTTCGCTTGCTTTTGATAAACCAAGGGCGGGCTATTCCCCTCCTTTGGAGGGGAATAGCCCGCCGCTGAACTTGTACTGCTTTATCGCGCAACGGGTATTCTTATAGCAAGGTCTCTTATGTGAGTAGAAATTTATTTCAGCATTTTCCGGTTTTCCACTTCGTGCAGGATCTTCATCTGCTGAATGGCGATTTGATTTAATTTTATCAATCGTTCTTTTTGCAGGATTCCTTCGTTGATAAACACGGCATTCAGGTTTTCCATATTCGACAAGCAAATCAGCTCATTAATGGTAGCGTAATCACGGATATTTCCTTTCAAATCCGGATTTTCGTCACGCCATTGTTTGGCGGTGATACCGAACAAGGCCACATTCAGCACATCGGCCTCATTCGCATAAACCATACTTGTTTGCTGTTGCGTCAGTTCGGCCGGTATCAGGTTCTTTTTGATTGCGTCGGTATGAATGTGGTAGTTGATTTTTGCCAGCTCGCGTTTGGCGGTCCAACCGATCTGCTGTTGCTCCTGCTCTTTAAGCCGCTGAAATTCTTTCAGAAAATACAACTTAAATTCGATCGAAATCCAAGAAGCAAATTCCAGCGCGATGTCCTTGTGTGCGTATGTCCCTCCATAACGCCCCGACTTAGAGATGATTCCGATTGCATTTGTCGATTCAATCCATTTCTTAGGCGTCATAACAAAACTATTTAGTCCTGCTTCTTTTCTAAACCCGTCGAAAATGACGGGGTTAAAATTGGGATTGTGCAAATATTCCCAGATTCCCAGTAGCTCAATAGTATTTCTGTTTCTTAGCCAATTTTTTACCACATCATCGGTGTGCTCGGCATTCTTATATCGCGCAAGATCTGTAATGCAAATATAATCTTCGTTGTTGTATTGAACGATCGTCAAATTTGTCTCTTTTACTACAATCTTCGCCATCACGGTTAATTTAGTGGTTACAATTCAGGATTGAATCTCTGTTCGGTACCTGTTCGCTAAGACCATACCCGAACCAAACTGTCTCCTGCATGCTTTGCTTGCTTTTAATAAACCAACGGCGGCGAGCCTCCCCTTGCCCCTCCGAAGGAGGGGAATAGCTCGCCGCTGAACTTATTACTTTCTTAAAACCTATAATTCACCAAAACTCCAGCGAGCGGTCAATCAGTTCGTACATCAATACACTGCCCTAACTTTGGTTGATCTGTTTTTCTATTTCAGCAACATAATTGTCTGCTTGCTGAACCAAGGGCAATACATCGTCTTCTGTTAATGAATAAAGGTCGTCGTAGTCTCCTGTCTGGCGTAATTCAAAAAGTTTTGAATAAAATTTTGAAAGACTTTTATCCATCTTTCCCGTTGCAACAAAATGCAACCCAAAAAGCCGGATTACTCCCGAATGGGTTTGAGCTTCGTGTCCATTTGCAATTAACAATGCGGATGTTATATAATAACAAGCATAATACAACCTGTTTGCAAGCGCATTCCAATAACCAAGCTGAGCAATGCCTTTTGCTTCGGTTAATGTGATTTTGGCTTTTTGTACCCGGTACAATACAATGGCGCTTCGTTCTTCGTTCGTTAAACTCATAATGCAACCCCTTCCTGCCCGACATTTTTATAGAATAATGTAAATCGGCGTTTTTCCCAATCGGCAACCGTATAGAGTTTGGGACTTACTTGCTCGCCATTCTCCCAGCCAAACTCAATTAAAGGGTAGGATATGGTATCAAAATCCGAATCTTCGATTTTATCTTTATTCAGCAAAATCAGTAAATCCCAATCTGAATCTTTGCGCATCGTTCCACGGGCTTGCGAGCCATACAAAATAACTTTTGTGCCGGCAGGAACCATTGTATGAACCGCCGATTGAATTAATGCAAAAAAATTATTCTGAGACGCTGACATCATTTATAGAAAAAATAGTATTGCAAAGATAAGGAATCCTAAAACTTATAATTTACCAAAAACTCCAGCGAGCGGTCGATCAGTTCATACATCAGCACATCGTCCTGTACAAAAGGCACCATTTGGCGGTAATCGGTAATTAGCTTTTGCAGATAGGGCGAGGTTTTGTCAATGCCCCGGAATTCCAGGGCCTGGCAAGCCGCCATCAATTCAATGGCCAATACGCGCTCTACATTATGCACCACACGCACCGCTTTGGTAGCGGCATTGGCGCCCATGCTGACATGGTCTTCCTGCTCGTTGCTCGAAGCAATGCTATCCACCGACGAAGGCGTGCACAACTGCTTGTTTTGGCTGACAATGGATGCCGCCGAATATTGCGGAATCATAAATCCGGAATTTAAACCCGGATGCGCCACCAGAAACTCGGGCAATTGGCGTTGCCCCGAAATCAAGCGGTACAGGCGGCGTTCGGAAATACTGCCCAGTTCGGCCAGCGCAATCGATACAAAATCCAGTACCAGCGCCAGCGGTTGTCCGTGGAAGTTGCCGCCCGAAAGGATTTTATCCGTTTCGGGGAAAATGGTCGGGTTGTCGGTGACGGAATTGATTTCGCGTAAAATCACCGAACCCGCGTAGTGGATGGTATCTTTGGTCGCGCCATGCACTTGCGGCACGCAACGGAACGAATACGGATCCTGAACGGCTTTGCCTTCCTGAACGATTAGTTTGCTTCCGTTCAAAATGGCCCGTACGTTGGCGGCGGTATCGATCTGTCCTTTGTGGGGACGGATTTCGTGCAGTTCGGGTTGGAAGGGATCCAGGCGGCCGTTGTAAGCTTCGAGCGAAATAGCGGCAATGACATCGGCAATATATTGCAGCTTGCGGGCTTTAAGCATCACATACACGCCGTGCGAACTCATAAACTGCGTGCCGTTAAGCAACGCCAGGCCTTCTTTCGACATCAGGCCGATTTCATTCCAGCCGAATTTTTGGTTGATTTCTTTTGAACTGTATTTTTTGCCTTCAAATTCTACTTTTCCCAAGCCCAGCAACGGCAATACCAAATGCGCCAGCGGGGCCAAATCGCCCGATGCGCCCAGGGAACCCAATTCGCGTACTTCGGGGAATACATGGTTGTTAAATAAGTCCAGCAGGCGTTGCACGGTTTGCACCTGCACGCCCGAATTGCCTTGCGACAGGCCTTGCGCCTTCAACAACAGCATGGTTCTCACAATCTGGTTGTGAATGGAGTCGCCCACGCCGCAAGCGTGTGAAATGACCAAATTGGTTTGCAGTTGTGAAAGGTCTTCTTTCGAAATGCTGCGGTTGCAAAGGGAACCGAATCCGGTAGTGATGCCGTAAACGGGTTCTTTCTGATTTTCCAGTTTATCATCCAAAAAGTCGCGGCATTTCTGAATGCTCGCTTTGGCCTGTCCGGAAAGCGTCAGGGTGGTCGGTTGGGTTAAAATTTTCTCTAGTTCTTCAAACGTCAGATTTGCGGTGTTTTCAATTACAAAGGTGTTCTTCATTGTGTTACTAAACTATTTTTATTCTATTTATATACGGTACACAGTTCGTTCGAGTAGGTAATCATAAAATTGTTCGCCATATTCACCATTTCCTCGGATCCGATAAACAGGGGCGAGCGTTGGTGCAGTTCGTACGGTTCGACGTCCAGAATACGTTTGTATCCGTTGGATGCCAGGCCGCCGGCTTGCTCTACAATCAATGCCATCGGGTTGCATTCGTACAGCAAACGCAGCTTCCCGTTGGGCATTTTCTTCGATCCGGGATAAATAAAAATACCGCCGCGCAATAGGTTGCGGTGTACGTCGGCTACCAGCGAACCGACATAGCGCGTGTTGTACGGGCGGTTGGTCGATTTGTCTTCTTCCTGGCAGTATTTGATGTATTTTTTTACCCCATCGGGGAAATGGATGTAGTTGGCTTCGTTGATGGAGTATATATTTCCGCGTTTGGGGATTTGCATGTTGGGATGCGAAAGGAAAAACAAACCCACCGACGAATCGTAAGTGAATCCGTTGACCCCGTTTCCGGTGGTGTAAACGAGCATGGTCGAACTGCCGTACATCACATAGCCTGCGGCAACCAGATTGCGGCCGGGTTGCAGGATGTCCTCAAAATTGGCCGGCCCGCCGACCGGCGTAATCCGCTTGTAGATGGCAAAAATAGTCCCGATAGGCACATTCACTTCAATATTCGACGAACCGTCCACCGGGTCGATGGCAACTACATAATGCCCGTTTTGCGAATATTGATTCCCGAAAATAATCATGTCGTCGTTTTCTTCCGAGGCAATGGCACAGCATTCGCCGCCATGTTTCAACGCATTGATAAATTGTTCGTTGCCAAAGACATCCAGTTTCTTTTGCTCTTCGCCTTGTACGTTGGTGGCGCCAAAATAGCCGTTAATGTCCGACAGGCCTGCATGCCGGATTTGGCGGCTTACAATTTTTGCGGCAATTCCGATGTCGTTCAAAAGACGAGTAAATTCGCCGGTGGCTGAAGGATATTCGCCTTGCTTTTCGTTGATAAATTCGACTAATGTTTTCATCATCTTGTTGGTTTATTTATGGAGTAAAAATGTGAAGCGTGAACAGTGAAGCGTGAGATGGTTGTTGAATCGTTGAGTTGTTTAATTGTTTATTTGTGAAGCGTGAACAGTGAAGCGTGAAATGGTTGTTTAATTGTTGAACTGTTTAATTGTTTATTTGTGAAGGGTGAAGTGTGAACGGGTTGGTTGGTTTTAATTTATTGTAATAAAAATCTAATATTATATCATTTTAATCGCATAGGGTGAAGGGGTTGTTGAACTGTTGAATTGTTGAGGTGTTTAATTGTTGAATCGTTGAGTTGTTGAATTGTTTACTATTTGCTAACGTTCATGAGGCCGCTTCGCTAAATTCTTCATTCGTAATTTTTAATTCGTAATTTTCTGCTTTTTGCTTTCTGCATGACCACCCGTCACACGTTACCCGTCACCAAACGCATTCTTAATTCTTCATTCGTAATTTTTAATTCGTAATTTTCTGCTTTCTGCTTTCTGCTTTCTGCTTTCTGCTTTCCGCTTTCTGCTTTCTGCTTTCTGCATGACCACCCGTCACTCGTTACCCGTCACCAAACCTATTTTCAATTTTCCACTTTCAATTTTCAATTAATGAAATCCTTTCCGCCTTCTGCTTTTTCCAGAATTGTTACGGACAAATGTACTAATTTAGCCAATTGTAACAGCAAAAATTGAGGAAATGGACGTATTTAAATTTGGCGGGGCATCGGTAAAAAGCGCCGAAGCAATTCAGAATGTGGCTTTCATCTTAAAAAATCACGCTCCCGACCGGGTAGTCGTGGTGCTTTCGGCCATGGGAAAAACCACCAATGCACTGGAAGAGGTAGTTACGGCCTGGTATAAAAATGATCCGCAGTGTTTTGACCATTTGGAGAAAAATAAAAACTTCCATTTGGAGATTTTGGATCAGCTTTTTCCCGGCCGGTCGCAGCGCGTTTTCCAAAAGGTGGAAGATCGTTTTGAGCAAGTAAAGCAATACCTGAGCCAAAAGCCTTCGCAAAATTTTGATTTTGAATACGATCAAATCGTCAGCCTGGGAGAATTCATTTCTACCCTTATCTTGTCGGAATACTTGCTGTGGCAAGGTTTTGATTGCAGTTTACTGGATGCAACGAAATTGATTTTCACCGAACCGGCCTGGCGCGAAGGGAAAGTGATCTGGGCAGAAACCGAAAAAGCCATTCTTCATGCCGTGAAACCTGTTTTTGCGGAAGCACAAGGAAAAAAGATTGTTTTAACACAGGGTTTTTTGGGCGGAACGGAAAACGGATTCCCGACCACCCTGGGCCGCGAAGGATCCGACTATACGGCAGCTATTTTCAGTTATGTGCTGGATGCTGAAGAAATGGTGCTCTGGAAGGATGTGCCCGGCGTGCTGAATGCGGATCCCAAATTGTTTGCCGACACGGTTTTGCTGCCGGAAATAAGTTACCGCGAAGCGATCGAATTGACCTATTACGGCGCGACCATCATCCACCCCAAAACCATAAAGCCATTACAAAACAAGCAAATCCCGCTCCGGGTACGTTCGTTTTTGCAACCTGAAGGGGCAGGAACGTTGATTGCCGGCCAATCGGAAGTGGAAACCCAGACGCCGTCGTTTATCGTAAAGGAGAACCAGTTGTTGGTGAGTTTTTCACCCAAAGATTTTTCGTTTATCGCCGAACAGAATTTAAGCGAGATTTTTGCGGCCTTTGCCCAATCGGGCATCCGCATCCACATGATGCAGAACTCGGCTATCAGTTTTACAGCCTGCATTTCGCAAAACGACAAGAAAACCGAACACCTGTTTGAATTGCTGGAAGCGAATTTCTCCATCAAATACAACTCGGACTTGCAATTGATTACCATCCGCCATTGGACTCCGGAAGCCATCGAATCGGTGATAGGCGGCAAGACGGTTCTTTCCGAAACACGCAACCGCACCACGGTGCAAATGGTATTGAAGAAATAAAAATCATTCGGGGAGGCTTCAACTACCTTATTAAGCAGTCGGCCTCCCCGAACGAAATTAATCACATCTTGGTTTATTTAACTAACTAACCTAGTATTAAAAGTCATACATAGAATAATAAGACAATTGGTTTTGCATTTTGTTTCCGGATCCGGAATTTTTTTTTTCCTTTGGAACACTTTGCAAAATTGTCCGTGTTTCTTATCCCAAATAGGAATTTAACATCCACAAGGTTTTTTCTTGAGCCGAAATGTAATCGCTCATCAAAGCAACAGTTCCTTCGTCGTCGGCTTCGGCGGCCAAAGCAGCTACTTTGCGTTCTTTTTGCAAAATGGTCGACAAATCGTCTACAACAGCTTGAATGCAAACTTTTCCTTCGCTCATGTTTTTGCGTTCTTTAATTTTTGCGGCTTTCAAATAATCCGTAAAAGAGTGCAGGGGTTTTGCTTCCAGCATCAAAACGCGTTCTGCAATTTCATCAATTTTTTCTTGTGCGTCGGTATAATATTCTTCAAATTTTGCATGCAACTCGAAAAACTTTTCGCCCCGGATATTCCAATGAAATCCGCGAAGGTTTTGATAAAAGAGTTGAAAATTTGCCAGCAAATCATTTAAATTTTCTGCCAATACTTTTGCTTTTGCTGCATCCAGTCCAATGCTATTTGATTTCCCTTTCATGACTAAAATAGGTTTAAAAATTAATAGTAAGAATTTTAGGCAAAGATATAATAAAAAGAAACAACAGAAACCCCTTCCAAATCGATAATTTTTATTGTTCATTGATTGTGACTATTTTTGCGGGTATGAATCTGAGTTTACAACAACTGGAATATATTGTGGCGGTCGACACCTGGCGCCATTTCCACAAAGCGGCTGAACGCTGCTTCGTCACGCAGCCCACGCTGAGCATGCAAATTCAAAAATTGGAAGACGATATCGGGATCAAGATTTTCGACCGGAGTAAAAAGCCGATCGTCCCGACCGAATTCGGCGCTATATTCATTGCCCAGGCCCGCAAAATTATCGGCGAATCGCACCACCTGCGCGAACTGATTTCGGAATTTAAAGGATCGCACGAAGGAGAACTCCGTTTGGGGATTATTCCTACGATAGCCCCGTATTTGCTGCCTTTTTTCCTGAAATCGTTTTTGGAAAAATACCCGGAAATCAATTTGCAGATATCGGAAACCAAAACCGAGACTTTGCTCAAGCGTTTGCGCCGCAACGAATTGGATGCAGGGATTTTATCCACTCCCTTGAACGAATCCGACTTTTCCACGGAAGTGCTTTACAACGAAGAATTTCTGGCTTACGTAGCTCCCAGTGAACGCTTGTACCACCAAAAACTACTTTCAGCCGCCGACATCGCCAGCTCGAACGTTTGGCTTCTGGAAGACGGCCATTGCTTCCGCGACCAGATGCTGAATTTTTGTGCCATGGCTTCGCCCAATACCTTGTCCAGCCAGTTGCGTTACCAGGCAGGAAGCCTGGAAACCCTGAAACGCATGGTGGATTTGCACGAAGGAATTACCTTTTTGCCCAAACTGGCCACCTTCGGCCTGAGCAAACTGCAAACCGAAAAATTGCGCACGTTTGCGCCTCCGGTTCCCATCCGCGAAATCAGCCTGGTAACTTACAGCAATACGGCAAAAAGGCGGTTGATTAACTTATTGAAAGAAGAGCTGTTGGAGTCGATTCCGGAAGATCTTCAGGTAAAAAAGTTCATAAAATTGCCGCACAATCAATAATAATTTGTTGTTTTCTCTTTCCTTTGCCCCAGATTTTCCCTTAACCTGAAAAAGCAAATGTTTGTTTTCCATACCGTCCGAGAACTTCAAGATTACCTGAACGCACAGCGTTCAGCATCCAAAACCATCGGTTTTGTGCCCACCATGGGCGCTTTGCACGAAGGGCATTTGCAACTGATCCGGAAAGCCGGAAGTGAAAATGATGTCATGGTGGTCAGTATTTTTGTAAACCCGATTCAATTCAACAATCCGGAGGATCTGGAAAAATATCCGCGAACCCTTGAAAAAGACATCGAACTTTTAAAAACCACTCCCTGCTCGGTGGTGTTTGCGCCTCCGGTAGCGGAAATGTATCCCGAACCCGTCACGGAAGTCATGACGTTTGGCGGACTGGAACAGGTAATGGAAGGGTATTTCAGGCCGGGACATTTTTCGGGTGTGGGAATCGTGGTCAAAAAACTGTTGGAAATTGTGGCTCCGGATCGTGCGTATTTCGGGGAAAAGGATTTTCAGCAACTGGCCATTCTGAAATACATGGTTCGCTCACAGCAATTACCCGTTGAAATTGTGGATTGTCCCATTGTCCGCGAGGCCGACGGGCTGGCCATGAGTTCTCGCAATACACGGTTGACGCCTGTCGAACGGAAGGTTGCCCCTGCCATTTACCAAGCGCTGCATTCGGCAAAATTGCAGTACGTTTCACATAGCCCGGAAGATTTAAAAAAGAAAATCTGGGAAGATATTACAAAAGAGCCGTTGTTAAAACCGGAATACGTGGAAATTGTAGATACTGAGACTTTAAAACCGATTGCAAAATGGGACGATGCACCGCATGCCATCGTGTGCGTAGCGGTATTCCTTGGAAGCGTCCGGCTGATCGACAATATAGTTCTATATTAAACTTAAGTTCAATATTAGTTCTTATTTCCAGTATTCGCTTGACGTCCTCGTCTCTTGGTGCAGGAAATCCTATCTATAAAACTCACGATCAAAATAAATGGAACCAATATCTTTTAGTATACAAATTTCATCAAATTCTAAAAAAGAAAAATTCCTCATAGCCCTCCAGTTTCTTCATATTGCACTGATTGGGTGTTTGGCGGTAATGAATTTTTTTATAGTTTCTATCTGTTTGTATGTGTTTGTACCGATCATTCTTTGGCTTCTCCATAAGGAGAATAAAAAAAAGAAGGAACACCTGATGTTATTTAGTGAGAGGTCTGTGGAGTTAAAAGAAAATGAATCATCTCAACAGATTGCCTTCGAGAATATAGAGCAGATTGATATTCGATTTTCATCAATAAAGGGAGATATGACTCTTCGCAAACTTCCATCTTCGGGTAAGTTTAATAAAATAAAAATAAAAACAACAGACAATAAAACGATTGTCCGTTGGATTTGGCTTAAAACCGACACCGATTATATCCGGCTAAAGGTATTGGGTAGATTTTTAAAAGAAAAAGAAATTAATATAAAAATGAGAGGGTTTATCCGGTAACTAGTTGTTTAACTTACGATTCCAAGCAAAACTGTACGAATAAGCTTAACTTTTTGTGAAGTTTTGATTAGGAATACCAACATAGGTTTGAATTATTTTTTCACAAACTTGTTGTAAATCATTAACATGTAATTTGTTTGAAGAATCAAAAGCTAATCCCATCTCTTTCACCAAAATATTTTCCAAACAGTCCATCAGTATCTTTTTGTCATTAATAGAGTTGAGGATTGTTGGTATATAGCCTCTATATTCATCTGTAGCAACAGCTTCGCCGACTCCAATAGGATCCCATTCGGCTAGAACTTGATTGATTTTTTCGAACAGTGTTTTCATATTATTTAAAATGGTATTTAAAGTCCTTGGCCTAATCCATTTGCTGTACCTGATGCACTACTAAATACACTGATAACCTTTTCAAAAGCATTAACGACAACCGTATTCCCCCCCAATGTATAGCTGGGGACATATTTGCCCATTGCTTCAACCGCCTTTCCTTCTCTAACAATTTTCAAAATGTCGGATGTTTTGAAACCTCGCGTTACTGCTTGGTTAGCACCATGCGGTGCAAACCTTTTATCACACTTTCCGCCTTTTTTTTTCCGTTTGAATCAGTGACAATTCGCGGCCGGTCTGGCCCGCAATGGACGTATTTTCTTCAGCACGGCGAATCAGGTACGGGACGATATTCAGCACCGGGCCGTACGGCATATATTTCGACACATTGTATCCGGCATCGGCCAAATTAAAACTGAGGTGGTCGCTCATGCCGTACAGCTGCGAAAACCAAATGCGGGCATCGTTGTTGGGCAAACCTTTCCGAGCCATGGCTTGCATCAGGAGCCGGTTGCTTTTCTCGTTGTGTGATCCGCAAAACAGCGACAAGACATCGAGGTTCTCAACAGCTAAATTCAAGGCGGCATCGAAATCGGCATCGGTGGCTTCTTTCGTCGGTTGGATGGGCGAAGGATAGCCCTGATCCGCTGCCCGTTTGCGTTCCTTTTCCATATAAGCGCCACGGACCAATTTTATGCCTAAATAATAGGTATTCTCACGTGCTTTGGAAATCGCTTGTTTGAGGAACTCCAAACGATCAACCCGGTACATTTGCAGGGTGTTAAAAACAATAGCCCGCTCCCGGTTGTGTTTTTCCATCATCTGCGCAAGCAATTCATCCACAAAGTTTTGATACCAGGAATCTTCGGCGTCGACCAACACCGGCACATTCCGTTCACAAGCGGTTCGACATAATTGATCGACATAATACCGGAACTTTTCAGCAGCCAAAGCTTCATCCTCCGTCAACGGCGTTTTTTGGTCGAGCTTTTCCAACAGGGTAGCGGAAGCAAAAGCCGTGGGCTTGAATACGGCAAATGGAATGGCCGGATTTCCGGCGGCATTTTCAATGGTTTTGAGCGTTTCTTCAAAGGTATGCTGCATGGTGGCGGGATCGCTGCTGCCTTCTACGGAATAATCCAAAATAGATTTTACCCCGTATTGATTCAAGCGCCGGATGTTCGAAGCGCAGGCGGCAATGGTTTCGCCTCCCACAAACTGCCGGTACAACGTTGGCTTGATGGCCCAGGCAACCGGAATTTTAAGAGTTCGCGCAACGTTCAACAACGTCTTTCCGGTTTTAACCCAAAACGGACGGGCAATCAGCTTGAATAAAAGAGAGGCGCGGTTTAAATCGGCATTGCTCTGGGAACGGAAGGCGATTTCGGTATTTTGAAAGGAAAAATCCATACAGTACGAGTTTATTTATCCACTTGTTTTCATCCGGTAAAACAGGCACTAAAATAAAAAAAAACTACTTTTGAGCTGCTTTCTGTTTAAAATATGTCACAACCTCCTTTTTACATTTCCGATTGGAATGCCTTAGCCCGTTTGGTTTCGGACTACGAAAAAAACGGGATTTATCTGGTAACGGGTACAAACTCAGCCCATCATTGTTTGCCGCTTTTAAGGGCAAAATGGGCTTCAGCGCCTTTTGAAATTATGGAAATTCAAACGGGTGAAAAAAACAAAACCCTGGAAACCGTCACCGGGATTTGGAACCGCTTGCTGGAAAAAGGAGCGACACAGCATTCGTTGCTGATTTGTTTGGGCGGAGGCGTGGTATGTGATATGGCGGCTTTTGCAGCCAGTTGTTTCAAACGGGGAATGCCTTTTGTTTTGATTCCCACCACCTTGCTGTCCATGGTAGACGCAAGCCTCGGTGGAAAAACAGGGGTGAATCTGCAAAATATTAAAAACCAGATCGGTACTTTTTCCAATCCGGAAGCGGTTTTTATGTTTCCCGAGTTTTTAGAAAGTTTGCCGCAACGGGAAATTCTATCGGGCTTTGCCGAAATAATCAAACATGCTGTTTTGCAAGGACCAAAAGCATTTCAGATGATTTCGGAAGTTGATCCCTTACATCCCGGATCCTTGCTCCCGGTTTTGGAAAACTCCATCCGGTTCAAGCTGAAAATGACCCGGCAGGATCTGTTGGAAAAAGGGAAACGGAAAGTTTTGAATTTCGGGCATACCATCGGGCATGCCTTGGAAAGTTATTCGATGGAGGGGGATCCAAATTCGCTAACGCACGGCGAAGCGGTTGCCTTGGGCATGTGGATTGAAGCAGCCCTTTCGAAAGAAGTATGCCGTTTGCCGGAAACGGTTTTTCTCCGGATTAAAACCCTTATTTTAAAGCATTTTGATTTGTATCCGTTGAAAAAAGAAGCGGTTGAAACAATCCTGGGATTGATGTTCCACGACAAAAAACGAACCCTTCCCCAACGGATTAATTTTACGTTGCTGGAAGCCATGGGAAAGCCCGTTATCGACTGTTACCCCAGCGAACAAGCTATTCGAAAAGGCTTGGAATTACTGGTAAGCAGGTAAACGATTTATGCAAACAAATTAAATATCTTTCCCTTTATCGGGCAGCATGGGGACAAACCGGAATTCACCATGGTGTTCTACCGAAAATTCGGTTTCTGATTTTTTAACAACACGGTGCATAATTTGCGATTCGCCTACCTCCACCGGAGCCACCAGAATGCCGCCTATTTTCAATTGGCGTAACAAATCTTCCGGAATAAAAGGAGCCGCCGCCGTGATTAGCACCCGGTCGAACGGAGCATGTACAGGAAGCCCTTTGTAGCCATCGCCAAAAAAAAGCCGGATCCGGAATCCCAGTTGAGGTAATTTGATCTTTGTCGAATCGTAAAGCAGTTTTTGCCGTTCGATACTGAAAACCCTCGCTCCCATGGTTTGCAAAATGCAAGCCTGGTAACCCGATCCGGTACCGATTTCAAGCACCCTCATGCCGGGTTCGACTTTTAAAAGCTGGCTTTGGAAAGCAACGGTATAAGGTTGTGAAATGGTTTGTCCCGAACCGATCGGAAATGCCTTGTCCTCGTAAGCAAATTCCAAAAATGAGGAATCGAAAAAGAAGTGGCGGGGTACGGTAGCGATGGCTTGTAAAACATGGGAATCGGTAATTCCTTTTTGCTTCAATAAATCCACTAATTTTTGGCGAAGCCCTTGGTGCCGGTACGAATCAACAAACTGATTATTAGCCATTTCAATTTAAACAGTAAAAAACGACTGCAAAGTTACTACTTTGATTAAAAAATAAAACCGGATACATATTTTGAAAAACAAAAAACATTTTTACCTTTGCGCTGTTATTCCATAACAACTCAACATACAGGGTATTCTGCCCCACCCACTTTTAATTACCTTTTTTTGTTACCTTATTAATTCACATTGAAATAACTTCATTTCTAGTAGTACGTTCTGTATTGCTAAAGTTCAATTCACACAAAAATTTATGTACGACAAAAACAAACTTGAGGCAATGCTTTTGAGCGACCTGCGGGATATTGCCAAACAGTTGAACATTCGCAAAAGCGATTCTCTAAAAAAGCAAGATTTGGTTTATCAAATCCTGGATTACCAAGCTGCCAATCCGTCTCCGGAAGTATTAAACGCCGAAAAGGCTTCGGCTTTGAAACGGGAAAAACGCACCCGCATTAACAAGGCACAAAACAATCGAAAAATGAATGCCAAAAATGAAAAACCGGTTAAACCAGAGGAACCTCAACCGGTGTCGGTAGAAACGACCGAACAAAAAGAGAAAGAGGCGGAAAAACCGGCTCCAAAGACAAACTCTTCCAACAACACAAAACCAAACCAATTTAACAACAAGAACAAATTCCGCCACGAAAACAACAAAAAGGTTCAAAACCAAAACAGCGAAGCTCCGGCCGAAAATTTGTTTTCTACGCAAGAAGTACTTGTTCAGACTCCGGAAAAGCCTCAGAATGAAGACCGGAATCCGGCGTTCAAGAGCCGGTGGGAATCGAATAACAAACACAAAGACCGGAAAAACAAGCAAAACGGCGATAAAACAAAGTTACTGGATGATCCTTTCCTGGCCGAAATGACCACAGAAGTGGATGATTTCATGCCTACCGCCGATTTTGGGGAAACAAACAGTTCCCTGAAAAAAGAAATGACCATCGAATCGCCCGTTCCCCCAACAGAAGAGTTCATCGTAAAAGAATCTTCCCATGAAAACCTTTCGGAATTACCTGCCGAAGTGCAACCTGTTCCGGAACAAAATGGCCAGCGTTTCCAACGTACCGACAAAAACAACAATAGTAACAATAATAATAGCAATAACAAGCCCAAACGCGAAGAATTTAGCTGGGAAACAGAAGGAATCATTCATTCGGAAGGAGTTTTGGAAATTGCCCCGGATGGTTTCGGATTCCTGCGTTCCAGCGATTACAATTATTTAAGTTCGCCGGACGATATTTATGTATCGCAATCGCAAATCAAATTGTTCGGCTTGAAAACCGGCGATACCATTCGCGGCACCATCCGGCCGCCGAAAGACGGAGAAAAATATTTCCCGTTAATCAAAGTAGAACAAATCAACGGACGTTTGCCGGAAGAAATTCGCGACCGGATTCCGTTCGATTACTTGACGCCGCTTTTCCCCGAAAAGAAGTTTAACCTTACCGGGCACAAAGGGGGAACCCTCAGCACCCGCATTGTCGATTTATTTTGCCCCATCGGAAAAGGCCAACGCGGATTGCTGGTAGCACAACCCAAAACAGGAAAAACCGTATTGCTTAAGGACATTGCCAATGCGATTGCAGCCAACCACCCGGAAGTTTATTTGATTGTATTGTTGATCGACGAACGTCCGGAAGAAGTCACCGATATGGCGCGAAGTGTGAATGCGGAAGTGATTGCCTCCACCTTTGATGAACCGGCCGACCGGCATGTTAAAATCGCCAATTTGGTTTTGGAAAAAGCGAAACGCCTGACCGAATGCGGTCACGATGTGGTGATTCTGCTGGATTCCATTACCCGCCTGGCTCGCGCATACAATACCGTAGCTCCGGCTTCGGGAAAAGTATTGAGCGGCGGCGTGGAAGCCAATGCCTTGCAAAAACCGAAACGCTTTTTTGGCGCTGCCCGCCAAATCGAAAACGGAGGTTCGCTGACCATTATCGCTACAGCTCTGATCGATACAGGTTCCCGGATGGACGAAGTAATTTTCGAAGAATTTAAAGGAACGGGGAATATGGAATTGCAACTCGACCGGAAATTGTCGAACAAGCGGATTTTCCCTGCAGTCGATATTGTGGCATCAAGTACCCGCCGCGACGACTTGCTGCTCGAAAAAGATGTATTGCAACGCCTTTGGATTTTGCGGAACCACTTGGCCGACATGACTCCGATCGAAGCCATGGATTTTATAAAAGACAAAATGAAATTCACCGAAACCAACGAGGAATTCCTTATTTCGATGAACGGATAATTCCCTACCGGAAATCCCATAGCAACAAATGGGATAATCCAAACAAGATTTGATATAAAAGAGCATCGGCTCGCAACTTTTGTTGCGAGCCGATGCTCTTTTACGCCAAAATATTTTTTTACTACTTCTTTTCCCCTTTTAAACTGGCAACGGATAAAATAACGCCAAGGGCAATCCCCAATATAGCGGCAAACAGAACCTGCCAATTGGGTGGAAGTAAAAAGGTAAGAGTATGCGCCGGAAACCAGAAAAACGGGATTGTTTTCTTAAAAACAAAGTTCCATTGGACATCCCAGTTCAGGTTGCTGATTATTTTCCCGAACGGAATGGGACGAAACAATCCGGCAACGGTGCCTCCGTTCATCATGATGTGAGTGTCGGTTATTTTGTGAAACGTCATCATGACCGGCCCGTAAGTGCTATTCATAAACACCGAAATGCAAAACGCCACCAAAAGTTTTGTTGCGGTAAAACCGCCGGTCATGGAGGCGATGGCGTTTTCTACTCCCAAATATTGCAAGAAAACAGGAGTTCCCACCGAAAAAATAGTGAATGCTCCCTTGATGGTTAGTCCTAAAAACCCCCAAACGATCGCACGGGGAAGAATCCCGAAATTCGGTTCGTTGTAAACGCCTTTGCGGATCCGCAGCCCGATGACTTCTCCCAGAGTAGCCAGCACGGCGAACTTGATAAAGCTCATGATCATCCCGTGTTCGGCATTAAATGTATTGTAGAAATCGTATAAATCTTTCGAAATAAAGAAGGGTGCAAAAATTAAAATAAGTACTCCTAAAAAAATGATATCGTTTCGCTTCATAATAAAATAATAAAGGTATGGGTCGCTTGAAAAATCTATTTCTATGGTTTATTTTTCGATTAATTTGTCAAATCCTTCTGTGGCAAATATTTCGAATCCCCCGCCTTTTTTCGCAGAAATAAAACAAGCCTGCATTTCGGGATGGTTCATTAAAAATGCTCTCGACTTTTCGACTCCCATCACCATAAAGACGGTACAGTAAGCGTCGGCCGTAATGCCGTCTTTGGCGATAACCGTTACACTCAAAAGGGAGTGCGATACCGGATACCCTGTTTGGGGGTCGATGGTGTGCGAATAGCGAATACTGTCCTTTTCCCAATATTTCCGGTAGCTTCCGGAGGTAGAATAGCCACAATCTTTCAGGCGGACAATAATTTGCACTTCCCGTTCATCATCAGCTTCCCGGGTGGGCCTTTCAATGCCGACACGCCAGGGATCGCCGTTAGGTTTATGCCCGTGGGCAGCGCCCTCGCCCCCGACATCCACCAAATAGTCAACAACGCCTTTCGATTGAAGAAACTGGGCAATCACATCAGCAGTATATCCTTGGGCTATGCCATCGAAGTCAATGCGCATTTGCGGATATTTTTTATGAATTTTATGGTTTTGGATCGAAATATTCTTGTAATTAACCAACGGCAGCAAGCTGTCAATCAGATGCGGCGTAATGGAATCACGTTTCCGGAAACCAAACCCCCAGGCATTCACCAAAGGCCCTACCGTCATATCAAAAGCGCCGCCCGATTTTTCCGAGGCATCGACTGACTGCTTAAAAAGTTCCACAAAATGCGAATTCAGTTTCACATGGGGATCATTCCGGTTCACTCTCGAAATGATGGAATTGGGATCCCAGGAAGAGGCGGTATGGTCGATTTGCTTTAAAATCGAATCGATTTGCGGCTGCCAATTCACCCCGTTTTTTTCGTAATACGTGATGGCATAATAAGACCCTTGGGCCTCGCCTGTAAACTTAACAAGTTTCAGGTTGGGATTGGGTTTTGACGAACAAAACGACAAAAAAGCGGAACCCAAAACCAGTGAAAAGATGATTATTTTTTTCATAGCAAAAAAACAAATCTAGAACATTTAAAACGACTACACAAAAGAAGAAAACAAACCGTGAAAATCTTCTTTGTCTCACAGGAAACAAGAAAAGCAGCAACGTTGCTTTATGCTCCCCAAAAGCGTGCAAAGATAACATTTAACTCCATGCCGGTCAATCTGTGCAAAGAATCAAAGCATCAAAAAAAGAGCGCTTTGCAAGCAGGAGTGGTCGGAAGAAATTCCGGCCACTTTTTATTTATATCTATTTAATAATCAGTAATTTAATTTGTGTTATCAATTTATTTGATTATCTTTGTGCTATGATAATCAAATAATTATGACAGTATTTAAAGATCATAGAATAGACATAAAACAATTATTAAGCGTAATCCCGGAAGCCTTATTAACTCATTTGTCTGAAAACACAGAAGTAGATTACTATTCAAAAATCCTGCATGGCAAAAAACTGTTTTATCTGTTAATGTATGGGATTTTAGAAAATGATAGACTCAGCCAACGCAGCCTTGAAGATACATTTAACGACCCTGTATTCAAGATGCTTTTCAATCTCCATCCTAAC
>JAVBOY010000029.1:0-82626 GCA_031550085.1 Lentimicrobiaceae bacterium
CAATGGCAACTTTAGCACCGCCATTTATGTAGAAATTATTTTTGTGCAAGTACTCCTCGTACTTCTCCACGCTATCAAACCAAACATTTTCATCTAAGTGGTAAAGTACGTTTGATACGGTTTCGGCAACAGGTTCCGGTGGTGTGACAAAGAATGATTTCTTATCTATTTCTTTACGAATATACCGTGCAAGACTTTGGTAATTTTTTTTATTCCCGTTGTCGAGATAGCTTTGTACATTTTTGAGTTGTACGCTGTCCAAATTGCAGATCTTGTTTTCAGGGTTGGTAGCAGCATAAATATATACAGGAGTTCCTTTTTTTACGGCTTTTTGTATTTGCTCCCGTTGTTCGGAGGTAATGCGCATCCCCATCCCAAAGCCAAGCACAAAATCATACTTCTTCAATTGATCCAAATTGTCCAGCGACACTTCTTCGTATCGGATGAACTTGTCGGTATTCGCTTTAACAAGTGCTGCCGTTTGGAATGCTTGAAAGTCAACAAGGGCAACTTTGGTTACAGACGTAGTTTTGGAATAAACAAGCCAAATAATGAATACAACCACAAAAGAAGCTGCTATTACCAGCAGCTTCTTTGTCTTTTTTTGAATGAACATAAATATAATTCCCTGTTTTTATTCTGCCTTTTTTATTAATTTGTAAACCAGTTGTGGGCGCCCTCGTTCTCCGCCATCGTCGTTTATGCCCATTTTCAGGAAACGTAATTTATAATAATTGCCGCTGGCATCTTTGATCACATAGAACCTGCCGGCCCTTACGCCTAAAGGTTCCGGTGCACCTCCGCTCATATTTGCTGTTACCCGCCAATTGCTTCCGACGAGATCGCGTGTTGGAGAAAGGCTAAGGGTGGAAAGCCCCGATGCGTCGAAGTTGTTGAAGTACGCAGTTTTCTTATCCGGCGTGTCTTCCGAACCGGGAATTATCACTTCTACGGCTTGTGTATTTCCCAGCGTATTCAGTGATATGTAATCCTGCATAAAATAGGCGACCGGCGATCCGCCCATCGGAGTTAATGCGGTACTGTATGCCCATTGAATATCCCATTTTTGCGGTTCGGGTTTACGGATTGCGCCGTCGGAGAAAGACAGGCATACCATGTTGTAGCCCGCATCTTTGGCTATGGTTACCGTTTTGATTTCGCCGCCGCCCAATTTGCCGTATTGGACCCTGTAACCGTTTCCGTTGCGGACTACTTTTACCTTGTAATAATCTTCGGGTTTGGCATTGTTACCTTCAAAGGCGACCAGATAAACCTTGTTGTCAGCTTCATTGCCTGCGACTTCAGCGAATGCGGTTTTTGTAATATCTCCGGCTAAATCGTCCACATTCTGCAGGGAAATCATTTGCGAGGCCATCATGTTGGCGACTAATTTCGGCATGCCCGCCGTATCGGACACCACGACGGTGTTGATGTCTGATTTGGTTGTTGCCGCCGCCGCCATTTGAATGGCCGGATTCAGGAATACGCGGAATTGATCGCCACAATAGAATCCGAGCGTCCAGCTTTTCCGGTCGACAGCCGTTTGTATGTTTTGACTGAAATCCACATAAACCGTATTTGCATAATTAGACTGTTCGGTTTTTCCTTCCAGAGTCATTTGATTGCCTTCCGACAAAATGGCGCCAAAAGAAAGCCGCATTTCTTTTTTATCGCCGACCACGACCGCATTATTTGCAGATGCCAGCGTGAAAATAATATTTTTGGTATCGTCATACAAGTCCGTGGTTTTGGTTATTTTTATTGAAGCGGTAGTCTGGCCTGCGGGAATGGTCACCGACAGGGTATTTCCCGAAGCTTCGGGATTGGTCGTGAAATCGGTTCCATAGCTCACACCATTGGTAGTAAAATTCAAATTTACTTCGACATTGCTGCCAGCAACACGGCTCAAATTCAAACTTATGTTGGCTGATCCGGCAAGGGTATCGATTCCCATTTCAGTGGCCGAAAAATTTACCGTAATATCGGGAAGTTTCACATCGTCTTTTTTACAAGCATAAAATCCCAAACAGGCTGCGATTACAATCAAAGAAGGAATTACTTTTTTCATTTTTATTTTTTGGGTATTTGGATTTAGAAACAAATCTTATTTATGGTCGAATTGAAATTGGATTCCAACAAAATAGGAGCGTCCGCATCCGATAAATGCTGCCGTGCCTGAAGTGCTGTGTCCTCCGTCGTAAGTATTGTTAATGGTAGTAACATCGAACAGGTTTTTGATGCCACCTTCCAAACGGAAGTATTTCCCGAATTTTTTACCCATGGTGAAATCGGCCCAACTAAAAGCTTCATAGCCGATTAACGTTAACTCACCATTATTCAACGCATATTCTTTCCGGCTTCCGGTGTATTTGTAAAACAAGCTGAAACTCAATCCGGGCTTTTGCCATTGATAAGTCACAGAAGCTGTTGCTTCCGGCGAGAACCGGAATTGTTCCAAATCCTGATCTTTGTAATTTTTATCTTCCACATATGCGTTGTAACGTCCGATACAGGAGATACTCACATTGGCCTGTAGATCTTTCCAAACCAGAGCGTTTTCGAATGTTCCCCCGGTAGTTTTATATTTTTCAATATTTCCGTATGTATTGTGATTGGGGTCGTTGACATCGGGAATGATGGTAATCCGGTTCCGGAAATCATTGTAAAATACTGTCAGGGTGGACGTGATTCTGATATCGGAAAGATGAAGGATTCGCCAAACATATGAGCCGGTGAAATTATTGGAATATTCGGCTTTCAGGTTGGGATTTCCGTCGATATTATGGTTCGCATTGTGGAACGAGAAGTACAGTTCCCGTAAGGCCGGAGCTCGGAATCCGTAAGCGTAGGAAAGCCGCAGGTCCATGTTGTGGTTCAAGCCGAATTTGGTATTCAGTGCCGGAATCAACGGAGGCGCATCATAGACGGAATTCACAACAGAACGGACGCCGGGGCGAAGGCTCATCCATTCGAAGGGATTGTATTCGGCCGAAAGGAAAAATGAAAAGTCGGAAATATCCGGTCTCCCTTGGATCCGGTCGCCACTGGCTTCGTCCCACTGGTATTCGATTCCGGGCTGTAAACTCAGTTTATCCGATAGTCGCCAAGAGGCCGTTGTCCGGAAAAATCCGGACTGGTTAGTCGATACGTCTTGCGCCGACTCTTGTATGGAGAGCCACCTTGCGCCAGTTTGTGTATCGGTAATCACCGTCTTGGTTTTGCGGGTCAAATCTTGGTACGAAGCGGCGGCATTCAGCGTCAGTTTGTTATTTAATTTCCAATCGGTTTGCAGCTGATTGGTGATGCGGTCCGTGAGAAAATCCCGGTCAATGATTTCATTCGGGCTGTTCTCCAACGGATTGAGGGGCGTGTAAATAGTTTCGTTCAAATAATCCAAACGATACCAAATATTCAGATCACCTTTTTTATAACCGGCTACCGCATGAGCCAAATATTGGTCTTTCGGTTGCCATTGCTTTTCTCGTCCCGTTTTATCACCTGCCCAGCCGCCGGAAGTGTTGCGGGTAAATCCGGCTGCGGTATTGAATCCGCTTTTATGCGACCAACTTCCCGAAAGGTTTTCGTAATGAAGCCCTTTCCCGTTTGTAAAATCATATTCTTTTCCGGCACTTTCTTCCTGCACTTTTACTCCGATGCTGTATGCATTTTTGCCGGAAGCGGTAAGTGGTTTTTTTGTAATGATATTAATGACACCGGCTAAAGCGTCTGAACCGTAGGTAACGGACATGGGCCCTTCTACAATTTCAATCCGCTCGATGGTGTGGATGTCGATTTGGTTGAGGCTTTGCTTGTTTTCTCCACGGTCGAGCATCGGGACGCCGTCAATCAACACCTTGACGTTGCTGCCGCTCATTCCCATTAACTCATACTTGGTTTCGCCAAGAGCCATGTCGTTCGACATGCGGATACCCAATTCCGTATTCAACAAGCTTTTTATATCGGTGGAAGCTTTTTGTTCAATTTCGCGGGCACCGATGATATTTACTTTATACACCGACTTTTTCAAAGATTGCGGTGCGAACTGCCCGGTTACAACCACCTCCTGCAACTGTTGTGCATTTTCGATAATAGTAATTGGAGGAATTTTACATTCCGAGCCTTTACCCACGACAATGGGTAACTCGGCTTTGTGGGCTGCAATGGAGAAAACTACTAATGTGTAATTTCCTGGCGGCGCCTCGAAAACAAAATTCCCTTTGGCATCGGAAGTGGTTCCGTAAGCCGTGCCTTTCAAGTAAACCGAAATCAATTCGGCGGGTTGTCCATCGGTGGTGACAACCTTTCCGGAAATGATTGTTTTTCCTGTTTGCGCATGCAGGGAGAACGTTAATGCTGTCAGCAAGACAAGGTTCAGGAATACATTTTTAAGCATTCATCTTTTGATTAAAATTTGACAGTACAAAAGTCCTAATTTTTTGGAAATACTCGCAATCCCACAGATCAGGTAAATTTTTCGGAAATTTAAAAAGTTCAATACCAAGATATTGGTATTGTTTTACAAATAAAAAAGCAATAAATAGCAGGGTCAAGTAAAGCAACGTAAAAGTAATATTTGATTGATTCTCTGAATATTATGAAAATCAGAATATCCTTTTTCACCGTTTTTTTTAAGAAGGGCTAAAATATTGCTGTGTATTTGACCGTTTTATAAACTTCATATGAAACGAATTAGACTTTATATAGCCGTTTCGCTCGATGGGTTTATTGCCAGGCCGGACGGGGATTTAGATTGGTTGATCCAATTTCCGAATCCTAGCGGAACAGATCATGGTTACAACGAATTATTACAATCGGTAGATACACTCATTATGGGTGGTGCAACGTACCGTTGGTTATTGAATGAAGGCAGTGAATGGCCTTACAAAGATCAAACGACGTATGTGGTTTCCCATCAGAAAGGCAGCCCGTCTGAAAGCATCCGCTTTATTTCGCAACAGGTGGTCGAAACCATCCGGCAAATGAAAGCCGGAGGAGGGAAAGACATTTGGCTTGTGGGCGGCGGGCAAGTGATTACATTGCTGCTCAACGAAGATTTGATCGATGAAATGCAAATCTGTTACATTCCGATTATCTTGGGAAACGGGATTCCGTTGTTTCCGGACAGGCCGAAGGAATCGCATTGGAAAGTAACGGCTCAGGAATTATACGATTCGGGAATTTTGAAAATCAATTTTAATAAAATCACACGATGAAAAATTTACTAAAAATTATGCTAGCAACCTCTTGTCTGACCTTGCTGCTGATGGCTTGCAAAGGACGTGTTGGGGCCACCTCGAATGAAAATCAAGAACCGGAAACCGCCGCCCTTGAATCGATCCCTGTGAAAATGATGTCGGGGTATTTTTTAAAAAATTCGTACCAATTCCAGGAAGATATTGCTTGTTTTATTTTTACCGACCAAGCTTCGTTTGATACGTATTTGGGAGTGGGGCGAACCATGAATAACCAACCCGATCAGCCTGACTTTGCGCAGAATACCCTTGCTGCCATTGCCTGCAAGCCGGCAGATGTAAAAACGGATATTGCCGTTACCAAATCCGAAATCGTTAACGGAAATACGGTCAATATTCATTTTGAAATTAAAAAAGGCGAAAAGCTTACCTACACCATGCAACCTTTGGCATTATTCAGTTTCGAAAAGAAGGCAGGAATCCGTACGGTGAATTTTATAGAAAACGGGAAAACCGTAAAAGAAATTACGCTGAATCGCCGGGCTGCTGGTGCGCCACAAACAATCGACGACTTGAAAAAAATTTTATGGGAACGTTTACCGGACTTTTGCCTTGTGCCGATTGTTCGGGGATCGATACCAAATTAACGGTAAATGCCGATGGAACTTTTGTCATGGAATCGGTGTATAAAGGCAAAGGAGATGGAAAGCCGTTTGTGGAAAAGGGCAAATGGACGCCTTCAGAAGATTTAGCATTTATTGAGTTTAATTATGACAACAAGGGAAACTCGTTTTATTACGCGTTGATTGATCGAAACACGCTGGAAAAGCTGGATAATCAAGCAAAACCAATTGCAACAACTTCAGGTTTAAATTATTGTTTAATAAAGAAAGAATAATTTTACTGAAAAGTGTGCTGCATGAATGAATTGGAATTGATTATCGACTTGCATAAAAATGCCCATAGGCAAGGCCCCGGAAGCCCGGAATCAACCTTGAAAGCGTTGGAGTTTATCAATATTCCTGACAGCGATAAAATCCGGATCGCCGATATCGGATGCGGCAGCGGCGCACAAACAAAGGTGCTTGCCGAAAACACCCGGGCGCAGATTACAGCGGTTGATTTGTTTCCCGAGTTTTTGCACAACCTTGAAAAACGAGCTAAAAAGCATCAATTCCATCACCGGATTGCCATACAGGAACATTCAATGGACGATTTGCCTTTTGCCGAAGAAGAATTCGATGTTATTTGGTCGGAAGGCGCTGTCTACAATATGGGGTTTGAAAAGGGAATTTCATACTGGAAGCAATTTTTAAAAACCGGCGGATATTTGGCCGTTTCCGAAATTTCGTGGTTAACCGATTCACGTCCTCAAGAAATAGAAACCTATTGGAATCGTGCCTACCCCGAAATGGCGACCGTACCTGAAAAATTATCGATTCTTTTCAAATATGGCTATTCGTTAGTAGCTCACTTTATCCTTTCCGAATCTTGTTGGCTGGATCATTATTACCTGCCTTTGGAAGCCCGTTTTCCCGCGTTCTTAATCGCACATTCGGGTAATAATCTGGCCGCGCAAATTGTGGAGCAGGAACAATATGAAATTGAGATCTACCGCAAGTACAAAGCCTATTACAGTTACGGATTTTATATTGCAAAGAAACTCTAGAAGTAAAATTTACCCTACATCCGTGGGGCGAATCCGATTTGGGATATTTGATAAAATAGGCCGGCAATTCTCGCATTGCTAAATGGCTTGTGAACCGGTTTCAAAATAGTTGATAATACTCGTATCTTTATCCGGTCTTTCGGTTTGAATTTTGCTTCGCAAAAAGTGTTGGAAAAAGCCGCATTTACGTTAGAAGTCCGTCTGTATCAAGCCCTTTTTTAAAGCGGAGTGTTTTTTTTCGGATGAATACATGTCGTTCAAAAACCGTCTTTTGGATCGATTTAAATCTACGAAAATTATAAAACTATTCTCATGTTAGAAATACCCGAATCAGCGACCCTGGCCCGTCAAATAATAGAAACACTCAGCGGGAAAAAGATTTCCAAGGTAGAAAATGCCAATAGTCCCCACAAATTTGCGTTTTACAACGGCGACCCGCTGGATTATCCCAGATTATTAACCGGAAAAACGGTTGTTTCGGCCAAGGGCCATGGCATGTTTGTGGATATTCTCTTTGATGAAAATACCAACCTTACCATTGGCGACGGAACCAACATCCGCTACTATACCTCTTGGGACGAGCTTCCCCCGAAACACCAATTACTACTGGAATTTGAAGACGGAAGCCGCATCGTCTTTACAGTTGCCATGTATGGTGCTATTTTCGCTTATCAGGGTGTTCTCGATAATTCGTACCACCGGGGAAGCCTGAACAGCATTTCGCCGCTCGAGGAACGGTTTGACGAGGCTTATTTTAGCCAATTACTTAAAAACCAGAAAAAAATTTTATCCGCCAAAGCATTGCTTGCAACGGAACAACGCATTCCGGGCTTGGGGAACGGTGTTTTGCAGGATATTCTATTTCAGGCCCGTATACATCCCAAACGAAAAATGTCCACCTTTTCCGATTTCGAAAAAAACGAATTGTTCCATAGTTTGAAAATGACTTTGCGAAGCATGACCGAAAAAGGAGGACGCGATACGGAAAAAGATCTTTACGGAAAACCCGGCGGATACAAATCCCTTCTCTCTAAGAACACGCTTGACAAACCCTGCCCTCATTGCGGAGATACCCTTGTAAAAGAAGCCTATTTGGGTGGCGCTGTTTATTTTTGTCCTACCTGCCAAAAAATGTAAATAGTTATTTGAATTTGTTTTAGCCGGAAGAATTTTTCCCACCCGTTTGCATGTCTTTTTTGTTTTAGGTGAAACAAAAACGCAAACAAGTTTTAAGAGCGATTCAAATAAAGAAATCATTTACGTAATTTTGTGTTTTCAAATCATTTATTATATAATAAATGATAAATCAAATAATTACTATTCAATTTCTGTCTTTATGTTATCTGTAAGTCCTTATCTGTCCTTTAACGGCACTTGCGAAGCCGCGTTTAATTTTTACAAATCCGTTTTTGGAGGAGAATTCGGTTTTATCGGTTATTACAAAGATGCACCTACCGACGAGCCCATTCCCGATTCGGAAAAAAACAAAATCATGCATATTTCACTACCGTTAAACCAGCATGTTTCGTTGATGGGTGCCGATACTTCCGATTTGTTCGGACCTCTGGCCACTTTTGGCGACTGCACTTTTATTTCGCTTTCTACCGAAAGTGAAGAAGAAACCACCCGCATTTACAAGGCACTTTCCGAGGGCGGTAAAGTTACGTTTCCTTTGCAAAAAACCTTTTGGGCCGATTTGTACGCAACCTTTACCGATCAATTCGGCATCAGCTGGATGTTGAATCTGGTTCATGAATTGAAATAACGCTCACCTTTAAAATACCCATTCAGCCATGAAAGCTTTAAAAATTATTTTACTCATTATTGCCATCCTTATTGTGTTGGCGGTCATTGCATATGCTTATTACGGCGGGTTTAAAAAAATCACCTTCCTGACCGAACAATAAGGCGGCGAAACTTTGGTGTATGAAGAGATGACCGGCGACTACAGCCAAACGCCGGCCCTACAAGACAAAATTTATAATGCCTTGTTGAAAGACGAAAACATTGCTACCACAAAGGGTTTCGGTATTTATTACGACGATCCGAAAAAAGTGGAAAAAGCCAAATTACGTTCCGAAGTCGGATGTATTGTCGAAGGATTGGATAGCACGGCTGTTGCGACGCTCTCAGCAAAATACAAGGTAAAAACCCTGCCGGTCACCAACTGT
The DNA here is from genome assembly GCA_031550085.1 of Lentimicrobiaceae bacterium. Classification (GTDB taxonomy): domain Bacteria; phylum Bacteroidota; class Bacteroidia; order Bacteroidales; family UBA4417; genus UBA4417. The sequence goes on from JAVBOY010000029.1 coordinate 9,033, forward strand.
TTGGTAACGGAATTCCCGTTTAAAGGAAAAATGTCTGTATTAATAGGCCTTCTAAAAGTATATCCCGCCCTTGAAAAGTATGGTAAAGAACATCCCATGGGCGATGCCCCCATGATGGAGATTTACGATATTCCGAATAAAAAAATCACGTATCGGAAAGAATTAAAATAAAGATGTCTACTACAAAAACAAATAAAGCAATCCTTGAGCACATCCGGCAGGAGTTAAAAAATGCAGTAGATGAAAAAACGTTGCATTCTGCCGCCCGGTTTTTCAAGGAAAATGAAAAAATAACCTTGTATGGCGTCAAAACAGCGCTGGTTCAAAAGATTGCCAAGGAAATTTTTCAAGAAATCAAAGACAAACCGAAACAGGAAATTTTTGATTTGTGTGAAGAGTTTTGGCGTTCCGGTTATATGGAAGAATCCTTTGTGGCTTGCAACTGGAGTTATGCGGTTCGTAAAAAATACGAACCGGCCGACTTTGAAGTGTTCGAACGTTGGATTCAAAACTATGTCGGCAATTGGGCTTCCTGCGATACCTTATGCAACCATACGGTGAGCGAATTTTTGGAAGTTTATCCTCAATTTTTGCCGAAACTTGTTGTATGGACAAAATCCGAAAACCGCTGGATGCGCCGGGCTGCAGCTGTTTCGCTGATTATTCCGGCCCGCAAGGGACTATTTTTGGACGTTATTTTTGAAATAGCAACCGCTTTATTGACCGACAAGGACGATTTGGTACAAAAAGGCTATGGATGGATGCTCAAGGCTGCCAGCGAGGTCCACCATCAAAAAGAAGTATTTGATTTTGTCATTCGCTACAAAGCCGTGATGCCCCGGACGGCCTTGCGCTATGCCATCGAAAAAATGCCTCCGGAGCTAAAAATGCAAGCTATGTCAAAATAAATCGATAAGCTTTTCTTATGAAAAAACCCGGCTTTAAACTTTTTGGTAAAGCCGGTTTTTTTTTATTACAATTCATTGCACCGATTTAGGGTATCATGGGAGCGGGCTTTGTTAGGGCAGGATTACTTTGTTCCGGCAAGCCGTTTTTGGGCAAAATAATGTATTTTTGTAACATTAAGAAAGGTTAACAAATCCCATCCGGTAAAAGCTAAATACTATGAAAAAATTCGGGATCCTATTGATGCTGGCAGCAATCATTGTTGGAATGATAACAAGTTGCGGGTCGGAAAAAAAGAAAAAAAATGCAGGAGAGTTACAAGGAGAAATTACGATATCGGGAGCTTTTGCCCTGTATCCTTTGGTCGTGCGATGGGCGGAGGAGTTTCGAAAAGAACATCCTGGAGTGAAAATCGATATTTCTGCCGGAGGAGCCGGTAAAGGAATGACCGATGCTTTGACAAAGATGGCCGACTTAGGGATGGTTTCCAGAGATGTACATCCGGCAGAAGTGGAAAAAGGAGCTGTTGATTTTGCCGTAGCCAAAGATGCGGTTGTTCCGACGATCAGTGTTGATAATCCGTTGTTAGGACAAATTATGAAAAAAGGGTTATCTCGCGATGCAGCCATTGCCCTGTGGATTAATGGAAGTTATAAAACATGGGAACAATTATTGGGCACCCCAGGGAATACGCCGTTGCATGTATATACCCGTTCTGATGCTTGTGGAGCAGCAGAAACATGGGCAGCATGGTTTGGAGCAAAACAAGAAGACCTCGGGGAAACAGCTGTTTTCGGAGATCCGGGTTTGGCAATGGCCGTACAAAAAGACAAACTGGCCATCGGATATAATAATCTGAGTTACGCGTATGATGAAAAAACGAGAAAACTGAATCCCGGAATTGCCATTATCCCGATGGATGTGAATAACAATGGGAAAGTCGACGATGACGAACTTTTTTATGATACCAAAGATCAAATGATCGAAGCGATTATGCAGGATCACTACCCCTCTCCGCCTGCCAGGGATTTGTATCTGGTGTCGAATGGGATTCCGGAAAAACCGGAGGTCCGGGCATTTCTGGAATTTATCCTGACCAAAGGACAGGAGTTTAATGTGCCTGTCGGCTACATCGGGCTTTCTGAGGCAAAACTGAACAAAGGCCTCGAAAAATTGGGGATAAGAAAATAATCTCTCGCAAAGAGCTGAAAAATAAAATGATTCAACTCCCTTCCCTTTTATGTAAAATGTCCACCCATCATCGTGGTAAAGCCGGCGCGCTATGAAAATTTCTTTTAGAATACTGAAAGATAAAGTAGCAGGGGGAGTTATGTTTGCTTTGACCATCCTATCGTTACTTCTGGTAATTGCGATGGCCATCGGGTTGTACTTAAAATCTGCTCCGGTATTGGAAGGGCGCTCTTTGACAAGCCTTCTCTTCTCCAGTAGCTGGAAACCGTTGAAAGGAGAATTTGGCTTTTTGCCGTTTATCATGGGAACCTTGTGGGTAACCGGGATTGCCGTGATTATTGCGTTGCCGGTTTCCTTGCTTGCAGCTGTTTTTCTTACGGAATATGCCAAACCGGTACTAAAAAAATATGTTTTCCCGGCTTTGGATATTTTGGCGTCTTTGCCCTCTGTCGTTTATGGTGTTTGGGGAAGCCTGATCATTGTTCCTTGGATATCGCTCAAACTGGCGCCTCGCTTTGTGGAGTATTCTACCGGTTATAGCGCTTTAGCCGGAGGAATTGTTTTGGGGGTGATGATTCTGCCTTTGCTGGTTAGTTTATTTATTGAATTATTTTCATCGGTTCCCCAGGATATGCGTGAAGCTTCCCTCAGCTTGGGAGCTACCAAATGGCAAACGACCAAACAGGTGGTACTTCGTAAAACGGTGCCGGGAATGGTTGCTTCGTTGGTGTTGGCCGTTTCAAGAGCATTCGGAGAAACCATTGCGGTATTGATGGTTTGTGGTAACCTGCCCCAGGTTCCAAACGCTGTTTTTGACAGTTGTTATCCCATTCCGGCTTTAATTGCCAATAACTACGGTGAAATGTTGTCGTTGCCGTTGTACGAAGCGGCATTAATGTTTGCTGCTTTGATATTATTTGTTGTTGTTTTGCTGTTCAATGTGGCCTCCCGGGTTATTTTATACCGGATAGAAAAGAAATTTGCGTAATGAAATTTTTTGAAGAGCGATTATTTAAGATGTTGATGATCATTGCTTTGGCGGTAGTGTTTGGCTTTGTCTTCAGCATCATCTACACGATATTTGCCAAAGGATGGGTTGCCATGAGCTGGGAGATGGTTTCAAAGCTTCCCGGAGGAGGTTTCTATATTGGAAAGGAAGGTGGATTTCTCAATGCGATTGTTGGCTCTTTGTATATCGTGGGAGCATCCACCATACTGGGATTGTTGATTAGTATTCCTGTTGTTTTTTACCTGAATATTTATTTAAAGAAAACATCAAAAATAGCCTATGCCGCCAGGTTAGCCTACGATGTGCTCTTTGGTGTGCCATCCATTGTTTATGGTGCATTTGCATTCACGATCATGGTTTATCTGGGAATGAAAGTTTCTTTATTGGGAGGGATTATCGTGATCACCCTGTTGATTATTCCTATATTTGTTCGTTCGATGGATGAGGTAGCCCGAAATTTTCCAAAGGACATCCTGGATGCAGCTTATTCTTTGGGAGCAACCCGTTTGGAAACCATACGGGTGGTATTACGGCAAATTGCTCCGGGAATTGCAACAGCAACCTTGCTTTCAATAGGAAGGGCTATTGGAGATGCGGCAGCCGTGATGTTCACGGCGGGTTATACCGACAGCATACCGACATCGCTCTCTCAGCCGGCTGCGACCTTGCCCTTGGCGGTCTTTTTTCAGTTGAGCAGCCCCATACCGGAAGTGCAGAACAGGGCCTATGCTGCTGCTTTGGTTTTGACAATCATCGTTTTAATATTAAGCATATTGGGACGGTATTTCACGAATAAATTTTCAAAAAATAAGCTGAAATGAACATTATATCATCGGCAAATTCGATCTACACAAAATACTCGAAGTGGCAGGAATCTTCTGCGCTTCGAAGTAAAGTGAAATTATTTCGGCCGGATTACAAATTTATTCGAAAAGGAGAAGAGAGTGAATTGGTGGTGGAGAATCTGAATGTATATATCAAAGACAACCATATTCTCAAAAATATAAACCTCAAAATTCCGGATAAAAAAATTACTTGCATTATCGGCCCCTCCGGATGCGGGAAGACAACGCTATTAAAAGCATTTAACCGATTGATCGATTCTGTGGAAGGGATTAAGATAGCGGGGAAAGTCTTGATCGACCAGGAAGATATTATCCGTAGCGGATCCGATATTACGGAACTCCGGAGAAAAATAGGCCTTATCTCGCAGAAACCATATCCTCTGCCCATGTCTATTTACGATAATGTAGCCTATGGTTGCCGTATCCACGGCATTCGAAACCGGCGGAAACTGAACATGATTGTACAGCACTATTTGAAGGCGGCAGGATTGTGGGAAGAAGTGAAAGACCGGCTTAAAACTCCGGCTGTAAGGCTTTCCATCGGCCAACAACAACGTCTTTGCCTAGCCAGGAGTTTGGCGGTAGAACCCCAGTTTATTTTGGCGGATGAAGCCACCAGCGCCCTTGACCCGTTATCTTCTAAAATCATTGAAGAGCTTTTTGTGAAACTGAAAGAGAATTATTCCATTATCATGGTAACCCATACTTTGCCTCAGGCCTTCCGGATTGCCGACTATGTCGTTTTTATGTATTTGGGAGAGGTAATAGAAGCAGGAGAAGCAGAAGAGGTATTCAATAATCCTCGTCATGAATTGACTCGAAAATACCTTTCGGGAGGATTTAGTTAAAAATTTACCGGGGAATACGAGCCGTTTTTAACTTTCCGGCAAGAGAAACAGAAAACCTTCGGGGGGGGGATTATTTGGAATTCGATAATGGTAGATTCCTTTTTATACCAAACGCTGCCTCTACTCCGAAAAACACAAGAAGTCAATAAAATTGATAGTTTACCACTAGAACGACATATATCTCACAACCCATGAGGAATGGCATTGGGATAGCATACCACAGATTTTGGAAATAAAGTTGAATCCGTGCCACCAGAATGGGTTGGAACGAATTGTAATTGAATTGAAAACAGGTTACAATAAGAAAACTGCTTGTAAAAAGCCGCTGCTAAAACTTAACTTGAATGAAACAATATTGAAAGGATCCTGTAACAAGTGTATGATTGTTTTGCAACAAAATAAATAGGATTATCAAATTATAATAAAGAATGAAAAAAATAACCATTTTATTGGGCTGTTTACTAGCACTTACCACAACTTTTGCGCAGCAGCAAGAACCTGAATTAACTCCTTTCGAAAAACTGGAACAACAAGTTGAATCGCAAGAAGACGCAGTGAAAATCCTGCAAAAACTCAAAGTATCGGGTTGCATACAAGCCCAATACCAACATGGTGAAAAGAATGCCTCCTTAAAAGTAGGTGCTCCCAATGAAAATAGAGAAAACTCGTTCAGCCGTTTCGGGATACGCCGCGGATTTCTGAAACTTACTTACGAAGAAGGCATTGTTTCGGGTGTCTTCCAAATCGACGTGACGGAGAAAGGTGTCGGAGTTAAGGATATTTACCTGAATATAAAAGATCCCTGGATCGGGACCAACGCAATTCGTGCCGGAGTTTTTGACCGCCCCTTTGGTTACGAAATCAGCTATTCTTCAGCAAAACAAGAATCAGCCGAAAGGTCTACCATCTTTCAAACACTTTTCCCTGAGGAGCGGGATCTAGGTGCCATGTTTTTGCTCCAGGCCTCCAAAACGTCGCCCTGGAATTTCCTCAAACTGGAAGCGGGATTGTTTGCCGGGAACGGAATAAAACAAGAAACCGACAGCCGTAAAGATTTTATCGGGCACTTATCGGCAAATAAGAATGCAGGCAGCGACCTTAAATTTGGCTTGGGTGTATCTTACTACAACGGCGGAGTATACCAAGGTACCGAAAACATCTATACGATGCAGGATAAAGGCTTTACATTGGATAGTGATGTAACGAATAAAGGAGAATTTGCCAAACGCGAATATTACGGATTTGACGGGCAGTGTATTATCATGAGTGCAGCAGGGATGACACAAGTTCGGGCAGAATATTTATGGGGAACCCAGCCCGGTGGGAAATTGAGCAGCAAAAGCCCCAATACGTCGGTACTTCTTGCTACCGATACGTATGTACGCAATTTTAGCGGCGGCTATGCCATTTTGGTTCAGGATCTTGGCAAACTCCCTTTCTCGGCCGTCTTCAAATACGATTGGTACGATCCCAATACAAAAATTTCGGGAGATGAAATCGGGCTAAACAATACCGATATCGGGGATATTGCCTATCATACTTTTGGATTAGGCATGTTGTGGCGAGCAAACAACAACATCCGTTTACAAGCTTACTACGAAATGATTGCCAATGAAAAATCGGCAAATCTCATAGGTTTCGACAGTGATTTAAAAGACAATGTATTTACCCTGCGATTGCAATACCGTTTCTAAAAACTTAATTTTTTCGTAACAAAACCGAAAACATCTTGTAATATTCCTACAATAGCTTTGCCTCGAAAATAAAACAATAGTTTAACATGAAAAAAACGATTTTAATTTCGATGGCACTATTTACTGTTACATTCAGTGCGCACTCACAAAGAATAAAAGGTTCGGACACAGTATTGCCCTTATCTCAAAAAGAAGCGGAAAACTACAAAAAAACAAATCCTTCCAGCAATATTACCGTAACCGGAGGAGGCAGCGGCGTAGGAATATCGGCGCTAATTGCCGGGACGACGGATATTGCCCAGGCATCGCGGAAAATAAAATTCGATGAAAAACAAAAACTACAAGAAGGCGGTAAAACAGCCAAAGAAGTGATCATTGCATACGATGCATTGGCAGTAGTTGTCCATCCCTCTAATAAAATAGCTAATCTGACCCGCGAACAACTGGAAGGCATTTTTACCGGAAAAATCAAAAACTGGAAAGAAGTAGGCGGTGCGGATTTGGCAATCGTTCCATATTCGCGCGAAACCTCTTCGGGTACTTATGAGTTTTTCAAAGAAAGCGTTTTGAAAAACAAAAACTACATGAACGGAATCATGAGCATGCCAGCTACCGGAGCCATCATTCAATCCGTTAGTCAAACCAAAGGTGCGATTGGGTATGTGGGACTTGCTTATATTAACAAGGATGTAAAAGCCATTCATGTATCATACAATGGCGGAAAAAACTATATAGAACCTTCGGTAGCCAATGCAAAAAACAAGACCTATCCCATTGTCCGCCCGTTGTACTACTACTACGAAGCGAAATCCGAAAACAAAGTAAAAGCGTTTATTGATTATGTCCTATCTGCACCAGGACAAAAGATTGTATCTGAAATCGGGTATATAACTCTTAAATAACCGATGTTGAATGTTGAAAATTGAAAGAGAGGAAGTTTTAGAAAAACAAAAACCCAAAGTGAAAAAGAATTCCCGGTTTTCTACTCTCAGATTTTCATCCCGGAACGTTTTCGAACGCATCATTGAAAGCATACTCACGGTAAGCGGTGCCCTGACGAGCATCGCCATCCTGTTGATTATCGTCTTTTTGTTTAAAGAAGGATCCGGATTGTTTCGCTCTCCTTCAGTTGAAAAAGGATATTCCCTGTTTGTAAATTCCAAAAATACGGTACGCGACCTGAAGGTTTTAGAAATCAAACGGATTTTCGATTCGGAAATAACCAATTGGAAAGAAGTTGGAGGAATCGATCAGGAAATCAAGATTTTTCGCTTCGATGAAATTTTTACCTTGTATTCCGACGAAGAGTTGGGCGAAAATTATGCATTGCTGCCCCAAAAATTGGGAGAAGTCATCGCCGCCCATCCGAACATCATTGCCTATTTACCGCAAAAGTATGCACCTTCCGATGCAGACGAAGTGAAAGCCCTGCCGGCAAAAAATATCAGCTTCAACGATTTCTTTTACGGCAAAGAGTGGATGCCTACGGCAACACCCGCTCCCCTCTTTGGCGTACTGCCGTTAATTTTAGGCACTTTGCTGGTCAGCCTTGTTGCGATTCTTATTGCAATGCCTTTGGGATTAGGCGTTGCCATTTACCTTTCCGAACTAGCCGGCGAACGAACCCGGAAAGTCATGAAACCTGCCATCGAATTGCTGGCCGGGATTCCTTCCGTGGTTTATGGATTTTTCGGCTTGGTGGTTTTGGTTCCCATTGTTCAAAAGACATTGCATTTGCCGGTAGGCGAGACTGCGTTTACCGGAAGTTTAATTCTTGCCATCATGGCGCTTCCGACCATCATAACGGTTGCCGAAGATGCCATGCGTAACACGCCCCGTTCCATGCGTGAAGCCAGTCTGGCATTGGGAGCAACTCATTGGCAAACCATTTACAAAGTGGTTGTACCTTATTCGTCATCGGGAATTTCTGCTGCCGTAGTATTGGGTATTGGCCGGGCAATCGGAGAAACCATGGCCGTATTGATGGTAACCGGTAATGCCGCAGTTATGCCCCGTTCTTTATTTCAGTCCGTACGCACCATTCCGGCGACCATTGCTGCCGAACTGGGCGAAGCGCCTGCAGGAGGCGCACATTATCAATCCCTGTTCGTACTGGGTTGCATTCTGTTTATAATTACCATGATCATTAGCATCACAGCAGAAATGATTTCGAAAAAGCAATTTAACAAAGGCGTATGAGTAAAAATAAAAAACGGAGTCAACGCATTGCCTTTATCCTGCTCCGGATATTGGGTATTTTGGTGGTTGCCATTCTGTTTTGGATATTGGGCTTTATCGTTTACAACGGTATCGGCGTCATTAGTTGGGAATTCCTGACGGCCGGTCCAACCGAAGGCATGACCTCGGGTGGGATTTTCCCGGCCATCGTCGGAACCCTTTGTTTGGTTGCCGGAAGCATGCTGTTTGCATTTCCTTTGGGAGTGATGTCGGCAATTTATACCAACGAATATGCAGGAAACAATTGGATTGTAAAATTCATACGCATCATGACCAACAACCTGGGAAGCATTCCGTCCATTGTTTTCGGATTGTTCGGAATGGTCCTGTTTGTAAATTACCTCAAATTCGGCGATTCCATCCTGGCCGGCTCGCTCACGTTGGGTTTGTTGGTATTGCCCTTGGTGATCCGCACCACCGAAGAAGCATTGAAAGCCATTCCCAATTCATACCGGACCGGAAGTTTGGCTTTAGGAGCAAGTAAATTACAAACCATCCGGAGGGTCATTCTTCCCGCAGCTTTTCCCAACATTATCACCGGTTTGATTCTTTCCGTCGGGCGCGTATCGGGAGAAACGGCGCCCATCCTGTTTACCGTAGCCGCTTATTTTTTGCCCAAACTGCCCGGCAGCATTTTCGACCAAGTGATGGCATTGCCCTATCACCTGTATGTGATTGCAACCAGCGGAACCGATGTAGCAGCCTCACGTCCCATTGCTTACGGAACGGCCTTGGTGCTGATTTTCATTGTTTTAATAATGAACCTTTTGGCAACTATTTTACGAAGGCATTTTGGAAAAAAAATGAAAACAAACTAACAAAGCACAAAGGAATTAAAACACGTTCAGCAAAAGAACCATGATTGAAACCAAAAATATAAACTTCTATTACGGCGATTTTCATGCCCTGAAAAATATTAGCATGAAAATGAAGCCGAATACGGTAACCGCTTTCATCGGGCCCTCGGGTTGCGGGAAATCAACATTTCTGCGCCTGCTTAACCGTATGAACGATTTGATTGATGGAACCCGATTGACGGGAGAATGCCTGATTCAGGGAGAAAACATCTATGGCAAATCGGTTCAGGTGGATGACCTGCGCAAAAAAGTCGGGATGGTATTCCAGAAACCCAATCCGTTTCCCAAGTCCATCTTCGAGAATGTCGCTTACGGATTGCGGGTGAATGCGATGGGGGACAAAAAATTTATTACCCAAAGGGTGGAAGAATCGCTGGTTGCAGCAGCCCTATGGGATGAAGTAAAAGACAAGTTGAAAAAATCGGCATTCGAATTATCCGGCGGACAACAGCAGCGGCTTTGCATTGCACGGGCATTGGCTGTTTCCCCTTCCATCCTGTTGATGGATGAGCCGGCCTCGGCACTCGATCCGATTTCGACTTCAAAAATCGAAGAACTGATTTATACCTTAAAACAAAACTATACCATCGTTATTGTTACACACAACATGCAACAAGCCGCCCGCGTGAGCGACCAAACCGGTTTCTTCATGCTGGGAGAACTCATCGAATTCAGCGATACCAAAAAGATGTTTTTGAATCCCGAAAACCAACAAACCCAAAATTACATTACCGGACGATTCGGTTAATCAGTGGAAAGTTAAGAATGGAAAGTGGAAAATTAAATTCACTTTCAACTTTCAACTTTCAACTTTCAACTTTCAACTAAAAATTTTATGAAGTATACCGAAAAAGAACAACAATCACTAAAAGAAGAAGTCAACCAAATGTGGAAATTGGTTCTTTCGCAACTCGAAAAAGCCAAGCAATCTTTTTTGAACAACGACATTGATCTGGCACGCGAAATCGTCAGCCGCGAAAAACGCGTGGATGCCTTTGAATTGAAAATTGAGAGCGATTGTGAAAATTTCATTGCCTTATACAGTCCCGTTGCCATAGATTTACGCTTGGCCTTGTCGCTTATAAAAATCAGCAGCACCCTGGAACGCATTGGTGATTTCACCGAAGGTGTTGCCCGCCATGTGATCGATGATGACTGCAATAAATTGGATGCACAACTCATTGAAGAACTCCAACTGGAGCAGATGTTCGATACGCTGATCAGTATGCTGTCGGACGGATTTGTTGCACTGGAAAGCGAAAATACCAAAATATCGGGAAAAATTCTGGCAAAAGACGAAAATGTGGACAAAATCTACCGTGGTGCCCTCGATATTTTAACCGGATTTATGCAAAAGAATCCCGAATCCATCCGTTGCGGTTTGAAAATTCTTTTGTTGATCCGAAAGCTCGAGCGCATTGGCGACCATTGCAGCAATATTGTGGAAGAAATCGTTTTTTATGTAGATGCAAAAGTGTTGAAACACAGCGGCAGAAAAGCTTGATGCCTTAATCAAATTCAGGAGCTTTATCCGGCCGGACTTTTGTATTTTTATCCATGTTTTAAAATTGCAATTGTACCGACAAAATCACCCACATAACTTAGAAAACAAATCAACGAATGAAATCGAAGTTCTGGTTTTATCCGTTTCCATCCGATGAAACAATTTATTACAAATGGAGAAAATAGTATCCATAAAAAGCACAACAATGCCTGATAAAATACTTATTGTCGACGACGACCAAAATATTTGCGAAATACTCGAATTTAACCTCAAAAATGAAGGATATGAGGTAGAATGCGTTTACTCCGCCGAAGAAGCCCTGAAAAAACTCCCGTCCGGGTTCAAGCTGATTCTGCTCGATGTGATGATGGGCGGCATGTCGGGGTATAAAATGGCAGAAAAACTGCGAAACGAAGGAAATACGATCCCCATCCTGTTTTTAACGGCAAAAGATACCGAAAACGATATGCTGACGGGATTTTCCGTTGGCGGTGATGACTACATTTCAAAACCCTTTTCAATCAAAGAAGTCATTGCCCGCGTAAAAGCCGTAGCCAAACGATTTCCGGTTGCAGGTAGCCCGCTTGCCGCAAATCCCGAACGCAAACTCGTTTTTGACGATTTTATCATCGACCTGGAACGAAAAGAATTGATGGTAAAAGGAGAACAAATTATGCTCACAAAAACGGAATTCGAATTACTTGCCTTACTTGCCGAAAACCCCGAAAAACTCTTTTCGCGGGATGCCATTATTGATAAGATATGGAAAGAAACCCCTTACATCACTGAACGAACGGTGGATGTCCACATCACGCGTTTGCGTAAAAAATTAGGCACGTATGCTTCGCTTATTGCAAACCGTTCGGGATACGGATACCGCTTTAACCGGATTTGAAGAAAAAACTAAACATCATGAAACTACGTTACAAACAGCGATTATTCCTGTATTTTGCAATTATATTTGCCCTATTTACCGTGGGCGTAGCAGTATTTGAGCAATCACGCGAAAAGACCTTCCGGACCGAAATGCTGGAAGAAAAACTGGATGCCTATACCGAAATTGTCCATGCTGCTTTAGCCGGTAAAACAACCTGTCCGGCTCCGGTATTGGACAGCCTGATGCCGTTGTTGCCGCAAAACATCCGCCTGAGTTTTATAGATAAAAAAGGAAACGTATTGTTTGATAACTCGCTCAAAGACCTGTCTGTATTGGAAAATCATGCCCACCGGCCTGAAATTATGGCTGCGCTCGAGCAGGGAAAAGGAACGGATATCCGTGTTTCGGCCTCGAACAACAAAAAATACCTTTATTACGCCAAAAGTTTTGGCAACTATTACATCCGTGTGGCATTGCCTTACGATATACAAACGCAACGATTCCTCAAAACGGACAACCTGTTTTTATACTTTATCCTGGCGCTTTTTGTGATTGTACTGTTGTTGTTGAATGTGGTGACAAACCGTTTTGGAAAATCCGTCCGGCAACTTCGCGATTTTGTCATGCTTTCCGGTAAGGACGACGCGGCGGTGCCGGAAATTAATTTCCCTAGAGACGAATTGGGTGAAATCGGAAGTAAAATCACCGAAAGCTACCGCCTGTTAAAAGACAGCCAAAAGAAAATTGCACAAGAACACCAAAAACTGTTGCAGCACATCCATACATCCGAAGAAGGCATTTGCTTTTTTACCGAAGAGCGGAAAGTAGAACTTTACAACGGTCTGTTCATTCAATACCTCAACACCATTACAGACGAACCCAACAGCGATCCCTCCGCCGTATTTGGCGATCCTGCTTTCAACGAAATGAACCGCTTTTTATCGGAAAATACAGGCAACTATTTTGAAACACAAATCAAAAAACAAGGCAAAAGTTTTTCCCTTTACTTGAATATTTTTGAAGACAAAGGATTTGAAATTATCCTGAACGACATCACCAGCCAGGAAAAAACCCGTTTACTCAAGCAGGAAATGACCGGCAACATTGCCCACGAATTGCGCACCCCTGTTACCAGCATCCGGGGGTATCTCGAAACCGTATTAGAGCAGCCCCTGGATAAAGAAAAGAAGCAGTATTTTGTGACGCAGGCTTACAAACAAGCCATCGTACTTTCGGAATTGATTCAGGATATAGGATTGATCACCAAAATGGAAGAAGTCCCGCAAATGTTCAAACTGGAGGCCGTCGATATCGACCGGTTGCTCCGGACGCTGAAAGAAGATTTGTCGTTGCTGTTGCAGGAAAGGAAGATCAATATGGATTGGACGATTCCTGAAAACCTCATCATGACAGGCAATTACCACTTGTTATATGCTGTTTTCCGGAACCTTACGGATAACGTGATACGCTATGCCGGCGAAAACATAGCCATTCGCATTAGCAAATACAATGAAGACAAAGATTTCTGTTATTTTTCATTTTACGATACGGGTACCGGTATATCCGGCGAAAACCATTTGAACCGTTTGTTTGAACGTTTCTACCGGATCAACGAGGGACGTACGCGCGATACCGGCGGTTCCGGGTTGGGTTTGTCGATTGTGAAAAACGCCATTGCATTCCACAAAGGAACCATTGTCGCTAAAAACAGGACGGAAGGCGGACTTGAATTTCTATTCAAATTGAAAAAAAATCTTTGAGGGTGAGTCCCCCCCCCTTGAAAACACAATAAAAGTGTTGTAACGTTCAAATACCATTTTTACGATTCCTCAAACGTTTGTTTTGTCAAACTGGCGACCAATCCGTTTTACGGAAGCGTTGTGAAATCGCTTTATGATGAGCTTTAACGCTTTCGGTAAGTTTTATTCTTTACCCCAGAGGTTACCCCTGTTTTTCTTACATTTGCATTCAAATGCAAAAGGTAGATTCCTCACCGACACAAATCGATTTAATAAAATATTAATATTCAGATAATCATTTTATTCCAGTCGTTAAATATTTACACGAATTATTCATTAAAATTTCTAACCATGTTCCGGAGATTAACCCTTGTAGCGACAATTGTTTTGGTTGTAGCAATTGCTTTTACATCCTGCAAAAGCAAACAAAAAAATCAACAAACCGATGAAAATCAAGTAAGTGAAATGCAAAAGAAAGTAAATGCGTACATTTCGGTCAAGCTCACCACCGACTTGAGCAAGCTGACTGGAAAAGAAAAACAAATGATTCCCATCCTGATGGAAGTAGCCCAAATTATGGACGATTTATTTTGGAAGCAAACACTGGCGGAACCCAAAGATGAGTTTCTGGCTAAAATCACCGATACGGCAGCCCGTCGTTTTGCGGAAATCAATTATGGTCCCTGGGATCGTTTGGATGACAACAAACCGTTTATTGACGGTTTCGGCGTGAAACCCGAAGGAGCCAACTATTACCCCGCCGACATGACCAAGGAAGAATTCGAAAAATGGAAAGATCCCAACAAACAAAACCTGTATACGGTTATCCGCCGTCAAGCCGATGGAAAACTGAAAAGCATTTGGTTTCATGATGAATATGCCGGAGGCTTGAAAAAAGCTTCGGAACTTTTATTGCAGGCAGCGGAATTAGCCGAAGATTCCGGATTGAAAAACTACTTGACGCTTCGCGCAAAAGCGTTGACGACAAGCAACTATTTCCCCAGCGATATGGCTTGGATGGATATGAAAACCAATACCATCGATTTTGTGGTCGGGCCCATTGAAAATTACGAAGATGCCTTATTTGGTTACAAAACCGCTTTTGAAGGCGCTTTACTGGTAAAAGACAAAGAATGGAGCCAAAAATTATCCCATTTTGCAGCTTTGTTACCCGAATTGCAAAAACAACTTCCCGTCGATCTGAAGTACAAACAAGAAACCCCCGGTTCGAACAGCGATTTGAATGCATACGACATCATTTATAACTCGGGACATGCCAACGAAGGCAGTAAAACCATTGCCATCAATTTACCCAACGATGAAAAAGTGCAATTGGCAAAGGGTTCGCGCCGCCTGCAACTGAAAAATGCCATGAAAGCGAAATTCGACTACATTTTGATGCCGATTGCCAACGAATTGATGTCACCCGATCAAATAAAGAATGTCAAATTCGATGCCTTTTTCAGCAATGTAATGTTCCACGAAGTCGCCCACGGCCTGGGAATAAAAAATACCATCAACGGGAAAGGAAATACCCGCGAAGCCTTGAAAGAATGCTATTCTTCCATCGAAGAAGCCAAAGCCGATATTTTGGGTTTGTTCCTTGCCACCAAGTTGATTGAAATGGGAGAAATCAAAGATTTAAGCATCGAAGATTGCTACGTTACCTTTATGGCCGGCATTTTCCGTTCCGTACGTTTTGGAGCGGCCAGTGCACACGGGAAAGCCAACATGATGTGTTTCAATTTGTTCGAAGAAAAAGGAGCATTTACCCACGATGCCGACGGCAAATATCTGGTTGATTTTTCAAAAATGAAAACAGCGGTCGACGAATGGGCTTCCATTATTCTGCAATTCCAAGGCGAAGGCGATTATGAAGGCTTGAAAGCATACATTGCAAAAAATGGTACCATCCACGAAAAACTGCAAAAAGATTTGGATCAAATTAAAGAAGCCAACATTCCTTTGGACATCGTTTACGAACAGGGCGCAAAAGTCTTGGGACTGTAAAAAACAAAACGATTATTCTTGAGGCTGCCTGACTTAGGCAGCCTCATTTGTTTTTAAATATTGGAAACCTCTTCCTCCGAAGCAATCACCAAATGCCCTTTTTTAATAGCATTCATAAAACTCT
The DNA here is from genome assembly GCA_031550085.1 of Lentimicrobiaceae bacterium. GTDB lineage: Bacteria > Bacteroidota > Bacteroidia > Bacteroidales > UBA4417 > UBA4417. The sequence continues at coordinate 24,875 of JAVBOY010000029.1, forward strand.
GGTAGTCCCGTTCCGTCTGATCTGCATAAGTGATGGCAAAATCGGCCAATACCGTTTCCATTTGGTCGCTTTTCCCCAAATACCCCGCCAAAAAAGCCCCGTTTGAAGTTTTTACATGAGCGCGTGCCAACATTTGCCCGCACAAACGTGCATAGCCCAAAAGAATTTCCGCATCGAAAAACTCGATTCTCGGCGCCAATTTCCGGTCCCGAAGTTGCCGGATGTAAAAATGGCGACCCTCCGGACCCGTTGACCATCCTAAAAAAATATCGCTGGCGGCTTGTACCAGCCGTTGCCCTTCAATTACCCGCCGTCCCTGATGTTTGTAATTCTTTTTTTTCGAATAGTCTTCCAACGCACTATGCCGGGCTTCTTTCACCTGCAAAAACAACGGCTCGTTGCTTTCATTCATCAGTAGAGCCACATAACACCTTGTTCCCACGCTGCCGACGCCCACTACTTTCAATACCACATCCACCAATTTGTACTGGTTGAAAAGATACTGCCGGTCGGTATTGATGGTTTTCCGGTAAATTCCAAAAAAATTTTCCAGCAACTTTCGATGTTCGTTCATATTTGCCGGATGATAAATCAACGGTTTTTGATCGGTAATTTCATAGCTCCCCAACACACTTTGGGTAATTTCGTAAAAAACGCTGTCGTGCGTGATTCGCTCCGCCCGCCGGATCGCCTGATCCATAAGTTCTTTAACATGCCTGTTTTTAATGGAATTTCGAATCGCTTTGATATCAAATTTCATATACCACAAATCAAGCAGCGTCATTTTCGAAAAGTCAAGAACAGATTTCCGGTAAGATTGCCCCAATGCGTAAGTCAACTCTTTTGCCAGAGCATCGCTCATACCCAAATGGCGGGTTGCCAATACGAAACTTGCCGCCAGGCGCTTTACATCCCATTCCCACGAAGCCGGATAGGTTTCATCGAAATCATTGATATCGAACACAAGATTCCGTTCCGGAGTAGCATACCCCCCGAAATTCATCAAATGACAATCGCCGATGGCTTGCACTAAAATGTTGGAACGTTCGGCGGCCCCCAAGTCGTGAGCCATCATTCCGGCCGTACCGCGGTAAAATGAAAAAGGCGAAGCGCTCATCCGGAAATGACGCAACGGAATTAAATTTTCCAACCGGTCATGGTTGGTGCGTTTTAACATCTCTTCCACCGACAATCGATTTGCCGGAGGCTCCCAGTTCATCAGACTTTTATGGCTTATTTTTTTACGGAAAGCTTTTCCTCTTTTATATATTTCCCGATACATAACTAAAAAACAAGGATTTTCAAAAAAAGAACAATGAAGAATCTTTTTTGATTCTTGTATTTTGAAAAAATTGGGTTGTACGGAAAAAAGTTTACTGGGAAAATGAAAGTCCTGTTTGGAAAAAACCAGAAGAGAAGGAGGGACCAATACAAAAAAAATATCCTTGCATTTATACAAGGATATTTTATTATTAACCCAAAAACCCTAGAATGAAAAAATTATAAAACAATCTAAGGCTGAAAACTGCTAAGAAAAATCTTAGCGAGTTGAAACCAAAAACCCAATTAGTTATTCGCAAATACCATGCCAAAAAACATCGAAAAAAGGAACTTAAGAAATATTATTTTATGGAGTCATGGAATTTATTTTCCTTATTTCAACAACCCGTAAAATAGTTATTTCCAATAAAAAACAAGTCCCAACTTGCAGGTTCAATAAGAAAATGGGGAAAATCCTTCGTATCTTTGCCGAAATTTTCAGCAATGATACGAAAAAACGGCAATTCGCCCCGAAAGAGTTCTTCAAACTCGCCCAAATCAAACTCAAAATCCGGTAAACCCAAACAAACAAAAAAGCGTTCTTTTGAAGAATCCGGCGAACGGCCACGCCGCAGCACTACCACTCGTTCGCGCAACGACTCCTTTTCTTTTGACGAAAAGCCCAAGCGCAGCTACAAAAAATCGGTTGACAATTTTGACGAAAAACCGCGCCGTAGCAGCAGCACCCGTTCACGTGGCGATTCCCTTTCTTTTGACGAAAAGCCCAAGCGCAGCTACAAAAAGTCATTTGACAGTTTTGACGAAAAACCGCGCCGTAGCAGCAGCGCCCGTTCACGTGGCGATTCCCTTTCTTTTGACGAAAAGCCCAAGCGCAGCTACAAAAAATCATTTGACAGTTTTGACGAAAAACCGCGCCGTAGCAATAGCACTCGTTCGCGCAACGACTCCTTTTCTTTTGATGAAAAGCCCAAGCGCAGCTACAAAAAATCATTTGACAGCTTTGACGAAAAACCGCGCCGTAGCAATAGCACTCGTTCGCGCAACGAATCTTTGTCTTTTGACGAAAAGCCCAAGCGCAGTTATAAAAAATCGGTTGACAATTTTGAAGAGAAACCGCGCCGCAGCAGTATCACGCGTTCGCGCAACGACTCCCTTTCTTTTGACGAAAAGCCCAAGCGCAGCTACAAAAAATCATTTGACAATTTTGAGGAAAAACCACGCCGTAGCAGTACCACGCGTTCGCGCAACGACTCCCTTTCTTTTGACGAAAAGCCCAAGCGCAGCTATAAAAAATCGGTTGACAGTTTTGAGGAAAAACCACGCCGTAGCAATACGACCCGTTCGCGCAACGATTCTCTTTCCTTTGACGAAAAGCCCAAGCGTAGCTACAGAAAGTCATTTGAGGATTCTGAAGAAAGACCGCGCCGCAGCAGTACCACCCGTTCGCGCAACGATTCCCTTTCTTTTGACGAAAAACCCAAGCGTAGCTACAATAAATCGTTTGACAATTTTGACGAAAAACCGCGCCGTAGCAGTACGACCCGTTCGCGCAACGATTCCCTTTCCTTTGACGAAAAGCCCAAGCGCAGCTATGGCAGCCGTTCTGTTAGCGAAAAACCCTCTTTTTCCGCATCCAAAAAATCGTCTGCCAAAAAGCCAAAGGGAGATTTAATTCGGCTGAATAAATTTATCGCCAATGCCGGCATTTGTTCACGCCGCGAAGCCGACGATTTTATCCTGGCCGGAGTGATCAAAGTCAACGGGAAAGTAGTTACCGAATTGGGAACGAAGGTTTCGCCCTCCGATAAAGTGCAGTACGAAGACCATACCTTGCGCAGTGAACGCATGGTATATATACTGCTTAACAAACCCAAAGGATATATTACTACGATGGACGATCCGTATGAACGCAAAACGGTAATGTCCCTGGTACAGGAGGCCTGCAAAGAACGTATTTATCCCGTAGGCCGTTTAGACCGCAATACGACCGGTTTGCTTTTGTTTACCAATGACGGGGAAATGGCAAAGAACCTCACACACCCCAAACACGGTGTTCGCAAAGTATATTATGTGGAATTGGACCGAAGCATCGGTAAAACGGAACTGGAAACCATTGCGAAGGGCATTGAATTGGATGACGGCCTGATCACCGTAGATGCGGTTTCGTATGCCGAAGGCGGGAAAAAGAACGAATTGGGAATCGAGTTGCATTCGGGTAAAAACCGCGTGGTTCGCCGCATTTTTGAATCGTTGAATTATGAGGTAGTCAAACTCGACCGGATGACTTTTGCCGGATTGACCAAGAAAGATTTACCCCGTGGACATTGGCGTTTCTTAACGGAAAAGGAAGTTAATTTCCTGAAAATGATCAAATAAAAAAATTCTGCAGAAAAAATATTCCGACTTTGCGAAAAAAAAGATTGCAGGTACAAATGAAATTGCTACATTTGCAGCCTCCATTTCGATGCCTCGGTGGCGGAATTGGTAGACGCGTCGGTCTCAAAAACCGATGGGAGTGATCCTGTGCCGGTTCGATCCCGGCCCGAGGTACAAAAAACCCTTGATGATTTTATCAGGGGTTTTTGTTTTTACCGGTCCTACGGAATCTGTGTTGTTTGATGCAAGTTGTGGGGAAACATACCGGTGATCCGATCAGATTCTTTTGTTTTTCTTTCTCTTTTGACGGTAAAACCCGGACCTTCCTTATTTTTGCATCACAAAAAACAACATGGGTAATCAAAAGAGCAACACAAGAAATTGTAAGAACTTATGAAAACAAAAGACGCATTTAAAAATGGAACAAAGTATTTCCGGGAATTATCCGTTGTCGTGGTGGGTATCATTATTACATTTGGACTCAGCAACTGGATTGGCAACCGCAACGAAAAGAAAGACGTGCAGCGCTATCTGGAGGCGGTAAAGGTGGAGTTGGAAGACAATTTGGTAATTGTGAAAAGACAATTTGAATTTTACGATCAGACAGGGAAGCTTGCCCGGTACCTCTTATCTGACGAACCGGAGAAATTGCGAGCAGATAGCCTGGCAAAATATGAAAAGATAAGAGGCTATATAGACTATATGACTTATAAAACAAGTTCCTTTGAAATGCTGAAATCATCGGGGGCAATGCGTTTAGTCAAAAATAAAGAACTGCTGAAATCCATGATCGATTGTTATCGCCTGATGGAATATACAAAAAATGCTGCAGATAAATACACAGATACAAAATGGAATGAATTAACCAGAGCATTCGTAGATAACGCTGTTCCTAAGGCGGATTTCGATCTAAGGGAGCCAAAATACAGGCGGCTGTTCAATTTCTTTTCCATAGACATTCAAGGGGAAGGTAATTTTAGAGACTGCGAAAAACAAATTGAAAAAACCCTGTCGATGTTTTAAAAGTGCCCATCCATTGTGCAAACGAAAACCTTTTCCGCTTTGTTACATGGCATCCACATCAATAACAATCCGCACCTGCTTGTAAGTCGGTGGCGCCAAAAGTGCTTGAATGCACTGCTGCATTTCGCCTTTGGCTTTAGGAAGCGAAATGCCTTTTTCGAATTTGAGCAAGATGTTTTTCAAATATAAGTTGCGAATGCGCGACACCAAAGGGTATTCGGGGCCCAACACACGTTTTCCAAACGATTTCCGGAGCAGTTGCGCCAAATCGGCCGCTGCATGGTTGACCAAATCGGCGTCCTGATGTTTCAATGTTAAGCGGACGATACGATGAAAAGGCGGGTAAGAAAACTTCTGCCGTTCCAGAATCTGCGTTTGGTACATAGCCTGGTAATCATGATTTACCACACAGCTCAATACAGGGTGATGAATATTGTAAGCCTGTATCAACACATTTCCTTGCTTGTTTTTTCGCCCCGAACGTCCGGCTACCTGCGACATTAACTGAAAACTTCGCTCGTACGAACGGAAATCGGGATACGACAACAAACTGTCGGCATTTAAGATACCCACCAGGCTGACATTGTCGAAATCCAACCCTTTGGTCACCATTTGAGTTCCAACCAGAATATCGATTTTCTGTTCTTCAAAATCAGAGATTATTTTTTGCAAGGCATATTTGGAACGCGTGCTGTCCAGATCCATCCGCTGAACCTGGGCCGACGGAAAGAAAATGGATAGCTCTTCCTCTATTTTTTCCGTCCCGAATCCGTGCATCTGGATTCCGGCATATCCGCAATCGGGACATTTTTCAGGAACATAAAGCGTGAACCCGCAATAGTGGCAGCGCAAATGGTTGGCCTTTTTGTGATAAACCAACGAAACATCGCAATGCACACATTGGGGAATCCAATCGCAGTTGGTACAGGCAATGTGCAAGGAAAATCCGCGCCGGTTCTGGAATAAAATCACTTGTTCCCGTGCATCCAACGACCGGCCGATGTGATCCAAAAGTTGCTGCGAGAAAATGGATTTCATCTGCTTGCGTTTTGTTTCCTGACGCAAATCCACCAAATTGATTTCGGGCAGCCGGATTCCTCCGTATCGTTCGTTCAACGACACCAACCCGAATTTATCTTCCACGGCATTGTAATATGTTTCGACCGAAGGCGTGGCCGAACCCAGTAAAACCTTGGCTTTATGCAAAGAAGCCAGGTAGATCGCCGAATCACGGGCATTGTAACGTGGCGCCGGATCGTATTGCTTGTACGACGAATCGTGCTCTTCGTCCACAATGACCAACCCCAGATTTTCGAAAGGCAAAAACAAAGCCGAACGGGCGCCCAGCACCACCTGATAGGGATTCGATTTAGACCCTTCCGGCAATACGTTTTTCCAAATTTCCACCCGTTCGTTTTCATCATAACGCGAATGGTAAATTCCGATCCGGGAACCGAAATATTTTTGCAAACGAGTGATAATCTGTGTGGTTAATGCAATTTCGGGCAATAAATACAACACTTGCTTTCCGGCATCCAGTGTTTCCTGGATCAGACGGATAAAGAGTTCCGTTTTGCCGCTTCCGGTAACCCCGTGGAGGAGCACGACATTTTTTTCAAGGAACTGGTTCCGGATGGAATCAAACGCATTTTGTTGTATTTCCGAAAAGCGGATGTCCTCAATAAGTGAGCTGCTTTGGCGTTGCGTCAGTCGGCTTACCTGCCGTTCTTCCAGGATGAAAACGCCTTTCTTTTCCAATGCCCTGATTGGAACGGAGGCCGATTTGATCCGTTTGGAAAGCGCCGGTAAGCTAACATCCCGCAAATCCTCGCTAAGCCACTGCGAAAGATGAATGTATTCGATCAATACTTCCAGTTGCTTCAAGGCTTTGCGTTCCAGTTCGGAATACAATTTCTGTAATTTCTCTTCATCGCGGTATTCGTCCGAAAGGCATACAAACGTTTCGATTTTCGGGCGGTAACGTTCTTCGATTTCTTCTTCGGTCGTTACAATTCCTTTCTCGATCAAGGTTTGAATCAGCGGAATGATTTTCAATTGCTCAACTGCACGTACGGCTTCTCCCAACGTAATCTTCCCTTGGTTTTGGAGCGTTTGGATGAGGATGATTTGTTTTTCCGAAAAAGTTTCGGCGCTCAAATCGGCATAGGGATTCAGTTGTATTTTTGATTCACTGGCCAATTTTAAAGCGGCCGGAAGGGCAGCATTCATGACTTCGCCCACCGTACAGCAATAATACGAAGCCATCCATTCCCAAAACCGGAATTGCCATTCGTTTACAATCGGTTTTGCATCCAAAATAGAAAGAATGTATTTCGGCTCCGTTTCGGGCGGCTTTTGAGTAACGGCGCGTACCAAAGCCGTATAGATTTTTTTCTTCCCGAATTGAACCACCACCCGTTGCCCGACGCAAATGCTGTCGTTCAGCTCCAAAGGAACCCTGTACGTAAAAAATCCTGCGACCGGAAGGGGCAACAGGACGTTTACGAATAAAGTTTCACGTGTATTTTTCAAAGCAACGGCCGTTTTTTTCTTTGGCAAAAATAGCATAGAATTTGTTATATGTCTGTTAACTTCTTTGCGTTTTTGGACTTGGGATTTTCACTTTTCACCAGAGGTATTAACATTTCTTCGTGAAAGAAAGCCGGTTCATATGGAAGGAAATTGTACTTTTGAAAGTTAATTTTTTGACAATGAAGAAACTAAAATTCCTGACCGTTTTTCTGTTGCTGCTGACTTTGAGGCCTGCATTCTCACAGGAAACGGAAGAGGTGGAAAACACGGGGAAAGGATTTGTGATCGGAGTGAATTTTGGGATTTATTTCCCCGGAAAATACACGGCTAATTTTTACAACGGATCGGAAAGCAATGACAACAAAATGTCTTATGTAATGGACAATTACACCTGGCGCAATGAAATCAAGAATGCGTTGGGATCTTTTAAATCGGTGGAAGTAGCCGGGCTTCCCGAAGATATGCACTACAATCCTGTATTTTATCCGGGCTTGCTGATGCAATACAATTTTTCGCGCACGTTTGCCATCGTTTTTGAATTCGATTACCTGAAACTGAAAGCGAATGATGCCGTGCTCCTGTATATCGACAAAGAAGATTTCCCAACCAATCCCGAAAGGTACGAAAAGTTGATCCCCATCCGTGGCGTTGAAGAACGTGTTTACATCAACCTGGGTGTGAAAAAGATTGTTCCCATTTCCGAAACAATGGACTTTTTTGGGACAGCCGGCTTGAACATCAACAGCACCAAGGCAAGAAAGAACTTTATTTATGTGGGTGGGACGGAATATTCCCTGATCGATATTTACGGCGGTTATTACCAGCCGGGCGTTTCGCAGGAATATGCCGTATATCAGGGAGGCATCGGCTGGGGTTTGTGGGGAAGTCTGGGCGCCAGTCTCCATTTCGGAAATTCCGTGCTCGAAACAGGCCTTGATATTACCGCCGTACAAGTTCATTTGAACGGTTACGAACGCATCACTCCGGGCGCCGGATTTTTTATCCGATTTTTGTTAAATCCGTTTGACATGATGTAGTGACTTTTATGCGACCTCGTTCTCTTCTTTGGCTGGCAATAGTTGGGGTTTTGCTTTTGCAGGCTTGCAAACAGCAAAAAACAAAGGAGATTGGAATGACCGAACCATCCGTACAGGTCATAAACGAGAGCGCCATTGTAATTTTATCGAACCACCTTTCGCAAGAAAAAATCCAGAAAGCGATCCCGCAGAATAACCTCCCGTTTTATCCTGCCGGAAAGCCGGCCGTTGAATTCGAGAAGCGCAACGGAGAGCGGATTTTGTTGGAGCCAAGCAAACTCCAGCCACATTACGACCTGATTCTTTTTTCTCCCGCCAAAGATCCGATACCCTGTAAATTTTCCGAACTTCCGGCGGTTTATGCACGGTATTTTGAACTTCCCGTTCCGGAAAATGCTAGGGTAAAAACACGTCCGAAAGCCAAATCCAAAAAAAATATTCAGCGGGCTGTTTCCGGTTCCGGAAAAGATACGGTAAAAGTGGCGGCTTCCCCGGCTAAAAAAAACCGGGTGATCGTATCGGTACTGGACACCAATTTAAATTCATTAAATCCGCGGGATATTCCTGCGGTTGAATGGGTTACCCATCGAGTGGATGCACGCCGGATTTTGTTTGCCACATTCGAAAACGACCTGATTACCCCCAAGAATCACGATCGCTACTTTACGAACGGAATCACGCTTGAATTGCAAACGCCTCAGGTAAAAAGATTTTTTCCCGATTTCAGTTTATTTCCTTTCCGGGAAGATGCTTTTGTACAATACAGCTTCCGTTTGGTTCAAAACATGTATACGCCCAGCGATACGCGTACCGAACCGACGTTGAAAAACGACCGTCCGTATTCATCGTATCTGTATTTGGGTTTCCGTAAAAAAACCAACAGCCTCGAACGCCGGTTGCGATTGACCAATGATTTTGGAGCCGGCGTGATCGGTCAATATTCCCCCGGCGCTTATTTTCAGGAGGTCGTTCACAAATTGTTTCCGACCAACGATCCGCCCAAAGGATGGGAAACTCAAATTAAAACCGATTTTTTGGTGAATTACGGTTTTGCTCTTGAAAAAGGGATTGTTTCGGAGCGGCGATTTTTATTTACAGGCCTGGCACAAGTGCAGCTTGGGACGCTATACTCCGACATAGGAGCCGGATTCCGTTTTCAAACCGGGGAATTTGAACCGTATTTCGGGTTTCAGGCCAAATCGGTTTTGAGTAAGTGGCAAGCCTATTTTTTCCTGAACGGGCTTGTAAACTGGGTTGGGTACGATGCCACATTGCAGGGAGGCGTATTCAACAAAAAAAATATTTTTGTCCTGAAACCCGATGAAATCGAACGGATTGTATACAAATCCGAACTTGGACTTCATTTTTCTTATGCCGGCTATGGTTTTGAATTTTCAAATACACTGTTAAGCCCGGAATACAAAGGCGGCATGTGGCACAATTGGGGACGGATTACCGCCATTGTCCCGTTTTAGCCTGGAAAGCTAGGAATAGGAAGGGATATAGGTGAATGGTACAAGGTAAAGGGTAAAAGGGAGAAATTGAGGAAGTCGGGGAAAAGGGGTGAAAGGTGAACAGTGAAGTGTGAACAGGTGAATGGTACAGGGTTCAGGGTGAAAAAGAGGAAATTGGGGAAAAGGGAAAGTGTATGTTCGGAGATTTTAATTTATTATGATAATAAAATCTAATAATATGCTATTTTAATTGCATAGTGTGAAGCGTGAGCATTTGTTGAACTGTTGAATCGTTGAGTTGTTTATTTGTGAAGCGTGAACAGTGAAACGTGAACTGGTTCAAGGTACACGGTGAATGGAACAAGGTTTGTTATTCGTTTTTTTGTTCGTTTACTCGTCACCCGTTACCAAACCTCACTTTCAATTTTATTCAGCTTCGCCTCATGAGATCGCTTCGCTAAGTTCAATTCTCCATTTTCAATTGAAAAGCCTTCTGCTTTTTCCTTTCTGCTATAAAAGGTTACACAGAGAACCACAGAAGTTTCACAGGGATCCACGGAGATTTTTGTAACCTCGTCAACCGTAAATTTGTTAACTCGTTACACGTTACTCGTCACTAAAAATCCATTCGTAATTCGTAACTTTTAATTCGTAATTCTTTCCGCCTTCTGCTTTCTCCCTTCTGCATTAAACCTCGTTTACTGGTCTACTTGTTAACTAAAAAAGCGCTTAGGATACATAAATATCGACAACCGCTTCCTGTGGATTTTGCGCCTTTTCACCGTATACGTCAAAATCCGCCTGATACTGTCTTTCAACACCCGATTGCCAAATGTGGTACCAGGCATTTCCCACACATTCGGGTAAACTTCCGCTTGCCTGGTAATGCTTATAGGTTGTTTCGGGAATTTCTTTTCCGCTAAACCCTTCCGGAATAAATTCGAGCGAACGGACTTTGCAACCCAGCAACGTAGTGTAAGCGCTCCGGTAATCTGATTCATAATCTGTGTATACGCAGTAAATATCGTTACTGACTTTATTGGGAATTTGGTTTGCGAGGTTTCCACCCAGAAAGCGTTCCCAAAGTTCTCCGATGTCTTTTTGCGATTGCCCGTCGGCATTGGTCGTTCTTACAGCGATTCCAATCAGTTGGAAAGCAGCTAAATGCGTTGTTTTGAATTCCATTGGTTTTCCGGTTTTAATTTATTGAATGGGAATGTAAATTTCGGTTTTTAATTTTTCAGGTTCTGTGGAGTCCGGATTGTTTCCATATTTTTCGAACATCGGCACATTGCGCAATTCACAACCGCTTTCAGGCAACCATTGTGAAAAAATGGTATCGTAAACGAGCCCTAAATTGCTGTAAGGACCTTGATAGAGAAAAACCGCATATTGGCCGCCCGCTATTTCTTTCACGCCGATTTCCCCTTTGGGTTGAGCGGGTTTGTGAATAACCAGGCAAACATCGGAACGCAATTTCTCTGATTCGGTTATGTTAGGGTCGTCGTGGTAAATGCCAATGTGTTCGATGCCGGCTGAAAACAGCCTTTGTTCTTTTACAAAATTCCAAAGCCGTCCCCAGGTTCCCGCAAAATCAAGATCGGCATATTTTCCGGTCAAGCGGATGTAAATGGCATTTTTGGTTTCCAGCTCCCGGATTTTAGGAGCTTTTAAATTCAATGGGATGTTTACGGTGGTAGATTTCATAATAATGGTGTGATTTTTATCCGCCCGGTATGCGGCGGGCGATAAGTTGTAAAATTGTTTAAAGGCTTTGGACAAGGAGGAGGGCACTTCATAGCCGACATGGTAAGCAATGGCTTCTATGGGAGTTTCGCTGTAGCGAAGCAAACGGGCGGCGGTTTCCACACGGATCCGCGTAATGTAAGCGGCCAGGGTTTCTTGTTGAAAGGCTTTGAAAATCCGGTGAAAATGGAAAGGCGAGAAATGCGAGATTTCCGAAAGCTTTTCCAGATTCATGGATTCGTCCAAATGGTTATTGATGTATTCCATCACCCGGTTGATACGCTTTACATACTCATCCCGGGTCGAGGTTTTTACAATTGCTGTTTTTTCTTTCATGAAGCAAAGGTAAACCGGCTCATAAAATTTTGGTTTTCCTGGCTTGCTATTTTGTAAACAACAAGATTTTAAAATATAGACAATTGATTATCAACCGGTTTTTTGTAAAACTGCATGCGGGTTTCCAATCCCAATTTGTGACAAGTTTCATAAAACCGGTCATACAACAGTTGACTCTTTGGGGAGTTGCATTCGTATTGGTTTGCAAACTGTTGCTGGTATTGTTCTTTTAAGCCGGGAAAAATACGGTCCAAAGCCGAATAAAAGTATTCCCGGGAACCTTTGCGCAAGGTTACACCAAACATCGGAACCACGTACGAAGCGCCACAGTCTTTGGCCTGTCTTAAAAGCGTTTCCGTGTTTTCGTACGTATCATTGATAAAAGGCAATACGGGCATGAGTAGGAGGCCCGTATAAATTCCTTTTTCTGCCAAAAAACGCAGGGCTTCAAAACGTTGAGAGGAAGAAGGTGCGTGTGGTTCAATCCGCTGTGAAAGTGCATCGCTTGCTGCCGTGATGGAAAAACTTACGGCCGCATAGGTTTTTGAAAGCTCCTGCAACACATCGGCATCGCGGGTTACCAAATTGCTTTTGGTGATGATGTGCACGGGAAACTTTTCAGATTCAATAATTTGCAAGGCTTTCCGGCAGATTTGCAATCCGGCTTCAACGGGCATGTAAGGATCATTCATCGAACCCGTACCGATGGTCGCTTTGTTTTTGCGTTTGGGGAGCAGTTCTTTCTTTAAAAGTTCCAGCGCATTTTTCTTAACCGAAATGGTTGAGATATCGCCAATGCCGTAACATTCGCTTCGCGTATCGCAATAAATACAACCGTGCTGGCATCCGCGGTAAAGGTTCATGTTGTAAGCAATGCCAAAAAAAGGATCGTCGCCCCGGAGTTTCGACAGAATGCTTTTTGCTTCAACATAGCGGATCATGGGCAGGAAATTTTAGCGAAATAAACTACAAAGAAACGTTTTTTACACATACGTATTTCCTGCGGCCTTTGTGTTTCCCTGTTTGGCGCTCTAAAAATCCGGTGCTGAATTTTGTCCGGTCTTTGTTTTTAGTAGCTTTGTACGGTTTCACAATCGATGTTGGTGTTTTATGGAGCTTTCTTATTCCCAATTTGGCACAGGCCCGGCCATGATCATTCTTCACGGGCTTTTTGGGCAGCGTGACAACTGGTTAACGATTGCCCGGATTTTTTCGTCCGACTATTCCGTATACCTTCCCGATGCCCGAAATCATGGACAATCTCCGCATTCCGATGAATTTTCGATTCCGTTCATGTGTGCGGACTTGTACGAATTTATGAACCTCCACCGGATTGAAAAAACCATTTTGATCGGCCATTCCATGGGAGGCAAGGTGGTCCTGGATTTTGTGGTGAAATATCCGGAGCGGGTTGAAAAATTAATTATTATAGACATTGCTCCGAGGGCCTATGAAGACCGTGCGGAGCACCGGCAAGTGCTGGAGGTCATGCAGCAACTGGATTTGAGTTTTTTCCAAACGAGAAAGCAGTTGGAAGAAGCGTTGAGGAACCAGCTTCCGGAAAAGCTGGTACAATTGGCGTTAAAAAACAGTTATTACAAGTTGCCGAATGTGCTGGATTGGAAGCTGAATGTGGATGGCATTAGCAAAAATATGCCGCTTTTACTGGAAGAAGTTCTTATTGAGAAAAGTATTCCGGTGCCGGCTTTATGGATCCGGGGTGGTTTGTCGGATTTTGTTTCGGAGGCAGACGAAGTTTTTCTGCGGCAAAAATTTACCCGCTTGGAAATCAGAACCATTCAAGGAGCCTCGCATTGGGTTCATGCCGACAAACCCAACGAACTGGTGGCTGAAATCAAAAATTTTTTAAATCGATAGGATTCTTATCGCTTGTTGCTTTTTGCCAGAAACTGGTCGAGAGCCATGGTCATGGATGGCGCTGTTTTGGTGGGCGCGGTAATGGCGACGGTTAATCCGGCTTCTATAGCGGCTTCGGCTGTTGTCGATCCGAACGTAGCAATCAGTTTTTCACCTTGTTTGAAATCGGGATAGCTTTGGAATAAGGCACGGATGCCATTGGGGCTGAACATCACAATCATGTCGTATTTGTTGACGTCTATATGCGCTTTCAGATCGTCTAAAACCGTGCGGTATAAAATGGCTTCTTTGTTGACGATTTTTGCAGCATCAAGGGCAACGGACAGTTCCTTATTTCCGGCATCGGAACACGGAATTAAAAACTTTTCCGCTTTGTGTTTTTTGATTAATTCCAAAAGCTGTTGTGTATCTTGCTCTGCATGGAAAATTTTGCGTTTCCGGAATTGAACGTATTTCTGCAGGTAAAAGGCGATGGCATCTGAAATGCAAAAATATTTCATCGTTTCGGGAATCTCAACACGTACCTCTTTCGCCATTTGAAAAAAGTGGTCAACGGCATGTTTGCTATTAAAAATAATAGCCGTGTACTCATTGATGTAAATTTTTGCATCACGAAATTCACGGGCGGTAAGACCTTCAATTCTAAAAAACTTGTGAAAGTCAATGTTTACGGAATACTTTTTAATCAAATCCCCGTAAGGCGATTTTTCAAGTTCTGTTGGTACCGGTTGAGATACAAGTATATTTCTTATTTTCAAGGTACTTAAGTTTTTCGAGACAACCTAGGCCGCAGAACCGTTACATGACAACCGTAATTGTTTTCAGTAACAATGCAAGCGGCAGAATTTCAAGGGTGCAAAGGTACAAAAATAAATACAAAGGATTGTATCGTTTTTCCGAAAAACCCAAGGCAACATTCTTGAAAAATTTGTAAACAACCAAAATGACGGTAATTGAGATGCAAAATTCCAAAAAGAAAACCGAGTTTTGGAAGAAGTAAATGGTTAAAAGCGGGAAAGCGATAATGCCGATAATATGGTTAAATACCAAGGTGTTAAGCCGGTATGCATGGGTTTCTTTTTCGGTTTTAAAGATCTTGCCGATCAGAAGCTCCAGGCCGGTTTTAAGGATCCGGTAAGAAAACATGATTCCGGCGATCGCCAAAAACGACAAAAAACCATTTTCGGGGAAAAACGTGAAATGAAAGAAGACTTGAATCGATTTGTAAATCAAATAGGAAATGGCGCCCAAATAAATAAATGACAGGGCAAAGCGGATGGGTTCGGCAAATAGGTTTCCGTCCCGTTCCAGGATGGTTGTTTGGCGCGGTAAAAAAGCCGAACGAAAAATCTGCTGCAAACGTTTTGAAAAATTCCACTGTACCCAGGTAAAAATTCCGAACGCCAAAAACAATAAAATGACGAACCAGCCTTCGGGTTGGGACTGGAAAAGTTTTGCATCCAGTGTTTTTGCTTTCAAACCATGTCCTGTAAACATGGATTTTACGAATACCGGCTCCTCTTTCGATTCTTTGAATGAGGCTGAATCTGCATGACTGATTGCAAAAGGGGGGGGAAACGTAAGAAAAACAGGATTTGCCGAATCATGGATTGTTTTTTGACTGTAAGGAAGTCCGTGGGTATATAGAAAGATGGTATCGGAGTCCTGCAACTTTTGGGGTTTAGCGACAGAGCCGACAAAAGGAACCTGCGAACCGGAATGGAATTCCTGGTTCACGATTGTTTTCTTGGACAAAGTATCGGCTTGCAACGCTAACATGGGTATCCTCACTCGAAAAAGAGTGGTGCAAAAGTAAGGGAACTTTTAGGTTGATTTTAATCGGAACCGATTTTTTTATTGAACAGCCTTACAATACGGTCTTTGTATCGTTCATTGATAATGACGCGGCGCAATTTCAAAGAGGCTGTCAACTCTCCGGTTTCAACGTTCCATTCCGTATCTAAAAGTTCGTAAGAGCGGATTTGTTCGGCGGAGCCCAACAACTTGTTGTATTTGTCAACTTCTTTTTGAATCCGCTTCTGGATTATTTTATTGAAAACCAGGTCCTTGTTATCCGAAAATGAAATGCGCCTTTGAGCGCACCATTCCTTGAGGTAAGTAAAATCGGGAATGATCAAAGCTCCGACATAACGCTCGTTTTCTCCCAATACAATGAGATTATCGATAAAAGGAGACTCTTTAAATTTGGTTTCAACAACTTCCGGATTGATGTATTTCCCGAACGACGATTTGAATAATAACTTTTTTCGTCCTGTGATTTTAAGCTGTCCTTCAGGCTCTACCTTCCCTAAATCGCCGGTGTGGAACCAACCTTCCGAGTCAATTACTTCTGCGGTAAGTTCCGGATCTTTAAAATAACCTTGCATCACGCAGGGGCCTTTGCATAAAATTTCACCGTCATCATCAATCCTCACTTCGGCAAATCGGATGGGTTGGCCTACAGTTCCAAACTTGAATCCGTTTTTGTCGAAACTGTTCACGGCAATAACCGGGGAAGTTTCCGTTAATCCGTATCCTTCCAAAACCGGTACCCCTGCTGCCCAATAGATTTTTGCCAAGCGGGGCGGGATGGCTGCACCTCCCGAAACGACAATTTTCACATTTCCTCCCAAGGCGGCTTTCCATTTGTCGAACACAAGTTTGCGTGCCAATTGCAATTGCAGGTTATACCCCAAACGCTTTTTATTCGAGATTTCATAATGAAAACCGAGATTTACAGCCCAAAAGAAAATGCCTTTCTGGTACCAGGGCAATTTCTGTCCCGTAGCAATAATTTTGTCGTATATTTTTTCCAAAAGACGGGGAACCATGGTCATGATTTCAGGCCGGACTTCTTTTGCCGTTTCGGCAGCCAAAACCGGGCTTTCCGCATAGTAGATCGAATAACCCAAATAATGATATAAATAAACGATCATGCGTTCGTACACATGGCTTAAAGGCAAGAAACTCAGAGCTCTAGCAATTTCTTCGTGAGACGGAATATGCTGAACCGCAAAAACGTTGCAAAGAATGTTTTTATGGGAAAGCATGACTCCTTTTGACATTCCGGTTGTTCCCGAAGTGTAAATAATGGTCGCAATATCCTCTTCGCGGATTGTCCGTTTGATTTCATCCACTTTTTCGGGTTGGGGATTTGCTTTCCCCAGTTCCAATAGTTCGCGAAAGGGTTTGCAACCTTCAATTTCTTTGAACGTGAAGACCTGTTCAATGGAAGTTTCCGGTAAAATGGGTTCGATTTTCCGATAGGAGTCTTTGCCTGAAACGACCAGAATCTTTGATTCGGAATGTTTTAGAATATAGTGGTATTCTTCCGCTGCAATGTTGGGATAAAGCGGCACGTGTATAGCGCCGATCTGCATAATGCCCATATCCATGAAATTCCATTCCGAACGGCTGGCAGAAATGGTTGCTACTTTATCGCCGGGTTTTATCCCCAAAGAGAGCAATGCATAACTGACGTTGTTGGCCGCTTCTATGTACTGATCAATGGAATAGTAAGTCCATTGACCGTTTTCTTTGTGCGCCAGCATATCCTTCTTTGGCTTATATGCCTTTTTGGAATGAGCCAGCAAATCGAATAAGCGGGTTACTTCCATCCTGTTAACTTTTGAACGATAATAAAACTTACGAATAAGTTAAATGTTTGAAAGGTCACTTTTTATAATGATAAGCGGGAGCAGCCTGTGCAACCGGCATAATCGTGAGATCGTTGATATTGACGTGTTGCGGAAGGTTGACAATCCATGAAACGGCGTTGGCAATATCATAAGCCGAGAGCGGTTGATAGCCACTATAAACGGTGTCTGCCAGTGCTTTATCTCCTTTGAAACGAACATCCGAGAATTCGGTTTCTACCGCTCCCGGACACACCTGCGAAACTTTAATTCCGTGTTCGAGCAAATCGATCCGCATGCCTTGGGTAAGCGCATCGACAGCGAACTTGGTGGCGCAATACACATTCCCTTTCGGATAAACCAGTTTGCCGGCAATGGATCCGATGTTTATGATGTGCCCTTTTTTGCGAGCTGCCATTCCGGGCGAAACGGCGCGGGTGATGTACAAAAGTCCTTTCAGGTTGGTATCGATCATTTGGTCCCAATCATCAATGGATCCTTCTTGGATAAAATCCAATCCGGCCGCCAACCCGGCATTGTTCAGTAGAACATCGATGGACTTCCACCGCTCGGGAAGTTGTTCGATGGCGGTTTTTACCGCTTCCCGGTTGCGGATATCGAAACACAAAGGAAGGATTTCAATTTGAAACTTATTTTTCAATTGGTTGGTAAAATCCGACAGCCGGTCCTCGCGGCGGCCGGTCAGGATTAAATCATGCTTTTGTCCGGCAAATATTTCGGCTGCAGCACGACCAATTCCGGAAGTTGCACCTGTAATGAGAATAATCATGGTTCGACGTTGGGTTAAAAAATTATTTATTCGGCAAGGCTTAAAGCCAATTCAACCATTGAATTAAACGTAGATTGCCGTTCTCCGGCCGAAAGGGCTTCTTTGGTCAGCAGATGGTCGCTTACGGTGAGCAATGTTAAAGCATTGAATTTTAAGCGGGCGGCCAATGTATACAATCCGGCTGCTTCCATTTCCACCGCCAAAACACCGTACCGGCGCCATTTTTCGTATACATCGCCCAAGGCCGGGTCGTCATAAAAAACATCGCTCGAAAGAATGTTGCCGGCTTTTACAGTCAATCCCATTTTTTTTGCGTTTTCGGCAGCGCGTACAGCCAATTCGAAGGTAGCGATCGGCGCGAAACTCCCGCCTTCGAAATGGCGCGAAACCGCGTGCGAGTCAGTCGATGCACCGACAGCTAAAATCAAATCACGAATTTGAACCGAATCCACCAATGCACCGCAACTTCCAACGCGGATAATGGTTTTTACGTGATATTGGCTGGCCAGTTCGTTAACATAAATCATGTGGGACGGGATCCCCATTCCGGAACCTTGCACCGATACCCGTTTCCCTTTGTAAAGGCCCGTGAATCCCAACATACCGCGTATTTGATTATAGCAGACAGGATTTTCCAAGAAATTCTCGGCTATATACTTTGCACGCATCGGGTCACCCGGCAGCAGCATAAAATCTGCGATCTCACCTTCTTTTGCTCCAATATGTATACTCATTTCGCAATAATTACAATTGAATAATAAAAAAACTGGTTTCCTGGTAATTTGGATATTTGGAAATGCGAAAATAAAAAAAGGAATTCAATTTTCGGTTTTTCAAGTGATTAAATTCCACTTGTTTCCACCTCGGGGGCGATTTTCTTAACCAATCCTTGCAATACATTGCCGGGGCCGAATTCGGTGAAATTCGTTGCGCCGTCGGCAACCATATTTTGCACGCTTTGTGTCCAACGAACAGGAGAGGTTAACTGTGCAATCAGGTTCGCTTTTATTTGATCCGGATCGGTGTAAGGTTTCCCGTCGACATTTTGATATACCGGACAAATCGGTGTTTGGAATTGCGTGGCTTCAATGGCAGCAGCCAACTCAACCCGTGCCGGCTCCATCAAAGGCGAGTGAAAGGCACCACCTACTTTTAGGGGTAACGCACGCTTGGCTCCGGCCGCTTTGAGCGCTTCACAGGCCAATTCGACGCCCTTTATGGATCCTGAAATAACCAGTTGACCCGGGCTGTTGTAGTTCGCGGCGACCACGATTTCGGGAATGGATTCCAACGTTTTTTCGACAACGGCATCATCCAGTCCGAGGATTGCAGCCATCGTAGAAGGCTCTTTTTCGCAGGCTTTCTGCATGGCCATGGCACGGGCATACACAAGCTTCAAAGCATCTTCAAAATGCAATGTTTTGTTGGCAACCAAAGCTGAGAATTCGCCCAAGGAATGTCCTGCTACCATATGGGGATTGAAATTTTCGCCTAACGTGAGGGCCGATATGACAGAGTGCAGAAAAATAGCCGGTTGCGTAACCTTTGTTTGGCGAAGGTCTTCATCGGTGCCTGAAAACATCAAATCGGTGATGCGGAACCCAAGAAGGGTATTGGCGCGTTCAAACCATTCTTTTGCTTGCGGATGCTGGTCGTAAAGGTCTTTTCCCATACCGACGAATTGGGCGCCTTGCCCCGGAAATACATAAGCGTTCATCATATTGAGGTTGTGTTAAAAAATGGTGGCAAAAGTACGGATTCTTGTCTAAGGATGCAAAAACAGGCCGTAAATGTTTCGAAACAAGCGAATTAGTTGCCCCAGTTTCATGGAAATGCACATTGGACAGGCGAACGTTTCGCGCTAAAATCTCAACAAAATCAATTTACGATGTTCACGAAGCATTTTCCCAAAACTTTTTACGGGGGAAAGGTGCGGTTATTTGAAATAATTCATAACATTGCAATCAAAATGTTGTTATTTACTACAACGTTTTGCTTTGAACGGAGATTTTATTTGATGACAAACGGCGTTCCCCAAATGCTGTGTTGATTTATCAAATAGAATTTTTGGAAATACGCTTTCCGGGTATATGGCATAAAGGAAAATGTACCCCGTGGTTTTGCAGCAAAAGACAATTTTTATCTTTCGATTTTAATCCAAGTGTAATACTATCCAATTTTTTAAAATAATCATTCGATGAAACAGAATATTTTGAATCGTTTTTTACGCTATGTAAGTATTGATACTCAAAGTGACGACAACTCAACCACATTTCCCAGCACCAAAAAGCAGTTTGACTTGTTGCGTTTGCTTCAGGAAGAATTGACCCAAATGGGTGTTAAGGCGACCATGGACGACTACGGCTATGTGATGGCTACGTTGCCGTCGAACATTCAAAAGGAAATTCCAGCCATTGGCTTCATTGCCCATGTGGATACGGCACCCGATTTGAGCGGCGCCGGTATCCAACCGAAAATTGTTGAAAATTATGACGGGAACTCCATCGTTTTAAACGAAAGCCAAAACATTGTGCTTTCGCCGGCCGATTTTCCCGAAATGTTGGATTATGTGGGTCAAACCCTCCTTACAACTCAGGGGACCACGTTGCTGGGAGCCGACGACAAGGCGGGAGTAACCGAAATTATGGCTGCGGTGGAATATTTGGTAACTCATCCTGAAATTCCGCACGGGGAATTGAAATTTGGTTTTACGCCCGATGAAGAAATTGGCCGCGGGGTAGATCATTTTGATGTGAAAAAATTCGGAGCCAAGTATGCTTATACCATGGATGGCGGCGGAGTGGGGGAACTGGAATTTGAAAACTTTAATGCCGCTTCGGCTAAAGTAACCATTCAAGGACGCAACATCCACCCCGGTTATGCTAAAAGCAAGATGAAAAATGCAATCCTCATGGCTGCAGAATTGAACGATCTGTTGCCGGTATTCGAACGACCGGAATACACACAGGATTATGAAGGCTTTTATCATATTGTGAAATTCGACGGAACGGTTGAAACCGCAAGCATTGCCTATATTATCCGCGACCACGACAAAACAAAGTTTGAGGCGAAAAAAGTGATCTTCCAACAATGTGTGGATTTTATGAACCAGCGCTATGGGGAGGGAACTTTCAAACTTGAGCTGAAAGACCAATATTACAACATGCGTGAGATGGTGGAGCCGGTCTATAAAATTGTGGATATTGCCAAAAAGGCGATGGAAGAGCTGGACATCAAACCGCTGGTAAAGCCCATCCGCGGCGGCACCGACGGAGCGCGTTTGAGTTATATGGGATTGCCTTGCCCGAACATTTTTGCCGGCGGGCACAATTTTCACGGAAAGTTTGAATATGTTCCGCTGGAATCCATGGAAAAAGCCACCCAGGTGATTTTGAAAATCGTCGAACTGTACGCAAGGGAATCATAAAAACATCAACCAGGCACCGGAGAAGGTCCGTAAATTGTATCTTTTATGAAATCGGAAGAACAACGGAAACTATTTCGAAGCTTACTCATGGCCGGTATTTTGCTTGCGATTCTTTGGCTGGTAAAATGCTGTGAAGTCTGGTTTCAGGTTGATTGGGGCCGTTACGGTATTTACCCGCAAACTTGGAAAGGATTGCGTGGCGTGATTTTTTCACCCCTGTTGCATGCAGACTTTTCGCACCTTTCAGCGAATTCGGTCCCTTTATTCGTCCTTACAGCTGCTTTGGTTTACTACTACGGAAAACTTTCGAAATGGATTTTCATACTTTCGTGGTTGCTTACCGGTTTTTGGGTTTGGATTTTTACAAAAGGCGACGGCTACCATATCGGAGCTTCAGGCGTGGTGTATGCATTGGCTGCTTTTCATTTCACCAGCGGAGTTTTGCGACGCGAACCCCGTATGATGGCTTTTTCGCTTCTGGTCGTTTTTCTTTACGGAGGATTAGTGTGGGGCGTATTTCCCGAGTATTTTCCCGGGAAAAACATTTCGTGGGAATCGCATTTATTGGGTCTTTTTGTCGGAGTGATTCTTGCTTTTTTCTTCCGGAAAGAAGGGCCTCAACGCAAGCAAACTTATTGGGACGAAGAAGAAGATGGCGATGACGATCCGGATGCTTATTGGAAAATACCCAAGGAAGAAAAACCGGAAGAACCTAAGCAACCTCCGGTATTTCCTCCTTTTGTAAGTGATTCGACCGGTTCGGTCCGCAATAATAACTCCTGATTTTAAATTATTTTTGCAGATAATTTCTGATAAAACGAGGATTTTGATAAAATAGTCAAAGGATGGCAGATCGCGGGAATTCTTCAAATCATTCGCATTTGCAAACAGCAAATTTTACCAATGTAAATAGGATCTTCATTGTTGGTATTTCGCTGAATCTTTTGTTTGTCATTGTGGAGTTTATATCCGGCTTTCTCAGCAATTCGCTGTCTTTAATTTCCGATGCCGGACACAACCTAACCGATGTAGCTACCTTGGCACTTTCGCTTTTTGCCATGCGCCTTTTAAAGAGCAAGCGCAACGACCGGTTTACCTATGGGTACCGGAAAACATCCATTTTGGTGGCTTTGTTTAATTCCATCATTTTGTTGGTAACCATTGGTGCCATTGTGTATGAGGCCATTCACCGCCTCATTAACCCTCGTCCGTTGGAAGGCCTCACGATCGTACTTGTGGCAAGTATCGGTACGGTTGTCAATGCGGTGACGGCATTTTTATTTTTGAAACAAAAAGAACACGACCTCAATATTAAAAGCGCTTATCTGCATTTGTTAAGCGATGCGGGCGTCTCGCTGGCTGTGGTGTTGGGAGGTGTTTTTATTTATTATACCAACTATTTTTGGATCGACAGCCTATTGAGTATTTTGGTTGCTATTGTAATTCTTTTCAGTACCTGGCGGTTGCTTGTCAGTAGTTTACGGCTTTCATTGGACGGCATTCCCGAAAACATTCATTTGGATGAAGTAGTGCAGGCCGCGCAATCCGTGGATGGAATCAATGATTTTCATCATGTTCACATTTGGGCGATCAGCACCACCGAAAATGCATTAACCGCCCACATGGTCGTTGATCCTGATATTCCTGCCGAACGGGAACAACAAATCAAGCAGAAATTACGCGAAGAGTTGCGCCGTTTGGGGATTCATCACATCACCATCGAAACCGAACGGAGCAACTCAACGGAATGCAAAATCTCTTGAATTTGCAAAACGATTTTTCTTGAAAATACTCGTAATGCTTTAATTGATAATAATTTGAAGCCAACAGGAGCTTTTAAAATTAATCATCATCATTGCCGCCGTATTTATCCAAACAACCCGTAGCAAAAAGACCGGACAGAATTCTTTCCTAAGGATTTTGTAACACTCTTGCGATTAGTTTGTTGGTAAAGCGTACCTTTGCACATATTTTTACAAAACGGGAATTATCATGGTTACAGTGGTTTCAGGGATTCGTCCTACAGGAAACCTGCATTTGGGGAACTATTTCGGCGCTTTGCGCAATTTCATCAAAATGCAGGATACCGAAAAATGTTATTTCTTTATTGCCGATTACCATTCGCTTACAACTCACCCAACGCCCGGCGATTTACATGGGAATGTAAAACAAGTGCTGGTTGAGTATTTGGCTTGTGGTTTGGACCCTGAAAAATCAACGATTTACCTACAAAGCGATCTTCCGGAAATTGCCGAATTGTATTTGTTTTTGAATATGAATGCCTATTTGGGAGAATTGGAACGTTGCACCTCGTTTAAAGACAAAATTCGCCAGCAGCCCGAAAACGTAAATGCCGGCTTATTGACCTATCCCACTTTAATGGCGGCCGATGTTCTTATTCATCATGCATTAAAAGTTCCCGTGGGGAAAGATCAGGAGCAACATCTGGAAATGGCACGTACGTTTGCCAACCGTTTCAATCGCATGTACAAGGTGGATTATTTCCCCGAACCGGTTGCCTATAATTTCGGCAGCGATCTGGTAAAAGTTCCCGGTCTGGATGGAAGTGGCAAAATGGGCAAAAGCGAAGGAACTGGGAATGCGCTGTTTTTGGTGGATGAGCCGGAAGTGTTGCGTAAAAAAGTAATGCGCGCCGTAAGCGACAACGGACCTACCGAACCCAACCAACCCAAAGCGGCCCCGATCGAGAATCTTTTTCAATTGATGCGCATCATGAGTTCTCCCGATACGCTGGAACATTTTGAAATGTTGTATAACACCTGCCAGATCCGCTATGGCGATATGAAAAAACAATTGGCGGAGGATATTTTGAAAGTTACCACTCCCTTGCGCGAACGAGCCAAAGAACTTTTGAAAGATGAAGACTACCTGCATAAGGTAGTGAAACTGGGTGCCGAAAAAGCTCGTGCCAGTGCAGCGCAAACCATACGGGAAGTGCGTGAAATTATTGGGTTTAAAAAATTCTAGTATCAAACCGAACAACGAGTCGGAATATAAAAACACCGACTTTGTTTAGTTGATTGTTAATCAATATTTTAACTATTTTTTTATTGACTATTTAAATTTGTAAAAAACGACACAAAATTTATCCTATCTGTTTAAAGTATTTATCTTTGCGCAAGGCAAAACGCAGGCTTTTGATTTTTAATATCAATACTCTATGAAGAAATTAATTCTTTTTTTGTTTATCTTTTTTGTTTTTGCAAAAAGTCCGGCTCAACAAACGCAGTGGACACTCGAAAAATGCATTGAATATGCTTTAGACCATAATTTGGAGATAAAGCAGTACATTTTGCAAAACCAGAATAATCAAGAGCTTTTGCAACAAAGCAAATTGAATTTGCTTCCGAATTTAAATGGCGGAGCCAATCACGGCTATAACTGGGGACAAACGGTTGACCGTTATACAAATGCATTTGCCACAACCCGCGTACAAACCAATAACTTTTATGTGGGTACGCAACTGACCCTTTGGGACGGATTGCAAAAAATCAATCAAATCCGCCAAAATAAAGCCGAACTGGATGCCGGAAAATATGATTTGGACAAGCTGATGGACGATATTTCATTAAGTGTTGCGACGGCTTATTTGCAAATGTTGTTTTACAACGAAGCCGTAAAAACCGCAGAAGCCCAGGTAGATATTACCCAACAACAAGTTGACCGTTTGAGAAAAATGGTAACGGCAGGAGCCACAGCAGTCGGGGATTTATACAACATCGAAGCGCAGCTTGCTACGGAGCGTGTTGCCTTAATCGATGCTCAAAATAATATGGAAATTTCAAAGCTGACGTTGGTCCAATTGCTGGATCTGCCTTCGGTAGACGGATTTCAAATTGAGATTCCCAATCTGGAATTAAACCAGGCAAGCGTTTCGGAAAGTTCCGATCAGGTCTATAATTTTGCTGTGTCGACCCAACCCATTATCAAAAGCTCCGAATTGAAAGTAAAAAGTTCGGAATACGCCTTGGCCATGGCCCGTGGCGGACAATCTCCCTCATTAACATTCGGCGCTTCCATTGGAACCGGTTATTCGGGCGCCGCCCAAATGGTACAGTCCATCAATCAAATGGAAACCCCAATCGGGTATACGAAAGATGCCAGCGGAAACCCCCAGGATATTGTGTATTACCAAGCGGAAGTTCCGTCATATATCCCCAAACCTTTTAAAGACCAAATCAGTGATAACGTCAACAAATCGGCTACATTTACGTTGAATATCCCGATTTTTAACGGTTGGGCGACACGCACGCAAATAAACCGTGCAAAAATCGGCGTCGAATCGGCAAAGCTGACGTTGGATCAGAATAAATTGCAACTTCGCAAAATTATTCAGCAAGCCCATGCCGATGCGGTAGCCGCTTTAAACAAATACCAGGCGGCCCAAGTGGGGGTAGATGCTTCGAAAGAATCTTTTCATTATTCCGAGCAGAAATTCAATGTGGGTTTGATGAATTCGGTTGACTACAACAATTCGAAAAAAGATTATGAAAAAGCCTTGTCCGATCTGTTGCGAGCAAAATATGATTTTATCTTTAAAACTACGGTTTTAGATTTTTATATGGGCAAACCCATTACACTAAAACGCCAATAAACGCCCCTCGAATGCGGTCGATATTTTGTAAATCAATATTAAATTGAAAAAAATGTTTAAGAACAAGAAACTCCTTTACATCATCATTGCAATTGTTGTCATTGCAATTATCATACTGGCTGTTGCTAAGAAAAAAGGTTCCCTCGGAAAACAAGAAGGAACAAAAGTTTCGGTGGAAGTAGTTCAAAAGCGGACAATTGTGGAATTGGTGTCGGCCAATGGAAAAATTTCGCCCGAAACAGAAGTAAAACTTTCGCCCGATGTATCCGGAGAAATTATTGAATTGCTTGTAAAAGAGGGTGACCAGGTGAAAGCGGGGCAGTTGTTGGCAAAAATAAATCCGGAAATTTATGTTTCCAGTTACGAGCGTTCCGTGGCCGGATTAAATACATCCAAGGCAAACTATGCAAATGCAAAAGCCCAACTGGCCCAAGTCAAAGCTCAGTTTTTAAACGCAAAAACCTCGTTCGAGCGGAATAAAACCTTATTTGAGCAAAAAGCCATATCACAAGCAGATTTTGATAATGCACAAACACAATTCGCTGTTGCACAATCCAATGTAGAATCGTCGGAAGAATCGGTGAAAGCTGCGGAATTTTCCGTAAACAGTGCGGAAGCTACCGTAAAAGAGTCCAGGGAAAATCTTTCGAAAACATCGATTTATGCCCCTGTAAGCGGCACCATATCCAAATTGAATATTGAAAAAGGCGAACGCGTGGCTGGGGCATCCCAATTCTCGTCGGGGACAGAAATACTTCGCATTGCCAACCTGCAACTGATGGAGGTGAATGTAAGCGTCAACGAAAACGATATTGTCCGGGTGCACGTCGGCGATACGGCAATAGTTGAAGTAGACGCTTATCAAAATCGTAAATTCAAAGGCTATGTTTCCGAAATCAGTACATCGGCCAACACGGTTGGATTGAGTGCGGACCAGGTAACGAATTTTGATATCAAAATCCGGATTTTGTCGAGTTCTTACCGTGAATTACTCGATCCCAAACGTCCCGAAGTTTCGCCATTCCGTCCCGGTATGTCGGCCACCGTTGATATTCAAACCAAAACTGCTGTCGATGTGCTGACGGTTCCCATACAATCCGTTACAACACGTATTGACGAAGCAAAAAAAGCTGAAAATGCGGACAAAAAGCCCAAGACAGAACCGTCCAGTTCAACAACAAATGAACAAAAAAAGAAGCCTGCAGAAGAAGTGGTGATGTATGTCTTTGTGTTGGATGGCAGCAAAGCAAAAATGACTAAAGTTAAAACGGGCATCCAGGACAATAATTACATCCAAATTACCGAAGGGCTTAAGGAAAAGGATGAAGTGATATCAGCTCCGTACCGGGCCATTTCAAAAACTTTGAAAGATGGAGATTTGGTGAAAAAAGTAGACGCCAAAGAGCTATACAAGGTTGAAAAATAAAAATTGTGTAAATTAAAAAAACGAGAGGCCGTCTTATTTAAGACCGCCTCTCGTTTTTTGTACCGCTTTAGATTCAAAATCAATATTCAGCCGGCATCTCAGCCAACTCCAAGGCTGTAAAGACAGGCCCGTCTTTGCAAACAAAGGTTTTCCCTACATTACAACGGCCGCATTTACCAAAACCGCATTTCATACGGTTTTCGAGTGTGGTAAATATAGTTTCGTCTATAAAACCTAGTTTTTTCAATACAGGGAAAGTATTCTTAATCATAATGGGAGGTCCGCAAACCACCGCAATGGTATTTTCAGGCGATGGAGCAACCTCACCTACAATCGACGGAACAAAACCGACCCTGCCTTTCCAATCCGGATTTTCACCACCCGGATCGACCGTTTGATATAGATTTACATCGGGGCGTTCTTCCCATTCTTTCAATTCATTTTTATAAACCAAATCATTGGGTGTACGAGCACCATAAAAAATAGTGACCTCTTTGTAATCAGCACGATTGTCCAAGCAACTCCAAATTACACTACGCATAGGTGGTAAAGCAATACCTCCGGCAATAAATACCAGGTTTTTACCTTTCCACTCTTCAATCGGGAATATATTGCCATATGGCCCGCGAAAACCAACAACAGCACCTTCTTCCAAGTTAGCCAAAGCAGTTGTTACACGCCCTGCCTGACGGAAAGTACATTCCACATAACCTTTACGAGTATGCGGAGAAGCGATACAAAATGTAGATTCTCCTTCGCCATAAATCGAATATTCGCCAAACTGTCCGGTACGGAACGTAAATTTTTCTGCATCTTCAGGATTGATAAATTCCAAACGAAAAGTACGTACGCCGGGCGCTTCTTCAGTTACTTTTGCCAAGCGCATTTTATACGGTAAATAGATATTTCTTTCTTCCATGATTATTTCATTGGTATTTCACTTAAACTTTCGGCAATATTCATATCTACCGGACAGCGGCGCGAACAACGGCCACAACCGATGCAACCCCGCACACCCAAGCGTTGCGGCATATACGATAGTTTGTGCATCAAGCGTTGACGCCAACGGGCACCTTGTGTTTCACGCGGATTGTGTCCCGAAGTATGAAGGGTAAATAGTTTGGCTCCGCAAGTATCCCACAAACGAACGCGTTGTCCTTGACTTCCTTTATTTTCATCTTGGATATCAAAACAAGCACATATCGGACAAACGTATGCACAAGCGGCACAACCCACACATCGCATCGCATACTCGTCGAATAGATTGCTTTCGAAAATCGCGTTTAAGCGTTCGGTCATGTTACTGTCGTCGAAGCGTTTCGGAACGTTCACCAAATATTTCTCTTTGTCCGACGCATCACCCTCTTCGCATAGTTCAGGAGCCATATTTACAATTGCTTCACCTTTCAGGGTAAGGATTTCGGCAATGTAATCGCCATTATCTTTTTGGGTCAATAAAATATCATTGCCTTGGGTATTTCCGGGACTTCCACCAATAGAAGTGCAAAAACAATAATCATCCGACTTATTACAAGATAATCCCACAAAAGTGGTGCGCTCCATACGGCGGGCAAAAATCGGATCGCCCGGCTCCCAATTGAAAATAGCGGCCAAGCCTTCCATTCCGGCTATATCGCACGGACGAATGCCCCACACTATTTTATACGGAATGGCATCCAAATCGAAATCTTTTACATCCACATCGTCTTTGCTTTTCGTATAACTAAACAGCTTTTCGATGCGTGGATATACAATCGACTTTGCCGACATGTCGGGCAGCAAATAATCTTCTGCCACTTCGTCAGCCGAAGAGATGCGCTTGTATCCAACTCGTTTGCCTTGTTGGGTCGGTGCGTAAATGTGTTGTTTCCCTTCGGATAGAAGTTTTTCCAACAGTTTTTTATAGTTGGCTGCACGAAGGAGTTTTATTTGAGTACTCATATTATTTGAAAAAATCTTTCTTTTATATTGTTGAGCCCTTGCAAGGGCTCCGCTTCATTGCTTGCTTTTCTCCGCCGGCTTCACCAGCTAAACTCTTTCGGAGTTCTTTTTTACTGTTTCTCTTTCTTTCCACCGGCTTCACCGGCGGTTATTCATATTGAACTCTTTCAGAGCTTCATTTTGATGTATTTTTCAACTTCCCACGAAGTGGGTAAATCTGAATAACCGTGCGTGAAACGCACGGTTGAAGAAACACATCACCCCTCTCGTCCGCGAAGCGGGCGAACATTACGGGAAATAGCGTTCATCTATTTTTATTTCAAATTCTTCTAACAATTTCCAATATTCTTCTTCAAATGAAAACGCTTTATGGTGTTCTCGTTGATTTTTTATATAATTAATTATCATGTCTTTGTCGCGGTATGAATAAGTCAATGCCGCATACCCGTCTGTCCACCCTTTGAAATCAGGAAAGCCAGGATTATTCTTTAACCACAAGGAAGAAGCAACTTTTATATCGCGTACAAAATCGGCTAAAGCAATACTCGGATGTAAATCGGAAAGCAAATGAATATGATTTTCCATGCCATTGATGCGGTACAAATGACCATCTTTTTGTTTTACAATACCCCAAATGTATTTGTATAAATCATCAGAATGACTTAAAGGTAGCGTTGTTTTGCTGTCCTTTGTCCGAAAGATGATGTGATACAATATTTGACGGTAGCTTGACATTTTCTTCTTTGTTGTTCGCCCACTTCGTGGACGCGTTGTTTATACTTGTTTTCTTTTTCCGTGAGTTTTACTCACGGTTATTCGTATTTGCCTGCGAAGCAGGCAAAGATTTACCCTATAAAATTCTCTTTATCATTCGGTTGGAATGTAGCCATCGCGCAACCTTCGTTGCGGTTGGTACCTGATACCATACCATATACTTCACGAATTTCTTCCGACAATTTGATTGGCAGCAAGTGAATCGGAATGTTTACTGGACAAGCATCCGCACATTGTCCGCATTCAATGCAGCGACCCGACAAGTGCATAGCACGCATAACATGCCATTCCAAATTGCCTTCGGTATTGGCTGCCACCGGAATCCATTGCGGTTGGTTGCTCTCTACTGTACATTGGGTGCAATAGCAAAGCGGACAAGCCTGACGGCAAGCGTAACACTTGATACAGCTTTCCATTTCGTTTTTCCAAAATGCCCAACGCTCATTGCTGCTCATCGCCGAAATTTTATCCAACAAAGCTTGATCTTCGGTGCTGAGTTTGTGCTCAAGCGTTGCCAAATAGCTTTCTGTTTCTTCAAATGTGCGAAGTTCCGCAATTTCGCCACCCGCTTTTAGGACGATGGCTATCAAGCCATCTTCTTTCAATTGCTTTTCGGCAGCCAGACGGATAATACCACGCAAAGTATTGGTATTAGCAACAATAGCAGGTTTGCCCAATGAGGCAATTTCTTTTTTATAAAGATACATCGCCAAATTCTGCGTGCAACGCTCATCATAAATAAGGCGCGAAGCCTCATCTTCGTTGCGTGCAAAGACAGGACGCACACGCCCGTTCGACCCTTCGGCATACCCCACAATGCATTGCACATTGCCTGATTGCAGGAGTTTGGTTGCTATTTCATTTAATTTACTCATAATTCTTTAATTGAAAGTTGAAAATTGAGAGTTGAAAGTGAGTATGTGAAAATTATTTTCAATTTTCCACTTTCCATTTTCAATTTATAACTCTTGTTCCATCCAAACTTCGTTGGCAATTTCTTGGTATTTTTTATAAGACCCCATTTCTCTAACACGGTCAACGGTTGAGTTTACCACTTCTGCCCATTTAGCTCCTTCGGCTGCCGATACCCAAGTAAATTGAATGCGGTCAACCTCTATGCCCATAAAATCAAGCAGCGTGCGGAACATCGTCCAACGACGGCGTGCATGGAAATTGCCCGAAGTATAGTGGCAATCGTTCGGATGACAACCCGACACAATCACACCATCAGCTCCATTGGCAAACGCTTTGATTAACAACATAAAATCAATTCGTCCGGTACACGGAAAACGAATAATTTTCACATTTGGTGAATATTTGATACGGCTTGTGCCTGTGAGATCTGCTCCGGCATACGTACACCAGTTGCAAACGAAGGCTACTACTTTTGGTTCAAAACTCATAATCTATAAATTAAGAATTAGGAACTAAGAATTAAGAATGATGATATTGTTTAATTCTTCACTCTTAATTTTTAATTCTTCATTTTATGCATTTAATAAAGCTAATACTTCTTCGTAAACTTGTTTGTTTGAATATCCCTCCAGATCAATCGATTTCGATTTACAGAAGGCAACACAAGTACCGCAACCCTGGCACAATCCCGGATTGATGGACGCAATGGTTTTTACCGCATTGCCGTTGCGGTCTTTGATTTCTTCTTTGGTAATAGCTTGGTAAGGACATACCTGCGAACACATGCCACAGCCCATACAGGTTGAGAAAATCGGAGCTGGCATGCGGTTTACTTTTGCCACAATCGGCTCTCGGGTCAATTCGCTGTTCGAAAACAAACCGATTACTTTGGCGGCTGCACCCGAAGCAGCGGCTACCGACTCGGGAATATCTTTCGGTGCCTGGCAAGCTCCTGCTACAAAAATCCCTGCTGTATTGGTTTCCACCGGTTTCAATTTCGGGTGCGCTTCGGCAAAGAATTTATAGGAGTCATAAGACACATGCAGTTTTTGTGCCAATTCTTCCGATCCTTCGGACGACACGGCTGCACTTGCCAACACCACCATATCGGCTTCAATTTCTACAGGTTTTCCACCCATTAAAGTATCGGCACCGCGAACGATGAGTTTGCCATCTTTTTCGTAGATATTGGAAACACGGCCGCGAATATATTTTGCTCCGTCTTCTTCGATGGCACGGCGGGTAAATTCGTCGTAATTTTTCCCTGCAGCACGAATGTCCATATAGAACACATACGGCGTGCCTTCGTGCACTTTGTGTTTGTACAAAATGGCATGCTTCGCTGTGTACATACAGCAGATTTTAGAACAATACGGAATGCCTTTGGCAGCATCGCGCGAGCCCGCACAAGCTATAAATACTACTTTCTCAGGAATTTTTCCGTCTGACGGACGGCGAATTTCTCCCGCAGTAGGTCCCGAAGCCGAAGCTAAGCGCTCGAATTGCAAGCCGTTGATGACATCTTTGTATTTTCCGTACCCATATTCGGGGAAGAAATCGGCCTTTTTCACTTCGAAGCCTGTGGCAAGCACCAATGCTCCTGCTTTTACTTCAATGATTTCGTCTTGTTGCTCGTAATCAACTGCTCCTGTCGGACACACCTTTTTACAAACCCCGCATTTTCCTGATTTAAAATAAGTACAGTTAGCGCGGTCAATCACCGGCTTATTTGGAACAGCTTGTGGAAACGGCACATAAATCGCCGTACGGTTGGCCAGACCTTGTTCAAATTCACTTGGAATCTTTTTCGATGGACATTTCGTTGTACATAATCCGCAACCGGTACAGAGTTTTTCATCTACTGATTTCGCTTTTTTGCGAATGCGCACATTGAAATTACCAATGAATCCGTCCAAACTTTCTACTTCGGCGCAAGTGTAGAGCGTAATATTCGGATGTTGCGCCACCTCCACCATTCGAGGTGTAAGGATACATTGCGAACAGTCGAGCGTAGGGAAAGTTTCGGATAGTCCCGACATTTTTCCACCGATAGACGGCTCACGTTCCACCAAAATCACTTTTTGTCCGGCATTGGCAATATCCAGCGAAGCTTGAATACCCGTAACTCCACCACCGATTACAACAGCCATTTTGTTTACCGGCACTTTAATCGCTTCAAGCGGATGGTTATTCTTTACCTTTTTAACCAAAGTCCGCACCAAATCCACCGCTTTTTGTGTGGTGGCACCGCCTTTGTCGTGTACCCACGAACAGTGTTCGCGGATATTTGCCATTTCACAAAGATATGGATTCAATCCCGCTTCCGAACAAGCTTTGCGGAAAGTAGGTTCATGCATTCGTGGCGAACAGGCTGACACCACCACTCCCGTGAGGTTATGTTCCTTAATGGCTTCTTTGATTTTGGTTTGTCCCGGATCGGAACACATGTATTTATAGTCGGTCGAATATACCACACCCGACATATTCCCTGCTTGTTCGGCTACGCTCACACAATCGACCGTAGCTGAAATATTTTCGCCGCAATGGCAAATAAAAACGCCTATTCGTGCCATAATTTTTGAGTAAAACAGATTTTAGTAGACTAGTAAACTAGGAATTGATGAAAAAAGAGTAAATGTCAATTATTCTATGAATTTTTTAGCAATTCCGTAAATGATAATTTATTTGTCTTCTAACCTGCCCTTTACTGTTTTTATTAGTGATAATAACATTTTTATAATTTCTTCATTTAGTTGATTCAGTTCTTTAAAATCTTCTTCTTTTAAAAAAGATAATTCCAATGAAATAATCAATTGTGTTTCAAACTCTGTAGCAGAGCCTAACGCAATGTACAGAAACCTGACTAATTCATTATCCGAGTTTCGACCATGCCCTTCTGCAATATTGGAAGGTATGGATACGGAAGCTCTGCGCATTTGATTTACAATACCATATATTTCTTCTTTCGGAAAACCACTCGTTTTTTGATATATAAGTTTTACCAAACTAATGCTTTTCTGCCAAACAATCAGGTTTTTATGGGTAAGCATGAGATTTTAAGTATTAGTATAAATGAGTACACTAGATTTTTTGTATGTTGTCCGTTATGTTATTGTTGATTTCTTATAGTTTATTTATCTAACTTATATTTTTATGTATTTGAATGTTTCTACATTATTTATATTTTGCCAATGTTTTTCAAAAGTTGTCTTAACTATAATCAAACAACTTTGGTTTACTACTCCACTAAAACCTAGTTTACTAGTCTACTAACCCCTAGTTTACTGACATCCACTTTCACCAAGTGCCGTTGTATGCCAACTTCTTTTTCACTTAAACCTACAGCTAAGCCAATGGCTTGTGTAATATATAGTACCGGAATTTTCGATTTTTTACCCAAAAATTTATCAATTGCCGAACGACGCATATCCAAATTAGCATGACACATTGGACAGGCTACGATAATAGCTTCAGCTCCGCGATCTTCTGCTTCTTTTACAATTTTTCCCGAGAGTTTTCCAACCAAATCGGTACGGCTTACCGACAGTCCGGCTCCACAACATTCGGTTTTAAACGGCCAATCGATGGTTTCGGCTCCAAGGGCTTTCATCACTTCGTCCATACTTTGCGGGTCTTCCAAGCGGTCGAACTGCAACACATCGTAAGGACGTACCAACAAACAACCATAATAACAAGCGGCTTTTTTATCGAACGAATGTTTTACCTTGTTTGGCAATTCGGGTAAAATATATTCCTGAATAAATTGGATAACGTTCAAAATGCGAATGGGTGCCGAAAGTGACATTTCCATAGTTTCCTCTACTTGCTTTTTCAGTTCGGAATTTTCAAACAATTCATGTTGTGTCACTAACAAACGATTGGAGCAGGCAGCGCAAGGCACCAGAATTTCTTTTATGCCGGCTTTTTCGGCCAATGCCAAAATGCGTGCCGGCAACGCCAGCGAAAGTACTTTATTGAGATTGTGCGCAGCGGTGGCTCCGCAACAGTTCCAATCGGGTACTTGTTGCAGTTCGTAACCGAATGCTTTGGCAATTGCTTCAACCGATTCGGCGTATTCACGCGCCGTGCCTTCCAACGAACAACCGGGGTAGAATCCTATATTTTTCATAACATTATAAATTGAAAACCAGATCGTTGCATGTCTCATTCTATGATATATTCTGTCATTTCTTTTATGACAAAACTATTATTGTCTGATTCACTGTATGATAAACTTTTTTCCATCCAATTAGTGGTACGATTAAAGGCGAACTCAGACTCAGATATTTTTCTTTTTTCTAAAGAATTAATCCCTTCCATAGAATATATTGAAACATTTGCCTTTGTGATTCGATCTATATTTTGAATGATTGTTTCAATTATAATTGGAACTTCTTCCGCTGATACAGAACTTAATGAAACGGTCTTTGATTCTATAGTTCGATTATTCAAAACCAATTCTTTTCCATACAATCCCAAAACGGGATTTGTTAGTTCTTTGTATTTAGCGATTATATCATCCTTAGTTTCGGCACTTTGCATTGTTGCAATTTCACCTATTAATGCGAGCCCTTTAAGATCTAAAGAGAAAGTTAATTCCTTGTTCTTTTTATTTTTTTGTCTAATAGCTTTATTTAAAGCAAGTAAAGATTCCCAATTTTTTATTTCTTTGAAATTTCCTAATGTATCGAGAATAACTAAGTACTTAAATTTCGATAAATATTTTTTTTCATACTTCGTATTTGCGATGTCATTGACATTTAAGATTTTCCATTCCAAAGAGTATCCATCATCAGTTTTGTTTAATACGGTAATCTGATAAATAAATGTTGTATCAATGAATTGTTCTTGGGATTGTCTTGAAACTACTACATTAGACTTGATTGTGGTTATTTTTTTTATTTCTCCTTTTTGCCAATTCGGTTTTAATATAATTTTCTCAACATCTTGTGCCTGACTATCAAGAGTTATACAAACAATACACCAAATTAGAATACAAATTGTATATTTCATTTATCAGTATTTTTATTGTTTACTGTTTTTGAAAATCGTAGCAATGTCTTTTTTCCCTTTGATATTGTCAGGGAAGATGGCCAACTTGCCACGCACGAACATTTTGGGAGCAAGCATCAAGTCCTGGAGAAACTTTTTGCTGCGCATTTTGTAATCCACAACCAAGCCGATTTCGTATAAACGGCCCGATAGACGGATCATATCCAGAAAGGAACGATGAAAAGGGATAATATTTTTGGAGGCTTGTTTGTTTGCCAAACCTTCTTTAAGCGATTTCTGGCGGAGAAAATCCATCACTTTGGGAATATCAATCGACATGGGGCAACGGGAAATACACATTTCGCACGAAGCACACAACCAAATGGATTGTGATTGAAGAAGGTCTTTGTCGTTGGCGGCTTCTTCGGTTTGCAGCAGGCGCATAACCATGCTCGACGTATAATCCATATCGTTTGCCAACGGGCATCCGGCAGAACATTTACCACATTGATAACAACGGGCGCTTTCAACGCCGGTATTTTTAACAACTTCCCCACTCAGGGAATGATTTTCTTGATGCATAAAACGATAGTTTTAAATGTTTTATGTAAATGGTTATTCTAAATTATATTCCAAATGCCAATTTTCCGATAAAATCATAAATAGGGCTGTAAAATCCAATGCCAATCATACCGAGGAGTGCAAAAATCAGCGCAATCCGTCCATACACATCTGTTTTGAAAAATGTGACGGGATTTTCGTTTTTGTTGATAAACATTGCTTTCACAATCAGAAGGTAATAATACAATGAAATAATTGTATTTAACAACGCCAAAAATACCAATAAATATTCCCCTTGAGCAGCCGCTGCCGAAAAAACAAAAAACTTACTAAAAAAGCCTGCCAGTGGAGGAATGCCACCCAATGAGAAGAGCGACAACATCATAATAATTGCCAATCTTGGATTGGTGCTGTAAAGTCCGTTGTAATCGTGGATTTCAACTTTACCGGTCTTGCTTTCAATAGATTGGATTACACCAAATGCGGCAAAATTGGAAAAAATGTAAACCAACGCATAGTAAATGACCGATGTCATACCGACTCCAGTTCCGACAAGAATTCCCAACACAATGTAACCGGCCTGCGAAATGGACGAAAAAGCTAAAAAACGTTTGATATTATGCTGACGGATAGCAAATAAATTCCCGACCGTAATCGTGATAAGAATAATCCACCACAAAATATGACTCCATTCGGTTACAAGTTGGTTGAAAACTTTAAACAAAATTGCCATCACGACAAAGGCCACCGAAGTTTTGGAAACGGTTGAAAGATAGGCTGTAACGGGAGTGGGGGCACCTTCATATACGTCGGCAGTCCACAAGTGAAAGGGGACCATTGAAAGTTTGAAAAACAAACCTGCCAGGAAAAATACCAATCCCAGTATGGTTATTGGATTGGAAAGGAGGCCTGTAGAAATAGTTTCAAAATACATACTTCCGGAAACACCGTACAGCATTGAAATTCCATACAACATAATGGCTGATGAAAAAGCTGCCGACAAAATATACTTTGCTCCGGCTTCAGCCGAATTGTTTTTAAATTTGTCGAAAGCAATCAACGTCGCCATGGGAATGGAAGCCGTTTCCAACCCAATGTAAAACATCAAAAAGTTTCCGGCAGAAATCATAAAATACATTCCCAGCAAGGTAAAGAGCGTAATTACAAAAAACTCGCCTCGTTTAAAAATGGTTTCGGCTTTTACGAGCCAGCTGTTGGCCTGAAAAAACAAGAGCAAAACGCCGATATTCAAAATGTTTTTTACCAAATTGTAAACTTCGCCGTTTACATACATGCCGCCAAAGGCGATTTCGGTATTTTGCGGCATTAAAAAGCTCCAAACTGTGTGAATACCAAACAGAATACAGGCAATGGGCTGAAAATATTTTTTTCCGTTGTCGGAAGCAATTAAATCATAAGCCAATAGGATTAGAAATACGACGATAAGCGATATTTCGTGGCGCATGAGTAAAAAACTACTTAAATCCATTATTTTTTTGTATTTGATTCGTGATCGGTTTTTCTTTTGATGGTATGTTTAAATTTCAACACAGCGAAGTTCAATTCTATCGTTGTTTCGGTATCAGTGGTTTTCAGGTCTTCACCTAAAATGTCTGCCATAATTTCTCCGCTTTTTTCCATCAACGATTTTTGTTTTGTTTCTTCGGGCGCTTCGGAGAGTTCGGCAACGGTTCGCGACAGTTCGCGTATCTTTGCGAATGTTTCTACAATGGCAATGGTTGTTTGCGTGGCTGCCGGACTTTTCAAAATGGTTGCCAACATGTAGAGCCCTTTTTCGGTAAAGGCATTTGGTCGTACTCGAGATTTCATCAAATTTGTGGTCGAAAATTTCGACCGCAAATCTGCAAACTCTTTTTCTGTGAGTAAAAGAACATACCCTTGAGGAAATTTTTCCGGATTATTTTTTATTGCCTCGTTTACACGCTTTGTTTCTACGCCGTAAAGCGCAGCCACATCACGATCCAAAATCACTTGTAAGTTTCGGATGTTGATAATTTTGTCCTCTATATTGTTGAATTTTACGATATTGCTCATGTGGAGCACTAATTTTAATTTTGTTGTTCCAATTCTTTTAAAATTCTCGAAGAACCCGGTAATCTGCTTGATTTTTAAATTTACAGTTGATAAATATGGTTTTCCAAATCATCGAAATCTTATTTTTATTGAATTGCTCACTTTAGTATTTCAATGCCAACACTTGAATTACTTGCGTCAAACTATTGCTAATCATATCCGATAACCAAAGCGGTGCGCAACCCACGCCGACAATGCATAAAATAAGTGTTACCACGGATATTTTTTCGAACCAGGTAGCGTCTTTCAAGCTCAAAAATTCTTTGTTTACCACTTCACCATAGAGTATTTTTCCAACCACACGTAAAATATAAACGGCTGTAATCACAATGGATGCACATGCAATGATGGTAAATATCCGGTGAAACAAATCCGGGTTTTGAAAAGCCCCGAAGAAAATGGTCATTTCGGCAGCAAATCCGCTTAAACCGGGCAACCCCAACGATGCCAAACCCGCAATGACATAGCACACCGAGAGAAAAGGCATTATTTTCATCAAACCCTGCAATTCACGAATATCGCGTGTGTGCGTTCTGCCGTAAATCATCCCGATTAAGGCAAAGAAGAGGGCTGTCATCAAACCATGCGAAATCATCTGTAGTACAGCGCCCGTCATGGCGGTTTTGTTCAACATCAAAATGGCGAATAACACCAATCCACAGTGACTCACCGAAGAGTAGGCATTGATATATTTCAAGTCGGTTTGGACAATGGCTCCAAAGGCTCCGTAAATTACGCTAATGCCTGTAAGGATGATAAAAATCCAAGACAGGTCATGAGCAGCTTCTGGCATCAAGAAAATAGCAACACGGAAACAGCCGTACCCGCCCAGTTTCATCAATACGCCGGCATGTAACATTGAAACGGCTGTGGGCGCTGCAGCATGTCCATCGGGTGACCATGTGTGGAACGGAAACAATGCGCCTAAAACGCCAAATCCCAAAAATGTTAATGGAAAGAAAATACGTTGCATTTCAATTGGAATATGCCGTTGGGCAATTTCCAAAATATTCATGCTGGCAGGCAAACCGTCGGCTGCCGAATTGAAATAAATTCCCAAAATACCTACCAACAAAAAAGCAGATCCTCCCATCAACATTAAAGTCAGCTTCATGGCGGAATATTCCTTTCGTCCGGTTCCCCAAACGCCAATGAGCAGATACATGGGAATCAAGGCAATTTCATAAAACATAAATAGGGTGAACAAGTCAATGCTGATAAAAAAGCCGAACACGCCGATGGAAAGCAGTGTGAGCCACATGAAGAACTCTTTGGTAAGCGGTGTCATGTTCCACGAGGCAAAAACGCCGGTAAATACAATAACGGACGATAACAAGATCATGGCGACGGAAACCCCGTCAACACCTACTGCATAATGGATATTCAGGGGTTTGTACCATACGACACTATCTACAAACAACATGGAAGCCGTGTTTCCCAAGCTTCGTTCGTGTAGATAAGCAAACAACAAACTAATGGATGCCAACAATAGCAACGATGAGCCTGTTACCATTACAGCGCGAATTTGTTTCATGTTGCGGCAGGGCAGTAATGTCAGCATCATGAAAACAGGGATTGCAATGAATATTGAAAGAAAATTCATGTTTCTTATATTTTATCTTACTAAGATCTTCTTATACAAAAATTACTAAAACAGCAATAACAATAGCGCTCAAGGCAAATACCAATGCATATTGTTGCAATTGACCCGATTGCAAGCCTTTGATTCCCGATGAAAGTTTATGCGACCAATAGGCTTGGAAATTCATAAACCCGTCCACCACATGCCGGTCGAACCAAGCAATTGGACGCGAAATGTATTTGAAAATAATATTTTTAGTTATAAAAAGATAAATTTCATCGAAATAGAATTTATGGGATGCCCATTTGTAAAACAGTTTGATACTTGCAACCACCCTGTCGGAACTTGCATTGGCTTTACGATACATCAATGTGGCAATTCCAATTCCTACCAAAGCGACCAAAATGGAAGGTATTGCTACCGACCATTGAATGTGATGCCCAAAAGCGGCACCGTCCGAAGTAATCAAATGCGAAAAAGGAACAAATCCGGTTACCAAAGTCAATAATGCCAAAAATATCAATGGGAATGTCATTTTGCCATCAGCTTCATGTGGTGGGTGATGGTATTCGGTTTTCTTTCCCCAGAAAATATTGTAATACAAACGGAACATGTAGAACGCGGTTAGGCCGGCAACGATAAATTGGCAAATAAAAACGACCTTGTTTCCATGCAGCGCGGCAACCATGATTTCATCCTTACTGAAAAATCCTGAGAAAGGAGGGATTCCGGCAATAGCCAAACAAGCAATCAAAAATGTAATGTGCGTGATCGGCAAGTATTTGCGTAGATTTCCCATATCTTTCATTTCATTGCTGTGAACAGCATGGA
This sequence comes from Lentimicrobiaceae bacterium, assembly GCA_031550085.1. Lineage (GTDB taxonomy): Bacteria > Bacteroidota > Bacteroidia > Bacteroidales > UBA4417 > UBA4417. The sequence continues at coordinate 66,121 of JAVBOY010000029.1, forward strand.
TAACGGCTCCTGCCCCCAAGAACAACAAGGCTTTGAAAAATGCGTGTGTAAACAAATGGAACATCGAAGCCATATAGCCTAAACCTTCATGACCGCTGTATTTGGAAACTCCCAGAGCCACCATCATATAAGCAATTTGCGAAATGGTTGAAAATGCCAGCACCCGTTTAATATCAGTTTGCGTACAAGCGACAATGGCGGCAAATAGCGATGTGGCTGCACCCACATAAGCAATGCCTTCCAACACTCCGGGTGTAACGAAAAAATAAATCGGAAATAGCCGTGCTACTAAAAAAACTCCGGCAACCACCATCGTGGCGGCATGAATAAGCGCTGAAACCGGTGTTGGGCCTTCCATGGCATCGGGCAGCCAGATGTGCAGCGGCAACATGGCCGATTTTCCGGCGCCACCCATAAAAATCAATGCCATGGCCCATGTAAATACCGAAGCTCCTAAAAATGTGGCTGTAGCCGGATGGGTAATCAACGAACCATTGATGTCGGTTAATGCCGCAAAATCAAAAGTACCAGTGTAATAAGAAAGGATTAAAATCCCGATTAAAAAACCCAAATCTGCGAATCGGGTAACGATAAATGCTTTTTTGGAGGCTGCAATGGCCGAAGGTTTTGTATAATAGAATCCAATCAAAGAATAAGACGAAACGCCCACCAATTCCCAAAAAATATACATTTGGAAAATATTGTTGGCAACTACCAATCCCAGCATCGAAAAGGTAAACAGCGCCAACAAAGCAAAGTAGCGATGGTAGCCTTTTTCACCATGCATATAGCTTGTACTGTAAAGGTGCACCATCAGCGAAACGGTAGTAATGACTACCAACATCATTACTGAAATGGGATCGAGTAAAATACCCAGATTTACTTTCAACGTGGGTGTAAATTGCATCCAGGTGTGGTTGAACGCTTCTATTTTTTGGTAAATATCGTTTACTTTTCCTATTTCGAAAAAATATTGGTAAGCAGCAAAATAAGATAAGGCCGTGATTACCAATAAGCCAGAAGTTCCCAACCAACCGGCTATAGAAGGTTTAAACTTGTTTCCGAAAAGCCCCAACAAAAGGAACATCGATAACGGAATCAGTAAAATCAAAATCAAATATGTCATAATTTCACAATTGAGAATTGAGAATTGAGAATTGAGAACGGAAACAAAACACTTTCAACTTTCCATTCTCAATTTTCCACTCAATTAGTGTTTCATTTTATCTAAATTCTTGATTTGAATGTTTTGTAAATTGCGGTATATATTGATAATAATGGCAATGGCAACGGCGGTTTCGGCAGCGGCAATGGCGATGGCAAACAGTGTAAAAAACATGCCTTCCATTTGCCCGGGATACAAAAAACGGTTGAAAACCACAAAGTTGATGTCCACTGCATTAAGCATTAATTCTAATGAGATGAGCATTGCCAGCATGTTTCGGCGCGTGAGAAAACCGTAAATTCCGGCAAAAAACATGATAGCAGCTACGATCAAATACAATTCCATGGAGATATCCATAATTTTTTCAGTTTACAGTGGAACATTGAAAACACATTGTTTCAAAACCATGATTTTCAATCCATTAAATATATTTACCTTATTATTTTCTGTTTGCCAAATAACCAATTGGACTAAGAGGTTTATTTTCTTCTTCTTTTTTCATTGCCAGTTCAGTTAAAGCCTGATAAATATCATTAAACTGCATATTGGTTTCCAGCATAAAGTTCTCAAGCTTCTGATTGAGTTCTGCATAGCCCGCTGCTAATTCACGCATAAGAACAAATGCTCTCATAATAGCAATATTTATTTTAATGGCTGTTTCACTTCTCAATACACTTGATAACATAGCGACACCTTGTTCTGTAAATGCAAAGGGCAGCGCTCCTCCTAAATAGCTTTTAGATGGTATCACAAAATGTGATACCAGTATTCCTATCTCTTCCTCTGTAAGTATAAACATGAAATCAGAAGGAAATCTGTCCATATTTCTTCTGACTGCTTGTTTCAATACTCTTGTTCCTACTTGATACAGAGCAGCCAAGTCAAAGTCGAGCATTATTCTGCACCCTCGCACTTCATAGATTTTATTTTGAATCACTTGCAATTCCATTTTTGCTCTTTTCTAGTATTTTTTAAATGAGAAATTTATCATTCAATATTTGTTGTTAATTTAGCGTTTCCGTGCAATTAAAATGCCGCCGATAATACAAGCCAACAATAAAATACTGATTGCTTCAAACGGAAGTAAATATTGCTGTTTTCCGGTTCCCATCAGGGCGGTTCCAATGGTTTTCATGTTGACCGTAGCACTTCCGGCGGCTGTTTCAACCATGCGCAATCCGCTTTTCGCAATCACAAATGCACAAAGTGCAAGTCCGACAATGGCTGTACCCAGCCCGGGCAAAACTTTTTTCCAAGGAATTTTATCCATTTTGTCGCCTACGTTGCTGGTCAGGAATATTGAAAAAATAAGCAAAACCAATATCCCTCCCGCATACACGGTTAACTGTACGGCTGCCAAAAATTCGTAATCTAACATCAGGTATAATCCGGCTGTGGCAAAAAGTACAAACATTAAAAATGTTGCCGACCGCAACATGCGGCGTGTGGTTACCGTCAAAATTGAAAAAACGACGATAATAACGGCTAAAATTCCAAAAACTACTTGTGATGCTGTAACTTCCATATTTTTAACTATGAATTATGAACGATGAATGAACAATGTATATTTGCTACTCATCCTTTAATGCTCATCATTAGCTTTGATCCTTCGTTGTTTAACTTTTTGTGCAATTTACTTTTGGTGAAAATAGCTTGTTCGAAATCTTTTTCGAACACAATGGCTTGCGAAGGGCAGGTAAGCACGCACAGGTTACAAAATGAGCATTGCCCCAAATAATATTCGTGTGCTTCGAGGACTTTTCGCTTTTTGCCGTCTTCGGTTTCTTCAGTGCGGCTTACAATGCGGATGGTGCCGTTGGGACAGTTCATTTCGCAAATCCCACAAGCGGTACATTTGTGCTCATTGTGTTCGTTATGCGGCATGGTTAATATCGCCTTAAAACGGTCGGACATAACCAATTCAACCCTGTTTTCTGGATAGAATTCGGTAATCGGCTTGCGGAAAAAGTTTTTGAATGTTACCGACATACCTGTTGTCAGCGATTTCAAAGCGGTTCCCCATGAACGAATGTATGTTATAAAAGCTTTCATAAATTATGATGAGCTATGAATGATGAACTATGAATGATGAACATCTTTGGTTCAGCGTTTATCTCTCATCGTTCAGCGTTGATTAAGGTTTTTCTTTTTAGTTAAAATTGAACTCTTTATTATTTTTAAAATTTCATTTGCATCTTGAAACATGCTATTATACATTGTTTCATCTAAAAAATTAGTGGTTTTTAATAATTCCAGCCAGTATATCGTTTCGTCACATTCTTTTTGTGCAATGCTCAATTTGTGAATAAAATCTACTCCACTTTGGGCATTTTTTGATTCTCTGATATTTGCTCCAACGGATGTGCCTGAACGTAACAATTGTTTGCTTAAAACGAACTCTTTTTCCTTGTCAACAAGATATTTATAAAGATTCACGCAGCGAACAGCGAATGAAAACGATTTTTCCTTTAAAATATCTTGTCTCATTTTATACTGCTATTCAATTGGTTCATTGTTTATCGTTCATCACTCATCGTTAATTAAAAGTGTAAATCAAACACCACTACAACCGTCATCAGCAAGATGTTAAATAGATTGAGGGGCAATAAATATTTCCATTCTAATTTTAAAAGCTGGTCGATACGCAAGCGTGGAAATGTCCAACGAACCCACAATTGCAAGAAAATTACGAATGCGGCTTTGGCGCCAAACCATACAATCGAAGGAATGTAATCCATGGCATGGTTAAATCCTTCCCAACCGCCAATGTGCAGCGGTTGCCAGCCGCCCAAAAATACGGTAGCCGCAATGGCTGATACAATAAACATGTTCAGGTATTCAGCCAAGTAGAAAAATCCGAACTGGATTCCCGAGTACTCGGTATGGTAGCCGGCAGTAAGTTCCGATTCGGCTTCGGGCAAATCGAAGGGGCCGCGATTGGTTTCGGCATGTCCGGCAACCACGTAAACCACAAAAGCAATTAAGGCCGGAATATGACCTTTAAAGATAAACCAAGTATCAGCCTGTCCTTCCACAATTGCCGAAAGTTGCATGTTTCCTGCCAGAATAACCATGGTTAGCAATGACAATCCCACCGACAATTCGTAACTAATCATTTGTGCCCCACTACGCATGGCGCCGATCATCGAAAACTTGTTGTTACTCGACCATCCTGCCAACAAGATTCCTAAAATGCCAATGGACGAAACCGCTACCACATAAAATACGCCAATATTGAAATCGACGGCATGCAATCCTTTGGCAAACGGAATAGCTGCAAATGCCAGCATCGAACCCATCACCATGACAAAAGGAGCAATGTAAAAAAGCATTTTGTCATTATTATTGATAGGAATAATTTCTTTCAACACCATTTTGATGGCATCGGCAATACTTTGCATTAAGCCCCAAGGCCCTACACGGTTTGGACCCACGCGTACCTGAAAATAAGCACAAATTTTGCGTTCCACATAGATTAAAATCAATGCCAAAACAGCATAAGCAAGAATTAACAAGACTCCTACCAACACAAACTCAATCGCCAGCGCCCAAAAGGAGGGCAAGCTCCCGCGAAGTCCTTGATCAATCCATTGCGTTAAAGTTGTAAAATCGAACATGCTTTTTATTCGTTGAAAGTTGAAAATGAAAAATTGAAGGTTAACTTATGTGTAGCAATTTCAATCCTCTTGTTTTTCAATAATTTATTATAAATTTGATTCAATTAATATTTATTTTTAAGAAATAAATTTGTTGAAAATGAATCACTTTCAATTTTCAACTTTCCATTCTCCATTATCGGTCAATATCCGGAACCACATAATCCAACGAACCGCCGATGGCAATCAGATCGGCAATTTTCTCTTGCCGCGTAATAGCATCTACCACCGAAACCAAACTCAAGTTCGGCGAGCGGAATTTTACACGATACGGATTTTTATCCCCTTTGCTGGAGATATGTACGCCAAATATCCCACGTGCCGCTTCCACCATTTGATAATAATCGCCTTCAGGAATGCGGATGACGGGTTTTGTTTTGGCGCAAAAATCGCCTTCGGGAATGTTATCAACCAATTGCTCCAAAATAGTAAGGGATTGCGGAATTTCGTCCAATCGGCACATATAACGTGCAAAAGCATCCCCTTCTTCGCGTACAATTTCTTCAAAATTTATCGTATCATACACCCCATACGGAATGTATTTGCGCACATCCGACCGGAATCCCGAAGCCCTGCCCGAAGGCCCCGTTACGGCATACGAAATTGCCTGCTCTTTGCTCATTTTCCCGACACCAATCATGCGTTCTTTGGCAATAATATTCCCTGTAAATATTTGATGATATTCTTTCAGCATTTTACGCATGTACGGAATAAACTCTTTCACTTGTTTTTGGAAATTTGCGCTAAGATCGTACATCACGCCGCCAATGACGTTGTAATTCATTATCAGGCGACCGCCGCAAGTGTCTTCAAATATTTTGATAATTTTTTCGCGATCACGCATGCCGTAAATAAAAGCTGTCAAACCGCCCATATCCATGCACATGCATGACCAACCGAGAAGGTGCGAAGCAATCCGCATCAATTCGTCCATCATGGTACGGATGTACTGCGCCCGCATGGGAATTTCAAGTTCCATGGCTTTTTCCACACACAAACACACCGCATGCCGGTTCATGTGAGCCGAAAGATAATCCAAGCGGTCGGTCAGATGAAGAATTTGCGGATAGGTGAGGCCTTCGCACATTTTCTCTACACCACGATGGATGTAGCCCAAGTTTACATCAATTTTATTGATAATCTCGCCGTCCAACGAAACCCGGAAATGCAACACACCGTGCGTTGCCGGATGTTGAGGACCAATATTTACCACATATTCTTCTTTCCCGAAAAGTTCTTTTGCCTCTTCCTGAATGCCTTTTTCCATCGAAAAGGTAAGGTGCGTCAATTTGTCGCTCATTTCTTCACTTTCGAGGCGCAACGGATTCAATTCGGGATTAGTATCATAATCTTTGCACAGCGGATAGCCCACCCACTTTTCATTCAGGAAAAGTTTGCGCATATCGGGATGATTGATAAAATGAATGCCAAACATTTCATGCACCTCGCGTTCGTTGAGGTTGGCAGTTTCCCAAATATCGCTTACTGTGAACAATTGCGGATTCTCACGATCGGGAGCCACTGTTTTCAATACTACAATTTTACCCAAATCCGTTGATGGAGAAAGGTAATACAACACGCCTACGCGATCGCCCCAATCCATACCGACAAGTGCTGAAAGGTAATCCAAACCGGCTTCGTAGCGCAATTTGGACGTAACTTCGTGCAGATTTTGCGATGGAACTACAAACGTTGGGTATTGGGTTCCTTCTATTATTTGTATTTCAGGAAATTGCGCTACTATTTTGTTTATTAATTCCATGTTTTGGATGGTTTTTAATAAACCTAACGAAACTTTGTTAGGTCGAAATTATTTCCCCTCTTCTTCCTTCAGTTGTTCTCTTACCACTTTCCGCGACCGTACTCCTTTTTCCAGGAAGTCTTCCACTTTCAATTTGCGTTGCAACTGCATTAAACCGTACAAAAGCGCTTCGGGGCGTGGCGGACACCCCGGCACATAAACATCCACCGGAATGATTTCATCCACATTATTTACTACATGGTACGATTTGCAAAACGGCCCCCCCGAAATGGCGCAACTACCCATAGCAATTACATACTTGGGTTCCGACATTTGGTCATAAAGACGTTTTAAAACAGGCGCCATTTTATACACAATCGTTCCGGCAACTACAATTACATCGGCTTGGCGCGGGCTGGAACGTGTTACTTCAAATCCAAAACGGGCAAAATCGAATCGCGCAGCGCCTACACTCATAAATTCAATGCCGCAACAGCTGGTAGCAAATGTGAGGGGCCACACCGAGTTGGAACGTGCCCAATCGATCAAATCGTCGAGTTTCCGAACCATTATGTTGGCTCCATTTTGTTCCAACTCACGAACATATTGTTCCAAGTATTCGCTATCTTTAAATTCCTCGTTTTTGATTCCTTTGATGCGGATATTTTTTACTTGTCCCATACCAACACTCCTTTCCTCCAGGCGTAGGCCAATCCCAAAATCAGGATAAACATGAAAAACAATACATTAATAAGTCCCATCACACCCAAATCTTTTACAATTACTGCCCAGGGGAATAAAAAAATGGCTTCGATGTCGAACATCAAAAAAAGGATGGCAAACAAATAGTAACCAACCTTAAACTGCATCCAAGAAGTGCCGCGAGTGGGGATACCGCATTCATAAGGTTCGCCTTTTTGTGGATTGTACGACCGGGGCGCCAGCCACAAAGCGATTAGTGTTGCCGCTCCTACCAGAACAATGGTTGACAGGAAGGCAACAGTAAACATTGCTGAATTCATATAAACAACTCTTAAAAGATACTAAATTAGTAACACAATCTTTTGAATTTCAATAAAAAACGAAAGATTTGGACGAAAAACGGTTCGCAAATATAGTTTTTTTTCAAAACCTGCAAATCAATCGTTTCTGTTAATTGATTAACAGTAAGGAGATGGGAAAAGTGTGCTCATGAAAAAAGCATGTGATTTATTTTAACCACATGCTTTCAGTGTAATTTTGAGTGCGGATTCAAACGGGAAGAAATTGTGAAATGATGACAAAAAATCATCTTAAATTTCAAACCGGGCTTTAAATTTCCTTAGCATCCTTTTATGCAGTAAAATAAAGATCCCGGCTCGTTTTCATTTATCCGAATACAATCCTACACGATTTCCTTCGCTGTCGATAAACAATGAGAAGTAACCACGCCCTTCTGCTTCGATTTTGGTTTTCGGGCGGGTAATTTTGCCTCCGTTACGTCCGATTGCCGACAGCGCTTTCTCCATGTCTTCAACATAGAAGTGAATCAATATGCCGTCTTTCGACGGGCAAAACGTCCGTTCCGAATCCCACGAAATAGCACCCGGGCATTGCCCGTTTTCTTCGGGGAAGAAAGCCATTTTTTCGTTACTGCAATCCATTACGGGTAGCTTTAAATCCAAAATTGTTTCATAAAAATTTACGGCGCGGTCGAAATCGACGACCGGAATTTCAAAAAATGCGATCAAGTTTTTCATTTTTTCGTTTGTTAAAAAGTAAGTAACTCGGGTAATTTGTTAATTGACAGTGCAAAATTACGTTACCCCTTCCGACCGGACTTGGAAAAAACGGACATGTTTCAAGGAATTAAAAGAACAAAAGCCTCACCGGACTTCAAATCTTGTGAGGCTTTGTCAAAAACTTTTATTAAAAGGTTACAAAGGCTTTACCGGAATGCAGATATCCAAATCGAACTTCCGTTGTGCATCCTCTTCTGCCGAATTATAGTATAATTCGTAGGAATTTCCATGAGGTTGGTAACCGCTGTCGGTAAGCCACAGACACATGGTGTTCCAGGCTTTTTCAAATCCCTTTTCATCAATTTGAAAACGACCGACCGCGTATTTTCCTGCGGGAACAATCCTTTTTCCGATCTCGCCTTCTACTTTTACATCAGTCGTTACGGTAATGCAGGCATCTTGCCGGACTTTTTCGATCGCCGTTACCGATGGATCGTCGTGATAAAGCGTAAGAGTTTTGGTTTCGGGAAAGTTCAACAATCCCCTCGGGCCTGCCCATTTCATCAGTTTTTCGTAGGCATTTCCGATCAGGTTAAACTGGCCTGTATGGCGTATATACACCACATTCATTTCAGGCATTTCTTTGATTTCGATTTTTGTGTCCATAAAAATAATTTGTTTCAGATTGACACGGCAAAGTTGCATTTCAAAATCAAAACCGGGTTTCACATTCTTGCTCAGCAATTGACCGTTCTTGCTATACCGCAGACCGTCACGTACATAAACAGCCCGTTCCTGCTGTCGGTATTCCTTGGCGGTGGTATGAAAACGGGCACGGAAAGAGCGGCTGAACAAGGACAAACTGCTGAATCCGCAAGCATAAGCAATTTCACCGATCGACATCCGCTCGTCGTTTAACAAAAGAACCGCCGCTTTTTCCAAACGGATCCGCTGCACATAGTCGGTGGGTGTTTCGCCCGTTAATACCGTAAATATTCGATGAAAATGAAATTGTGAAAAATGGGCTATTTCTGCCAAAGTATATAAATTCAAGGGGTGGTCTATGTGCTTTTCCACATAATCCATCACCCGATTAATCCGCGCAATATATTCTTTCCGGCTGGCTTCGTTGGGATTCATACGTTTTTTTGATACATGAATGAAAAACAAAGTTACAGAAAGCTTTTCGTACCCTTTTTACCAATCTTGCTATCTTCCTTAGGAAAAGTAGTCGGAATAAGGGGCACAGATACGTGAGTATTCCGTAGGCGTGTAACCTGAAAAAGCTTTGAATTCCTTGATGAGGTGCGACTGGTCGTAAAAACCGCATTCGTAAGCCAAGTGTGTGGGTGGAATGGCTGGCTGCATTTGCAAAACATGCAACGCCTTTTGAAACCGCACCACCCGTAAATAATCTTTCGGATTAGCACCCACGTATTCAGCAAATATCCGCTTGAATTGCTTGTAACTCAGGCAAGCCGTTTTGGCCAGTGCACCCATATTTTGCTGACCGGAGTAAATGGATTGTAGCACGGCATGGATTCGTTTCAGGTTATGTGTGGCCAGTGTAACCAAGCGATTCAGCAAAAACCGTTCGATCCAAAGCACACAAACATGGATGTCGACCGTATCGAACAAACGCTTCTTTAATTCCAAAAGTTGAGGGTCGCTCAAATCATCGACCGCAATGCTTTGTCCGTTCAATTCCATTAACGGTAAATCGAAAAATGCTTTGGCTCCGACTGGTTGAAATACTACGGAAATCAAATCGATATGCCCAGAATAGAATAAATCGGTAAATCCGGTTCCTTGTCCACTCAGGAAGGCACGCGGTTGCAGTTGTTTGCTCGATGAAGAAAAAAGCCTTTCACCACGGTGAAACATCAAACTCATCAAGCCGTTCGGAATCACCCGCTCACTTGCCTGCAAACCACTGTCGGCCGTCAAAAACCAATAATGTTTCACATAAGGGGCTAATAAGGCTGAAGGCTGTAGAATTTGAAAAGTTTCCATGTTTTACAAAAATACGGTATTCTCAAATTCCGACAAAGATGTGGCCTTCTTGGTTTTTTGTCTTGTAAAAAACGGACATTGTACATTCCCGAAAAATAAAAAAGCTCGCAAAAATTTGATTTTGCAAGCCTTTACTGTTTTTTTGATACCATTGTTGTGCGGATGAAGGGACTCGAACCCCCACGTCTCTCGACACCAGATCCTAAGTCTGGCGCGGCTACCAATTACGCCACATCCGCTTTTGGGAGTGCAAAGATACAATAGTTTTGGTAATTACAAATTTTAGAAATAAAAACCCGAAAAGCTTTTGTTCCATTTTGTTCGGTTGGAAATTTTAGAGGGACCTCAAATATATCCGTATTCTTTGCCAAAACCCTGTTGTTCATTGTTAATTCCTTTGTACTTTTGTTTTTTCAAAAATTAAAAACATATATCTCATTATGCTAGAAATAAGTTTATTACGAGAGAATCCCGATAAAGTCATCGAACGTCTGGCAAAGAAATATTTTGACGCTAAAGACATTGTAAGCCGGATTTTGGATTTGGATATTCGCCGGCGCGAAACCCAACGGCAATTGGAAGAAAATTTGGCGCAAGCCAATAATTTGGCAAAGGAAATCGGTAACCTCTTTAAACAAGGAGAGCTGGCAAAAGCCGAAGTATTGAAAAAGCAAACCGTTGAACTCAAGGCGCAAGCGAAGGAATTGGATGAAAAATTGGAAGTTCTGCAAAAAGATCAAAACGAATTGTTGATTTTGTTGCCCAATATGCCACACGAAACTACGCCTGAAGGCCGTTTACCCGAAAACAACCCAGTAGTTTTTGAAAAAGGCGAAATACCGGTTTTGGCTTCGGATGCTGTAGCTCACTGGGATTTGACACAGAAATATGATATTATTGATTTTGAATTAGGTGTCAAGCTTACCGGAGCCGGATTCCCGGTTTACAAAGGAAAAGGAGCTAAACTCCAGCGGGCACTGATCAATTTCTTTTTAGACAATGCCACTCAGGCCGGATACGTTGAAGTACAGCCGCCCCTTATGGTGAATGAGGCCTCCGGCTACGGAACCGGCCAATTACCCGATAAGGACAGCCAAATGTATCATGTAGGATTGGATGGGTTTTACCTGATCCCCACGGCTGAAGTTCCCGTCACCAATATTTACCGCAATGTTATTTTAAAAGAAAACGATTTTCCGATCAAGAATGTAGCCTATTCGCAATGTTTTCGCCGCGAGGCCGGCTCTTATGGGAAAGATGTCCGCGGACTGAACCGGCTGCACCAATTCGATAAAGTGGAAATTGTACAAATCGCCCATCCTGAGCGTTCTTACGAAATTTTAGAGCAAATGCGTGCTCATGTCGCCCATTTGTTAGACCAGTTGGAACTTCCGTACCGGATTATCCGTTTGTGCGGCGGGGATATGAGTTTTACCTCCGCTTGGACGTACGATTTTGAAGTGTATTCTGCGGCTCAACAACGCTGGTTGGAAGTAAGCTCGGTTTCAAATTTTGAAAATTTTCAGGCAAACCGGATGAAATGCCGCTTTAAAGATGCCGATGGCAAAACCCGCTTGGTACATACGCTCAATGGTTCGGCATTGGCATTGCCCCGCATTGTTGCCGCTTTGCTCGAAAACAACCAAACGCCGGAAGGTATCAAAATCCCGAAAGCTTTGATTCCTTACACCGGATTTGATTTGATCTCGTAGTACCTTAGATATTAATTTTGATTCTTGATAGACAATGCCCCGGAAAAGGTTTTCAGCCTTTTCTGGGGTATTTGTTGATTTTTTTTGCAGAAGCTGTTAGGCAACTAAAAAATGAAACGAGTTATAACGGTTGGTTTAAGCCTACCATAATCAATAGCAATGCCGCTAGAAGCAAACTCCATTGGCTTGCTTTTAAGTAGTAACCCTTTTTCACTTTCGAAGCATACAATGCAAAAAGCCAAAAGAAAAAATACCCCAAAAACAAGATGCCGATAAAAAACAGAAATTGGTAGTTGATGGGGCCCAGGCTGATTCCTATCAAAGTAAGAAAGAAAGCGGTCCACAGCAAATCGATGCTGACCATTTTTGAAATGCTGCGTCCCATAAACCACGATACCAGAAAATCATTCGATTCTTGAGTATTGCCTCCTTCCGGATTGGAAACTTGGTAGGCCTTGGCATGGTTTGCCAAACAGATAATCATGGAAATAAACAGAAACAGTCCGGATAAAATTAGGAAATAGTTCATTGCTTTAAGAGATAAAATTGTTGCAAATTGGATAATTCTTTTTTTGATAAACTGGGGAACAGTTGTTGTATTCCGATCAAGGTGGCGTATTCCAGCATGGCAAGGTTTTTCGATTCCTTCGCACTTTTTCCTTCCTTTATGCTCAATGAGGCCAGATACTTCAACCGGATTTTGTCGGCTTGTTCCACCCTTTTTTTTACGCTTTCATTAGAATAGCCCCACGCCCGGATAATTTGTTCGGTTTTTGGGGAAGTATTGGCTGTAAAATCATAAAACAAAGCATTCCGTTCCAACCCATCTTCTGCATCCTCTGTTTCGCGAATCGGATTCAAGGTGTTTTTTTCCAGCCAATATTCCATAAATGCGTTGATATAACCATCTACATTTTTGAAATGGTGGTAAAACGATCCCTTGGTAATTTTTAATCGCGCGCAAAGGTTTTCAATCGTGATTTTTGAAAACCCATCCGTTTCCATAATCGCGAACCCTTCCGTGAACCAAGCCGCTTTTTCTATTTTTTTCATACAATACCATACCGTATGGTATGCAAAAATACTATTATTTTTTTATTGGAATGCGATTGTTCATAAAAAAATTCTTTCCTTTTATATTATTAAAAAACAGACGGTTAAAAAATATATTTTCTGCTTTCAAATGGGGGGGGAATGGAAAGAGTTTGTTTGTGGAGCAAACAGTGAAACCAGAAACCTTGTTATTTCCCTTAGCAAAAATATGGTGTTGAAGATTCCAACGAACGTTCCTAGTTTTCAGGAAACCCCGCCGGCGCGTACAACGGATTTGTTTCCAAAACGTTGCCGTAACAAATCGACAGCCTGATACAAATTGCTTTGCTTTTCGGTGTTCTCAAACAAATCGATCATGGGATTTCCCGGAACCAGACTGCTAAAACGCAGTCCAATCAGGCGGATGGGCTGGGATCTCGGATAATTTTTACGAAACAAGATTTGTACTTGCGGAAACAATTCATGATCGAAAGAAGTGTAGCTGACCTGCTGCTGAACCGTCCGGGTTTCGAAATTGGGGAAACGGAATTTGATTGTGATACAGGATGTTAATTTCTTTTGTTTACGCAAACTGTAGGCGAGGCGTTCAACCATCCGGAATAAAACAGATTCCAGTTGAGCCGCATCTTTGACATCGGTTTCGAATGTTGTTTCGGAACTCATGCTTTTTTGTTCGTGATGCGGAATCACATGCGAATTGTCGATGCCGTTGGCTTTTTTCCACAAGTAAATTCCTGTTTTCCCAAAATGCTGAATTACATTTTCTTGCGATAAAAAAGCTAGATCGCCGATGGTTTTAATGCCCAAAGTATAAAAATGCTGCTTCGATTTGGGCCCGATTCCGGGCATTTTTTCAATAGGGATTGCAGCTAAAAACGGTTGGGTGTCGGCCGGCAAAACTTCCAGTTCTCCATTCGGTTTTGCCATATCCGAAGCAATTTTGCTTACCATACGTGTGGCTGACAGTCCGAACGAAATGGGCAAGCCCGTTTCACGAATAATGGTTTCGCGCAGTTCATGCATCCATTTGCGGCAGCCGAAAAACGGATCCATTCCGGTCAGATCCAAATAATGCTCATCGACCGAAGCCTTTTCGAAAAGCGGGGCCCGCTCGGCAATAATCGAAGTAACCTGTTGTGAATAATAAGAATACCATTTCATGCCGCTGCAACTCACAATAGCTTGTGGGCAGAGCTGCAAAGCTTTATACATAGGCATGGCCGACCGTACGCCGAAAGTACGGGCTTCATAACTGCAACTTGACACCACACTACGCGACGATTTTCCGCCGACAATTACCGGCTTGCCGATTAAATCGGGATTTAACAGCCGTTCGACCGATACGAAAAAAGTATCCAGATCGATGTGTGCGATTGTTTTTGAATTTTTCCAACTCATGATTGCAAGAGTAAAAAAATGCAGTTGTAAAAAAAATGATACCAAACAAGACAAAAAATCGATTTTTTTGTTTAATCTGTTGATTTTTACTGTAACTTTGATGCAAAATTAATTAAAAACGTGATTTGATTTTAATCATTTAAAAAAATTAATACGGCCATGAATGAAAATTTTTTTGGAAAAAACCTCAAATTTATGCGGAAACGCCGCAACCGCACCCAGGATGATGTTTCATCGGCTTTGGACATGAAACGGTCTACGGTAAGCGGCTATGAGAACGGCATTGCCGAGCCGGGTATTCAAACATTGCTGACTTTTTCGGCTTACTACAAAATTCCGGTAGACGTTTTGTTAAAGCAAGACTTGTCTGCACTTTCCGAAAAAGAGACGTTGCAACTGGAAATGGGTTCCGACGAGTATTTTACGGGCAATAAACTGCGGATACTGGCCACCACCGTCGACAGTAGCAACCGTGAAAATATCGAATTGGTTCCTTATAAGGCGTCGGCAGGTTACCGCGCAGGTTATGCCGATCCGGAATTTATCCGCGTACTGCCTACATTTCACATGCCTTTTTTATCTACCGAGCGGAAATACCGGACGTTTCAAATATCAGGAGATTCGATGTTGCCTATTCCGCACGGATCCTGGGTTACCGGTGAATTTGTTGAAAATTGGGCATTAATTCAGGACAACCAGCCTTGCATCATCCTCACGTTGAACGACGGAATCGTGTTTAAGGTAGTTGAAAATTTAATCCAAAAGGAAAGAAAGCTAACTTTGCATTCGCTTAATTCGGCCTATGACCCGTATTCGATTGACGTAAAGGATATTTGCGAGGTTTGGAAATTTGTACATTACATTAGCAGTGAAATGCCGGAGCCGAATTTACCCCAAGTCCAGTACAACCAATCCATCGAAATATTGAAAAAGGAGATTCGCGAACTGAAAGCGGCCGTACAGGGCAAATTATTCGATTAAAACAGCATAGTCAAACGTTGCTGTGAGATTATTATGGAACATCTTTTGTATTCAACCTTTTTGCTTTTATGACGTACCTTTTGTTCGCTATTTTCGCCTACGCAGCGCTTTTTACCACATTTAAATTTTTTGACCGCTACAACATCAATGCTACTTTTGCCGTAACGCTCAATTATTTGGTAGCCACTGTTGCCGGCTTGTTTTACCGCAATTTTGCCTTTTCGATTCCGCAGGTACTTGCTTCCGGTTGGTTTCCCATGGCTGCTGTGGTCGGCTTTTTGTTTGTGGCCGGTTTTTTGTTAATTGCTATTTCTACACGCAAAGTAGGTGTCGCCTTAACGGTAGTTGCCGGAAAAATGTCGGTAATTATCCCCGTGATTGTGGGATTTTTTATGCTGAATGAGCCCTTTACAACATTAAAAATCTTTGGTATTTGCATAGCCTTGTTGGCTTTTTACACTACGTTCCGCGATCAAAGCGGCCAAAAAGTCAGTAAATATTTCATCTTTTTACCTTTTCTGATTTTTCTTGGGAACGGGCTTGGCGATAGTCTGATGAAGCTTTCAGGAATTCGCTTTCCCGGCCGCAGTGAGGTCGATTTTTTAATTGCTGTTTTTGCCGTTGCTTTCCTTTTTGGTGTGATTATTTTGGCCTATCAGCTTGTCACTCGCAAGCAACAAAAGTATACATGGAAAGATTTGGCGGCAGGCCTTTGGCTGGGTGTTTTGAATTGGGTGGCAACCTATACCTTCCTAAAGGCATTGACAAATTATCCCATCAGTTTTTTCATTCCCGTGTTCAACGCGAGTGTTGTGGCTTTGGTTGCCTTGGTAGGCAGCTTCTTGTTGGGTGAAAAATTAAAATGGCTCAATTGGTTGGGGATTGCCCTCGCCATTGTTGCGATCGTCTTGATTACAGCTAGTTAATGTCAGTTTCTGGGGGAAAATCCCTCGCCTTTAGTCGAAGACTTTAGTATGTTTTTTATCTTTGAAATAAAAAATGCAGCATTATCGCAAGACGAGCCATACGACGTATGATTGTAAGTATCATGTAGTTTGGATAACGA
>JAVBOY010000014.1:0-93592 GCA_031550085.1 Lentimicrobiaceae bacterium
GCCGGCAGAAGAAGCATTTACCACAGCCTGCAGATCGTTCGAGGCATTGGCCCAAGAAGAGCCGTTTCCGATTCCTGCGGGTTTTACATAGCGGACGGTTTGCGCTTGGGCCGGCAAGGCGGTAAGCAGCAGCAGGCCGGCAATTAATACGTAAGTAATGGTTTTCATACAAGTATAGTTAAATGATGGTTTAAATTTTTTGATTTTTCATAGTGATAGTGGCAAGGTTTACATGCTTCGGAATCCGGACTCCGGCAATTTTTTCCGCCGCTCCGGCGAATCCCGCCGGAAGATGCCGCGAGGCGATTTATTCGTTGTTTGTTATTTGTTTTATTTCCTACCATGGTGTCACCGCTACGCGGCTGATTGGTTTGTGTTATTTATTTTCTACAATGGTGTCGCCGCGAGGCGATTTATTCGTTGTTTGTTATTTGTTGTTTGTTTTATTCCTGCCAGCGGCTGGCTTCTGTCACGATCTATTTTAGCGGTGCAGCCGCAAAATCTTTGCGGAAAACCGGGTGGCCACAGGTAAAAAACAGCCTGACCGCCGGATCCGGAAGTCCTACGGGTTATTCGCTGATTCAACCTTTTTTTCAGGCACTTGCTTGCCTTATTATATTATATATAATGGAATGCCCGGATGTTTCGCCTTAAAAGAATCAGTCCCGGCCTGCATGGACATAGCCCGGATGCTTGTTTCCTCTTTTCCGGATTTGAATAATCGGATCATCTGTTCCTATGTGCCGGACGAACTATTTTCGCAAAAGTATAAGAAAAAAACCGTCGGGAACAAAGAATTTACGGGTTTTTTAGGCTGCATTTTGCTGCATTTTTGTAGTTTCGCAAAAAAGATGAACCCTGCATTGTACTTCATTTTATTTATTTTTCTATGAAACAGAGAGTTATGCCGAACGGCGTGCTGCATGAAAAGGAGCTGCGGGTGCTGCTGCTGAAGTTGATTGCCGGCTTTTTCATGCTGGCGCTCGCAGTGGAACTGCTGATTTTCCCCCGGGTAAACAACTGGTTTTTGTTCTGGGTCTATATCGCCACCGATTTGATGCTGCCGCTGGCTTACCTGCTGTTCCGCAAGGGCATCTTAGACGACAACCGGGCGCTGGTCATGCAGTCGCTGGCAATAAGCACGGCGCAGTTCGCCGATATGGCGGTGCGGATGGCCGCGCCGGGGCCGAATACGGGCATCGTGCTCCTAACGTCGGTCTGTATCATGATCGTACCGGTAGTGGCCGCGGGGATGACCTCCTGGAAAGCGCTGCCTTTTGCCCTGGCGGGGCTTTGTATGTTGATCTACGGCATGGGGGCGTTTGTATCGGGCCACCCGGAACTGCTCTACATGTTCGTTGTCCTTTCGTTGCTGCTGGCAGGAATCGCCGTGCTGCAGCGCATCCTGGTGACTGCCTGGAGGCATGCCGACCGCACGAAAGCGCGGATTGCCGAGCAGAACGCCCTGATCGCCCGTTTTTTCAACGTAACGCCCCAGGAGCTCCGGCTGATCACGGAAGAAAAGATGACGCGCCGGCGGGTGGACAGCATGCTCGAACGATCGGAAAAAACGCTCAGCACCGCCCTGATTGACCGCGTCAAAGACGTTATCCACACGGAAGAGGCCGTAAGGCAGGCGATACGCATAAAGCATCCCACCCTCACCGACAGGGACCTGCAACTATGCTGCCACATCGCCGAAGGGCTTACGGTGAATGAGATTGCACAAATCTGCTCGAAGGCCCCCTCGTCGGTAACGGCGCAGCGCAGCCGCCTGCGTACGAAGCTCGGCCTGCGGGAAGGCGAAAGCCTGCGGGATTACATCCGGATGGTGGTCAACCACAAATTGGTATAAGGGGGTGTTTATTTGTTGAATTGTTTATTTGTGAACGGTGAACCGTGAAGGGTGAAATGGTTCAAGGTAAAGGGTTCAGGGTGAAAAGGGGAAATGGGGGAAATGGGCGGCATATCCGGTTTTTATTGAGTAGGATAATTTAATCTAATAATATGCTATTGTAATCGCATAGGGTGAAGGGGGAAATGGGGTGTTTTCTGTTATTCGTTGTTTGTTTACTCGTCACCCGTTACTCGTCACTCGTTTACTCGTTAAATTGTTTATTTGCGAAGGGTAAAAGGGTTGTTGTTCGTTTTTTGTTGTTTGTTTACTTGCCAAAAAAAGTCCACTTTCAATTTTCAACTCTCAACTTTCTATTAATGAAATCCTTTCTACAAAAATATTACACAGAGATCACCGAGAATTCACAGAGTTACACGGAGTTAACTGTAAATTCGTTAGTTAAAAAGCTTACTCGTAATTCGTAATTTTTAATTTTTAATTCGCCTCTCGTCACTCGTTACAAAATAATTCTCTCGCTTCCCGGATAAAGACCCTTTATATTCCCGGATAAAGACCCTTTATGTTCCCGGAAAAAGACCCGTTAGGTTCCCGGATAAAGACCCTTTATGTTCCCGGATAAAGACCTTTTATGTTTCCCCAAAAAAAAGCCTTTTGGCTTGGCGTCCAAAAGGCTTTTCAATCCGGAATTAAATCCCGGTTCAGCTTACGGTTAGAATTTTATCGAACACCGCCGTGCGGGGTTCCTTCAGCAGGGAACTTATCGCGTATTGGGTGGTAATTTCCAATTTATACGTTCCTGCGGATAGCAACGGAATCACTACGATCAATTCTCCGGGATTGTTGATTACAAGGTCCGACGGATCCACAGGGGTACGCCCGCCGCCGGCCTGGTTTACAAAATACACGCCGTTGGCCGGGTGGTCGCCGGCAATTTTCAGCTTGGAGCCGTTGATTTTCAGGTTGCGGTTGGGGGTCAGCAGGTCGTTTACGCTGCCGCTCTTTACATCGGTGACCTGCAGGATCGCCAGGCTGCTCTCGGCCACGCCCATCAGCTGTACTTCGATGTTGGGGATTTCCTTGCGCAAAGCCTCGCCCTGGTTAAACTGGAAAAGCAGGGCATGTTTGTCGGGCTGGAACGGTTCCGAAGGGCTGTTGAACACGCCCCGGACCAGGGGCGCCGCCGTAAAGTAGCCGGTGTTTACCGAAAAGCCGTCGCACAATTGATAGGCCATTTCTTTGAAAAACAGTTCTGCCGCGTGCTGCATGGAAGCAGCCGATACATCGGCCCCGCCACGATTCGCCGCCGAATCGCAAATTTGCCGGATGTTGAGGGATCGTTCCGAAGCTACCCGGGCCGAAAAGTCGTTGGGGTCGTCGGTCAATTGGTTGTCGTACAGGTACGCTTTGATTTTGTGAAGTAAGGGTGCCATAACATTTGTTTTTAAAAAGTGAATATTGGATTGAATTAAAAAAAAGTCAAATCAGGTGGAAAACATCCCTCCGGAATCGTTTTAGCGAAAGGGACAAAGGAAGAAACGAAAAAAAAGGAGGCAGCCCCGGGAAGCGGGCAAAAGGTATACGGGAATCCGCCATCGTTACAATCTGAAACACCAAATTTTGTGTAAAAATAAGCTGACTTATCCAATGCATCGATACAAACTGTTTGAACAGGACTATAGCGAAATACAAATATCAAAAAAGAACGCAAAGATATATCTTTTAAAACCAAAAAATACAAAAAGCTGCTTTTTTATTTTGCTTGTTTTTTTAGGTTTCCTGCCTTCTGCCGGAATAGGATCCGGTTGATCGGGGAAAGGAAGGGGGAAGGGGTGTTGAGTTGTTGAATTGTTTATTTGTGAACGGTGAACCGTGAAGGGTAAAAGGGTTGTTGTTCGTTTTTTGTTGTTTGTTTTTTGTTTACTTGTATCTAACAAATCACTTTCAATTTTATTCGGCTTCGCCTCGTGAGATCGCTTCGCTAAGTTCAACTTTCAATTAAAAAGCTTTCTCCTTTCTGCGTTAAAACTCGTCAACCTGTTTACTGAAAACATTTTCAACTTTCCATTTTCAATTAACTCGTAATTCTTTCTCCTTTCTGCGTTAAAACTCGTCAACCTGTTTACTGAAAACATTTTCAATTTTCAACTTTCCATTTTCAATTAACTCGTAATTCGTAATTTTTAATTCGTAATTCTTTCTGCTTTTTCCTTTCTGCACTAATAACTAGTTTACTGGTCTACTCGTCACTAGTCTATTCGTCAACCGGTTTACCGGCTAAGGGGTGCAGGATTTCTTCTTAGTGTTTTACAATTTTCGCCGTTTGCCCGTTGGTTTTAAGCAGGTAAACCCCGGCCGGCAAATGCCCGATGCTAAACTCCGTTTCGGTGGTTTCAAAAACCTTTTGCCCCATCAAATTAAATAGTCCGGCTTTAGTGCCTGTTTTCCATTTTCCATTTTCAATTTTCAATTCGCCGGTGGTTGGATTCGGATAGACGTTTAATTTCGGATAAGGTTTATTTTCAAGCCCTACCATCTTATCCGTCACGACGACATCGTAAGTCAGCGAACCTTCGTCCGGCGCATACGGCGGGAAGGCTGCATTGCTCATGTAGCACAGCAGTTTCCGCCCGGCATAGTTTTCGTCGAGTGTAAAATGCCCGTCGGTAGTCGTCAAAACGGGAATCAGCACCAGGCTGCAATAGGTGGCATCGTACCAGGTAAAAGTCGTAATATGCCCGCCAAAGTTATACTCGGACCTCAGGTCGATTCCGTCCCGGTAGTCTACCTCTTCCCCGTACGCCCGGTTTTGAGGGGAATATTCCACCAGCATTCCTTCGCGAACGGGAATGGAAGAGAACAACAGCCGGTTCAAGGTGCAGTTGACCAATTCCAGTGCAGGATTTTCGCCCACCACCATGCGGGTAAAATGGTTCATCCGGCAATCCAGGAAGGAAAGTGCATCCCATTTTGAAACATCCAAACAGCCGACCAAAAACAGGTTGTCCCAGTAAATTTCGGAAATCCGTTTTGGGGATTCCGTATTCCATAAGATTCCCTGTAGTCTGGCAATCCAGGTTTCCTCGTTGTACCAGTTCAAGGTATCCGAGGGCGCCATGTAAAAGGCCTCCAGGTTGTTAATTCCTTCCGCTTCGGAATGTTGCCTCAACAACATCCGTAGGCCTTCCTTATCTGCAGGATGATAACTTTGCCCCTGTAGTACAGAGGAAACCGCAAGTAATAAGAAAAACACAAGCAAGCGGGGTATTTGAATTTTTATCATGGTTTTGCATTTTTGAGTAAAAACGGAACCTAATTGGTAGCGGCATCGATCCACAAACCGGGATATTTGATTTTTAATTCATTGCGTTTTTTCACGGCCGCCTCTTTGGTCGGAAAACTTTGGATTGATACCCGGAATCCTTTGGAGAAGGGAATGATCGCCGCATTGGGATAGCCGTCTTTTTTTACTTGTTTTAATTTGGCCTGGGCTTCTTCTTTGGTTGGATAGCTGCCTACAATCAAGTTGTAGGGATTCGAAGCTTTTTGCGCTTCTTCTTTGGAAGTCGTTTTGGGGGTTCCCGCCGGAGCCGTATTCTTTTCTTCCGGTTTCATTCCGCAAACCGATGCTTTTCCGAGCGGATCGTCCACATTTCCGAGCCAGACAATCGCATACCCTTCTCTGATGCAAACCCCGATGGCATTCCACTCTTTTTCGCGCCATTGGTCCCGGTTGAGGAATACATTTTTTGAAACCTCCACGCTTTTCCACAATTCCATGGCATCGTCCGAACTTGCTTTTTCATCGCTCCAATAGGTAATCTCATAACCAAGCCCCGGGTAACCGGCCAGCTCTTTGGGCTTTTTTCCCATCTCTTGGCTGGCATTGGCATCCGTGGCATAGCAAATGGGTTTCCATTCGCCTTTATTACTCCACGAATGCAATCCGCATTTACCGGGTTTGTTTTTGATTAAATCATCGGCATGGGTCCGTGCGACAAAGCAAAGCGCCTTCGAAAGAGGGATCGCCGGCAATGCCGCCTGCGAACGGAACTCGTTGATCCGGGTAACCAGCAGCATTTCGTCTGGGGAAATACAAAAAGCGGCCGGAATGGTGAACAATACAGCGGGTTCCTTTTGATTTGATTTTTTGGGCTGGGGCTTTTTTTGCGCCAGCACCCCGCCGGATAGCATCAACATCAGGCTCAAACACAAACAAGTGGTTCTGATTATTCTTTTCATGGATTACGATTCAAGAAGGATTATACTCAGCGACCTAATTTTCAGGGTTATGGTATGGTAAAAATCTTTCAATGCCTCTTTTTCTCTTTCGGGTAAATGGTGCCAGCGAATGTTATGTAAAGCGCCTTCCAATGCATACAGGGTGCTTAAACAAGTTTCGGGATCCTTTTTTCGCAACCATAGAAAAGCCTGCCGGCTGCCTTTTTCTTTCAATTCTTCCAACGAAAAGATTCCGGCCTGATATAATTTTTCTACAAGAACTTTGCCAAGATTCGGCATTCCAAGGAGATCTGACATGGGTCAAAGCATTTTGTTATTTTTTTTAAGGAGCTACGACTCCCCTTTTTCCAAAGAAAACATAATGAATCGGGTTTGGTGTCTGATATTGGATGGTCAACTGCAAACTGTCGGTCTGGTAAAGATAGCCGTCAATCATCATCGGATAGCCTTCAAAGGATTCTTCCCGATGGATCCGGTATTTGTTGTTTTCAAAAGTTACATCCGCCAAACAACTGATAGAAAGGTATTTGTTATTATAAGCAAAAGGGGTCAGACGCAAACGTGCCTGATTACCGGGGCCGGAAGATTGTACCAGAACAAAAAAATCCTTGTAAGACAGGGTATCATCCAAAACCAGGGTTCCGAAATAATCTCCCGCCAATTTGGGTCCGTAATTTTCAATCACAATCACCCGTAACTCGTCCGTAAATCCTCCTTCGTCGGTTGTACAGGTAAGCAGGGTTTCTCCCAGCGCAATGGGTTGCAGCAGGCCGTTATCGTCAATGGACGCAACCCTTTCATTGCTGCTCGCCCAGGTTACTTTTCTGTTTTCGGCATCCTGTGGCAACACCTTGGCATAGATCCGGATCGCTTTGTTTATTTCTACGTACTGGGCATCGGAATTGCTTATGATCTCGACTCCGGTAACTTTTTCTTTTTTGCATGCCACAGCCAACATTGCGATCACTCCCAGCATGCATAAAAAGGGTGTAACCGGTTTGGTTTTCGTGAAAATACGCATCGTCAACGGTTTGTTAGGTTCGTAAATGGTTTTCGTTGTTTACTATCAAAAAATCAAGCGATAAATTTACAATTTTTTACCTTGCCGTTCATTTATTTGCAGTTTATGATCCACCAACTCATTAAAACATCCGGAACGAAAGCCCTTGTAAAAAGTACGATAAAAAAAGCCGCCCAATTTGCTGGACGGCTTCGTTCTTAGATAACTAAAAATTTCTTCCGGGTTATTCGGTTTTCCAATCGTAATTGTACAAGCCTTCCAACAAGCGTTGTTGTTTTTCTTCGGGAGATAAGCGCTCGTACGCTTCGCGTTCTTCGTGCTGTTTGCGTTCTTTTTCTTCCTGAATGGCGCGGTAACTTTTTCCATAGCTTTCATCCACGCATTGCGTCAAAAAGTCGCGGGCTACCGAAGGAAACAATTCCAACAGCAAGGCATCTTTTTCATTCTCTGCCAAATGAACGCCGCCGTATTCTTCAAAAATAGTGTTTTCCTGCTTGGCGTAATTCGACGTATCATAAGGGGTTTCTTCGCGCACGCCGGTAAGCTGTTCCCGGAAATCGGGATCGACCGGAATGGGCGTTTTTCCATAACCGCCTTTTACCAGGTTCACATACTGAATGGATTTGGTGGTAAAAAAGGGCAGGCCTTTGCTTTCGTCAATGACGCAATTCACTGCCTGCGCACCCACAATTTGGCTGGTCGGCGTCACCAAAGGGGGACATCCGGATTTGATACGGACCATGGGAACCAATTCCAACACGCGCGGCAGATACTGGTCTAATTTCAGTTGTTTCAATTGCGCCAGCATGTTGGTATACATCCCGCCGGGAATACCGGCTTCACGAACCAACTCATCCTCTTCCGGAAAGTTGAAGTATTTTTCAATGGCATGGCAATGGCTCAGCAACTCTTCTTCGTGGTCGCCCTGGGCGGCCTCGATGGCTTTGTCGAAAAGTTGGTCGATTTCGGCCGGGAGCTGGTAATTGACAATATTAAATTCGATGGGGAATTGTTTGTAACTGTCCACGGCGGCCAATTCTTGACGGATCACTCTCAACTCAAGGTCGATTTTCCGGATGGATTCTACATTCACTCCGGTATCGATGCCTAATTTGTCGCAGAATATTTTGACCAATTCAAAAGCCGGTGCGGCAGGGCCTCCGGCAAAACTCCAAATACTGGTATCCACAATATCAACTCCGTTTACGATGGCCATCAACACCGATGCCAGGCCGAATCCGGGGGTACAATGGGTGTGAAAATCGACGGGGACTTTGAGTTCGTGTTTCAACCGGCGAACGAGTTTTCCCGAGAGCGAAGGCGGAATTAATCCGGCCATGTCTTTGATCGTGACCATATCGGCGCCCAGCTGCTCCATTTGTTTTGCTTTGTCCGCGTAATAATCCACGGTAAAGATGTCGTGCGGCAAGGTTTTGAAATGCAACAGGGCATTCCATTTTTCTTTCCGGGAGTATTTGGGATCGACCGTAAAGCTGATGGCGCAATCGGCCAACCCGCCGTTTTCTTTCACATATTTGATCGTGGACTTCATGTTATCCACATCGTTCAGGGCATCAAAAATGCGCATGATATCGATTCCCGATTTTACCGACAAACGGCAAAATCCTTCGATGACTTCTTCGGGATACGGGTTGTAACCAAACAGGTTCCGTCCGCGCGAAAGTGCGGTTAGCTTCGATGCGTTGCCAACTTCTTTTTTGATGGTTTCCAAGCGGGTCCACGGATTTTCGGCAAGGTAACGCATGATGGAATCGGGAACAGCGCCGCCCCATACCTCCATGGCATAAAAATTGGCGTCCTTGTATAACGGCAACACGCGGTCTATTTGTGCCTGCGTCATCCGTGTGGCAAACAACGATTGCTGCCCGTCGCGTAAAGTCAAATCTCTGATTAACAATTTCTTCTTTTCCATAGTACTCAAAAACGAAAATAGCTGCCTTGATAAAGGAAACAAAATTAGGAATAATATGGCGTCAGCTCTTTCTTTTTTTTAAAAATAGTAAACAAAACCATATCCCCTAATACAATCCCAGGTTCATTGAAAACAAAAAATCGGCAAAAAAGGTTTGCTTGGGATAGTTGGCCATGCCCAACCGGACTCCGATGTCAATGGGGAGCGTAAATCGTGCGAAATGCGCATCGGTCGTCAATTCTACTCCGTAAGATTGCATGGCTTCGGGCAAATCGGTTTGGGAGAAATCGTAAAATAAGTTTGCTTTGACACGTTTGAAATAAGCAATACCGGCTATGCCGCCATCGGGATACCAAACAGGAAATTTGTAATTGGCCTTCAGGCTGAGTAATTCCCCGGTTTGTACCGGTGCAATGCCTCTCGGAAAATCGACAATGCTTGAAAAATAGGAATCCGGTCCCGACGTCGTATTTTGAATCCCGCCATAGAGCTTGATTCCGTGGGTTCTTATAAAACCAGGAAAGAACAGCGTTGCTTCGGCCGAAACAATATGCCCAAAATCAATTTCTCCAAAAGGCGCATGGGCATAATTCAAATCGATGACCTGCCCCCAGCGGGGGTAAATATCTTTCAACGATTGCTTGATGTAACGGGCCGCATACATGCGGTAATTCAGCGAAGAATACGAGCCTTCGAATTTTTCGGGATTTAACGAGTGGTTGTTCTCCCGGTTCACCCACGACAAGGTTGCCGAAGGAACCAGATTGATATAATATTTTCCAAACGTGAATAACAAAGGAACTTTCACTTCGGCATCCAGTTGGGTCTCGTCCCAAGTATACCGTTTGCTGCTTCCATCCGTAAAGTAGTCATAGGCTGCCCGTTTCCCGTAGCTTGCATCCAGGTTTAATACCGGGTACCAACCGGCATATTCCCAGGTGGCTTTGAACTGCCCTGTTTTTTCATTGGAAATCCAATGGTATCCGGCAACCAAGGTCGACGTGCTCAACAAATTCTGCGACATCACCGACAGCCCGAAATCATAGGTTTCATCCATATAATTTAGGTAAGCCGGAGCCCAGGAATGAAAGTGAAATAAATGGGGAAATTTCCGGTAGGGCTTCGATTCGTACACTTTGGTCCCTTGCCTCGAAGAATCGAAAACCCAATAGTTTTCGTTTGCTGCCAAGGATTTGTAAAGCGCGGCCGAATGGTCTTCTACCTGCGGCAACGGTTTCCACAGAGCTGTATCAAACGGGCAGGTTACCACCCGCAAGCCGTTTGCGGTGTAATCGGAATAAACCAACTGCCGGGTCCGGGAATTGTAATCGGCATTGGATGCGCCGTACATCGACGAGGTTACCTGAAATACATTTTTCGTCGTCAAATCGATTGCATAAATGTTGTCAATTCCCGAAAAAGCGCCGTTGAAAATCAGGTAGCGTTCGTTTACAAAACTGGGATTCGAAATCTCGACAAAGGTCGGGGGAAGAACCGTTTCTACCGAACGGGATTCCAGGTTCAAAAGGCAAAGGCTTTTCCCGTTTTTTGACAAGAGGGTGAAAACAAGCTGCTTTCCGTCTTTGCTCCAATTCGGCGTCATGATGAAATCGGGCGTCTTGGCGGTAAAACAAGTCGAAAGGTAGCGGCCGGTTTGTGCATCAAACAATTGCAAGGAACTTTCGTTTTGTTCGGACACCTGGACGGCTACAATTTGCTTCCCATCGGGTTTGAAACTGGGCGCAAAAAGGCGGGTCCGTTTGGTCAGCTGGCGGACTTCCCGGGTTTCGAAATCAACTATTTTGAGTACCGAGTAGCTCCGTTGCTGCCAGCGGGGATCCAGCTTTTTTTCGGCCCATACGATTTTTCCTTTTTCCAGCGCCAACCGGTCGATCACCAGTTGCCCCGGCTTGTTTGTTTGGGTCTGATTTCCCAGATTCGTTGAAAACACATCGGTCGAGAAAAACCCGGGCGTAAAGAAAACACGTTCATTTCCCCGGATATCCAGGAATACGAAGCGGGGAATGTCGTCCAGGGAACTGCGTTCGGCCAGGAAGAGCGTATCGTTTACCACTTGCGGGTATTGGTACAAGGTGTATGTTTTTTGCGGAAGCGAAACGGGCTTTAACTCCGTAAGTTCTGTTTTTTCCTTTTGATTCGTCCACAAAGCGGTTAAATCGGTTACGGTTTCTTCGTAAAGCGCAGTTTTCCCCTTGCCGGCGGCTTTTTTCAGCCCGTGGTTAAACGGCGTAATGATAAAAGGTTTCCGGCCGACTTCATCCACCGCTTTTTGCCACACTTCATCTCCGTACTTCCGTTTGGTATTGGCCGTAATTTGGTATCCAACCACATAATGGTCGGGGACAAAATCCTTGTAAGATCCGAAAATCGCCTTATCGAACGAATAGCTGCCTTTTTCCAGGATTTGGGTACGAATGCCTTGCTCAAAGGCAGGGACCCGGCCCCGGCCGGAACGGCTCAAAGCGGTTTCCACACAAACGGCATCGCCTTCCATAAACCAAAGGGGCTCGAACAAGCCGGTAAACGCGCCGACCGCATGTTCGCCGACCAAATAATACATAAACCTGGTAAACCCTTGATTTACCTGCGCCATTTGCACCATATGCCGGTACTCATGGATGGATAATTGTTCCAACCAGTCCTGGGCGTAGCTGTCCTGCGGCGGGCAGGTGAAAAACTCCGAACGCCTGGGCGTCCAGGTGGCAAAAGCATTGGGCTCGATGGTTTGCGTATGGAAAATAATGGGAATCTTGGGCATCGGCGGACCGGACGGAAATTGCACTTTCCCTTTTACGGTATCCATCACATTCATAAAACGCTGGGCCTGAGCTTCGAAAAATTCCGGGTAAATGAGTTTGAATTTGTCCGTGTTGATCTGGCGCCAACGAACGCTTGCCGGGTCTTGCCCGGAGTTAAAATATTGTGCTTTTGCAAGAAAGAAGGTAAAAAGGATAAAAAGGAACAGGAAGAGTTTTTTCATGCTGAAAAGGTGCTAATAGCCTAAAATCCGTATAATAAAAATGTTCTGAGCCAAGATGGAATCAGAACTTCAAAATTATCATTATTTCAAAAACGCATCCCGTATTTCACGTAAAATAACAAATAGCAAATGAGAGGCCTCACTGGCGCTGTAAGTTGTAATAAAAAGAATCGGTTCGGCGGCACAACCTCCCCTTGCCCCAGTTCGGCAGCAGTTGTACTGCCGTCGGATCATCAAAACCAGGCTTTGCCTGCCGGGGAGAATTTGTGTGTATCGTATGAAAACAGGGATACCCTGTTTCAAATCCTGCTGCCCTCCGAAGAAACAAGGGGAATCAACATTCTTCTTTTATCCTTTTCAGGTATTGGTTGCTGAAGTCGATTTTTAATTCGACCCATAGCGGCAAATGGTCTGACATTTGGAACGTACGCCACTTGGACCGGTAATATTGCGCTATTTCCTTTTCCGTCTTGTTTTCTGTGTTTTTGGGGCTGAAATATTTCCGGTATACTTCCAAATCGTTTAAGGTGTAAACGGATTTTGTAAAGTCAAATGCACCGGATTTTTGCTCATGCTCCGAAAATATGGTCATATTCGGGCCCAACTTCAAATTAAAGGCAATCTGGTCATAATGTTTGGTTCCGCCCAAATCGGAAGGGTGCTCTTTTATGCCGGCAGGCACCAAAAACCCGTTCTTTTCCAATGCTTTCATCGTTTCATCTTCACAATGAACGATGTTAAAGTCACCCAAAAGGATGTAACTCGCGTCTTCTTTTTTAGCCCGTTTGGCCATAAATCCGGCAATCGAATCTATTTCGGCCAATCTTCTGGGGTCTACGCCGGAGGAGGTTCCGTAATAGATGTGGACGGTTACCAGGTTAAATTTGAACCAATTTGCCTGGAATGCAACACAGAAAGGGGTACGGGCATACTGATAATCCTTATGAATCCGTTTTTCGGTTGGTAAAACGATTTCGCCCGCCATTTTTTTGAAAGAGATTTTACTCTTATCATAAATAAACGCCATCCGTTCGCCTCCCCCTGCACTTCCGTCGGTGCTATCCGTTACAAGATAATCCCAGTTCAGGTTCAAAAGGGACATGACCTTTTCCAGGCCTTTCAAATCGGAAGAAACCTCCTGAATCGCAACCAGATCAAACCGGCTGATGATTTCCGCAATGTAGTGAAGGCTTTCCGTATTCCGGTTATTTCCAAACTCCCGTATATTCCATGTGGCAAGCAACAAGGTATCGGAAGCCGTTTTTTGCGGGACTTGCTGATCCAACTGGTTTCTCAGCGTTAAAAGCTTGTCAATGGTACGTAACCGTTCTTCTTTGTCCCGGATTTTCCGAATGGGGTGATAATAAGGCATGATTGTTTTTTTTTAGATTTAAATTATGAAGAATTGATAAAAATAATTCGCCGACGATGCAACGGTTACAAAAGCCGTGGCCTCTGTTTGTATTTATCGATGCGTTTTTTGCAATCTCAAATTTAAATTTCCGCTTGCCTTTCCCCTGCTTAAGCGTTGAGGCTTCCTTAGCGCGCTTTTTTCAGTTCCCGTTCCACCACAATGGAAAGGCGTTGGAATACTTCTTCAGGCGTACCCACCCCGTTAATTTCATCGAATTTGTTTTGCTTCTGGTACATCTCGATCACCTTCTTGGTTTTGTTTTGATACAGTTCGAGGCGGTGAAGGATCAGCTCGGTCGATTGGTCGTACATTCTTCCTTTTTCGCTTTTTCCCCGGGCATCCAAACGGCGGATCAAATCCAGGATGGGGACATTCATTTCGATGACATAGGAAACGTTCATTTCCATCCGCCGCAAAAGGGCATCTAAAATATACGACTGGAGTACGGTACGGGGGAACCCTTTAAAGACAAAGCCGCTGGCATTGGATTGTTGCTTGATGGCTTGTTCCAGAAGCTGGATCACAATTTCATCGGGCACCAGGTCTCCGCGGTTTATCAAGGCTTCCACCCGTTTCCCGATTTCGGAACCGGACTTCACTTCTTTCCGCAACAGTGAGCCGGTCGAGATGTAATGCAGGTTGAATTTTTTTGCCAGCAGGTTGCCCTGGGTTCCTTTGCCGGATCCCGGAGCGCCCAGCAACACCAGATTAAACCATTTCCGCTGGATGGTTTGCTGGATGGCCTCGTTCAGGTCTTCAAAAACGGTTTCTATTTTTTGATCGCCGTTAATGGGGAAATACAGGTGGCGTTCCTGGTAATAGGTTTTAACCGGTGCGGTTTTTTCTTCGTATTCTTTCAGGCGGTTGTGAATGACGTCCAGGGTGTCGTCGGCGCGCCCCGATTTTTTTGCCCGGTCCAGCAGGCGGCGGATCAATTCGTCGTTCCCCACATCCAAACTGAGCATGCACGAAAGGGAGGTGTTGAGCTTGAGCAGCAAGCCGTCCAGAATATAGGCCTGCACCAGGGTACGGGGAAACCCATCGAACAGGAATCCGGTGGATTCGATGTTTTCGGTGAGCTTTTTTTCAATCAGGTTGATGATGATTTCGTCGGAAACCAAGCCTCCCTGATGGATGATATCTTTCACTTCCAACCCCAGATCGGTTCCGGCAGCAATTTCCTGCCGCAACAAGTCGCCGGTGGAGATATAGGTTAGATTATATTTCTTGATCAGCAATTCGGACTGTGTGCCTTTGCCCGCTCCGGGGGGGCCGAAAATAGCGATATTAAGCATTTCAATTTAGTAATTAAGGAACAATTCATCATTAAAAAAAGCGGAGTAGAAATCGATCTCTCCGGGAAATTATTCAACCAGTTTGTAAATACCGCTCGAATTACGGCCCAAACCGTCGTAGTCCAATCCGTAGCCGACTACGAACTTGTCGGGAATTTCAAAACAGCAATAATCAATCGGGTATTCTTTTTTGAAGGCTTCTTTCTTAAACAGGCAAGCCGCAACCTTTATTTCGGCAGCGCCCATGGATTTCAGGATGCCGATCAGCATGTCGACCGTGAGGCCGGTGTCGATAATATCTTCAATAATCACAACCGTATGTCCTGCCACCGAGGTATTCAACCCCATGACTTCTTTTACGGTTCCGGCGCTGGTGGTGCCCTGGTAAGACGACAGTTTGATAAACTCGATTTCGCAATCGAGCGTCACGTTTTGGAGCAAATCGGAAGCAAACACAAAAGCGCCGTTTAGCACCACCAAAAAGATGGGGCGTTTTTGGCCTTTTAAATCTTCGTTGATTTTCCGGGCTACTTCCGCTACCTTCTTTTTGATTTCTTCAGCGGGAATAAACTTTTCGAATGTTTTGTCGTGTACAGTCCAGTAGGTATCCATAATTCATAAAAGGGCGTTGATGGGAAATTTTTTTCAAATATAAGATGATAAATAAAAATAGCGGTAAGTTTTTCATACAAATCTTGTTCCCGTACGAACTTTTTTTGCCTCGCATTGTTAGAAAAGGTACAACAGGAATTTTTATTTATTTTTTTAAATTGAAACATTAAAAAATTATGAACAAAGTTAATCATCAAACACTGTCTTTCCGTGATCTCAATAAACGGAGGGATAAAAAGATCCAGGGGTTGTTATGGACCGGCTTAACCAAAGGAGTTCTTTTTTTTGCTGCGGTTTTGGTCATCGGCACCTCATGCCGGAAATTGCCCGATACCGAAGAGCTGTCAACCAAACCCATGACCATCACAAATTACGCCGACAAAAGCATTTTTGTCAACTACAAAACCTACTACCTACCGAACTTCATTCCAAAAATCAACACCTTTGACCCGAATGATACCCTGGTCGACAACACCAGCGCCCAAATCCTTTTGGGTAAGATCCGCGACAACATGAACAAGCTGGGTTATACCGAAGTTGAAAGTTCTTCCGAAGCAGATGTTTCCATCAATACTTTGGTGATCAAGGATATTGAAAACATTACTTACATCACTCCGGGTTGGTGGTGGCCTTACTATTATCCCTGGTATTGGGATTATTGGGACTGGACGTATTACTACCCGTTCCCGGTCACTTACACCTACAGCACGGGAGCCTTTTTGATCGAAATGGTGGATTTGAAGGACAAAAATGTCACAACCAAAACGGTGAATGTTATTTGGAATGCCTGGTCGACCGGAGAAATCTTCGATCCGCAAACCAACCTTTCCAATGCAGAGTTTGCCATCGATCAATCGTTTACGCAGTCTCCTTATTTAAAAACTAACTAATCATTTAAAATCAGGTTTACAATGAAAAAAATATTTTTAACTTTTATGATGTCAATTGGTTTTTGTGCCCTGGCTATGGCGCAAGACCGCGGAGGCACCATGTTTAATATTGCGTGGGATGTGAACGTTCCGGTCGGTGACAATTTTATCAATGCCACAAGTTGGTATGGCGGGAAAGTGGAATTCCGCCAATTTGTAAAAGAAAATGTCTCGGTAGGGCTTGAAGTCAACTGGTCCTCGCTTTACGAATACAAACCCCGGAAAACGTACCCTATTACCAATGGGGACGTTACAACCGATGCTTACAAATACCTGTATATGCTTCCGATTAATGTAAACGCGCATTATTATTTCGGAAACAACCCGATCATCCGTCCCTATGCGGGTGTCGGAATCGGGGCGACTTACAGCCAGCAGGATATTTTCTTCAGCGACTGGGAACTTTACGACGACAACTGGGGCTTTTTAATCCGTCCTGAAATCGGCGCCATCATCAAGTTTACAGAAAGATCGCAGGTAGGACTCCTGGTAGGTGTCCGGTACAATTATTCGACCAACAAACAAACAGATTTTAACATGAATGGAATCAATACATTGAGCTTCCAGCTCGGTGTATCGTTTATGAGGTAGATTGCAGTTTTTCTTTGTTTTTGTTTTTTTTGTGGTAGAGCTGCTCCGTTTTTGCGGAGCAGTTCTTTTATTTTACCAACCCAGAAAAGCCCATAAACGCCAGGGATAACAATCCGGCGGTTACCAGCGAAATGGGAAATCCGCGCATGGCCTTGGGGATGTTGCCGTTCAGCTCCATTTGTTCGCGCATGCCGGCCAGTACCACCAGCGCCAATGTAAACCCAATCGCCGTAGCGGCGGCATACACCACACTCGATACCAGATTATACTCTTTTTGTACGGCCAGAATGGCAATTCCCAGCACGGCGCAGTTCGTGGTGATTAAGGGAAGAAAAATTCCCAACGCCTGGTATAAGGATTGCGCTACTTTTTTCAGGATGATCTCCACCATTTGAACCAAAGCGGCAATGACAAAGATAAAGGTGATGGTTTGCATAAACTCGATATGCAGGGGCACCAGCACCAAATGCTGGATCAGATAGGTAACCAGGTTGGCCAGCACCATCACAAAAATCACGGCAACGCCCATACCCAGTGAAGTATTTACCTTGCTGGAAACGCCCAAAAAGGGACAGATTCCCAAAAACTGCACCAACACAACATTGTTGATAAACAGGGCTAAGATGACAATTTTGATCAGGTCCATTTCAGTTTCATTAGTGAAGCGTGTGCTGTGAAAAACTCACCGGGCACGCTGTTTTAAAAATTATCCGCATCCTTTCTCTTTCCTTCTCAAAGCCGGTTTTTTTGCTTGATGCGGTTCATCGCGGCAATCAAATAGCCGAGGGTAAGGAAGGCGCCCGGAGGCAATACAAACAGCAGCATGGTTTTGGCGCCGGAGGCAAGCACCGGAAAGCCGAACAGGGTTCCGTTGCCGAGTATTTCGCGGATGCTTCCCATTAAGGTCAGTGCCAGCGTAAACCCGATGCCCATTCCCAAGCCGTCGAGCAGGGAGGAAAACACGCTGTTTTTTTGGGCAAATGCCTCTGCCCGTCCCAGAATAATGCAATTGACCACAATAAGCGGAATGAAAATACCCAGCGCCGTGTACAAATCGGGTACATAGGCTTTCATCAGCAAATCGACCATGCTGACAAAGGAAGCAATGACGACAATGAAAGCGGCAATGCGTACCTTGTCGGGGATAAAGTTTTTGAGCGCCGAAATCAAAACGTTTGAGGAAAGCAATACAAACGTCGTGGCGGCGCCCATCCCCAAACCGTTGATAGCCGAGGTGGTCACTGCCAGCGTGGGACAGGTTCCCAACACCAGCACCAAAGCCGGATTTTCTTTCCAAAGCCCGTTTGTAAAATGCTTGAAAACGCTCATGGTCTTTATTTTTTCTTTAAAATCGATTTCATGTAAACGCTGTACGCTTTTTGGACGCCGTCGCAAAAAGCGCGGGACGAAATGGTAGCCGCCGAGATGGCATCAAGGGTGCCGCCGTCTTTTTTTACTTTCACCACCTGGCCGGGCAGCACGTTGATATCTAAGTTTTTGAACTGGTCTTTGAAGGGAGCTTCATTCATCTTGCTGCCCAATCCCGGAGTTTCATTGTGTTGCGACACCGCCACGTTGTATATTTTCCCGTTCGGCAAAAAGCCGACCAGCAAATCGATACGTCCCGAATAGCCTTTTTCTGTGTACGTTTTGGCGATCCAACCCACCAGGTTGCCTTTGTGGGTGGCTTTGTAAAAAGTCAGTCCTTCCAGCTCCTTCGATTCTGCCGCCGGATTGTTGTCAAAGGCAGGCAACAGGGGTTTAAAGGTTTGGGTCGACGCGCTTTTTTCTTTTTGCGCCTGCGCAATAGGGTCTTTGGTCAGGTTGTAAACAAAGCCCAACGCGGCCGACATTCCGACGGAAATAAACAGCAGGCTGAGTACCATGTTTTTCAGGGAACTTTCCAGTTTTTTCATGCTTGTATTTTTATTTTATTTGTATTCAACGTCCTGGATCCGAACCTTTCCGGTTTGCAATACTTATTGATTAACGGAGTAGCGGCATTCATCAGCAAAATAGCAAAAGAAACGCCTTCGGGGTAAGCGCCCCAAACACGGATCAAAACCGTAATCACACCGCAACCGAAGCCGTAAATCAACATTCCTTTGCCGGTCATGGGCGAAGTGGTCAGGTCGGTCGCCATAAAAAAGGCGCCCAAAATCAGGCCTCCGGTCAATAAATGAAAAAGCGGATTGATATAAAGGGCGGGATTTACCAGCCATAAAATTCCCGTAAAAACAGCAACCGTTCCCAAATAAGCGACGGGAATGTGCCAGGTAATAATTTTCCGGACGAACAAGAGCAAGGCGCCCAGCAACAAAGCCACCGCCGATATTTCACCCAGGGAGCCGCCGATATGGCCTAAAAACAGATTGGCATTATCGGGCAAGGCATTCGAAATTCGTAACAGCGATTCGCCTTGTTTCAGCCCATCGCGTAAAATTCCCAACGGAGTGGCCCCGGTCAAGGCATCCGAATGAAAATTGCCTCCGGGCACAGGCCAGGATGTCATGTCGTTGGGGAAGGATATCAATAAAAAGACACGTCCTACCAGAGCGGGGTTGAACAGGTTCTTCCCCAGTCCGCCGTACGAAGCCTTTGCCACGCCGATGGCGACCAAACTTCCCAGCACCATTATCCACCAGGGCAGGCCGCTCGGCACATTAAACGCCAGCAAAATGCCCGTAATCACCGCCGAACCGTCGTGGAGCGACGGTTGGGTTTTCAATAAAAATTTCGTCAGCAGATATTCAACGGCACAACAGGAAACCACAGCAATCATTGTCAGCAGTAGGGCGCTCCATCCGAAAAAATAAAAGGAAGCCAGCAAAGCGGGCGTCAATGCCAACACCACCGTCCACATGATTTTGGGAACGGATTGGTTGTTGTGAATGTGCGGCGAACCGGATACGGTAAATAGGGCCATGTTTCTTTGGTTGTTTACTTATTTTATTCCTCTCGAACGAATGAGTTGTCCGACATTGTTTTTCCCCAGGCGGATGGAATCGAGCAGTTGCCTTCCCGACGGGCAGGTATACTGGCAACAACCGCATTCCATGCAGTCCATGATATGGTTTTGTTCGGCAGCTTCCCAGGTTTTGTTGGCAACCAGGCGCTCGAACAAATAAGGTTCCAGCCGCATGGGACAAACCGACACACAGCGGCCGCAACGGATGCAATTGACTTCGGGTACCCGCTTTGCTTCCTTGCCCGAAAGGACCAGGATGGCAGATGCGCCTTTGGTCACCGGAGCATCCAAAGTGGTCATGGCTTTCCCCATCATCGGCCCGCCTCTCACAATTTTCAAATCGCCTTCCGGCAAAGGACCCACGTGCGAAAGGATTTCCGAATAGGAGGTTCCCAAGCGAACCACATAATTCACCTGTTTGGAAAGTCCTTTCCCGGTAACGGTGACCATGGATTCAAAGAGGGGTTTGTTTTTCTGAACGGCTTCGTAAACAGCAAAGGCCGTACCTACGTTGTTTACGACACAACCGACATCCACCGGCAATTTTCCCGGAGGCACCGCCCGCCCGGTCATGGCTTTAATCAGCATTTTTTCGGCTCCTTGCGGATAACGCGTTTTCAGCGGGATCACTTCAAGGTTCGTTTCGTTTCCGATGGCTTTCCGCAATGCGGAAATGCAATCCGGCTTGTTGTTCTCAACTCCGAAAACGGCACGCTTCGCCCCGCAGGCTTTCATCAGGATGCGGGCGCCCACCACCAGTTCGGCTGTTTTTTCAAGTAGTAAACGGTGGTCGCTAGTTAAATAAGGTTCGCATTCGGCGGCATTGACAAGCAAATAGTCTGCCCGTTTTCCTTCGGGAACGGAAAGCTTGACATGGGTCGGAAAACAGGCGCCGCCCAATCCCACAATGCCCATTTGTTTTATTTTGGCAAGAAGCTCTTGTTGTGAAAAGGGAATCTGGCTTATCAACGTTTCGCTCCGGTCAATCGCCGGGTCCCATTGGTCGCCCTGCACATCGATAAAAATGGCCTTCCGGCGGTAGCCGTTAAAGTCCAGGTGATCGTCAATGTGCGTCACGGTTCCCGAAATCGGCGAATGCAAGTGGGCCGAAATCAGGGACTCACCTTGGGCGATTAACTGGCCGGCAAGCACCTGCGATCCCTTCTCCACTAGGGGACGCGCGGGAGCGCCCAAACTTTGTCCCAAAAACAAAACCACTTTGGCGGGCACCGGAAAGCGCTCCAACGGAACTTGGGCCGTCAACTTGTTTTCTTCAGGATGGATTCCGCCTCGATGGAAGGTTTTAAGCATGGTTTATGGATAAATGTTTAATTGTTGAACTGTTGAGGTGTTGAATTGTTTATTTGGGAACGGTGAAGGGTGAAATGCTTGTTTAATCGTTGAATTGTTGAATTGTTGAACTGTTGAATCGTTGAGTTGTTTATTTGTGAATGGTGAACCGTAAAGGGTGAAATGGCTGTTTAATTGTTGAACTGTTGAATTGTTTATTTGGGAAATCGGGGAAGTCGGGAGGTGTTGCTCTTGATTTTAATTCAATATGATAATTAAATCTAATAATATACTATTTTAATCGCATAGGGTAAAATGGCTGTTTAATTGTTTATTTGTTGAACTGTTTAATTGTGAAGCGTGAACAGTGAAGCGTGAACAGTGAAACGTGAACTGGTTCAAGGCGAATGGTAAACTTGTTACCCGTAAATCTGTTAATGAATCATTTTCAATTCTCAATTTTCAATTAATGAAATCCTTTCTGCAATTAATTTATTCGTCACACGTTACCCGTCATTTTCAATTTTCAATTCTCCATTTTCAATTGAATAATCGCATGGGTCGGGCAAACGGGCACACAAGCCTGGCAAAGGGTACACTTGCCCGGATCAATAAATGCCAAATGGTTTTCCAATGTAATGGCGTCGGCTGGGCAGACTTTTACGCAGGCTCCGCAACCGATGCAGGCAACGGAACAGTTCTTCCGGGCGATTCCGCCTTTTTCCTTATTGACGCAACTCACAAAAACACGCATTCCGGAAGGACGAAGTTCGATGATTTTGCGGGGGCAGGCTTTTACACAGGCTCCGCAAGCGACACACTTCGAGTCGCTGACTACGGGTAAGCCTGTTTCGGGATCCAAATGCAAGGCATCGAAACGGCAGCTTTCCACGCAATCTCCGCAGCCCAAACATCCGTAAGCGCAACCGTTTTCACCGGCCATTTGCGAATGCGCAAAGGCACAGCTTACAGCGCCTTCAAACCGTAGTTTCCGGGGCGCATTTTGCAAGCTCCCGTTGCAACGCAACACAGCGACCAAAGGTTTGATTTCCTCCCCGACCAAGCCCATCAGTTCCGAAACGCTGTCCATCACCGTCCGTCCACCCACGGGGCATTGCAGCCCTTCGAGCGTCCCTTTGGTTACAATGTTTTCGGCAAAGTTCCGGCAACCGGCAAACCCGCATCCGCCACAATTGGCGCCGGGCAGGTGTTCGTTCACCTGATCGATGCGGGGGTCTTCAATGACTTTGAATTTTTGGGCGACTACGTACAACACTGCCGCTACCAGAATACCCAGGGCGCTTAGGGTTGCAACCGCCGTTAAAATCGATTGAATATCCATCCGGAAACTTTTTTTTGACAAAAATAGAAAATCTTAAGGAATATTTCCAGTGCAATCTTACCAAAATTTCTTTCACACGGTTCCCAATAAGAGTAAAATCAAGCATTCCCGGGAATCCGAAACGAAACGTCCGGTATCCGGCAGCCCGGCCAACCGTTGAGAAATAAAGCGATTTCCTCCCGTTTGCACCCGTATGAAATTAAAAATTCGAACGGTCCTTGACGGAAATATCAAAAGCCCGGAGACCTTTTTCCAAAAGCTCGAAAGCTTTTCCCTAAGATCTCGGAGACCTTTTCCCCAAGAGTTTAGAAGGCTTTTTCCAAAAGCCCGGAGGCCTTTTGCCCTTTTTCTGCAATCCTTCTTTCACAAGCCTTTCCGGAGTAGGATAAGAATGTTATTCTCCTTTTCCGGACTGGCCGGACCAAAATTCTTTGATCATTAGCGCACCCTATTTTAAACCCAATTTGCTTATTTCAAGGGTGAATTTGGTTATTTTAAAATGCCCACGACACCTTTGCCATGACCGATACAGGCCGTAGTTTGTATGCACTGAAGGATTCGCTCAAGGTCCCCAATATCGAATACTCATACCGTTTATTGTTGAAAATATTACGACAATCTACGGAGAATTCGAATTGCTTCCGGAGATAACGGATGCCTGCATCGGCAAAGAACACCGCAGGGTATGTTATCCCCGAGGCATGGTTATAGAAATATTCACCCCGGATATAAGCCTGGAACTCCGGGGTGAAATTCAAGTTCCATGCCAGGAAGTGCGACATCGAAAATAAGGGAGAACCTTTCGAAGCTTCAGATTTTAAAATATCCAGTTGCGATCGGGTAACCGAAGCTTCATATTCCACATTTGTCCAACGTGCAGGTTTTACGAGCACTTTCGGGCGAATACTTACCGACTGGTTCGCAAAGCGCGTCCACTGGTGTTGGCTTAATTGCGCGGCTTTGCTGTAATTGTATCCGGCATCCAGCCACATGGTTGTGTTCCATGCATCGATGGTTTTGCTGGCTCGTGCTGCCAATTGCCATGCCTCTTGATTGTTGTCCCGGATAACCTGGGTGCGTTCACTCAAAATACCATAAAAAATGCGGTCGTACAGCAAATTCGAAACCCCTTTTGCATAGGTTGCCGTGAAGCTGGCAAAGAAAGCCGTTACAGGATTGCGGTAGGTAATACCTGCCGTATAATTTTGTTGAGCGGTTTCAAGAA
Organism: Lentimicrobiaceae bacterium; assembly: GCA_031550085.1. Taxonomy (GTDB): domain Bacteria; phylum Bacteroidota; class Bacteroidia; order Bacteroidales; family UBA4417; genus UBA4417. The sequence goes on from JAVBOY010000014.1 coordinate 23,719, forward strand.
CATGGCCGCTGTTATGCATGATGTTGCGGTAATCGGTCAGGATATAATCCGGCACCGTTGTTCGTATGCCACCAAAATTATTGTGGTAACCGGCACGCGCCATAACATTCCAATAAGCCGTGAGGTCATAACCGGCAAAAAGCGACGGATTAAAAAGCCAATAGGTTTCCTCCTGAATGAGGGTATAGTTGACCGGCAACGCCAATGAAACCTTCAGGCGGCTGCTTTGATAGCCAAGCAATGGTTGTAAGGAGTAGCGGTATTTACTGAAGTTAAACGTACCGCCTGCCAAGGAAAACGTATTCTTGTTTCCGGTTATTGACAATTCGGAATCCGTTTGTTGCCATTGCGCTTGAAAGCCTGCTTTGAGTTCTGTCCGCCAATTTTTCTTTTTGGTTTTGAACGTAAAATAATTGTTGGAATAAAACGACTTTACGTGCAGGTTCTGGCATATAACGCTATCGTCCGATTGTGCAGGCAAGTTTAATAAATCATAAACGTTGTCCAAATCTGCTCCACGAACCAGCAACTCTTGTGGCAACAACGAATAGCTGTTAAATGAAGTCATTTGAAAGGTATTATTTTTACGATTCTTTATCCACTGAAAATCGTTGGAGAAGGTGTGGTTCGGCGTGTTCAACGACTGGGCGATGGTATTGGAGCCGTTCCAGGTGCTGGCATTGGTTTCATTCCATTGCCCACGCAGTTTCAGATTGTTTTGCAGATAGTAATCCGGCGTGTTGGCGGTAAGGGTAAATCCTGCTTCCAGGAGGTCCTGTTTGCCCCGGCTTTCTTGCCGTTCCGAAACAGTCAGGAGACTATCGGAATTCAAATAATATACGGTGTGGGCTTCCGTATCAAAATTTCGCTGATCATCAATGTAGTTTATGTTTGCACGCAATTGGTAATCATTGCTCAGCTTCCAAAGATTATTGGTACTCAGCAAATGCGATTGATTGAACAGATACCGGTTCTCAGTTACAGGCGGAGTTGGCGGCATGACTACCGACAACCAATCCGCTTGCTCCGTCGTGTTTTCATGGGAGAAATTCAGCGTGGAAAGTGTATGCGTCATAAGCTCATCGCTTACATTGTCGCCGGTATTGTTGGTTTTATAAACGTTCATGCTTTGCATGCCACGCCCCACCCGCATACCCATTGCACGTCCATCCCACAAGAATGGGGCGGCACCAAAACCTGCGTCAATCTTACCTAACCAACGCGACTTGGCGCCGTCCTTAAGCACCAGATTTATTGCCGCCTGGTCGGAAAAGTCCGTTTTCTCCAACGCCCTTATCGCTTGATGGTTTTCCAAAACCTGCACTTTGCTTACTGCATCCGCCGGAATATTTTTACTGGCTAATCCGTATTTGCCTCCCAACAAATCGGAACCTTCGATGTAAAATTTATTAATGGGTTTCCCATTGTATGAAATCGTGCCGTTCTGTGCGACATCGATACCCGGCATTTTTTTCAGTACATCCCCGATGACACGGTCCTGAGCCGTTTTGAAAAGGTTCACACTGTAATTTAAGGTATCATGTTCCATCCAGAGCTTGTGGGCGCGTACCACCACTTCCTTCAAGTCGGTGATTTGCGGTATAAGCGCTATATTCAATGTGCGGTTTTCATTTTTAACAGGAATGCTTTGTTTGGCATATCCCAGCATGGATACATCGACACGCAACAAATCACCCTGCTGCGGCTGCAAGGTCAACACGTAATCGCCCTTGGGATCTGTGAGTGCATATGCCGATGCCGTTTTCTGATTTGTTGCAAACAGCAGGACTGCCACACCTTCCAGAGGTTGCCCTGTTTCACGATCAGTAACTTTTCCCGTAATAAGCCCCTGGGCTGAAAGCGTGAAACAACAGAATCCCCACACAAATAAAATAAATAGTCGCACGAATCTCATGAAAATATGTTTTTGTCTTAAAAACTTTTAGCGATACGGACTTTTAAAACCTTTGGGGTTGCAACTTACCTTTCTATCGGATTGTATGGAGTTGCCGGCATGGTTTGGTTTTTGGCAGGCGTGCCGTCGGGATTCAGCATGGTGATCTTTACATTGGGTGCCGCAGTACTCATAAAACCGATCGGGTCTTTTAAAAAGCGCTCATACACCTTGTTAAATTCCTTTTTTGATACTTTGGCATAGTTTCCTTTTTCCATCTCAACCGGCAACTTATCTTTCGGCACTTCAATTCCCGAACATTCGAATACATAGTGGTTCTGCGTATCCGCAATATTTAAAATCAATCCCGGAAGGCCGGTAAACTTCCAGGGTCCATTGCTCACGGGAATCGCTGTGGTAAACCAGGCGATATAATCCCGGCCACGAAATGTACAGGTAGCCTTCTGGCAGGCGTAACCCAAAATAGTCAGGGTGTCTTCCGCGATTTTCCAATTCTGTTTTTCGTAAGGTTCTTCGTATCTATAATCGGTCGTTGCAATTCTGTCGATCGTCGTAATGCTTCCGTTCGGATAGTTTTTATAAATATCGTACGAAAATTTTCCGCGCTTTTGGGTCTTTACAGCTTCTATTATTTGCTCCGGCGACAATGCACGCAGCAGCGAATCAGCCTGGAAGCGTGCGTAGCTGAAAAATTGCGATACGGATTTTCCTGCCAGTAAAAGCATTTCGTCCGTTGCGGTTTGCTCCGGTTTAGTTATGTCCTGCACAAAACGCAGCGAATAACTTATTTTAAGATAAGCCGAATCAATGGTTTCACGAGGCATGTTCGATGTATTAATCACTGTAATTTGTGAGTGAGCATGAAGAGCAACACATAGCAGAAAGAGGAAGAAGAAATGTTTCATGATGTACTAATTTTAATTTATGAAAGGGTATTTATCTGATTTTAGCTTTGGCAAAAGTCGGGGCGACGATGTCAAAGCACAAGCATCGAAAGTCAAAAAAACGTCAAAAATGTTTGTGTACTGTCAAAACAAAAGAACACCCGGAACAATCATCGTATATTTGTTCATGCTTTCATTCCCTCAACATAAAAAGCTTTCATGGCTGAGCGCTGTTTCCATCGCAAGCATCGGGGCGTTGCTATGCTTTCAGGCATATTGGCTGTATAACAGCTATAATAATACGTATAATAAATTTGTATCCGATGCGCAAGAGGCGTTGCAGGAAGCCTGCGATACGATTCAGGCTCAGAATAAAAGAAACGTAGAACAGCAGGCAATACAAGATTCGTCAGGTTCCTCCTCTTCTATAATTACCATTCTAAAAAAGTCTCCCCTACCCGATAGCATCACAGCAACCCGCGTAAGTGTGCTTACCATTCCATCTGTGGCCTTGGAACAACTGGATAAAGTTTTCCGGCAAACTTTGGCCAACCGAGGATTGAATCACATCAATTATGTACTGGAGATTAAATCTATGGGAACTACAGAAAAGCGAAGCCTCGGCATACACAAGCCGGGACGGGAGGTAAAGATCGGGGCAAACAACCTGCAACTCACCTCATTCGATTACGGGCAGCGCTTGAACATCAACATGAGTAAGGAACATGTGTCGGCATATTTACAATTCACACCGCTTGCCATTTTTAAGCAGATGATGTGGACGTTGGCCGTGTCAGCTCTATTGTTCCTGATCATTTTGTATTGTATGACGGCACAATTGCGTGTGATACTCCGGCAAAAAACGGCAGCAAAAATAAAGGACGACTTTATCGCTAACTTTACGCACGAACTTAAAACACCTATTGCTGTGGTTTACGCTGCATTGGACAATATCGAGCGGCGGCCTGAATTAAGGGAAGAAGCCGTAAGTGTGGGCAAATCGCAATTGAAAAGGTTATCGGATTCTGTTGAAAAAATTCTCAGCCTGTCGGTTGAAGAACAGGGTCGTATAGAATTGCATCGCGAAGAAACACCGATGTATGATTGGGTAACCTTGCTCATAGAACCATTTCGCCTGAAAACCGAAAAAGAAGTAACGTTTGAATTGACGGTAGATCCAACGGACGCAAAGGCAAACATCGACCGCATCCATTTTGCCAATGCCTTGAACAATATTATTGACAACGCAATAAAGTATTCGGAGGAGCAGGTACACATCGGCATCGATTGCAGTAGGACTATGCAGGGGTTGTGTATCGCCATACGCGACAACGGTTTCGGCATTGCCCCTGATGACGTAAAAAAAATATTTGACCGCTTCTACCGCGTGGAAACAACCGCCGGCAGAATAAAAGGCTTCGGATTAGGGCTGAATTACGCCCAAACAATCGTTGAAATGCATGGAGGTACAATTCGGGCAGAAAGTGTGTTGGGAAAAGGAAGTACGTTTATTATTGAATTATAAATTGCAGAGGCTATCTATTACTGTAGATTTTGAAAATGAAAATTTTATACGCCGAAGATGAGCCATATTTGGCTTTTGTAATAAAAGATGGCCTGGAAGCACAAGGCTTCGAGGTGTTGCATGTGGTAACCGGCAAGGAAGCCGTAGATCAATTTACCGTATTTCAGCCCGACTTGTTATTGTTGGATTATGCGATGCCTGAAATGGACGGAATCGAAGCATGCCGGAAGATACGTGCAAAAGACAAACAGGTACCGATCATTTTTGCTTCCGCACACAGTCTGGGCGATACGATCACCGAAGCGTACCGCGCAGGCTCCACCGACTATATAAAAAAACCGTTCGGACTGCGGGAATTGCTGTTGCATATCGAAAATATTGTTTACCGGCAACAGACGCAAAGGCCGGAAATACCAGAACAAAAAATCTTTCAAATAGGACAATATACCTTCAATGCCGGCAAAAATGAGCTTCATGGTTTCGGCGAATGTATCTATCTAAACCGAAAAGAAAGCGCCCTTTTAAAAGAACTGTGTAATCACCTGGATTATATTGTGGAACGAGGCGCTTTGCTGGAAAAATATTGGGAAGACAGCAGATCTATTTATACACGCAGTTTGGATACTTATATTGCCAAACTTCGCAGTTACCTGAAAAAAGATCCGGCCGTGCTGATCATAACCGTGAAAGGCTTGGGGTATAAGTTGACCGTTCAATAAAAATTGTATGCCGATCATAAAATGGTTGTCTCCTTATCCCGGCCCATTTGAAACGATGGAAAATCAAAGCAGGCAAACGAATTTCACTCGTTTCCATTGCTCTTTTTTCTTTCCGATAAGAACCTGTTGTTCAACGGATAAAATCAAATCTGCCACTGTTGTACCGGATTATGAGGCCGGCAATCATCCGGTATAGTGATTTTAGATCAGCCCCTTCCGCAAAACGCAAGCGTGCGGGTATTCCCGTAAAAAGAATACCCGCACGCTTGGAATAAAGAATTAGAGATTGGCTTTACGCTTCTTTACTTCGTCTACGATTTTTGAAAAAGATTTATCCCTCTTCCGTTTTTCATGTTCCGAAGTCGAGAAATGCCAGGCCTCTCGCCGAAGTTTCAGATAACTTTCATAAACCTTAGGGTCTAACATCCCGTTATGTACCGCTTCTAAAACGGCACAGCCGGGCTCGCCGGTATGCGTGCAATCCTTGAAACGGCACGATCCGGAATAGCCGGAAATTTCCAACATTTCCGCAAGCGAGCCGGGATCGTCGACCGCCAATCCGAATTCCCGAACGCCCGGCGTATCGATTAAGATCCCCGAACCGTTCATCCATACCATTTCCCGGCGGGTCGACGTGTGCCGTCCTTTTCCTGTGGACAGGCTTGTATCGGACGTTAGCAGTACCGATTCTTCGCAAAGGGCATTAATCAGGGAACTTTTCCCGACACCCGACGAGCCCACAAATACAACCGTTTCGCCTTCCGATATGAATTCCCGTAATTGAAGAATCGTTTCGGGCTGATGAATACTTGTGAAAAACACAGGCATCTGACGGGCAATGTGCTGAATCGGTTCTTCTATTTCCGGTCTATCAAAATCGAAATCGGCTTTATGGAGCACCAATACCGGTTTGATATTCTCCTCCAGTATTTGAACCATAAAGCGTTCTGCCCTGCGGACGTTGAAATTATCGTCCAGACTTTGCACAATAAACGCTTTGTCGACATACGAAGCAATGGTTTGTTTGTCGGCGACCGTTCCGCTTTTCTTGCGGTATAATGTCCGCTCACGGGGTAGCCGGTCGACAATAATCCCTTTGCCTTCTTCAAATGGTTGGAAAATCACCCAATCGCCCGTACAGGGCAATTCAAAGTCCGGTTTCCCGTACATCATGCTTCCCGTCAGCTCGCATTGAAACAGTCCGTTTTCGGAAATAACTTCGTAACAGGTACGATGTACGATAGCTACCCGTCCATGAGGCAACGCTTTATGTGCCGATTCTTGTTTTCGCCGGTTCAATTTGTCGTTCCAACCGTAAGTAGTTAAATGAATCATTGCGCTATCTTTTTTGCGAGGTAAAACACATAGCCGTAAAATTCCTGATACTTGCGGTATATTTCTTCGTCATGGCGTTGAAAGGCTACGAATTCTCCGGCAATTTTATTTCCTGCATATTTATCCAGAAACAGCTCCTGCGCTCTCCTCAATGGAACAAAATAATGATCTGTCCAGCAGGTTGCAGGCAGGATAAAGGTAGCCACAGGCATATACCCTGCTTTCTGTATCCGGGCTACTTTGTTGGGAATCGTATCCATTTCCGGAAAATGCGCCCTGCAGTAATTCTCAATTTCCGCCGGACGTTTCTCAGTAAACCACGAGCTTTCCGTAACAGCAATGTATCCTCCTGTTTTCAGGAATTTCCGCCACTCGTTCAGTCCCCGTTCAAAACCGATATTATAAATGGCTCCTTCACACCAAATCAGGTCTAACTCCTCCTTTTGAAAAGGAAGGTCATCCATCGAGCGGACAATCCCTTTCACCCGATCCTGAAGATTCAGTTTCGCAGCATTCGCATTGAAGCGGTCAATAAATGCCGGAAAAAGGTCGAAGCCGGTGATATGACCGGGTGCATGCTGCGCCAATACCATCGTCTGGCCGCCCGTTCCGCAACCGATGTCGGCGATACGGGATTGTTCGGTAAGATAATCTATAAAACTCAATGCTTTCAGGGTTACTTCGGGACTACCGGGTCCCTGCCGTTCTGTATTTAAAAAGAAATCACAGATAAAATTAAAATCGAATTCGTAGATGGTTGTTATATTGTTATTATTCATTACTTTAATGTCTTTTGCATACACGGGAGCTGTTCAAAAGTTAAAAAACTTCACCACAAAGGCACAAAGAATCCTACATGAAGGGTACAATTACATGAAAATAAAATTGTTAACTTCGTATCTTCGTGGTAAAAGACTCTTTTCCAATAGCATCGCCATTGTACGCGGATTAAAAACCAGGATTATAATATAGAAACTACTCTCGAATAGGATTACCCGAGAATAAACGAAAGGACAATCTGTACAAGGAATACAGACTGTTTACAGCACCAGATCCGATTTAAAGGAAGGAATAAACATGCGGCAAAGATACACAAAACTCCGTTGGGTGAAAAACCGTATTCGATGCTCTTTGCAAAAGAGTTCTTCGAAACGATGGAAACCCAAGCAGGCAAACGGATTTCGCTCGTTTCCAGGTTGCTACCCATTACTTTTTTCTTTCCGATACATAGCTGTTATGCAACGGATAAAAATCAAATTTTTACGGAGCGCCCGCTTCTTATTCAAAACGCCTTGGGGAAAGCCGTCCAGCCAAACAGCGATTAATACAAATTCCCGATGTTGATGTATGCTCCGCCTTTCCCGTCTTGTTTTTTCAGGGCAAAGCCATAATCCACTGCCAGAATAAAGTTGTGGTTCAACGCAATACGCAGACCCAATCCGGCCGAGGGATGCAGTTTGTCGTTTTTATAGGAAAAGTCAAAATAGCGGGCTTGGTCTTCCGACGAAATCAGCGACCGGTCGATTTTAACGTCTTGCACGACCATACCGGCATCGGCAAAGGCATGCAAGCTAAAATCGAGGTTTTGCTTTTTTACCAAAGTATGCAAAAACTTCCAGCGCAGCTCCACATTTCCGTAAGCCACTCCTTCCCCTTCGGCGCGATTGCGCATAATTCCGCGCAAATTCCGGGCGCCGCCCAAACCGTCGGTTTTGGTAAAGGGCGAATAGGAAGCTTTCATCAGCGGATACATAAAAAACGGCATATCGCCGCCAAGCAGCCCTTGGTAACCCAAGCGGTAAGCCACCGACAGCTTGTCCTTGACCAACGTAAAATATTGCCGGTGGGTAAATACCAAGCGGGTGTATGAAAACTCAGAATTAAACAGGAAGCTGGGAACCACTTCCACAAAAGCCTCCGTCCATAAGCCGCGGGTGGCGCTGGCTTCGTTGTCGCGGGTATCGTAAACCAACCCTGCTTTGAGGTAGTTGGCGCTGCCGCCGTCCTTTTCCTGATCGGAAATCAGGCCCCAATCCACATATTTATCAAAAAGCGTTGCCGTATCGGGCAATTGGTCTCCGGCGTTTTTGCCTTTGTTCAGCTTAGCAATGTCCACGGTAGCTACTTTTACATTCATAAACCCGAAGCCAGCCAGCCAATGCAGGTTCTCAACGGGCAAGTTCCCTTGGAAATCGGCCGTAAAACGGAATAGTTTCCGTTCGTGAGCATAAAATACACGGGTTAAATACTCGGCAGATTCGTCATCGACAAAGTTTTTGTTGTAAAAGCTTTGATAGCCGTTGAAACCGAAAAAGTCGAGTTTCCTCTCGGTGAGGTAGCTCAAATCGGCCGAAACCCGGATGCCGTAAGGCAGCAGATGCTTGGCATCGTAAAAGATCTGATTGACGCCCGAACCTTTGGTGTAACGCGAAATTTCCACTTTTGCCATTTGCCTGTAATCAGGATAGAGCGTGCCGTCGCCGTAATCGAACACATTCACCAATCCCCCGTATTGCAGGCCCATATCGGCATCGTACGAAATGGTCGGCAGCGCGCCGAAAGAAAAGCCTTTCTTTTGCTGGATTTTCTTTTTTTCTTCCTGCGAAAAGGAATTTAAAACAAGGAAAATGCAAAGGGTAATCAGGGAAAAAGATTTCATATTTTTAGCGTGAAGGGTGAACAGTGAAGTGTGAGTTGTCGAGCTGTTGAATTGTTGAACTGTTTATTTGTGAACGGTGAAGCGTGAACGGGTTAAGGGTACAAGGTAAAAGGTGAAGGGTAAAGGGTAAAACCGGGGAAATTGGGGAAGTAGTAGAAATAGGAGGTCTTGCTCTTGATTTTAATTCACCATGATAATTAAATCTAATAATATATTATTTTAATCTCATAGGGTAAAGTGTGAGATATTGGTTTAATCGTTTAACTGTTGAAGTGTTTAATTGTTGAATCGTTGAATTGTTTATTATTTGCTAACATTCATGAGGCCGCTTCGCTAAATTCTTCATTCGTAATTCGTAACTTTTAATTCGTAATTCTTTCTGCCTTCTGCCTTTTCTTTCTGCAAAAAGAATTACGCTGAGTTTCACTGAGGCTTCACGGAGTTACGCTGAGATTTATGTAAACTCATAATCCTTTGCGTTTTGTGACAAAGAAATCAAGACAGGGTAAACCCGTTACTCGTAAACCAAAAAACTCATTCATAATTTTTAATTCTTCATTTTTAATTTTTCACTTTTGCCTATTTGTACATCGAATCATAATAGTTCTTGTAATTGCCGGAGGTCACATTGTCGAGCCAATTCTGGTTTTGGAGGTACCAATCGACGGTTTTTTCGAATCCTTCGTCAAACTTTACTTCGGGTTGCCAACCCAACTGGTCGCGCAATTTGGTGGCATCGATGGCATACCGGAAATCATGTCCGGCCCGGTCTTTTACGTAGGTAATCAACTGTTCGCTTTCGCCTGCAGCACGGCCCAATCGCTGGTCCATAATGCGGCAAAGAGTCTTGACGATATCGATATTCCGGCGTTCGTTGTTGCCGCCGATGTTGTACGTTTCACCGGTCTTCCCTTTGTGGAAAATCAAATCGATGGCTTTCACATGGTCTTCCACATACAGCCAGTCGCGGATGTTCTCACCCTTCCCGTAAACCGGAAGCGTCTTTTTATGCCGGATGTTGTTGATCACCAGCGGAATCAATTTTTCGGGGAATTGGTTGGGGCCGTAATTGTTCGAACAGTTCGAAATCACCGCCGGCAATTGAAAGGTGTGGTGGTAAGCACGTACCAGATGATCGCTGCTGGCTTTGGATGCGGAATAAGGCGAACGGGGATCGTAGGGCGTGGTTTCGGTAAAACATCCGTCGGCGCCCAGCGAGCCGTACACCTCATCGGTGCTGACATGATAAAAGCGTTTGCCTTCGGCGGTTTCCTTCCAAATCTGACGCGCCGCATTGAGCAAATTCACCGTCCCCACGATATTGGTAAAAATAAATTCGGTAGGATTGGTAATGGACCGGTCGACATGGCTTTCAGCCGCCAAATGGATCACGCCGTCGAAGCGGTATTTTTCGAAAAGCGCCAAAACTTGTTTCTCATCCGTAATATCGGCTTTCAGAAAGGTATAGTTCGGCTTTTGCTCCACATCGGCCAGATTGGCGAGGTTGCCGGCATACGTAAGTTTATCCAGATTGAAAATGTGATAGTCCGGATACATTGTCACAAAATGCCGCACCAAATGCGAGCCGATAAATCCGGCCCCGCCGGTAATCAGGATGTTTTTCATGGTGAGTCTACAAAATTACGTGGTAAAAATACGTGTTTTTTTAGAATGTTTATTGAAAGCTTGTTCTCAAAAAAACGGGAGCTTTTACTTGTATTCCTTCGGTTCGTAGAAATACCAGTTTTCGCCTTTCTCGCCGTGTTCCGTATTGGTCGCTTCTATCCGGAAAATGAAGTAGGGCTTGTCGGTTTGCTTTTTCGGAACATCTACTTGAATCAGGTATCCCATTATGGTCACATTCCCTTCACCCTCGAACTCTTCCAGCGGCTGCACCGAATTTACCTTCAACGGTTCTTCGTCCGCAAAAACCTTTACTTCAAAGTGCTCCGGCTTTACGGATATATCGGCCATTTTTTCGGCTTTTGATTTATTCAAAACGATTTCCTTTGAATAAGACAGGATCTTGCTCACACTCATCGGACGCACATAAATCATCAGGCCGGGATAACCTCCTTCGATCCGGAAAACGTTTGTGCCGTACAATTCCAGGCGATGGTAGCGCGGGTTTATCGTCAGGTCGCGGTCGGCAATCACATTCCATGCCCAAAATTCCAACCGTTTGTCTTCGTCGGGTACGGCATCTTCCCGCGGGTATTCTTTCGGACGGATGGCATACAAAGCCATGTAGTTGCCTTTCTCGACATGCTCCAACCGATAATATCCGTTTTTATCCGTGTAAGTGGTATAAGCCGGCGAAAAGTCGGAATGTTTCAATTCGATGATGCAACTGTCTATCGGATGCCCTTCAAAATCGGTAGCGCGCCCCGAAAGGGTGATGGTGTTTTTTGCCGTTTGGGAAAAACAGACAGTTCCCAACAAGCATAAAACGAAAAGTAGCAGCGATTTCATTTTTGTATTCAAAGTGGAGTCAGTGGGTCAAGGTACAGGGTGGATAATTTGTTGAACTGTTGAATTGTTGAACTGTTTATTTGTGAAACGTGAACAGTGAAGGGTGAATGGTGCAGGGTGAGGTGGTTGTTGAATTGTTGAGTTGAAAAAGGTGAAATGGGGAGGGGGAAAACGGGGAAGTCAGGAAAAATGAGTTGTGTTTGGTTTGAATAGAATAGGATAATTAAATCTAATAGTATGTTATTTTAATCGCGCAGTATGAAATGCCTGTTTAACTGCTTAATTGTTTATTTGTATCATTCCCCTTTCTGCTTTCTGCCTTTTCCTTTCTGCCAAAAATATTACACTGAGAATCGCTGAGGTTTTCTGTCAACTTGTTTACCCGTCACACGTTACCCGCCACCAAACCTATTTTCAATTTTACTCGGCTTCGCCTCATGAGACCGCTTCGCTAAATTCTTCATTCGTAATTCGTAACTTTTAATTCGTAATTCTTTCTGCTTTCTCCCTTCTGCATTAAAACTCGTTTACTTGCCATAAAAAAGTCCACTTTCAATTTTATTCGGCTTCGCCTCATGAGATCGCTTCGCTAAGTTCAATTCTCCATTTTCAATTGTCCATTTAAATAAAGTTCCCAATCCCAGGCGGATTTCATCATTTCATCGATGTTCCGCTGGGCTTTCCAATTGAGTTCTTCGTTGGCAAAACGGGTGTCGGCCCATACCTTTTCAATATCACCGGCACGGCGTTCCACAATTTTGTAATTCAGTTTCTTCCCGCTTGCCTTTTCGAAAGCTTGGATTACATCCAGCACCGAATAGCCGTTTCCCGTTCCCAGATTGAATACTTCGAACGGTTTTTTGCATTGATTCTGCAACATCCGTTCCAGGGCAACCACATGCGCCTGCGCCAAATCGACTACATGGATGTAATCGCGGATGCAGGTTCCGTCGGGAGTCGGATAATCGCCGCCGAATACACTCAGGCTTTCCCGTTTTCCGATCGCGGTTTGGGTAATATAGGGCACCAAATTGTTGGGTACGCCCAGCGGCAATTCGCCAATCAAAGCCGACGGATGGGCGCCGATGGGATTGAAGTAACGCAAGGCAATGCTGCGGACTTCGTTTGTATGGCTTGTAAATTCAAGGATTTCTTCACTTACCTGTTTGGTATTACCATAAGGCGACCAGGCTTTTTTGAAGGGCGTTTGTTCGGTTACAGGCAATTCGTCCGGCTGGCCGTAAACCGTGCAACTCGACGAAAACACCAGATTCGGGATGCCGTTTGTTTTCATGCCTTCCAAAATATGGAGCAGCGAAATCAGGTTGTTTTTGTAATAATAAACAGGATTTTGGACCGATTCGCCTACCGCTTTTGCAGCAGCAAAGTGAATAACTCCGGCCAAATCCGGATGTTTTTTGAAAAAGGCGGCGGTCGCTCCGGCTTCGCAAAGGTCGAACGGCTCAAATTGCGGACGGACGCCGGTTATTTTTTCAATCTGGTCCAACACTTCGATTCTCGAATTGGACAAATTGTCGATCACAATAACCTGATATCCTTTTTGTTGTAGTTCCACCACCGTATGGGAACCGATATAACCGGCACCGCCGGTAACCAATATTTTCTTCATAACTAAATACTAACTTTTTTTCGAAACGCCCCCATTCTCTAAACGGTATTCTTCCTTGCTTTCGGGACAAACGGCTTTGCCATCGGCATCGAACTTCAGTTTGTGCCCGTATTCGCTCATCCAGCCGGTTTGGCGGGCGGGGTTTCCCATGACCAACGCATAAGCCGGAACATCTTTGGTCACCACAGCCCCGGCGCCGATAAAGGCAAATTCGCCGATTTCGTGCCCGCAAACCACGGTTGCATTCGCCCCAATGGTGGCTCCTCTGCGAACCCGGGTTTTTAAAAATTCGGACCGGCGGCTTACGGCGCTCCGGGGATTCACCACATTGGTAAATACCATGGAAGGGCCCAGAAAAACATCATCTTCGCAAATAACGCCGGTATAAATGGAGACATTGTTTTGCACTTTTACATTTTTTCCCAAAACCACCTCGGGCGAGATAACGACGTTTTGCCCGATGTTGCAATTTTCACCGATCACACAGCCGGACATCAGATGCGAGAAATGCCAGATTTTGGTTCCTTTGCCGATTTGGCAGCCTTCATCGATGACCGCTGTGGGATGCGCAAAATATTCCATATGTTCTTACTAAAATAAGATTCCAAAAGTAAAGAAACTTTGTATGTGAAGCGGTTGTTGCGCTCCCAAACACAAAGTTTTTTATAATTTCCTTACTTTTAATACTGATATACACAAGGTCTCAAAAATAATTTGGGATAAACATACATCAAAAATGCTATTAACAGTTAAACACTTGTTTGCTATTCGTTTTTTGTACTTAAAAAAAAGTATTTTTGCGTTGAGTAATTTGTAAATATTTATCTGTATTAATGAATACGCCGTTGGTCGAGATTCCTTTTCCACTTTTGTTTAGCATTACTTTGGAGTTGTCAACCTTCAAACAAGAAACATCCTAAAGACCAAGATAATGAAAAAACTTCTTTTAACTTCAACCCTATTGCTATCCATCTATCTATACGGACAGAAAACGATTGTTGTAAACAACATGATTTTTGAGGATTCTGCGGAAGAAACAAATCGGTATGGGTTTAATATTTTTATACAGGCAGATTTGGTTTACCATAATTTCGATGCCTTTAAACCTATTTTGGAAGCTTACAACACCGACTTAATGAACTCGCCGGGTTTATTCTGTTTCGGATTTGGATTGACACACAAAAAATGGTCACCAGAATTGGATTTTGGATTCTCTAAAAACAGTGGTGGAAATGATTCGCTAAACATTCGGTTTAATACAACCCGGTACGGATTGGGATTGGGGTATAATTTGATAAATAGCAAACGGTTTTTGATCAGTCCTAAAACTTCGATTTATTGGACCCGATACCGCCTTATTAACAGTAACAAAGAAGAGGTACCTTTAGAACAATATGTGTTTAACCGTGATTTGGATATTCGATTTAATCAATTATCCGGTTTTGTCGGCCTAGATATTGCATATAAATTCCACGATCTTTTTCCCTGGATTCCGTCAACTTATTGGACAATTGGCTTTTATGGTGGGTATATTTTTAACATCAATGAAAAACCATGGGTCTTTTCGCCCGATAAAAAGATACTTAACGATACGAAAACAGGCTTGAAGAATTTTGCTTGGGGCTTTCGTGTATCATTTTGTAATTGAATCGTTGTAATCGAATAGAAATTTTACCCCCATGCTGTTTTGAAAACGCAAACTGCCAAATTCAAAATCTTTTGTTCGGTTCGTGTTTTGCCCGAACCGGGTTAAGTATCACAGCAAAGATCTACCTTTGCCGAACCGTATTTCAAATCTTTCCTTCTTTCGATAAAAGCAGAATCCTCTCAATGTTTTTTGAGCGGCTTTATAGAAAGATTCCGGAACTAGTGGTTTAAATATTCCAGAACCGCTGTGGTAATGTGGTGGATTTGCTCCTCGTCCAGTTCGGTATGCATCGGAAGCGAAACCACGCGTTTGCACAAACCTTCGGTAACCGGAAAGTCACCGGGGCGGTAACGTGAATCCTGATAGGCTTTTTGCAAATGCACCGGAACGGGATAATAAATCATGGCCGGAATTTCTTTCGAATTTAAATGCTCGATCAAGCCTTGGCGGTCCACACCGTTCAAAAGCAAGGTGTACTGATGGAAAACGTGGGTCGAATTGCCTGCCGCCGCCGGAACGGTCAATTTGGAAATGTTTTCAAATGCTTTGTCATACTTTTTGGCAACTTCCTGACGGGCTTGGTTGTAATCGTCCAAATGGCCGAGCTTTACATCCAAAATAGCAGCCTGAATACTATCCAAACGCGAATTGACGCCGATTTCATCGTGGTAATAACGGACGGTCATTCCATGGTTGACAATGGAACGCATGCTTGAAGCCAACTCGTCGCTATTCGTAAAAATAGCGCCGCCGTCGCCGTAGCAACCCAAATTTTTGGAAGGAAAAAACGAAACCGCTCCCACATGTCCCATGGTTCCGGCTTTTTTTACGGTCCCGTCTGAAAACGTGTATTCGGCGCCAATGGCTTGGCAGGTGTCTTCAATCACATATAAATTGTGTTCGGCGGCAATTTTCAGGATTGCTTCCATATCGGCACATTGACCGAACAGGTGTACGGGAACAATGGCTTTGGTTTTGGGCGTAATGGCTTTGCGGATGGCCACCGGGTCGATGGTAAACGTATCGGACGTACAATCTACTAAAACGGGCGTTAACCCCAGTAAAGCAATTACTTCGGCCGTGGCGATAAAGGTAAACGAAGGTGCAATCACTTCGTCGCCGGGTTTTAAGCCCAGGGCCATCATGGCCACTTGCAATGCATCGGTGCCGTTGGCAGCCGGAACTACGTGTTTTACCTTCAAATACGTTTCTAAATGGGTTTGGAAATTTTTTACGGCCGGCCCGTTGATAAATGCCGCGGAGTCAATGACTTCCTGAATTGCGCTGTCTACCTGGGGCTTTATTTTTTCATACTGCGCCTTCAGGTCGACCATATCAATTTTACGCATGGGTTTTGATTTTTTTGAGGAGCAAAAGTAGTAATTTCATCAGACTTGATTAAAAAAACAAACCGGGATTTTCCGCTTACCGGACTGAAGGAAATGAAAAAATGCTTACTTTTAACCCTTGTTTAAATGACCAAAGGCGTCTTGTTGTAATTTTGCAGTGTTTTTCAAAAAATGATCATCCGAAATCATCATAACGTTTTATCCTCATGAGCGAATTTAGAACGGAAGGAAAAGTAACAGCTATTTCGGAAACAACAGGGGCTAAGTTCTCATTGATTCCGATTGACAATTCGGCGGGAGTTTTATAAAAGTATAACAGTGCATTCGGGTACGGATTGATTTTGAGGATATCCCTTCCGAAGATTTTGCGAAGCTCCACACCGGCATGATGGTTGAAACCAAAGCCAAAATAGACCATCAATATCCTAACCGTTAAAGACTTACACTTCTTTTCTAATCTAATTTTATATTGTTACAAGGTAATTCTAAAGTGCTACAGTAAAAAAAAGGCCGTCTTTGCGAAAAGACAGCCTTTTGCTATGCAAAATTTCGCTTCTAATTATTTGGTAATAAACTGATCGGCATAATATTGCGGAGTCAGCTTTTCACCCGTTGCTTTTTCAATCATCACATTCCAGTTGTACCGGTTGCAAGGCTTGAAAATATTGCCGATCAAATAGTTACCCACTTCGGGGTTCCCGAAATAACTTAGACGCATGTTGTCTGTTTTCAGGATGTTGGCACAAATGTAATGGTTCAACTGCGATGCCAGCAACTCGCCCAACAAATAGTTGTGGTAATAGCAAGGAACAGTGGCAATATGAATTTTCGAAGCCCAGTCCGGCAAGTTGCGGTCAGCGGGGCGTTTTACCATTTGGTATTTTTCAACCAAATCCCACCACAATTTATTCAAATCCTGATCGGGATTTTCGTACATGGCTTTTTCAAAACGATATACCACTTGTGCCCAACGGCTGAACACCAATTGCTGCAAACGGAAAACTTTGTAAGTCGGATCGTAAATTTTCGCTCTTTCGGTTGTGTCGATCAATTTCATGTCCACCATCCAGTTGGGATTGGTCGCCATACGGCCGAAAAGCATGGCAATGGCTTCGGTGGTGAAAATATGCGCCGGATCGCGCAAAGCATACGGAAGCTCGCGGTCGTTGTTTTTGTCGTATGAAGCATGCCCGAATTCGTGCAGTTGCGTGTCCATCCAATTGGCATTGGGAACAATGTTGCAGAGCACGCGTACATCGCCTTTTTTATCAATATTGGTCGAATAAGCATGTTGGTTTTTACCCGGTTTTTCGTATAAATCCGAATGAGCAACCAGGTCTTTGATATCCAATCCGATGCTTCCGTAATAATCCTCGGAAAGTTGTTTGATGTCAGCCGTTTTGTAATAATGATCCATGTCCACATCATAAATTCTCGGCGCTTCCTGGAAATAACGGTTTTGGTAGTGCCAAGGCATCAGGTCTTCCTTTTTAATTCCGTCGCGGACGGCCAGGCACGAATCCATTTCGTTTTTAAGCTGTGCAAACGTGGGGCGGGTCATTTCGTCCAATTCATCGAACAACTTGCTGATTTCCGCCGGATCTTGCTCGTTCAGCTGGAGCGACATTTCATGAAAATTGTTATACCCCAACTCTTTGGCAATCTGGTTGCGCAACTTTACCAGCTCGATCACATCGGCAGCCACCAACGAACCGATGGCTTTGTGCGCTTCCCAGGCCGCTTGCAATTCCTTTGAATTTTTTGAAGTCGATAAAATTTCTTCGATTTGGTTGTCGGTCAGCTCTTTTCCGTTCACATGGGCACGGAAATTGGAATATTTTTGCTCGATGGCGGTTTCCATTTTGATTTTCTTTGCCAAAAGGGCCGTATCAACCTGATTTCCGGCAAAGGCATTGTACAAAACGTACAATTCACGGGCCAGCAATTCATCCTTTACAGCGCCTGATTCCTTAATTTCCGTAAGTTCGGCAAAACGCGCCTTGTCCGTAAAAATTTTGGTATACGCCAAATTCAAATCTTCCGCTTTTTTGTAATCTTCTTCTTTCCCGCTGATCGAAGCATCCCAATAAGCGATGGCGGCTGCTTTCTGAGCCGGTTCCACATCGGCTTCGTACTTTTGAATAAATGCTCTCAATTTCGCTTCCATTTGTTCGGTCTTTTGATTTTTGCAACTTGCAAACAACACCACACAGACCAGCATTGTTGCAACGATTTTTAAAGTTTTCATACGTGCTTTGTTTTTTTAGTTTTATTATTGGTGAAATGTGATTCGTGAAGGGTGATATGGGTTAAGGGTTAAGGGTTCAAGGTGAAGGGAATGGTTGTTGAATCGTTGAGTTGTTGAGCTGTTTATTTGTGAACGGTGAACAGTGAAGCGTGAAAATGTTGTTTTTTTGTTGTTCGTTGTTTGTTTACTCGTTCTGCCTTCTGCTTTTTCCTTTCTGTTAAATTTGGCTTTTATCGATTTGTATAATAAAATCTAATAATATTCTATTTTAATCGCATAGGGTGAAGCGTGAACAGTGAAGGGTGATATGGGTTAAGGGTTCAAGGTGAACGGTGCATGGTAAATGCCTGTTGAATTGTTGAACTGTTTAATTGTTTATTTTAAATGCCTTTGTCTTCTGTTTCCTCATTTCCGCATTAAAACTCGTTTACTAGTCTACTCGTCAACTTGTCTACTTATATCTAAACCCATTTTCAATTCTCAACTTTCAATTTTCCATTAAGAGCCCACCTCCCACGTGGCGCCGTCTTTGGTATCTTTGATCGAAATGCCCGATGCGGCCAACTTGTCGCGCAGCAAATCGCTGGTTGCCCAATCTTTATTGGTACGGGCATTGGCGCGGATTTCCATAATCAAAGCCATCAACTTTTCCACCAATTGATTATCTCCCGCTGAAGAAGTAGCCGGCAACAATCCCAGAATATCAAATAACACTCCGTGCATCATGTCTTTCAACCGTTGCAAATCGGCTTCCGTCAACGTTTCCTTATTTTCCTGAACCAAATTGATGGTCCGAACGGCTTCAAACAAATTGGCAATGGCAATGGGCGAGTTTAAATCATCATCCAACGCCTCAAACACCGCTTTCTCTATTTCACCCACATTCACACTCGATGTTTCCGAGGATTTGAGCTTATCCAGCAGTTCAACAGCCTTTAACAGCCGCTGCAAACCCTTTTCAGCCGCCTGCAACGCTTCGTTGCTGAAATCCAAAGGCGAACGGTAATGCGCCTGCAACATAAAAAATCGGATGGTCATCGGATGGTAAGCCTTTTCCAGCAACGGATGATTACCGGTAAAAAATTGTTCCAGGGTAATGGCATTCCCCAAGGATTTTCCCATCTTCTGGCCGCTCAGCGTAATCATGTTGTTATGCATCCAATATTTGGCGGGAATTTTGTGGTGGCAAACCGTACTTTGCGCAATTTCAGCTTCGTGATGCGGGAATAGCAAATCCATGCCGCCGCCGTGAATATCAAAAACTTCGCCCAAATACTTGCAGCTCATAGCCGAACATTCCATGTGCCAACCCGGAAATCCGGCGCCCCAAGGCGATTTCCAACGCATGATGTGTTCGGGCTGCGCATTTTTCCACAAAGCAAAATCCACATTCCGGCGCTTTTCATTCTGTCCGTCCAGCGTACGCGTGTTGTCGATCAAATCCTCCAGAATGCGGCCGCTCAAAATGCCGTATTTGTGCGATTGGCTGTATTTTTCCACGTCAAAATACACCGAACCGTTGCTTTCGTAAGCAAATCCGGCATCCAGGATTTGTTGGATCATTTCGATCTGCTCCATGATGTGCCCCGAAGCATGCGGTTCGATGGACGGTTTGCTCACGTTAAGCTTGTCCATCATGGCATGGTAGCTGTTGGTGTAATGTTGCACCACTTCCATCGGCTCCAATTCTTCCAGGCGGGCTTTTTTTGCGATTTTATCTTCCCCTTCGTCAGCATCATTTTCCAGATGGCCCACATCGGTAATATTGCGTACATAGCGGACTTTGTACTCTAAAAAAAGCAAGTACCGGAACAGCAAATCGAATGTAATGGCCGAGCGAGCGTGCCCCAAATGCGGTTCGCCGTAAACGGTAGGACCGCACACATACATGCCCACATGGGGCGGATGAAGCGGTTGAAAGGATTCTTTGGTTCGGGATAGTGTATTGTAGATAAATAAGTTATGCTGCATTTTGGTGAAGTAAAAAAGAGGAACAAAGATATTGGTAAATTTTGGATTTTGTTATGCAAATCCGGTTATTTCGTGATGTGAATTATTTCGAGTGAAACCCATTTTGTCATTGGGAAATAGAGATCCGTCATTTTCCCTAAATGCTAATGTTAAAGTCCTAACGGACTACCGGAAGATTCTTGTTCGTTCTTTTATGGATATTGTTTTCCTACGGAAAATTTGATATAAGCATAAAAAATCGGATAAAGCCCGTAGGTCTTGCATATCGCCCAATGGAAACGGGTTAGAGGGTCAATTAAAAAAAACATAAGGCCGTAGGCCTTACACATCGTTTTTATTCTCCATGTCTGGCGAAATGCACCGTCTTGTCTCTTGATACCAGTTCGCACAGTTTTTGTACTTTTGTCCGGTTTCAAACACTAATCAGATTTTCTCTTGAAAACCGTAGAATTCAACGATTTAGGGCAAATTGCTTATGCACAGGCCTGGGATTTACAGGAAGACTTATTCAATCGGATTGTCAATCAAAAGCATGAAAACGAGAAGCTCCCGCAGGAACTTCAAAAGCATACCAGCAACTATTTGCTGTTTTGCGAACATCCGCATGTGTTCACATTGGGCAAAAGCGGTGATGAAAACAATTTGCTGGTTAACGGGTTGCAATTGCAGGAAAAGAAAATCGAATATTTCCACGCCAATCGCGGCGGCGATATCACTTACCACGGCCCCGGGCAAATTGTGGGCTATCCGGTACTGAACCTGGATTGTTTTGTAAAAGGTGTCCGCGATTATATCGAAAAGCTGGAAGAAGCCATCATCCTCACGATTGCCGAATTCGGCCTGAAAGGCGAACGCTTGCAGGGCGCTACCGGAGTCTGGCTGGATGTGGAAAGCAAACGCAACACCCGGAAAATATGCGCCATCGGCGTGCGCACTTCGCGCTGGGTATCGATGCACGGTTTTGCGTTCAATGTAAATACCGACCTTTCCTACTTTCAGTTGATCAACCCCTGCGGATTTGTAGATAAAACCGTAACTTCGCTTGAAAAAGAACTGGGCGCCCGGCAAGATATGGAGCAAGTGAAACGCATTTTGAAACAAAAACTGGCTGCCGTGTTTGAAATGAACCTGATGGAAGCTCCGGTAACAACGGCCGGCCGGATGCATTCTTAACCCGATAAAAAAATAAAAATATGCTTATCATCGGAATAACCGGAACCATTGGCGCAGGCAAAGGCACGATTGTGGATTTTTTGGTGCAAAAAAAAGGGTTTATCCATTTCCCGGTCCGGGCGTTTTTGATCGAAGAAATCAAAAAACGCAACCTGGAAGTGAACCGCGATAGTATGGTGGAGGTGGCAAACGATTTGCGCGAAAAATATTCCCCTTCGTATATTGTAGACCAATTGTACGAGCGGGCGTCGAATTCAAACGCCAACTGTGTGATCGAAAGCATCCGGACGGTGGGCGAAGTGGAATCGCTTCGCAGCAAAGGCGCATTTTGCCTTTTCTCGGTCGACGCGTTGCCGGATTTACGTTACGAGCGAATTGTGAAGCGGGCTTCGGAAACCGACCATATTTCGTTTGAAACCTTTTTGGCCAACGAACAGCGCGAAATGAACTCGGACAAACCGAACGAACAGAATTTGAAGAAATGTATCGAAATGGCTGACTTCCGGTTTTCGAACAACGGAACGATCCAAGATTTGGAGCAGGCAGTGGAAGCCGTCTTAAAAGAGGTTAATGCAAAAAAACAAGCGGGCTGCTGATTGTTAATTTTTAGGTAATTATTTAGAACGATGTCTATTCTTTTTGATCAAATAGCTTTTGGGCCTATACAAAGCCGGCGGTTCGGACTGTCGCTGGGCGTTAATTTACTGCCCTTAAATCAGAAATATTGCAATTATGACTGCATTTATTGCGAGTGCGGGCTGACCGAAAAAGCGGAACGGGAAAAGATTTCCCTTTTCACGCCGGAAGAAATCCGGAAAGCGTTGGAAAAACGCCTGAAAGAACTTCAGGAACAAGGAATCAGTCCCGACAGTATTACCTTTGCCGGAAACGGCGAACCTTCCATGCATCCTCGTTTTCCGGAAATTATCGACGATACCCTCCGCCTGCGTGACCGGTATTTCCCGAAAGCAAAAGTCACGGTGCTTTCCAACGCCACCATGCTTCAAAAAGATGTGGTAAAGCAAGCTTTACAAAAAGTGGATAACAACATCCTGAAACTGGATGCGGGCAGTAACGAAATGTATCAAAAAATCAACCGCCCGCTGGGAAAGGTGACGATTGACGAAATTGTGAGCCGCCTGATGGAATTCCAGGGAAATCTGACCGTCCAAACACTTTTTCTACGAGGCGAAGTCGACGGCGAAATCATCGACAATACCACCGATCCGGAAGTTTCAGTCTGGCTCGGACACCTGAACCGCATTCGCCCGCATACGGTGATGCTCTACCCGATTGAGCGCGAAACCCCGTTTTCAACCCTGCAAAAGATTTCGGAAACGGAACTTTCAAAAATTGCTCAACAAGTTGAAAAGCTGGGAATTGAGGCCAAGGTATATTCCTAAGCTTACAAAAATCGGCCTTTCTGTTTTTTTTAGATAAAATAAGCGAAACAAGTTTTGCGTTACTTGTTAAACTTGCCTTGTTGATAAATTTCCGTAGGGATGAAATTTACAGGGCATTCTCACAGTAATTTTACATCCTAAATTTCAACCCGTTACGATGGATTTAAAAAACCTCTTGAATCGTTGTGTGCTGTTTATTGTATTCCTTTCGGCGACAACTCTTTTTGCTCAAAAAACTGCGGTTTATTCCCCTCCCCAAAGCACGTTCAACAATGCGCTCGACCTGTTTGAAAAAACAAAATACGGGTCGGCGATCACGTTATTTGACGAGCTTGCAAAACAGGGAAATCAAACCCTGCATGCCGACGCCGAGTTTTATGCGGCGCTTTGCGCTTACGAACTGTTGCATCCGGATGCAACCCTGCGCCTGGAAAATTTCATCAGACGCTATCCCCAGAACCTGCATGTAAACACGGCCTGGTTTAAGCTGGGAAACCGCTATTTTGAAGAAAAAAAATACCGGGACGCCATTTCGGAATACTCAAAAATCGCCACTTCGGGCTTAAGCTGGGCGGAAAAAGACGAGCTCTATTTCAAGCAAGGGTATTCGTTTATGAAGATCAATGAGAAAGAAAAAGCCGCCGAATATTTTTCGCAGATCAAAGACAAACCCAACAAATACCGGGTTCCGGCTACTTATTATTACGCGCACCTGGCTTTTGAAAAAGGCGAGTACGAAACCGCCATGCAGCATTTCGAGCAAATTTCGGACGATCCCACCTACCGCGATGAGATTGCCAACTATTTGGTACATATTTATTCGATGCAGGGGAATTACGACAAGTTGATCGCAACGGCCGAACCGATCATTCAATACGGCGGCGATGACAAGAAAAATGCCGAAATCATCCGTCTGGCGGCAGGAGCTTATTACCAGAAAGAAGATTATGCAAAAGCGGCTACTTATTTTGAAAAATATGCAAAGGCCAAACCGGGCAAGCTATCGCGCGAAGACTCCTACGAAATGGCGTTTTCCTTGTACAAAACCGGAAATTACAAGCAGGCCATCACCTATTTCCAGAATGTAGTTGACAAACAGGATACGCTTTCGCAAAATGCTTATTACCATTTGGGCGACTGCTACCTGAAAACCGGCGAAAAGCGCTATGCTTACAATGCATTCAATTCGGCACAAAAAATCAAAGCCGACGAATTTCTTACGGAAGACGCCCTGTTCAATTATGCCAAACTGGCAGTAGAGCTCTCATACAACCCTTACAACGAAGCGGTTACGGCGCTTCAAAAATATTTACAGGAATATCCCAAATCGAGCCGGCGCGACGAAGCCCTGGGGTATTTGTCCGATTTGTATTTGGTTACCAATAACTACAAATCGGCTCAGGAATCGCTGGATAAAATCATCAAACGCAGCACCCGTTTTGAATTGGCATATCAAAAAGTATCGTACTACCGGGGAATTGAGTTGTTCAACGAAAGTAATTTCACGGAAGCGCTTGCTTTTTTTAACAAAGCCAAAGACAGCGATTTCGATCCGAAAATTTCGGCGGCAGCCATTTATTGGGCGGGCGAAAGCCAATACCGTTTGGGAAAATGGAATGAGGCCCGCATGGAATACTCGCACTTCCTGCAAAAGCCACAAAGCATTTCGTTGCCGTTTTCCAATATGGCCAACTACAACCTGGCTTACGCAAACTTTAAAATGAACCGTTGGGGTGAAGCGGCAAGCAGCTTCCAAAAGTATTTGTCGGATAAACCGGTCGACAATAAGATTGCTGCCGATGCAGCTTTGCGGTATGCAGACTGCCAGTTTATGCAAAAAAACTTCAATGGAGCCATCGATGGATATAAAAAAGCCATTTCCCGTTCCAGTACCGACGCCGACTATGCAACCTACCAAATGGCACTGTCTTACGGCGCTAACAGCGACTTGCAAAACAAAATCTCTTGTTTGAAAAAGTTACTGTCCGACTATCCCAAATCGGCTTTTGTCGATGATGCGCTTTACGAATTGGGAACCACTTATACCTTGACAAACAACAATGCCGAAGCCCGGAATGCCTTTAATCGCGTAGTGAAAGAACACCCGCAAAGCACGTATGCCCGCAAATCGCTTTTGAAGGTGGGCTTGCTGGATTACAACCAGGATAAAAACATGGATGCCCTGACCGAGCTGAAAAAAGTGGTCAAAGAATATCCGGGGACTTCCGAAGCCGGAGAAGCCTTAAGCACCATCCGCGCCATTTATGTGGATATGAACCAAACCGACGATTATGTGGAATATGCAAAAAACATTCCCCAAGCCGATATGTCGCGGAACGAGCAGGACCAGCTTACGTTTGCGGCCGCAGAGAACCTGTATATGAACGGCGATTGCGAAAAGGCTGTTGTGACGTTGGCCAAGTATATCCAACGTTTTCCCGACGGAAACTTTATCAGCAAAGCGTATTTTTACAAAGCCGAATGCGATTACCGTGCTCAAAAAACGGAGGAAGCCCTGGTGGGCTACAATTTTGTACTGAAAAACCAACGCATTGCCTACACGCCAACGGCAGCCCTGCGTGCGGCACGGATCAATTATTTAAAGCAAGACTACGAAGCAGCTTTGGATAACTACATCCAATTGGAGGAAGTGGCCGACCAAACCAGCCTCACCACCGACGCTTTAAGCGGACAAATGTTATGCAACTTTGCCTTGCAAAAATACGGCCTGGCCATTCAGTCGGCGCAAAAACTTTTGGAACTTCCCAAATTGCCGGATAATTGGGTTACCGACGCGCATTTCACCATCGCGCGGTCGGCGTATGCTCTGAAGAACTACGATCTGGCAAGCAAGGAATTTGAAATTGTGCTGAAAAAATCGCAAAACGAAGCCGGGGCGGAATCCAAATACATGCTGGCGCAAATGCAATACGACAACAACAATCTGGATGCCGCCGAAAAAATGTGCTTCGAGCTTTCGGAAAAGTTTTCTTCCTATGATTACTGGGTCGCCAAAGGTTTTATTTTGCTGGCCGATGTGTATGTCAAAAAAGGAAACACCTTCCAGGCGAAACAAACGTTGCAAAGTATTATCGACAATTACGAAGGGCAGGATTTGGTCACCATTGCCCGTGAAAAGCTAAACGCCATTCCTTAAAAGTTGACCGGCTAAAATCGTTCATTAATTATCGTAAAAAAGAATTACAGCATGTTTAAAAGAAAATATTTCACTTTCCTGATTTTTGTACTTCTTTGTGCCACGGTTCAATTTGCGCAGGCGCAAAAGGATAAGCCCTATTCGGAAGAAATAACGGTTGTTGCAGCATTTAAACCGGAAATTCCGGACGCTTTCAAGATCAACCAGAATCCGACCATTGTCGATACCACTTCGAAAGTTCCAACCATGACCTTCGATATCCGGCCTTACCCGGCTCAGCTTCATCTGGGATTGCAAGCGATTGAGCCGGCCAAATTAGGCCCCGAACAATTGCCGGTACTGCTCCGCAATTATGTCCGCGCCGGCATGGGAAATTATTTAACTACATATGCCGAATTTTTTGCCAGCACCCTCCGGGATAAAGACAATTTGTTAAGTTTTAGAGTAAAACACTTGGGCGCCAACAGCGACATTAAGGATTACGCCACGGCCATCAACAACCAGCAAACGGTAGAACTGGCCGGCAAACACTTTTTCCCGACCCACACGCTTTCGGGCAAAGCCGACTACAACCGCACCCGGGTATATCGCTATGGTTACAAACCGGACGAGTTGGATTCGCTCATCCGCAAAACCGATTATGATTCCATCGATAAACAGCGCTTCCAACGTTTCGGAATCAGCGCAGATCTTGTCAGCAATTATTCCGGCGACGAAATGCTGAACCATTCCGTAGGACTCTCCTTTTACAATTTAAAGGATTTATACAAGGTTTCGGAAACCAATTTCAATCTGAAAGCCAACCTGAACAAGTTGTTTTACCTTTTCGATTCGCCCATGAGCCAGGTGCTGGGCCTGGATTTAGGGATCAATCATTACACCGATAAAATCGATACGTTATCTTACAAAAATACGACCGTGAGCCTTGCTCCCTACTTAAAGCTGGAGTACAACGAATACTTCTTTAAAATCGGTTTGAATACTTTTTTTGAAACCAACGAGGGAACGACCTCTGCAAAAATTTATCCGAATTTCGAAGCCCGGCTAAGCCTAATTCCGAATGCCTTGCAGGTTTATCTAGGATTGGATGGTTTTCAGGAACGCAATACCTTGCAGAATTTCAGCACCGAAAATCCGTTTATTTCAACGCATCTGGATTGGCAAACGACCTACGATATGTTCCGCTTTTTCGGCGGCGTCAAGTCCAATATCAGCCAAACCGTTAGTTTGAATGCGTCATTCTCTTACCGGCAAACCGAAAACATGCCGTTCTTCATTACCGACAGCCTGGCGCCGTTGAAAAATATGTTTACGCCGGTTTACGACAATGTGAACGAATTGGCTTTCGGAGTAGAATTGGCGTATGCGCAAAGCGATAAACTGATGTTCACGCTGACGGGGAATTTCTTCAATTACAAAATGAACGATTTGGAGCATGCCTGGTACAAGCCGGATTACAAAGTTGGTTTTGGCGCCCGGTATCTTTGGGACGACAAATTGATCCTGAAGGCGCAACTCACGGCAAACGGGGAAGTTTGGGCATTAGCCCCCATTGACAATACAGCCACCTCGCCTTTGGAAGCGCAAAAATTAAACGGTTGGCTGGATCTTAGTTTGGGCGCCGAATACCGCATTACAAAATATTTCTCGGCTTGGGTGAATTTGAATAACATCTCCAATTCCAAATCCAATATCTGGTGGAATTATCCCACTTATGGCTTCAATGCCTTGGTAGGGGTAAGCTTCGGATTCTAGGAACGAAGTTTTGTTTTAATGAAAGAAGCCTTCAAAAGGCCGCTTTTTTGCCGGCAGAAGGCGTGCCAAGCTAAAAGCAAACCCCTTCAAAATAGTTGCCGTTTTCAAAAGGACTATCCCCTCTGGAAGCGGCAACCATTCTAATTTGGCATTACAGCGATCCGCGATTCCGGCTGCGAATATCCGCAGGGGATAGTTCTGAATATTCAGCGCAAAAGTTGTGAATATTCGCAGGGGACCGCTCTGAATATTCAGCGCAAAAGTTATGAATATTCGCAGGGGTATCCCTGAATATTCCGTGTAAATGTTACGAATATCCGGCGCGAAGGCAGAAAGCTTTTTAATGATGCATGGAGAATGTAAAACGATGAACATCCATAATAGGAACAAGAGGCTGAATGAACGAAAGCAAAAAGGAAAACGGGGTCAAAATTTGCCGGGACAGTAAGGCAAAAACCCCTTGATAACAAACTATTTAACCCGCATTAAGAGAATTCGTGAGGAGCAGCCAAAACAAAGATAGCCTCAGACAATAATTTAAACCCAAAAACATTCTTCAATTCCCAAAACAAGCGTTCCTGGTTCTAAAACTTGTTTCAATTATGGATCGTTGCCCTGCTATGAAACAATTACACCATCTTGTTTTTCAGGATTATCCTCACGGATCTTGGCTATTATAAAATACAAGACGACCAGTAGCGTTGCTGTTCCGGTAGCGATAAATGTCACATTGGCGCCAAACGTAAACCAAACCATCCCTGTAAGCGAACTGGCCAATAAGGTACAAATACTTTGGAAACCGGTGTAAGTCCCAATCGCTGTGGCCGTATCTTTTTTTTCAGAGATGTTGCTGATCCAGGCCTTCGAAATTCCTTCGGTTGCTGCCGCATAAATGCCATAAAGAAAAAACAAGCCCCCAACCGCATACAGGCTTGAGCAAAAGCCCATGCCCAAATACACCCCGGCAAACAACAACAAACCGATCAAGAAAATCCGCTTCAAACCGATTTTATCAGCCAATATGCCGATGGGGAAAGCCGATAAGGCGTACACCAGATTGTAAAATATGTAGACTCCGATCACCGATGTATCATTTAAACCGGCCTGCTTGGCTTTGAGCAACAGAAACACATCCGAACTATTGAACAAAGCAAAAATCAACAAGCCGCTTACCAATTTGCGGTAATGCGGGGAACTCGTTTTCCAGTACTTTACAAATGAGAAGAAAGAAACCGATTTCTTTTCTGCGACCGGTTTTAGATGATGATCTTTGAGGAGGAGCGATGTTGCAATCGAAAGCAATCCCGGAATAAAAGCAACGAAAAACAACGCTTTGTAATTCTGAGGGTAAAAATATAAAAACAACAAAGCAAAAGAAGGCCCGATCACAGCTCCCAGCGTATCCATGCCACGGTGAAACCCGAAAACCTTGCCTTTTGTCCTGGGAGTTGCTTCATCCGACAAGATGGCATCCCGGGCGCCGGTACGAATCCCTTTTCCCAAACGGTCAAGCGTGCGGGCCGAAAAGATCCACAGCGGCCAGGTAAACAACGCCATCATGGGTTTCGATAAGGCGCTGAGCGCATACCCAATTTGAACGAATGGGGCCCTCCTCCCTTTGGTATCGGACAATTTTCCGAAATACCCTTTGCTGAATCCCGCCACCGCTTCGGCAATTCCCTCCAAAACTCCGATCAATACTACCGAGAATCCGATTGTTTTCAAATAAATCGGCATTACCGGATAAAGCATTTCACTGGCCATATCCGTAAACAAACTGATTAAGGATAAAGTCCACACAACGCGGGTGATCGCCCTTCTCATAACGTTTTCTTAAAAAATACAGCTTCTTTCTTAATTGAATTTCCACCTACTTTCCGCAGAAACTCTTGCAAAAATAGAAATCTCATTTTTCAAATCAAAAAGAAATTTGATACAGCGTATCCCCATTTGTATCCCCATTTGTATCCCGGTTTCGTAAACGGTTTTTGACTCTCCGAAAAACAAATGAATACAGCTTTAAGAATCAAACGTTTTTTGTATTTCCGGACTTAAAACCTTTTTTCAAAAAATACTGGATTTACGAAAGCAGGCGTTCAGGTATTTTCTATTTTTGCAAAACCCCTATTTTTAAAACAACTTTAATAATGAAAAAGCACCTTTTTACGATTGCATGTTTATTTATTGTAACATTTATGATGGCACAAAATCCATTCTTCGAAAAACAATGGACAACTCCGTACGGCACCCCGCCCTTTGACAAAATCAAGCTCGAACATTATTTGCCTGCTGTTAAAGAAGGTATCAAGCAACATCAAACCGAAATTTTGTCAATTCAAAACAACAAACAACCTGCCACTTTTGCCAACACTATTGAAGCATTGGAAAATTCAGGACAAATGCTGACCAAAGTAAGCCTTGTTTTGGGCAATCTGACCGAAGCCCATACCAACGCCCAATTGCAAGAAATCAACAAACAAGTTACGCCGTTGGTTACAGCCCATTATGACGACTTATACATGAACGAGAACCTGTTCAAGCGCGTAAAAATGGTGTACGACAAGAAAGCGACTTTAAAATTAACACCGGAACAAAGCCAATTGCTGAAAAAAACGTATGAGCGTTTCGAACGCAAAGGGGTCAATTTGCCGGCTGAACAAAAAACCCGTTTGAAAGCCATCAACGCCCGTTTGGCAGATTTGACCATCCAGTTTGGCGACAATGTGCTGGGCGCAACCAACGGTTATTATATGACAGTTGACAATCGCGACGATCTGAAAGGTTTGCCCGAACCCTTTATTGAAAAAGCAGCCGAAGCAGCCAAGGCAAAAGGCTTGTCCGGAAAATGGATTTTCGGTTTGGGTAAAGCCGATGTGCTGACGTTCGAACAATACGCCGAAAACCGTGATTTGCGCCGCCAGTTATATGAATATTATCAAAACCGTTGCAACGGAGGCAAATGGGATGTAAATCCGATCATCACCGAGATTGTGTCTCTGCGGGCCGAGCAAGCCAAAATCATGGGATTCAACAATTATTCGGAATATGTGCTGGACGACAACATGGCAGAAAATCCCGAAAACGTATTCAAGCTTCTCAACCAATTGTGGACACCCGCTTTGAAAATGGCAAAAACAGAAGAAGCCGATATGCAAAAAATGATCGACAAAGAAGGAAACAACTTTAAGGTACAGTCCTGGGATTGGTGGTATTATGCCGAAAAAGTACGCACAGCCAAATACAACCTGAGCGAAGAAGAAATGAAGCCCTACTTTGAAGTATCGAAAGTACGCGAAGGCGTTTTCTATACTTGCAACAAATTGTATGGAATCAACTTCAAAAAAGTGACCAATGTGCCCGTTTATATGAAAGATGTCGACGCCTTTGAAGTAACCGATGCGGATGGCTCGTTGCTGGGTTTGTTATATCTGGATTATTACGCACGTCCCGAAAAACGCTCCGGTGCCTGGATGACCAACTACCGCGAACAACACTACGAAAACGGAAAAGATGTCCGCGGCATTATTTCCATCTGCCTGAACTACCCTGCTCCCACGGCTACCATGCCTTCGCTGCTCACGTTCGACGAAGTGACCACATTTTTCCACGAAATGGGACACGGCTTACACGGGCTTTTGTCGAAATGCCGCTACACATCGCTTGCCGGAACCTCCGTTTCGCGTGATTTTGTGGAATTACCTTCCCAGATATTGGAAAACTGGGCCAGCGAACCCGAAGTCCTCAAGGTATATGCCAAACACTATAAAACAGGTGAAGTAATTCCCGATGCCCTAATCAAAAAAATGCAAGCTGCCGAGAAATACGGACAAGGATTTTCGACCACCGAATATTTGGCGGCATCCTTGTTGGACATGGATTTCCATACGTTGAAATATCCGGCCGCTGTTCCCAATGTGCCTAATTTCCAACAAACCGAAATGGATAAAATCGGATTGATTCCGGCCATTCCGCCCCGCTACAACGCTTGGTTGTTCCAGCATATTTTCTCCGGCGGTTACGCTTCGGGATACTATGCTTACATTTGGGCGGAAGTATTGGATGCCGATGCATTCAGCTATTTCAAAAAGAACGGTATTTTCGATAAAAAAACCGCTGACAGTTTCCGCAAAAATATTTTGGAACGCGGAGGAACCGAAGATTCCATGATTTTATACAAACGCTTTACCGGGGGCGCCGAACCCAGCGTACAACCGTTAATTGAGCGCAGAGGATTGAACTAAAAACAAGACATTACAAGGAAAAACCGGCTTCTCTTAAATGAAAGAAGCCGGTTTTTGTTTGTCTTGAGTTTTCAGACTTTTTCAAATATAAGCCTACCTGAATCCTTTTCTTCCTCCAAAGCTTATGTACAAAACCCAAGAAAGAGTTGATATCGATTTGGGTAAACGGCTAACGATCCATCAAAAAGGAAACCTACAAATAACTTTGTGAAGAAAAAGTCAAAAAAGAACCGGGTTTCTATAAAAATTCTATTTTTGCAAAATCATTTTACTGAAAATGCGGCGATTTACATCCATACTATTCCTTTTCCTTGCTTGCACCTTATTGATGGCGCATAGCATGCTGCCGCATCACCATCACAGTGAAGTCCCCTGTTTTGCTCAGGAACATTGCAAACACGAAGATTCCAACACAAGCCCCCAAAAGCACGACAGCCCGGCCGACAAGCACGAACATGAAGACTCGTTCTGTTGTGTTTTAAAACAAGATATTGCTTCTTCCGATGCACGAAAAACGGTTACCAGCAACCCTGAAATTACCAAAAAAGTAGTTCAAAAGTTGGCTTTGTTTTCTTGCGCGGCAATTCAGAGATTTGATTTTTCGAATTTACACACTTCTAATCTATACCGGTACAAACCCGACGAATGCTTATACCGGTTCCTGTGCGTAAACAGCAGTTGCGGTTTACGGGCTCCTCCTTTTTCTTTGGTTTAAATCCTTTTTAGAAAGGTAGTTCCTTTTTGGATGATTGACTTTCAATCTCCAAGAGGGCAATCATTGCGGTTGTTAGCAATCCAAGCAGCCTGCAAGGTCGCAATTTCCCAACAAACAGAAGGCTTGTATTGCTTTTCGTTAAATGGAAAAATGTTGTGCAAACGACTCATTCTTAACACAAGATCTTTTTAAATAAAACCATTTCCAATTAACAAGTAAAAAAACAAATGAAAACATTCACAAAAACTCTTTGCATTTTATTGATTTCATCCATGGCCACCTGGGGCTGCGCCAGCAAAGCAAATTCCAATTGCTGCAACAGTAAGGACAGTACCGAGTGCGCTCACAAGCACGACAGTTGCACCGGACATAACCACGGACAAGAAGAATTCAGCGTCAAGGGCGACAGCATCCATTCCGACAGCACGCAGACTCATTCGCACCAACACGGACACGACCACAGTGAAAACTGCGACCACAAACATTAAAATTGTGACAAATGATGCGTAAACGGTGACAGATATAAGTTCGCAAGTAACGAGAATTCAATGCCTCGTTGCTTGTCACTCGTTACCCGTTACTAAAAAATTTTCTAATCCACTTTCCCATGAAAACCATAAAATTAATATCCTTGTTGGTGATGCTTGTCATTGCCTGGGGATGCAATCGCAACAAGTCGGCCAACGGTCATAACCATGCAGAAGGCGAATCGCATTCCGATGGACACGATCACAGCGAAATCGAGGCCATGACGCACACATTTTATACCTCCGACTTCGAGCTGTTTGCCGAAATCGGCCCCTTGATCCAAGGCGAAGAAGCTGAGATTTTTGTGCATTTAACCGACCTGAGCACCTACAAACCCATCGAAAGTGCCGAAATCACCACCAGCCTGATTGTGGGTGAGAAAGGAATCCGAAAAATCGTTACTCAAGCTGATAAAGCCTCGCATGTGTTTGAGCTTACTTTGCAACCGGTGGTTTCCGGAAAGGGAAAGCTGATTTTTGAGGTCACCCGGAACGGAAAAAAGGAAAGCTTCGCAGTGGACAATATTCCGGTTTTTGCCGACGATCATGAAGCGCTTCATGCCGAACAAGATCACGTACACGGCGAAAACCCCATCAAATTCTCCAAAGAACAAGCCTGGAAATCCGACTTTAAGGTACAACAAGTGAAACGCAGCACCTTTCACCAGGTGTTGAAAACCAGCGGACAGATTATCTCTGCTCCGGGCGACGAAATTACGCTCTCAGCCACGGCAAGCGGCATTACCAAGTTTGTAAATAACCGGATTGTCGACGGGCTGGCGGTACGCGCCGGAGAAGCGCTTTTTGCCATTTCGGGCAAAGGTCTGACGGAAGGGAACTCCGAAACAAAAAGCGCGGATGCCAAATTATTTTTGGATAATGCAAAAAAGAATTACGACCGCGCTACTGAATTGGTCAAAGATCAGATTATTTCCCAAAAGGAATTTAACCAGCGGAAATTGGATTACGAGCAAGCGCTGATCAATTACCAAACCCTTTCGGCCGACATGGGTACAAGTGGAAAGTCTATTGCAACACCTATTTCCGGGTTTATCAAAAACATTCTGGTACAATCGGGGCAATATGTTGAAATCGGGCAACCCATTGCCACCATCACCCAAAACCGCCGTTTGCTGCTGAGCGCCGACATTCCGCAACGGTTTTATTCCCAACTGAATAATATTGCAACCGCCAATTTTACAACCTCTTACGACAATCATACTTACGACCTCAGCGAACTCAACGGCAAATTATTGTCCATCGGAAAATCGACCAGCACGACCACATTCACCAAAGCCGTGAATTTCGAGTTCGATAACAAAGGCGACATTACGCCCGGCGTATTTGTCAATGTATATCTGAAGTCATCCCCTATCCCCAATGCCATCACCATTCCCGAAACGGCCCTTACCGAAGAACAGGGACATTTCTTTGTGTACGTACAAACCGAAGGGGAAATTTTCCAAAAACGGGAAGTGATCCCGGGAATGAGCGACGGATTGAACGTCCAGATACTTTCCGGATTGGAAGAAAACGAACGCATCGTCACGCGCGGAGCCTATCTGGTAAAACTAGCTTCATTATCCAATGCCGTGCCCCACGGGCATGAACATTAAAAGCCGGAATGATTTTTCATCATCATTAAAAAAGAAAGAAACGTGTTAAACAGAATTATACAGTTTTCGTTACAAAACCGGTTGATGATACTGGTTTTCTCCTTTTTGCTATTGATTGGCGGATTGTTTGTGGCATGGCGCATGGAAGTGGATGTGTTTCCCGATTTGAATGCGCCCACCGTGGTAGTCATGACCGAAGCCCAAGGCATGGCGCCCGAAGAAGTGGAACGGTTGGTCACCTTTCCCATTGAAACTTGTGTGAACGGATCAACCGGAGTACGGCGTGTCCGTTCCCAATCCACCACCGGGTTTTCAGTCGTTTGGATTGAATTTGACTGGGGAACAGATATTTACATCGCCCGCCAAATTGTTGCCGAAAAACTATCCGGAATTTCCGAAAGTTTTCCACCTTCAGCCGGAAGACCCACATTGGGTCCGCAATCC
Organism: Lentimicrobiaceae bacterium; assembly: GCA_031550085.1. Lineage (GTDB taxonomy): Bacteria > Bacteroidota > Bacteroidia > Bacteroidales > UBA4417 > UBA4417. The sequence continues at coordinate 59,105 of JAVBOY010000014.1, forward strand.
AGCATTTTGGGAGAAGTCATGATTGTGGGCATTACAGCCGACAGCACTTCGATGCAGGACTTAAGAACCCTTGCCGACTGGACCATCCGCCCGCGCCTGCTTTCCATCGGAGGCGTGGCGCAAGTAGCCGTAATCGGCGGTGAAATCAAAGAATACCAAATACTGCTTAATCCGGCAAAAATGCGCCAATACGGCGTTTCGTTAGACGATGTTCTTTCGGTTACCGAAAATATGAACCAAAACGCCACGGGAGGAATCCTCTACGAATACGGAAACGAATACATCATTCGCGGCGTACTTTCCACCAACAAAATTGAAGACATCGGTAAATCTGTTATAAAAAATATTGAAAACCAGCCCATTGTTCTGTCCGATATTGCCGAAATCCGGATCGGGAACAAATCGCCCAAACTGGGTGTGGCGTCTGAAAAAGGGAAACCCGCTGTTTTGGTTACCATTACCAAACAGCCCAATACCAACACCTTAGAATTGAGCGAGCATCTGGACAAAGCCGTTGCAGAAATAAAAAGCAATGCGCCGGCCGATGTAAAGCTTTCGACCGATATTTTCAGGCAATCCCGCTTTATCGAAAATTCCATCAATAACATCATGCGCGCCATTGGCGAAGGCTCCATTTTTGTGGTCATCATCTTATTTCTCTTTTTGATGAACTTCCGCACCACCCTCATTTCCCTGCTGGCGCTTCCCTTATCGCTTTTAGCAACCGTTTTGGCGCTAAGTTGGATGGGGCTTACCATCAACACCATGAGTTTGGGCGGCATGGCCATTGCCATCGGTTCGCTGGTCGACGATGCCATTATCGACGTGGAAAATGTATTTCGCCGCTTGCGCGAAAACCACCACCTGGAGAAATCCCTGCGCCAGCCGGTTCTCAAAGTCATTTTTGACGCTTCCAAAGAAATTCGTGCCTCCATTGTCAATGCCACGCTGATTACCATTGTTGCTTTTATTCCCTTATTTTTCCTGAGCGGAATGGAAGGCCGGATGTTACGCCCATTGGGAATTTCATTCATCGTTTCGCTGTTTGCTTCCATGGTGGTTGCCGTAACGCTTACGCCGGTACTCTGCAGCTTTTTGCTGACAAACGACAAAACTCTTTCAAAATATGAACGCGAGCCTTGGCTTTCGCGAAACTTAAAAAAAGGGTATCAAGTGGCTTTGGAAAAAGCCCTCAAATTCCGGAAAACCATTTTGTTTTCATCCATTGTGCTGCTAGCCATCGCACTGGTTGGATTCAGCTCCCTCGGGCGAAGTTTCTTGCCCAATTTCAACGAAGGCTCCATGACGCTGAGCCTCTCTACCCTGCCCGGCATTTCGCTCGATGAAAGCGACAAACTCTTTGGAATGGCAGAAAAGGAATTGCTCTCCATTCCCGAAGTCCTGACAACCGCCCGAAAAACCGGGCGAGCTGAACTGGATGAACATGCTTTGGGCGTCAACGTTTCGGAAATCGAAGCGCCATTCGAACTGAAAAAACGTTCGACGGAAGAATTATTTGAAGAAGTACGCCAAAAGCTATCCACCATCAAAGGATTGAATTTTGAAATCGGACAACCCATCGGCCACCGCATCGACCACATGCTTTCGGGAACCCGTGCCAACATTGCCATCAAAATTTTCGGTTCCGACCTGAATAAATTACACCAACTTGCGCTTCAAGTACAAAGCAACATCCAGGGAATCGAAGGTCTGGTAGATTTGAATGTGGAACAACAAGTCGAGCGCCCGCAACTGCAAATCAAACCGCATTACGAAATGCTGGCCAAATACGGCATTCCCATTACCGAATTTTCCGAATGGATTTCAACCGCCTTGCAGGGACAAGTCGTTTCCCAAGTGTACGAAGGCTCACAAGTATTTGACCTGACGGTAAAGGTTTCGGATGAAAACCGCGCCAACATCGATGCGATCCGCAATCTGCTGATTGATATTCCGCAAGCCGGCGGCAGCTCCAAAGTGCCGCTGAGTTATGTTGCCGACGTGGTTTCCTCTTCGGGTCCCAACACCATCAACCGCGAAAATGTGCAGCGCAAAACCGTGGTTTCGTGTAATGTTTCGGGGCGCGACCTGCGCGGCGTGGTCAACGATATCCGGAGTTCCGTAGAGAAAAACATCAGCGTTCCCGAAGGATACCACATTGAATACGGCGGACAGTTTGAAAGCGAGGCTGCCGCTTCGCGCATTCTGTTTTTTACCTCCATCCTTTCGCTGCTGGTTATCTTCTTGCTGCTGTTTCAAGAGTTTAAAACCCTGAAGCTTTCAGGCATTATCATGCTCAATTTACCTTTGGCGCTTATCGGCGGCATTGCCAGTATTTGGATCGGGTCGAAAGTATTGAGCATTCCGGCCATCATCGGATTTATTTCGCTATTCGGCATTGCCACGCGCAATGGTATTTTGCTGGTTTCGCATTTCGAACATTTGCGTAAGAAAGGAGTGCCGCTGTACGAAAGCATTATCAAAGGTTCGCTCGACCGCCTGAATCCCATTCTGATGACAGCGCTTTGCGCCGCATTGGCATTGATTCCCCTGGCATTAAACGGCGATTTACCCGGCAATGAAATTCAAAGCCCCATGGCGCAGGTGATTTTGGGTGGCTTGCTAAGTTCTACCCTGCTCAACGGCTTTTTGATCCCCATTGTGTATTGGATGATTAGCCGGAAAAAAGGAACGGGTGACGAGTGACCAGTTTTTTTTAGATAGCAATGGAATTGTAACACCACCAAATCCGAAGGATTCGAATGTTTATCGAAAAGAAGAAATTTATACAAAATCAAATCACTAAAAATATCATAATAAAATGATTTTTAGAGAATTAAATATTTTATTTGAATTTAGACTGAGTCTAAATAATTTTTTTAATTTTGCCACCCAATTTACTTCAAAAAATTTAGGTGTCAAAATGGTATTAGGAAACAAATTCGTTCTTTCATTATCCTTGCTCTTATTTTCCGGAGCACTTGTTTCACAAAATCAAACAAGCCTTGTGCTGAAAAGTATTTTGGAAAACAATAAAACCCTTAAAGCTGCCGGACATTGGGTCGCAAGCCAGAAACTGGAGGCCAAAACAGGCATTTACCTTGCCAACCCATCGGTTACGTATGATTATCTTTGGGGAAACCAGAACACTTTACCCATCCAAAGCGAGGTGAATGCCATTCAGGAATTCGATTTCCCCGGCGTTTACAAGAAAAAAGCCCAACATGCTAATTTACAAGCCACACAAGCTGAAATCGACGGAAAAATTTTGCGCCAATCCGTCCTTCTGGAGGCCCAATCAACCTGCATTGAATTGGTTTACCTGAACAAACAAAAAACATTGCTGCAAAACCAATTGAATTTCACAACCAAACTGCTCGAAATGCAGCAGGCACGCCTGCAAAAAGGCGAATCCAATATCCTGGAAGTCAATATCCTCAACCTGAATCTGGTAACTCTAAAAAGCGATTTCCGTAAAAACGAAACCAACCGCAACAATTTACTGAAAAAGTTGGCCGAACTCAATGGAGGCGCATCCATTGAATTTACCGATACCAGCTATTTCCTCGACAAACCGGTTCCCGAATTTGAAACGATCAAAGACAAAGCGGTATCGGTTGATCCCAGTCTGGCTTCGCTTTCGCAAAAGATAGAACTATCCAAGTCGCAAATCGCCGTTACCAAGGCCCTTTCCTACCCGAAATTTGAACTGGGTTATCGCGGCACGTATATGGCCGGCGACAATTACAACGGCATCCATACCGGCATTTCCATTCCTCTTTGGGAAAACAAAAATGCGGTAAAAACGGCAAAAGCCCAAAGCCTGTATTGGCAAAGCGAACTGGAAAGCGAACAAGTGAAACAAATGGGAGAACTTCGCCGTTTGTACGACGAATGCCAATCCTTGAAAATCTCGTTGGATGATTATCAAAGCAATGTACCCATGCAACAAAGTGTTACTTTGCTAAACAAGGCGCTGCAAGCCGGAGAAATCTCGGCTCCCGAATATTTTGCTGAAATGTGTGTTTGGAGCCAATCGCACCAGGCGCTGTTGCAATTGGAATACGAATACTATCAAAAAATTGCGGAATTGATGAAGTTTGAGTTGTAAGCAAACTTCAACTAAAAAAAGATTACGATTTCGCCCGTTTGGCAGCCGCTTCCCGTTCGTGTTGTTTTAAAATGATTTTACGCATGCGCATCGACTTGGGAGTCACCTCCACCAATTCATCCGATTGAATGTATTCCAACGCCTCTTCCAAGGAGAATTTTACAGCCGGAGGAAGACGTAAGGCGTCGTCTTTGCTGGTCGTACGGAAATTGGTCAATTGCTTTCCTTTTACAATGTTTACACCCAAATCCATATCGCGGGTATTTTCGCCCACCATTTGGCCTTCGTAGATTTCTTCGCCGTTTTCCACAAAGAAATGCCCGCGGTCTTGCAGTTTATCAATCGAATAAGCCGTCGCCATTCCCGCTTCAATCGACACCAACACGCCCACCATGCGTTGCGGAATGCTACCTTTCATGGGTTCGTAAGCATGAAAACGGTGCGCCATAATGGCTTCGCCCGCCGTTGCTGTCAATACCGAATTGCGCAAACCGATAATACCGCGCGACGGAATCAGAAATTCCAAATGCTGCAAATCGCCTTTGGGTTCCATCACCAACAATTCGCCACGGCGTTGCGTAACCAATTCGATCACTTTTCCGGCTACCGACTCGGGAGTATCTACAATCAAGCTTTCCACCGGTTCGCATTTTGTACCATCAATCTCTTTGATAATGACCTGCGGTTGCCCTACCTGCAATTCGTAGCCTTCGCGGCGCATGGTTTCAATTAAAATGCTCAAATGCAAAATACCACGCCCGTAAACTAAAAACTGGTCGGGAGAAGCCGTTTCCTCCACGCGCAAAGCCAGGTTCTTTTCCGTTTCCTTCATCAAACGCTCGTAAACATGGCGCGAGGTGACAAATTTTCCTTCCCGTCCGAAAAAGGGCGAATTGTTGATCATAAACGTCATGCTCATGGTCGGCTCGTCGATTTTGATCGACGGCAACGCTTCGGGTTTTTCAAGATCCGCAATGGTGTCACCAATCTCAAACCCATCCAAACCCACAATGGCACAAATATCGCCGGCAAACATTTTCTCGACCTTCACTTTTCCCAAACCTTCGAACGAATAAAGTTCTTTGACTTTGGCCCGGCTCAACAAGCCGTCTTTTTTCAATAAAGCCACTTGCTGACCTTCTTTTACTTCGCCCCGGTTGATACGTCCGACGGCAATCCGGCCCACAAACGAGCTGTAATCCAAGGAAGTAATTTGCATTTGCAAATAGCCTTCCGTTTGTGGCGCTTCAGGAATGTAGGCAACAATGGCATCCAGCAAGGCCGTGATATCTTCCGTTTTTTGGCGGTAATCCGTACTCATCCAGCCGTTTTTTCCCGATCCGTAAATGGTTGGAAAATCCAATTGCTCGTCGTTGGCTTCCAGATTGAAAAACAACTCGAACACTTGTTCCTGCACCTCATCGGGACGGCAATTCTCTTTGTCCACCTTGTTGATGACCACAATGGGTTTTAAGCCGAGCGACAAGGCTTTTTGAGTTACAAAACGCGTTTGCGGCATGGGGCCTTCAAAAGCATCGACCAACAGCAACACGCCGTCGGCCATTTTCAGCACCCGTTCTACTTCGCCGCCAAAATCGGCGTGGCCGGGCGTATCAATGATGTTAATTTTTACGCCTTTGTATTCAACCGAAACGTTTTTCGAAGTAATGGTGATTCCCCGTTCGCGCTCCAGGTCGTTGTTATCCAGAATCAGTTCTCCCGATTCCTGGTTTTCGCGAAAAAGCTTACAAGCATAGAGGATTTTATCAACTAGGGTAGTTTTGCCGTGGTCGACGTGGGCAATAATGGCAATGTTACGGATACTTTGCATGGAAATAGGTTCAGCGTTTTTTTGAAAACAATTTCATCAAAAACTCGCTAACATATTTTTAATGCCTTGAATCTTAGTGATTTATTTTGTTTTCAGATGTTATGAATTGAGGGGTGCAAAGGTAGTGAAAAATAGGGATTTTTTGTGCTCATCTCCTGAGATTTTTTGGAAAGCACTGCAACAGAGGCATATTAAATTTTATCCGTAACGCTTAAAAATACGGATCTCCGGAAAATACACAGCAACTCCTGCAACACGATGAGCCTGTGTCAGGTGCGTAATTTTGATTTGTCCAAAACGGGTTGATGTTTCCCTATTGTCCCGGAATGCCGCCAAATTTCCTTTTTACGCTTTTAACAGTTTGATCTGTTCATTCAACGCTTGAATCAGTTCTTCCTGGGTCGCGACAATTTTTTGAAGGGCCTTGATCATTTCTTCATTCAGGTAATAAAGGAAAAATTCATCCTTAACCGATGGCATCTGGCCGTCTCCCGACAAAAGATAAGGAAGCAAGGGATCTTTTACCGGGCGAATCATTTCACCTTCACCCGTAATCACCCAATCGAGATTTAAATCGACGAAAGTAGTCGATATTAATTTAAGATTTTCGGAGGTTACATTACTGCCCGCCTTCAAAAAACCATTCGATAATCCCGTTTTTTTGGAAAAATCATACTGACTAATTCCCTTATAGTCAATATACTGTAATATTCTTTCCTTTGTTGTCAAAAATAATAGATTTTAATTTGAAAATAGTAAATAATTATTTAGTAATTTTGTGGAGCCTCTCAACAAATATAGCATTTTTTATGGATTTGTTTCAAAAAGTGCAACAAAAAAAATTCAACCCGATTCGCGACATTGCTCAGAAAGTAGGGGTTAGCGAGGCTTATGTCCGGATGGTGCTGAAAGGAAGCCGCAACGGCACAAAGCATTTAGACGGCAAAGGAAAAGAGATTCTAAAACTGGCGGCGGAAATAATCGAGCAAATGGATAAGGTTTAGAAAGGAGAAAGGCAGAAAGAATTAAAAATTACGAATTACGAATGAAGAATTTAGCGAAGCGGCCTCATGAACGTTAGCAAATAATAAACAATTAAGCACTTCAACAGTTAAGCGATTAAACAGGCACCTCCCCGTTCGCCCTTCACACTATGAGATAAAAATCGAATACTGTTTAAATTCTAAAATACTCGATTAAAATCTACTCAATACTAAAAGAGTTGTGGTATTTTCATTGATTTTATTTTTTCAAAACAAACCAGATTTGCTAAAAAAAGAAGTTTTAGGGCCAAGCCGTAACCCAACGACAATATAGTAGTTATACTGCTCTTTTTATCAAAAACAAGCCGCTTTACGAAGGATAAGAAGGATTTATAGCCTTGATAAAAGGAAACCTCAAACCCGTTTCATTGTATACTAAAAAAGGCCAAATCCATAAAAACAGGTTTGGCCTTTCTATTTGTAAGAAAATGGAAACTTTCAATTTCCCACTTTCAACGTTTCACTAATTTGCGTATTCTTCGAGAATTTTCTTTACATCTTCGGGAGCTACACGTCCATATACTTTTTCGCCTACCATCACCACCGGGGCTAATCCGCAGGCGCCCACGCAACGCAGGCAAGTCAGTGAGAATTTTCCATCGTCTGTGGTCTTACCTACCGCAATTTTCAGGTGGCGTTTAAATTCATCCAATACGCGCTCGGCGCCACGTACGTAACAAGCCGTTCCCATACAAATGGAAATAGGGTGTTCGCCTCTGGGCACCATGGTAAAGAACGAATAAAAAGAAACAACTCCGTAAACATGGGCTGCCGAGGTGTCCAGACCATGGGCAATGACTTCTTGCACTTCGGCAGGAAGGTAACCGAAAACATGTTGTGTTTTGTGCAACACATTGATCAACTCGCCTTTGTCGTTATTAAACTCTTTACAGATGGCAAGAATTTGATCAACTTTATCTTGTTTTAATTTTAAATTTATGATTGTTGACATACCTTTTTTCGTTTATGATCCGGTGTTGCAAGTGGTTTGACAACCACTTGCAACTTCCGAAAAAATTATTCAATTTCGATTGATTTATGTTTGTCGAAGTAGTGCGTGTGCAACAACTCGTGCGATTTGTGTCCGCAAGGTTTGCCCAAGAATTCTTCATACAACTTAGCTATATCCGGATTTTCGTGCGATTTGCGGATGGGTTTGCCGGCGTCTTCGCGGAAAATAGCGGCTGTACGTTTTTTCAAAATCGAGCTGTCGCCATGGTGTAACGGTTGTCCGCCACCGCCAATGCAACCGCCGGGACAAGCCATAATTTCGATGGCATGGTAGTCGGCTTTGCCTGATTTTACGTCTTCCAACAATTTACGTGCGTTGCCCAATCCGTGAGCAATACCGATTTTTATCGGAGTTCCGTCGAAATCGATGGTGGCCGAACGAACCCAGTCCATTCCGCGCAATTCTTCGAAATCAACTTTTTCCAGTTTTTTACCGGTAAATACTTCGTAAGCAGTACGGGTAGCAGCTTCGATAACACCGCCGGTAACGCCGAAAATAACGCCAGCTCCGGTCGATTCACCCATCGGGCGGTCGAAATCTTCTTCGGGGAGTGAATTGAAATCGATGTTCATTTGTTTGATCAAATGCGCCAATTCGCGGGTCGAAATTGCGTAATCCACATCGGGATTGCCGTTGGTTTTAAATTCATCACGCGAACATTCGTATTTCTTCGCCAAACAAGGCATGACAGAAACAACCACCATGTCTTCGCGTTTCACGCCCAATTTATCGGCTAAATAGGTTTTAGCAATCGCGCCGAACATTTGTTGAGGAGAACGTGCGGTTGAAGGCACATCCAGCATGTCGGGGAACTGGTGCTCGAAGAAATTCACCCAACCCGGGCAGCAAGAAGTTAAAATCGGAATACGGACGGATTTGTCGCCATTGAGGTATTGGCTCAAACGTCCCAACAATTCAGTACCTTCTTCCATAATGGTTAAGTCGGCGGCAAAGTCGGTATCAAATACTTTGGCAAAGCCCAAACGGCGCAAAGCGGCTGCCATTTTTCCGGTAACAATGGTTCCGGGCGCGAGGCCAAACTCTTCACCCAATGCCACGCGAACAGCAGGTGCTGTTTGAACGACCACGGTTTTGGCCGGATCAGCCAACGCACGAATGATGGAGTTGGTATGATCGACTTCGGTCAAAGCACCGGTAGGACATACGGCTACGCATTGTCCGCAATAGGTGCAAACGGATTCTTCCAAATTCATTTCGAAGGCAGGAGCAACCACCGCTTGGAATCCACGGTTCACAGCTGACAAGCAGCCTACGGTTTGTACCTGGTTGCACATCATTTCGCAACGGCGGCACATGATACATTTGTCTACATCGCGGATAATAGCCGGAGAGGTATCTTCACGGTATGTGCTTTGTTCGCCGGTGTATTTGATTTCGCGAATGCCCATTTCCTGAGCCATGGATTGCAATTCGCAGGTACCGTTACGCGGGCACACCAAACAATCGGTCGGGTGGTCACTGAGGATTAATTCCAAAACGGTTTTACGTGCATTGAGAACGCGGATATTGTTTGTAACAACTTCCATGCCGTCAAAGCATTCGGAAACGCAAGCCGGAGCCAAATTTCTGCGGCCTTTCATTTCCACGACACAAACGCGGCAACCGGCCGGTTTGTTGGTCACATTCAAATCGTGCAAATGCAAATGGCAAAGCGTGGGAATGTTGATACCGACACTTTTTGCAGCCTCCAAAATGGTCGTGCCTTTTGCGACTTGAAATTCTTTATTATCGATTTTAATATTTATCATTGACATAATGTGATCTTCCTTTCAATTAGCGAACAAAAATTGCATTGAACTTACATTTTTCCATACAAGCACCGCATTTGATGCAAGTTTCCTGGTTGATTTCATGAGGCATTTTCTTTTCACCTGAGATGGCGCCAACCGGACATACGCGTACGCAAGCCGTGCAACCTACGCATGCCTCGGCTTCGATCGTGTATTGCATCAACGCTTTGCATTGACCGCTGGGGCATTTATGGTCGCGAATGTGCGCCACATATTCATCCCAAAAATGGTCTAAGGTTGAAAGTACCGGATTGGGTGATGTTTGGCCCAAACCGCAAAGCGACGTATCTTTGATAACCGTACTGAGGTTGCGAAGCAGGTCGAGGTCTTCCATCGTGCCTTTTCCTTCACAGATTTTGGTCAAAAGTTCGTACAAACGTTTGTTACCAACACGGCAAGGAGCGCATTTTCCGCAGGATTCCTCCACGGTGAAATCCAAATAGAATTTTGCCACCGATACGGCGCAATCGTCTTCGTCCATTACAATCATACCGCCTGAGCCCATCATGGAACCGGCTGCGATCAGGTTGTCGAAATCGATCGGGGTGTCCAAATGCTTTTCGGTCAAGCAACCGCCGGAAGGGCCTCCGGTTTGAACCAATTTGAATTTTTTGCCGTCTTTCACGCCACCGCCGATTTCAAAAACAACTTCGCGCAAAGTGGTTCCCATGGGAACTTCAATCAAGCCTACGTTGTTGATTTTTCCGGCCAGCGCAAATACTTTGGTTCCTTTGGAACGTTCGGTTCCGATCGTGCTGTACCAATCTGCACCACGGTTGATAATCACCGGAATGTTGGCATAGGTTTCCACGTTGTTTACATTGGTGGGTTTTCCCAAATAGCCCGATACGGAAGGGAACGGGGGTTTCATAGTAGGTTCGCCACGGAATCCTTCCATGGAGTGGATCAAAGCAGTTTCTTCACCGCAAACAAATGCTCCGGCTCCGTAACGGATTTCAATCTCAAAACTGAAATTGGATCCCAAAATATTTTTGCCTAAAAGTCCGTATTCGCGGGCTTGATTCAAGGCAATCTTCAAACGTTCGATGGCTAAAGGATATTCGGCACGAATGTAAACCAATCCTTTGGAAGCTCCGGTGCAATAGCCGTTGATTGCCATTGCTTCGATGATGGTGTGCGGGTCGCCTTCCATAATGGAACGGTCCATAAATGCACCCGGATCGCCTTCGTCGGCGTTGCAAACCACATATTTTTGATCGGCATTGTTAATGCGGGTCAATTCCCACTTGGTTCCGGTTGAGAAACCTCCGCCTCCCCTACCGCGCAAACCGCTTTTCTTGATTTCTTCAATGACTTGCTCGGGCGTCATTTCGGTCAAACATTTGCCTAATGCGGCATATCCGTCGCGAGCAATGTATTCGTCGATATTTTCGGGATCGATAAAACCGCAGTTACGCAAAGCAATACGCAATTGTTTGCGATAAAATCCCATGTGCTTCGAATCCGAAACTTTTTCTGCGTTCTCTGGATTTTCGTAAAGCAAACGTTGTACCTTACGTCCTTTGATAATGTGTTCTTCAATGATTTCCGTTACATCGTCCGGGGTGACTTGCGTGTAGAACGTGTTATCGGGTAATATTTTAACGATGGGGCCTTTTTCGCAAAAACCAAAACAGCCGGTTGTAACCACTTGAACGTCGTTTTCCAAGCCTTTGGCTTTTAATCCTTTTCCTAATTCGTTAAATAATACATCGCTTTGAGAAGCTCGACAACCCGTGCCACCACAAACGAGCATGTGCATTTTAAATTGTGCCATTACGTATTCCTCCTGTGGTTTTACTTATTTTGAATTGTTTCATAATTCTGCGGAATGATACCTTCTACGAGTTCTCCGCGTTTGATATACTTTTCGATAATTTCATCGGCCTTTTTTGTGTCGACATAACCAAACACAATAGGGTCTTTGCCCGGCAGGGTCACTTCGATGGTGGGTTCGGCATAGCAATAGCCCATGCAGCCGGTTTGCGTAACGACGGCATCGATGTTACGTTTTGAAAATTCGGTCACCATATAGTCCAATACGGTTTTTGCACCCGAAGCAATGCCGCAGGTTGCCATTGCGACTTTCACTTGCACCAAATTCTCGGCATTGTCGCCAAGTTCGCGCAAGTTGAGCTTATTTTCCACTTGAGCTTTGATCTTCCGGAGATCGTCTAATGATTTAATTTGAGCCATACTTTTTTTCGTTTTTTATCTTTCAGTTATGACGTATTTTGAATTATTGTAATTATCTGATTTTTAGAACAATATTTTTTATCATAAAATCCATTGTGAATCAATTAACAATTGATTTCACGGTATGCAAAGGTATTTTTTTCTTGCATACCACATTTACTAAATGTTGTTATTTTAGTATTTTAGAAGAATTCTAAATAAGAAAAAATGGCTGCAAAAACATAGGTCTCCTCCCCGTTTCCGAAAAACGGGGGAAGCAAACTCGAAAAACAGGAAAGCAAAAGTAAAAATACTAGGGCAACACCAGCGTTCCCACGTTTTCGCCTTGAATAATTTTGAAAAGATTGCCTTTTTTATTCATATCGAAAACAATGACGGGCATGTTGTTTTCTTTACAGAGGGTAAATGCCGTCAAGTCCATGATATTCAGTTGTTTTTCGTACGATTCGTCGAAAGTCAGTTTATCGTACCGGACCGCGGTGGGATCTTTTTCGGGATCGGCTGTATAAATGCCGTCTACCCGGCTTCCTTTGAGCAACAAATCGGCTTTGATTTCGATGGCGCGCAAAGCGGCTGCCGAATCGGTCGTAAAAAACGGATTACCGGTACCGCCGGCCAGGATGCAGACTTCGCCTTTTTCCAAACTACGAACTACGCGTTGTCCGCTGATTTTCTCCGCGACGGGTTCCACGGCAACGCCTGAATAAACTTTGGTGGTGATGTCCAAAGCTTCCAATGCTGATTGCAATGCCAGGCTGTTGATGACGGTTGCCAGCATGCCCATGTAATCGCCTTGCAACCGTTCGATATTGAAATTATTTCCTTTTAAACCGCGGAAAATATTGCCGCCTCCGGGCACAATCGCTACCTGAATGCCTAAATCGACCAGTGCTTTTATTTCTTGTGCATATTGCTCCAAAATGGAGGATTCAAATCCGTTTTTTTTGTCGCCGGCCAACGATTCGCCGCTCAGTTTTAAAAGAATGCGTTTGATCATGTGTTTTTGTTTATCGTGAGATGTGAACAGTAAAGCGTGAGGTGTGAAAAGCATTCTTTTCACAGTTCACTCTTCACAACTCACTGTAATTTATTCTTCTTTCCCGTGGCAGTTTTTGTATTTTTTACCGCTTCCACAGGGGCAAAGGTCGTTACGGCCTACTTTTTTCTCCACGCGAACCGGACCGGTTACCGTGTTTTCACCCGTGCGCTGGCGCAAAATATCCGAACGGCTCTCGTTCAGCTTCGAATCGCGTTTCGAAGGCTTTTGAGCTTCCCGTACTTCGTCGGCTTCCTGAATCGGAATGTTGGCCCGCAACAGGAACGAAGTGATTTCCTTGTTGGTTTTTTCAATCATGACTTTAAACAGATTGAAAGATTCCAGCTTGTAAATCAACAAGGGGTCTTTTTGCTCGTAAGAAACGGTGGATTGTACGCTGTGGCGCAGCTCATCCATTTCACGCAAATGTTCTTTCCAGGCGTCGTCAATAATGGCCAGCGAAATCCCTTTTTCGATCGCCAAAATAACTTCCTTGCCGTTGTCGTCGTATGCTTTTTTCAAGCTTGGAGCCACCTGCATGGTTTTAATTCCGTCGGTAATCGGAATGGCAATGTATTGAAAACGCGGATTGTTTTCATACACATCCTTGATAATGGGATGGGTACGCTCGGCTATTTGCTGCGATTTGTCGCGGTAGCGTTGGTAAATAAATTCAAACAGCTTTTGTGTTAAGGTGCCTGGCTTTTCTTTTTTAAATTCGCTTTCGCTAAACGGGCATTCGGATGAAAACGTGGTCAGCAATTCCAGTTGGAATGCCTCGTAATCGTCGGAATCGTGGTATTCGTTTATGGTATTTTCGCACAAATCGTAAATCATGTTGCTGATGTCCAACGCCAGGCGGTCGCCGTAAAGGGCATTGCGCCGTTTCGTGTAGACGACTTCGCGTTGCGAGTTCATCACATCATCGAACTCCAGCAAGCGTTTGCGGATGCCGAAGTTATTTTCTTCGACTTTCTTCTGGGCGCGCTCAATGCCTTTGGTAATCATACCGGCCTGAATCACATCGCCTTCTTTGTGTCCCAGCCGGTCCATAATACCGGCCAAGCGTTCAGATGCAAACAGGCGCATCAAATCGTCTTCGAGCGAAACAAAAAATTCGGAGCTTCCGGGATCGCCCTGACGTCCGGAACGTCCGCGCAACTGGCGGTCAACCCGGCGCGAATCGTGGCGCTCGGTTCCCAAAATGGCCAACCCGCCGGCATCTTTTACGCCGGGTCCCAGTTTGATGTCGGTTCCCCGGCCTGCCATGTTGGTGGCAATGGTGACGGTTCCGGCTTTCCCTGCTTCGGCCACAATATGGGCTTCTTTTTGGTGCAATTTGGCATTCAAAACCTGATGGGGAATTTTGTCGCGGGTCAGCATGCGGCTGAGCAATTCGGAGGTTTCTACCGAAGTAGTCCCTACCAGCACCGGACGGCCTGCTTCCACCAATTCTTTGATGTGCGAGATCACGGCATTAAATTTTTCGCGTTTGGTTTTGTAAACCAAATCGTTCATATCTTTCCGGATCACCGGGCGGTTGGTGGGAATGACTACGACATCCAGTTTGTAAATATCCCAGAATTCACCGGCTTCGGTTTCAGCCGTTCCCGTCATACCGGCCAATTTCTTGTACATCCGGAAATAGTTTTGCAGCGTAACGGTGGCATAGGTTTGCGTGGCTGCTTCCACTTTCACGTTTTCCTTGGCTTCGATGGCCTGGTGCAATCCGTCGCTGTAACGGCGCCCGTCCAAAATACGTCCGGTTTGTTCGTCCACAATTTTCACCTTGTTGTCCATCACCACATATTCGACATCACGTTCGTACATGGCGTAAGCACGGAGCAATTGGTTCACGGTGTGGATGCGCTCGGACTTTACGGAATAATCGGCCAAAATCTCGGATTTCTTTTGCAATTTTTCTTTTTCCGGAAGGGGAGATTTATCCAGATCGGCCAATTCGGAGCCAATATCGGGCAAAATGTAAAATTTGGCATCCTGGTAGGATTGGGTGATCAAATCGATCCCTTTATCCGTCAATTCAATGGAATTGTTTTTTTCTTCAATCACAAAAAACAGCTCATCGTTGATGAGGTGCATGTCTTTGGATTGATTCTGCATGTAAAAGTTTTCGGTTTTCAGCATGAGGGCTTTCATGCCTTGTTCGCTCAAAAACTTGATCAGAGGGTTGTATTTGGGCAAACCGTGTTGTGCCCGGAGCAACAATTTTCCTCCTTCTTTTTCTTTTTCGGAATCAACTTTTCCGTTGCCATCCGGTTCCAATAGTTTTTTGGCTTCCGCCAACAATTTGTTTACCAGGGCGCGTTGCTCGTTGTAAAGTTTTTGTATTTCAGGCCGTAGTTGTTCGAACTCCTGGTTTTCGCCACGGGGCGTAGGTCCGGAAATAATTAAAGGAGTACGGGCATCGTCGACCAATACCGAGTCGACCTCATCCACAATAGCATAGTTATGCGGGCGTTGTACCAAATCTTCGGGGCCGCGCGCCATGTTGTCGCGCAAGTAATCGAAACCGAATTCGTTGTTCGTCCCGTAGGTGACGTCAGCCAAATAAGCACTCCGGCGCTCTGGCGAGTTGGGTTCGTGCTTGTCAATACAATCCACGCGCAATCCGTGGAATTCAAACAAAATACCCATCCACTCCGAGTCGCGTTTTGCCAGATAATCATTCACGGTAACCACGTGAACACCTTTTCCCGGAAGGGCATTCAGATAAACCGGAAGGGTTGCCACCAACGTTTTTCCTTCCCCGGTTGCCATTTCGGCAATTTTTCCCTGATGCAATACTGATCCGCCAATCAATTGGACATCGTAATGCACCATATCCCAGGTCGTCATGTTTCCGCCGGCCGACCATGTGTTGCTCCAAAGGGCTTGGTCGCCTTCAATGTTGACGTGGTCATGTGTGGCTGCTATTTCGCGATCCAATTCGGAAGCGGTAACCGCCAAGGTTTCGTTTTCCTTGAAACGCCGGGCGGTTTCTTTCACCACGGCAAAAGCTTCGGGCAAAATCTCCTTCAGGGTCTCTTCGGTAATTCTGTAACTTTCTTTTTCGAGTTTATCGATTTCTTTGAAAAGTTCTTCTTTTTCTTCAATATCCATGTCGTATTCCGAAGCAATGCGTTCACGGATTTGGTTTATCTGGGTTTCTTCTTTTTCAATGGCTTTGGCAATGCGCGCCTTAAAATCGGCTGTGCATGCGCGAAGTTCATCATTGCTGAGGCTGGCCAGTTTATCAAATTCGATTTTGGCTTTTTCAACCACCGGCATGATGGCTTTAATGTCGCGGTCGCTTTTGTTGCCCCCGGCAAACATTTTTAAAACGGAATTGAGCATATTATGTATTGTCTGATTCGTAAAACGTGAACAGTAAGTGGTGAAACGGGAATTTATGATTGCCAAACGAACAAACCGGAATTATATTTCCGCAAAATACAGGTATTTGTTCGTTTCGCAACGCACGAATCACTCCTCTACTGAAAAAATGATTGCAAATTTAGCGGATTTAATTGGTTTTGAAACCCAAAAGCAAAGGAAATGTTTGAACAGAAGCGTGTATTGGCTTATTTTAATGTTGTTTTGAAAAAAGTTTCTTCCTGGTAAAACGCTTTGTTGTCCAGGGTCCAGTCTATTTTCAAAATGTATTTCCCTCCGCTCAAATGGGTTTTTGATATTTGTTGCTTCATGGCCGAATCGGGTTTTATGGCAACGTTGTAATCGGCCTGATCGCCCGAAGGGCAATAGAAATATAAGTTCCCTGAAAGGTCCTTCTGACGGAAAGATGGTGGATAAATCACTTCCATAAAATCCGGTTGTTGTTGGATTTTTATTTTTTCGGGCAAGCTGTCGGCATTGCGCTTTTTGTTTATTTGAGTCTGGTAATCAAGCCCTTTGGGGTAATACTCTTTTTCAACCAATGGAAAGTCGTATTGCAGGCTTTTGTAAACCAGAAATGCCATCGCCAGCACAAAAATGCCGATAAAGGTAAAGATTCCGTGTCCCCAGTGAAAACGCACTTTATTTTAATGGAAAATTGAAAGTTGAAAATTGAAAATGTTTCTTAAATAATGATGAATGATAAGATATGAACGATGAACTTTTTTAATGAAGTTGAAAATTGAAAATGTTTCTTAAATAATAATGAATGATGAGATATGAACGATGAACTTTTTTAATTGAAGTTGAAAATTGAAAATGTTTTTGATGAATGATGAGAATATGACGATGAACTTTTTTTTAATTGAAAATTGAAAGCGAGGTTTTAGATACAAGTAAACGAGATACTAGGAACGAGATTTTTGCAGAAAGAAGAGGGCGGAACGAGGAAACAAAAAACAAACAACAACCCATCCAATAAACAATTCAACAACTCAACGATTCAACAGTTCAACAAACTACTCACCGTTCACATTTCACGCTATGCGATTAAAACAACTTATTATTAGATCAAATTCTCCGATTCAATTAAAACCAACCCGTTTCCCCGGGCTTTACCCTTCACCTTGTACTGTTCACCCTTCACGGTTCACACTTCACCTTTTACCCTTTACCTTGTACCATTCGCCCAATCAAACTCCAATGCCGTAATAGGTAAATCCATTGGTTTGCATTTCGTTGTAATCGTACACATTCCGCCCGTCGAACACGATGGGTTGTTTCAGCAGGGATTTTAATTTCCTCCAGTCGGGGGAACGGAATTCCGTCCATTCGGTAACCAGCATGATGCAATCGGCTGATTGGGCGGCTTTATAAATATTTTCACAGTATTCCACGGTATTGCCGATGCGTTTTCTGGTTTCGGGCATGGCCACGGGATCGTACACTTTCACATGGCAACCGGCTTTTTGCAATTCCTTTATTAAAACCAAAGCCGGCGCTTCGCGTACATCGTCGGTTTGAGGTTTGAAAGCCAATCCCCAAATGGCCACGGTTTTGCCTTTGGCATGCCCGTCAAAATGTTTGTGGAATTTGGTAAACAGCCGGTTTTTCTGGAATTGGTTGACTTCTTCCACGGCTTTCAACACTTTCATTTCGTAATGGTGTTGTTCGGCAGTTTTGATCAGGGCTTGCACATCTTTCGGAAAACAGGAACCGCCGTAGCCAATACCGGGCATCAGGAACTTATTCCCGATCCGGCTGTCGGAGCCGATTCCTTTCCGCACCATGCTGACATCCGCGCCCAGCAACTCACACAGGTTGGCCACATCGTTCATAAAACTGATACGGGTGGCGAGCATGGAATTGGCAGCATACTTGGTCATTTCCGACGAGGGCACGTCCATGAAAAGGATGGGATAGCCATTCAGCACAAAAGGCCGGTAAAGGCGGGCCATAATTTCCTGCGAGCGTTCGTTTTCAACGCCGATGACAATGCGGTCGGGTTTCATAAAATCTTCGATGGCATCGCCTTCTTTCAAAAATTCGGGGTTGGATACAATATCAAATTCGATGGTTGTATTGCGGTGTTTTTGTTCTTGCTCGATGGCGTCGCGCACTTTTTGCGCGGTTCCCACGGGAACCGTGCTTTTGATAACCACCAGCAAGTGTTTGCTCATGTGCTTGCCGATGGTGCGGGCGACGTCCAACACATGTTTGAGGTCGGCGCTGCCGTCTTCATCGGGAGGCGTTCCTACAGCAATGAATACGACTTCGGAACCGGCCAAAAACGGAATCAGGTCGGTTGAAAAATGCAGGCGGTTGCGCTCTGCATTGCGCTCCATCATTTCGCTCAGGCCGGGCTCGTAAATGGGGGAAATTCCCTTCTTGAGGTTTTCTATTTTTTCGGTATCAATATCAATGCAAGTGGTATCGATGCCAATCTCGGCGAAACAAGCTCCGGTAACCAATCCGACATAGCCGGCTCCTACAATGGTGATTTTCATGTTGCTTTAATGTGAGTTGTGAACAGTGAAGCGTGAAATGGGTTAAGGGTTCAAGGTGAATGGTGCAGGGTAAATGGGTAAGGGTAAATGGGTAAGGGTGAAACCGGGGAAGTTAAGGAAAGGGATTTCTCCATTTCGCTTCGCTCCAGTCGAAATGACGCGTGTTCATCATTCATCGTTCATCATCTGTTTTCTGCTTTCTGCCTTCTGCATTAAAACTTGTTTACTAGTCTACTTGTCACTCGTCTACCAGTTTACTCTTTCCCAAAACCTCACAAAGGTAAAAAAAACTGCATATCTTGCGGCTTTCGTTTTCTTTTTGCACATTTGCCGTACAAATTCTTTCTGTTCCATCTTTTTTACCCGTATCCTTATGAAGACGTTTTTTTCTACGATGTTGTTTTTCCTGGTTTGCAGCTTATTTGCTCAAAAAAACTATACGCCGGCTCCCGAAAATTTGAATGCCCGGAAGGCTTTTGCGGAAGACCGTTTCGGGATGTTTATCCATTGGGGTGTATCAAGTATGCTGGGCTCTGGCGAATGGGTGATGAACAGCCGCAACATCAAAGTGGAGGAATACACACACCTGAAGGATGCTTTTTATCCGGAAAAATTTGATGCGGCGGCATGGGTCTCGCTGGCCAAAAGCACGGGTATGAAATACATTACGTTGATTTCGCGCCATCACGATAGTTTTAGTTTGTGGGACACGAAACAGAGTGATTGGAAGGTGACGAATACGCCGTTTCAGCGCGATGTGGTCAAAGAAATTGCTCAGGAATGCCAAAAGCAAGGGATTAAGTTGTATTTGTATTATTCGATCCTGGATTGGTATCGAAGCGATTACCAGTATACTACCGGACGTACGGGCAAAGGGACGGGACGCACGGAACAGGGGGATTGGAATTCGTACATTCATTTTATGAAAGCACAATTGACGGAATTGTTAACAAACTACGGGCCGATTGCAGGAATTTGGCTGGACGGGCATTGGGATCAAAAAGACAACGAGCATGATGAAAAAGAACCGGATCATGTCAACTGGCATTACGACGAAATTTACGGGTTGATCCACAAATTACAGCCGGCTTGCCTGATCGGGAACAACCACCACATTACGCCTTTCGAAGGGGAAGATTTTCAAATGTTCGAACAGGATTTGCCGAGCGAAAATACCAAAGGTTTGAGCGGACAACCGGTGTATTTGCATAAGATGCCGGTAGAAAGTTGCATTACCATGAACAACAGTTGGGGATACAATATTACCGATTTGAAATATAAGTCGACCGAGGAGTTGATTCAATTGTTGGTGAAAGCGGCGGGCTATGGTTCGAATTTGTTGTTAAACGTGGGGCCGCTGCCGTCGGGCGAGATTCATCCGGAAAGTGTAAAACGTTTGAAAGCCATCGGCGAATGGGTGAATGTTTACGGAACCACCATTTATGGTACAACGGGAGGAGCCGTGAAGCCGCAAGATTGGGGCTGCCTGACCGAAAAAGGAAATCAGGTATTTATCCATCTTTTCAAAAAGACCGGGGATAAATTGATGCTTCAATTGCCGTACAAGGTAAAAGGCGCGGTAAAGTTCGGAACCCAGGAAAAGGTAAAATTCCAAACGATCGACAACAATTACGTCATTTTCGATATTTCGTGGGCGGATGTTAATCTGGTAGACAATGTGATTACCTTGGAAGTGCAGCGGTAAAAGAGGTGTTTCAAAAAGAGTTTTTCACCAGAAGGAGCACAATTAAGTAAACTAGTAAATGGCAGACTAGTAAAACCAGAAAATTAGTGTATAAAAGCACTATATTTTTGTGCTCTTGTATCAACCTTGTGTCTTTGTGGTTTGGTTGCTTTTTTAACAATCAAACTGATATTCCGAAACACCTACGCGTTTGATGAGTTTCCCTTTTTCGGCAACGGAGGATAGAAACAGTTCCACGCGTTTTTCTTCATAATCGGTCGAGGTTTCGATCAGGAAATCGGGTTTTCCGTCCTCGTCCAGGTCACCGACAAAGAGCAGGTTGGCCTGAGTGTCTTTAAATCGGGGTATTTGAACGAGCAATTGTTCTGTTTTGGTTTCGGGATCGAATAAATAGAGTTCGTAATTGGTGACATGGTCCCAGGAATCCGAAAAATCGTTCCCCGATTCGCTTTGCGCGACTTTCCCGGTTGCACGAAGGACGTAGTTTTTCTGGTTGTATGAAAAATCCAGTTGCCCGCCGGCAAAAACACTTTCTTTTGCCAGGGAAACACTTTTGATCCGGGCGTTATTGGGCGTCAATCCTTTGATGAGCAGCAACGCTCCTTCCATGGATTGTACGCTGGTCGTCGAATCTTCGATGCAGCCGTCGTAATAGCGCGAAATATGAACGGAGGCTTTTTTTAAGAAAAAATTCCTGGTATCGGTATCCTGGTAAAAATCAAACCAATCTTCTTTCAGCATGTGCTGGAAATCGGCAGGTTTTGTTCCCCGGTAACCGGCCGGTAACAAGATATCAACCACAGTTTCCTGAGGTTGGGGCAGGCTATCTGAAACGGTTTGGGTAGGAATGGCCTTTTTTTCCTGAGGCGCAGTTTGTGGTTTCCGTTTGCAAGCTGCAAACAAACAAATCATTAAAAAAAGTGCAGCAACAATTTGTTTTGGATTCATGATTCCGATAGGATATTTAAAAAATAATGCAATGCCTGTTTTTATAAAACATCCGGCAATGGGACGGGCAAATATCGGGTTATAAAGGGAATCCGGGTGAAGCTGTTCATAAAATTTTTATTTCCTTGTTTTCAAAGGGTTCTACAGCAAGTTGGCAAAGAATGCCTGCTCCTTCTTTTCGCAAACGGCCGAATATTTTCCTACTTTTGCAAATCTTTTATCGGCAGGCTTGCCGATCGGATTTTAATACATCATCACCTACTTATTTTTATCGAATTTACTAAAATGGCAAAAAAGGATTTGAAATTCAACTCGAAACTGATCCATGGCGGCGGTTTTAAAGATGCGCTGGGAAGCGCAACCATTCCCATTTATCAAACATCCACCTTCGTGTTCGACAATGCCGAACACGGCGCGGCTTGTTTTTCGGGCGAAAGCAACGGCTTTATTTATACGCGTATCAACAACCCCACCATCGGGGCATTGGAAAATATCATCGCCGACCTGGAAAACGGTTTCGGCGGTATTGCCACTTCGTCGGGTATGGGCGCGGTGAATACCTTGTACTTCGGCTTGTTGGGTCAAGGAGCGCATGTCGTGTGTTCGGCGGCTGTTTACGGCCCTTCGCGCGTGGTTTTGGAACAACATTATTCGCGTTTCGGCGTGGAAGCTACTTGTGTGGACACTTCGGTGATTGAGAATGTGAAGAATGCCATCCGTCCCAACACCAAGTTAATTTTTATCGAAACGCCTTCGAATCCGACCATGAGCCTTACGGATCTGGAAGCGGTCTGCAAATTGGCGCACGAACGGAATATTCCGGTAGCGGTGGACAATACCTTCTCCAGCCCGTATTTGCAAAAACCGCTGGATTGGGGCGCGGATATCGTGTTCCACAGTATGACCAAATTTATCAACGGGCATGCGGACATTGTTGCGGGAATGATTGTTACCAAAACGGAAGAGATGTACAAAAAGCTCCGTCCCATCATGGTTACTTTGGGTTGCAACATGGATCCGAACCAGGCGTTCCTGGTTTTGCGCGGCTTGAAAACGTTAGCCATCCGTATGGAACGTTCGCAAGAGAATGCCCAAAAGATCGCCGAGTTTCTGGAAAGTCATCCGAAAGTGGCTTCCGTGGCTTATCCGGGTTTAAAATCGCATCCGCAGTACGAGTTGGCAAAGAAACAAATGGCCGGCCCGGGCGCCGTGATTTCTTTCGAGTTGAAAGGCGGGCTGAGCGCAGGAAAAATTTTAATGGACAATGTACAGGTGGCGATTCTGGCGGTTTCGCTGGGCGGCGTTGAAACCTTGATTCAACATCCGGCTTCCATGACTCATTCGAAAGTGTCGCAAAAGGACAAGCTGGAAGCGGGAATTACGGACGGATTGGTTCGTTACAGCGCCGGTATCGAGGATGCCGAGGACTTGATCCACGATTTGAAACAGGCTTTGGACCAAGTGCCTGCTTAATTTGTCCGGAATTTATAAAACAAATAGGCTGCCTTTTCCGGCAGCCTATTTTTATGGTATCATCCCGTAAGTCTATTGAAACTTTACTGGCTTTGACTTTTGGTTTCGCTTTCGCCCGGTCCGGCCTTCGACGTTTTCTTCTCCTCCAGATCCTGAAGAATCATTTTCAGGCTATCCGTCAGAATGTGTTTGGCAATGATTGTTTTTTTGTCGTCCAATAAAAACATCTGGGGTGTAGAATGAATGTCGTAAAGCCGTGAATAATTCCCTTTGTAGGCAAGCCGCCCGTTGACATTGATCCATTGCATGTTGTTTTTCCGGACGTATTCTTTCCATTTGGCGGGAATAGTATCGGTGCTGATTCCAAAAACTTCCAAATCGTATTTTTCATGAAAATCCTTGTAAAACGCCAGAAGGTTCGGCATTTCTTTTTTGCAATGGCTGCAGTTGCTTTCCCAAAGGAAAATCAGGGTGTATTTTGCGTTCACCTGATACAAATCCCGTGGGTTTCCGCTGGTATCCTGTAAAATCAGTTGCGGGGCTTTCTTGCCGATCAGGCTGGGCTCCATGGCATTGGCGCGCTTGATGGCGGTTTCCTTTACGGACGGATAATACCACTCCACTTTGCCCGCTTCCAGAATGTCTTTTACAATGTAAACGACCAGGGCGTCCATGCCCATAATTTCCATTTTTTGGGCCAAATCCAGCAAGTACCAAGCCATGTATTTCTGCATTTCGGGACTGGGCTTGGATTTTTCGAGCAGGTAGTTGATGGCAACTTTCATGGAATCGACCGTGGGCGTCACCATTTTTTCGGAAAAATACAGGTCTACTTTTTGCGAAAACACCGGCGTATAAAGCAGGCGGGCATCGGAGAAGTCGAAGTGATCCCAGTAATGTTGCTTAAAGGCCTGGAACATTTTTGACGAATCGACTTTCCCGCTGGCGTCCGTACAATATTTCAGGTAATCGGGATCTTCCATCGCTTTTAAAAACTTCATGCACAAGAGGGAGGCATTTTGATCCTGTATTTTTTTCAACTGGGCCCTTACTTCTTCGTCGATTTTCTTGATTTTTTCGGAAAGGGCTTTGGCTTTTTCGCTGTCTTTGTCGTCAATTGCTTTCAGTTGCTCTCTCAGGTGGTTTGCGTCTTTCCGTTTGTCGGCCATGTATTTCATGTAATCGAAAAAGACTTCGTTTTCATGGGATCCGCTGACCACCATGGAAGCGACCACATCGGTCGTATCGCATTTGAACGACATTTCTTGTTTTCCGGTCAGGAAAAAATCGAAATACTTGACTTTTTTTGCATTGAGGACAATGTACATGCCTTCGTCCGCCTTTTCCGGATTTTCAAACACAAACACGCCTTTCGAATTGATCCGCGCGGTATCGTCCAAAAGGGTTTTGTTGCTGAAGTAATGTGCCAGGTACAAAACGGTATCTCCTTGATTGGCCAGTTTTACCGTGATTTTGTAGCCTTCGTTGGAAGCGGCCAAACGGGAAATACAAAAAATACCCAGCAGAAAAAAGAGAATGTTTTTATTACAGCTCATAAAAAAAATAATCGAATGGTTGATAGCTATGTAAAACGAACAAGTTTTTTCCGAAAAAAGTACCCCGTTATGATTTTTTTGCAACCGGGGTTACTCCACAATCACTTCATCGCAAAATATCCAGGCCGGCCCGTTGTCGCCTTTGTGCCCCGGCGGACAATGCCCGATGTTGTATGCAACGGCTTTGACATAGCGCGCCGAAACAGGAGCGGTTTTCAGGTAAAAGGTTTTCAGGATGGTTCCCCATTGGTCGTTGGGAACATCGTTTTGTACCACACCCACGGATGTAAAGTTTTTCCCGTCATTCGATGTGAAAAATTCCACTTTTAGAGGCATAAAAATCCAGGCGTTGATGTCCTGCAAAAAGCCCATGCCGAATTTCGAAATCTTTTTTTCGGCACGCAAATCAACTACAGCTTCGCAATTGATTTCCTGAAATCCGAGCCAACCGCCGATCCGGAAGTCTTCTTCGCCCCGGATGCCGTCAACCAGAGTCAGATTGGTATTCGAGGAGTATTGCGTGGCGGGTTGGGTAAGCAACCGGCAGTCTTTGTCGTTGGGAAGTTTGTAGAATTTGGCCGAAAGGGTTTTGCTTTTGACGCCGTTTTTCTCGGCATAAAATTCGATTTCGGTGGCCTGCGTTATGTCAAAAGGAGTTGTGTACTCGGTAAAAACAGGTTTTCCGGCATTTTTTTTATCGCGGTAGTAGATTTTACTTTGGGGCTCGGCCAACAGTTCAACGGTGTGTTTGTCGATAAACACTTTGGTGGGATCCTTGATAAAAGGCGCCAAGGTAATCAAGCGATCGGTGATAGCCGTAACGGGTTCGTTGCCTTCACCGACACCCCAATTTTTATTGGGTTTGCCGGCCATTTCCAAGACCAATTCGCCTCCATTCAGGATGTCGGCCTGGTCGATAAAGGATGCGTGGTGTTCTTTGCCGTTCAAGGTGGCTTTTTCGATGTAAAATTTATTTTTATTCAAACCGTTTGCCTGGATGACAAAGGTTTTCCCGTTTTCGAGGTGAATGGTTACTTTTTTGAATAGGGGAGTTCCGAGCGTATAGAACGTACTTCCGGGATTTACGGAATAAAATCCCATGGCGCTCAACACGGCCCATGCCGACATTTGCCCCACATCTTCGTTGCCGATTAAGCCGTCGGGATTGTTCGAATAAAATCCGGTCATGATTTGATGAACCAGTTCCTGGGTTTTCCAGGGTTGGCCTACAAAATTGTACAAATAAGCAATGTGGTGGCTGGGTTCGTTGCCGTGTGCGTATTGCCCGATTAATCCGGTGATATCGCTTTGCTCGCGTCCGGTCGTTTGAGTGGATGCCGAAAACAAATCGTCCAGCTTCTTTGCCAATTGGTCTTTCCCCCCATGCAAAGCCATCAGGCCGTTAATATCCTGTGTTGCCGCAAACGAGTATTGCCATGAATTGGCTTCGGTGTAGTGGTAATTTACTTCCGACGGGTCGAACGGAGCATACCAGCCGCCGTTGGTGCGGGCGCGCATATTTCCGGTTTGTGCATCATACAGGTTTTTGTAATATTGGGCGCGTTCGATGTAGGTTTCGTAATCCTCCGTCTTGCCCAAAGCTTTGGCAAAAACGGCGATACACCAATCGTCGTAAGCATATTCCAGGGTTTTCGAAACGCTTTCGTGCTCGCGGTCGGAGGTAATAAAGCCGTCGCGGATAAAGGCCGGTATTCCGAATTGATCCTTGGTGGCGGAAGTTTTCATGGCTTGTAAGGCCAATTCGGGATCGAAATCACGGATTCCTTTCATGTAGGCATCTACGATAACAGGAATGGAGTGATAGCCGATCATACAATAGGTTTCGCAACTCGACAGTTCCCAAACCGGCAACAGCCCGCCTTGCTGGTATTGTGTCAGAAAGGTTTTGATGTAATCGGAGGTGCGTTTTTGATCGATTAAAGTCATCAGCGGATGCCAGGCTCGATAGGTATCCCATAAGGAAAATACGGTATAATAATCAAAACCGGCTGTGTGAACGGCCAAATCACGGCCCCGGTATTGCTTGTTCACGTCCGTATAGAGGTTGGGAGCCACCATGCAATGGTACAAAGCCGTATAAAACACGGTTTTCTGGTCTTCGGAACCGCCTTCTACTTCGATCCGCGAAAGTTCCTTGTTCCAGGCATCCCTGCATTGCTGGCGGGTTGCCTCGAAATTCCATCCGGGAAGTTCGGCCTGGAGGTTTGCCAGCGCATTTTCGCAACTCACGGCCGAAAGGGCTACTTTCACCAATATTTTTTCCTCATTTTGGGCGTCAAAATGCAAAGCGGCTTTTACATTGGTTTCGTTATGGGTTTCGGAACAGCCGGGAAAAACGGTATCGTGCAAGGCGATTTCATGGCTTTTGAAAGGTTTCGAAAATCTTGCTACAAAATACACGTACTGGTCTTTGGCCCACGACCTGGATTTGCGGAAACCTTCCACGGTGGAATCGTTGAGAATCCTCAGCGATGCGTCGGTCACAGGGTCGCGGTGCTTGAGGTCGATCAAAATATTGGCTTGTCCGGTTTCCGGAAAGGTATAACAATGAAACCCGACCCGCTCGGTGGCTGTAAGTTCGGCTTTTATTTTGTAGGTGTCCAAAAAGGTGGCGTAATAACCGGCTTCCGCTACTTCCTTTTTCTTTTGGAATGCGGAGCGGTAGCCGTTTCCGGATTTATATCCGTTGTCCCATTTGGTTTCACCGATCGTCGGCATTACTAAAATATCGCAATAATCTTCACAGCCGGTTCCGCTCAAATGGGTATGGCTGAAACCGTACACCAAACTGTCGGAGTAATGGTAGCCGGAACAACCGTCCCAACCTTCCAGACGGGTATCGGGCGAACATTGCACCATTCCGTGCGGCATGGTGGCTCCGGGAAAGGTATGTCCGTGCCCGCCGGTTCCGATAAAAGGATTTACATAATCCACCGGTTGTTTGTTGCGGTTGGATGTGCAAGCTGCCAGTAAAACGGCTATCAGGACGAAGTACGTTTTTTGGAATTTCATATTGCAATAAAATAACGGATTAAAATATCTGTAAAAGTTAATTTTCAGTTTTACTCAGCCGGATGTGGATTTCGGTTCCCTCGTCCGGTTGCGACCATAAATCCATGTGGCCGTTGTAGGAGGCAATCCGGTTCTGGATATTTTTAATTCCCATGCCCGGCTGCAGAATGTTGGAATCAAACCCTTTTCCGTTGTCGCATACCGAGAGTGAAATTTCTCCTGCATTCTGAATCAGTTGAACATCGATCTTTTCAGCTTCGGCATGTTTCAGGGCATTGTTCACCAACTCGTGAATCACCCGGTAAACGGCTACCTCCATGTTTTGTTCCAGGCGTTCGTCTGTTCCGAAATAATGAAACGCAACAGCCGGAATATTTCCGCAAAAGTCCGTCAATGCTGTTTTTAATCCGTTCCGCGCCAACGATTCGGGCATCAGGTTATGAGCAACGCGCCGGAGTTCTTTCATCGAATTGTCGATGGTTGCCATCACTCCTTCCAACTGTTTCGAATCTTCGGGCTCAATGGTCAGCGATTTGATTCCTTGCAGGCCCAGCTTGGCAACCGATAACAGGCTCCCCAATCCATCGTGCAAGTCCCGGGCCAGGCGCATGCGTTCGGCCGTCTCGCCGTCCAATACGGCTTGCGTGGCTACCAGTTGTTTTTCCTGTTCCAGTTGTCTGAGTTTTTGTTCCACCATTTTCCGTTGGTTGCGCTGCCGGTAATAAATAAAGGCCAGGATCATCACAAAAACAATCCCAGCAGCAACAACCAACCCGATCATCAGGCGGCGTTCTTCTTCCATCGAAGCGATTTTCAGTTCTTTCTTCTCGGTTTCGTAAGAAAGTTTCATGTTCTGGATGTCCTTTTCGGCTTGAAGCGTATGCAGCGAATCTTTTGCTGCATGATACTCCTGTATATACTTCAACGTATTTTGCAAGTCCCCTTTCTCCTTGTATACTTCAGAAAGAGAATACAATACAGCCAGGCGTAATTCCTGGGTATCAAACGCTTTCCCTAAAATAGCCTGATACGCACCGATACTTTTATCGTATGCTCCTTTTTTTGCATAAATCGCAGCCAAAGAAAAGTCAAAATAAACATCATCCCCGTATTTTTCCTGCAATTCCCGAATTTCCCGGTACGCTTTATCCAATTCTCCGGTTTCAATATATATTTGGGCCAGGATGTTTTTGGTTGTCCGGACTGCCGCTTCGTATTTTATCCGTTGCGCGATTTCAAGGGTCCTTTCGAAACAGGGAATTGCCTTTTTAAAATCGTGGGATAACGTGGCATAGGCATTTCCCATATTATTCAATGCCCGCGCCATATTGGTAGAATCATGCTGCATTTCTGCCATTTCAAGCATTTTTTGATAATTGGCAACGGCATCGTCTTGCTTCCGGAGGTCAAAATATAAAATCCCGATATCGCCGAAGATTTTCAATTGAATTTCTTTTTGGTCGGTTTTT
The DNA here is from genome assembly GCA_031550085.1 of Lentimicrobiaceae bacterium. Lineage (GTDB taxonomy): Bacteria > Bacteroidota > Bacteroidia > Bacteroidales > UBA4417 > UBA4417. The sequence continues at coordinate 88,229 of JAVBOY010000014.1, forward strand.
TCGGCCATACGCAAGGCCCGGTACAGGTAATAACTCGATGAATCGTAATTACCCGTGATGTCATGAATCACGCCATGGTTTTTCATGGCCCGGATCCAGGACAGCGAAGTGGTATCGTTTTTCAAGGCTTTCAAAGCCGTTTGTAATGTTATTTTGGCCGAATCGTATTTCCCCTGGTTGATATATTGTTCCGCATTATCAATCAATTGCCCGGCCGGTTGGTTTGCAGCGGGTTTGGTCTCTTTACAAGCTGCCAGAATCCATAAAGCAGGGATAAGAAGCAGCAAGATTCGTTGTTTCATAAAAAACTTATTTTAAGAAAACTAATGAGCCGCAAAAATAAGGGTTCTGCGGTTGTAAATGTAAAATTAATTCCGGGTTTTCTTGGGGATAAAAATCTTTATCCGGGCTCGAAAAGTACGGGTGTATTTATCCTTTCCTGACCGGAAATGCCACTTGTATTTCCGTGCCTTTTCCGGGTTCTGAAAAAATATCCATACGGCCGTTGTAAGAACGGATCCGGTCCTGGATGTTTTGCAAGCCCATACCCTGTTTGGTTTTGGACATATCAAAACCGGCTCCGTTATCGCTGACCGATAGCGAAAGCTGGTCATCGCCCTGAACGAACTGTATGTCGATCTGGCTGGCGGCAGCATGCTTTATCGCGTTATTGGCCAACTCGTGAACCGTCCGGTAAATGGTTACTTCCAGATTTTGATCCAGCCGTTCGTCTTTCCCGTAGTAATGGAATTTGGATGTGGGAATGTTCGAGCAAAAATCGGTCAAAGCCGTTTTTAATCCGTTTCGCGCCAGCGACTGGGGCATCAGGTTGTGTGCGACCCGCCTCAATTCCCGCATGGAAGTGTCCAAGGTAGCCATTACCTTCTCAAAACGCTTGGAATCCTCCTCCTCTATCGACACCGACTTCAGGTCTTGCAAACCCAGCTTTGCCACCGACAGCATGCTACCCAGTCCATCGTGCAAATCGCGGGCCAAGCGGACCCGTTCGGCAGTTTCACCATCCAATACGGCTTGCGTGGCAACCAGTTGTTTTTCCTTTTCCAGTTGAATCACTTTTTGTTCTGCCAGCCGCCGCTTGTTCCGGAGCCGGAAAAAGATTAAGGACGCAATCAACACAAATACCGCAATCCCTGATGCAATGAGCCAGAATATCAGCTTCTTTTCTTTTTCCAGGGCAAGTATTTTCAATTCTTTGGTTTGGGTTTCGTATTTTACTTCCATTTCGGACAAAGAACTTTGGTATTCTTTGGTAGCATATTTCTCAAGGATTCCCCGGTATTGGGACAGATACTCAACGCCTTTTTCATCATGCCCGGATTTGATGCTGGTGATAATCAAATTTCCAATGATGTTGCTCAAAAAATAGCCGTCCAAGGAATCGGCGGCATAGGCTTTTAAAGCAAATTCCTCGCATTTGTCGTATTTTTTCCAATTCAGGTAGACATTGGATAGCATGCAATAAGAACCGGACACATAGCGGGGAAAGCCGGTTTGATTCGCTATTTCCACGGCTTCCAAAGCATGGGTTTCGGCTTTGGGATAATTTTTATACCCCGAGTAATAGCACATCGCCAATGCTTGCAAAGCCGAGCACTCCACCAAATTGTCACCCGCTTTCCGGGCGGCCGCCAAAGCTTGACGGGCATAATTTAGAGCCTTATCGTATTCTCCTTTATCACATCCCAAGACGCTTAATTCCTGATAGATCGTTCCCAATGCCGAATAATCCCCTAGTTCCTCTGCAATGGGAATTGATTTCTCAAAGTATTTTCCCGCTTGTTCGTGGTTCCGCAACATGCGGTAAATGGCCGCGATGTTCCCATATAGTTTTAACAGGTTTTCTTTCTTATTGGCTTTCTCGTAATACACAAGCCCTTCCGTGTAATATTTCAAGGCTTCCGAATAGTTCCCCTGCGAATTGTAGGAATTCGCCCTTGCGACCAAAACCCGCATTTCCAAACCCTTGTCGTTTGTTTTGCGGGCGTATTCCATGGCTTCGTCGAAACAGGCAAAAGCCGAATCGAATTTGTTTTTCATGTGATAAGCAACGCCCAGGTTGCGGTATAAGATCCCGATCATAAAATCATCCTTTGCCTGGTGGGCCAATTCGATACCGGCCCGGGCATAAAAGGACGATTTTTGAAAATCGATGGAAAGGTACTCCCAGCTTAAATCGTCGCAGAGCTGTATTTCTTCTTTCAACGGTAATTTTTTTGCTTTAAAAACTTGTTCCAGGGAATCCAAGTCCGGCATTTGCCCGTAGCAAAAGGAAAACAACAGGCCGGTAAAGCATAGGAAGAAAACAATTTGTTTCATTTTTTTTGTAGTTTTTTAAAACAGCAGCATCCTGTTTTTATTGTAAAAACATCACAAATATATGGATTTTTTATAAAAAAAGGTCTTGGAATTCAAGTATAAATTGTTCTCTTTTCCAAATTTACGGGTTTACGGTAACGTTACTTACAGCTTTCATGCGGCGATTCAATTACTTTTTCGTTATAAATTCTCAATTGTTCACTACTTTTGCACTCGCTATGGCACATCCCATTCAGAAAATATCCATCAAAAACAAAAAAGCCGGCTTCGAATACTTTTTAACCGAAGAATTCACGGCGGGGATTGTATTGCGTGGTACGGAAATCAAATCGATCCGGGAAGGGAAGGCCAATCTGACGGATAGTTACTGTATGTTTCACAACGAGGAACTGTTTGTTTGCAACATGCACATTGCCGAATACCGCTTTGGCAACTACTACAACCACGACCCCAAAAGCGAACGCAAATTGTTGCTGCAAAAACGGGAACTCCGGAAAATCCGGAATAAATCCAAAGACAAAGGGGTGACTGTCATTCCGATCGAATTGTTTTTGAATGAAAAAGGACTGGCCAAACTGAAAATTGCCATTGCCCGTGGGAAGAAACTTTACGACAAGCGCGAATCGATCAAAGAAAAAGACAACCGCCGCCAAATGGACCGGCATGCGGAGTAAAAGCCGCCCTTAGTCCCTCCAAAGGGGGGAAATGGTTTGCCGCTGTTATTTTCTCAGCAACAAATTCCACTTATTAAAGGAATTGGGCGAAAGCCCCAGAAACCGAATCTTATCTTTTAGCCTTCGTTAAAGCTAACGGCAGAAGTGGTTTATTTACTTTTTCCCGGTTTGGTTGCTACCTGAAACAAAAAACAGCGGCCCGAAGTGAAAAACCATCTACCCAAATCTAAAAAGCATCTGCCCAAATCTAAAAGGATGCTGCCCGAAGTGAAAAACCATCTACCCAAATCGAAAAAGCATCTGCCCAAATCGAAAAGGATGCTACCCGAAACAAAAAGGATGCTACCCGAAACAAAAAGGATGCTGCCCGAAGCAAAAAGGATGCTGCCCGAAGCAAAAAGGATGCTGCCCGAAGCAAAAAGGATGCTGCCCGAAGCAAAACATTTACATCCTCCTGCTGTCTTTCAACCGTTTGATATCTTCTTCTATTTCTTTTAAATTTTGTTCTTTTTCCAGCTTTTTTTGTTTTAACTGATAGTTCGAGTATTCCTGTTCGGAACGTTCTACTGCCATCTGATGGCTGATCGTGCCTGCATGAGTGAGCAACTCTCGTCCATTGAGTTGCAAAAGGCCGTCTAAACGATTAATCCAATCGGACATATACATAAGCGTGTGTTGCTGCGCCATCGTTTCGGCAAATGCAAGATATTGTTCCACCAACAAGCCCAACAATTTTATTTCATCTTCATTGAGGTAATTTTTAGCAATACTTACATCGCTTTTGTGGATGGAAACAGTACTTTTTTTGTCGTACGATTGCATACCCAAAAGCGGCAAAGATGCATCAACCCGCCGATAGATCAATTCGGCGGCTGTTTGGCTGCTGATTGCCCAAAGCAATTTGTTTTGTACGGTTTTGAAAAAATCGATTGTTTGTGGATTTTTAGGATCATAGTCGATACTTGTCGTGTAAATATCCTTGATTTTCTGATAGAAAAAACGTTCCGATAAACGGATTTCGCGAATACGTTCCTGCAATTCGTTAAAATAGTTCATCGAATTACCGGTTTTAAAACGGTCGTCATTCAGAGCAAAGCCTTTTACAATATATTCGCGTAAACGTTGCGTGGCCCAAATACGAAATTGCGTACCTTGGTGTGATTTTACCCGGTAGCCAACCGAAATAATCACATCCAGATTGTAATATATAATGTGAGTTTCTTGCGTTTTCCCTGTAATAGCACCATGTTGAGTGGTATGTCGGAAATTCCGACATACCACTTCTTCTTGTAATTCTTCTTCCGAAAAAATATTTCTGATATGCTCCGTAATGGTGCTTCGTCCTTTGCCAAATAATAAAGCCATTTGTGCTTGTGTAAGCCAAACCGTTTCGTCTTCCAAACGGACATCTATTTTAATAGTTCCGTTGGCGTTTTCGTAGATTATTATTTCCCCGGTGTTCATATTTAAAGTCAACGTTTTCTTTTCCAAATTTTACTCCGGCCTTCGCCTTTACCATTTATAGGCAACCTTGTTCAGATAACACCTACTTTGGCAGAAACAAAACCGAATGGAGTTACTCCATGTTGTTCGTATCGTCTGCCTGAGGCTTCAATTTTTTAATTGCCCGGTCGAAATCGCTTTCGTATTGTAGCATTTCTTTACGGCGATACGCTTCAAACTCTTGTGCGGCCTTTTCAATCGCTTGTTTATGCGAAATTGTTCCCGCATTGTTAAGTAAGGGGCGATTGCCGACCGACAGTATATTATCCAATTTTTCAATCCACTGCTGCATGCTCACGGAGTGTTGTTCAAGGGCTTGCAATTCGGCAAAATCAAGATATTGGGAGACCAATAAATTTAACACCTGCAATTCTTTTTCCGACAGATAGTTCTTTGCAATTTTAACATCATCCCGGGTGATGTAATCCCCTTTGAAGTTGGTCATACCCACCATTGGCTTATCGGCATCCACTCTCTGGTAGATTACTTCCGCTGCCGTATGTTTATGGGCGGCATAATGCATTTTATTTTGCACGGTAGCAAAAAACTGGCGGGTAATATCTGCTCGCGGATCATAATCTACTGCTGTGGCATAAATATCCGTTACTTGTTGGTACAAATTACGTTCGCTCGAACGAATATCCCTGATTCGTTGCAATAACTCGCGAAAATAGCGGTTTCCGTTTCCTTTGAGGCGTTCATCGTCCATCGTAAATCCTTTTTGGATATATTCGTGCAGCCGCTGGGTCGCCCATTGCCTGAACCGTGTTGCTACTTGTGATTTAACGCGATAGCCAATCGCGATAATCATATCCAAATTATAGTGCTCAATCTGTCTTTTTACCGACCG
>JAVBOY010000020.1:0-58624 GCA_031550085.1 Lentimicrobiaceae bacterium
AAGAAGGTGTCCCAAAAGGATGCCTTCTTTTTTTTCAGGCATCTGTTTGTAGAAGGCTATTTTTTTCCCATCATCAAATATCTATTATTTCTGCTTCTGTAGATAAAAATCGATACCATTTGAACAAAGGACAAAGAAAATCCGGCTTTTTTAGCCAGTTTTCTTAAGTTATGGGCAATAGCGACCAGTGTAAATTCTACTTTTACCTTGACCAATCCCCTTAATCTGAACCTGTTGAACTGTGCATCGTGTTTGATTTGGCCGAAGACGGCTTCGGGTTCTATGCATCGTCGTCCCCTGTGATAAATTCCTTCTTCCGAGAGTAATCTCTCCCGAGCTCTTCTTTTATGTTCATTGAGTTTATAGTTGACTTCTATAATCCTGTTATTCCTTGACTTATGGCATAAGCATCTTAATGGGCATCCTTCACAGTTTTGTGCCTGGTAACGGGTAACTATGGAGACGTAGCCCAGATCCGATTTGTTTTTCTTATTACCAATACAGCTGAGTTGCTGTCCCATCGGGCATACAAAATAATCTTTGCCTTTATTGTAGTAAAGATTCTGCACAGCAAATGCATCTTTCCTCCATGCCCGTTTCTGCTCTTTATGAAAGTAATTGTACTTGACATAAGCTTCTATGCCGTTATCTTCCATCCACTGATAGTTTTGCTCACTGCCATATCCGGAATCAGCAACAACTGTTCTTGATTGTTTCTTATAGGCGTTGGTAAAGTCCTTTAAAAAAGAAGGGAGGGTGGCTGTATCTCCTGCCCGTTGGTAAATCCCCAGGTTGGTGATGAATTGGTTCTCGGTGGCAATCTGTATATTGTAACCAGGCTTTAATTGACCGTTTTTCATGTGGTCTTCTTTCATCCGCATAAAAGTGGCATCAGCATCGGTTTTACTGAAAGAGTTACGTTCTCCCAATATCTCAAGCTGTTCCTGGTATTTCTCCAAGCGGGGCAGATAATCTTCACCAAGCTTTTTCAGTTGTTTTTGCTCCCTTTTGTTCATTCCTGAGAATTGCTTGTTCAAGGCTTTGAGCTTTTCCTTGAGTTGCCCGGAATCGATTGAAGGAAGCTCTTCTGCCGAACGTTCTTGTTTATCCTTCTCTATGTGACTGTCCACTTCTTGAAGAACCGCCTTTATTTTTGCTTCCAACTTTGCTTTATTCTTTTCCACACTGCCGCGCCAAACGAAGGTGTAACGATTGGAGGCACTCTCTATCTTGGTGCCGTCTATATATTGAACATCAAGACTCACATAACCTGACTCCTGCAACAAAAGGACAATAGCGGAAAACAGTTCTTTGATTTCTTCTTTCAGACGGTTGCCACGGAAGTTGTTGATCGTACGGAAATCCGGGGTGTTGTTGCCCGAAAGCCACATGAAGTGAATATTCTCCTGTAAGGCTTTCTCTATCTTACGGCAGGAATAAATATTACACAGGTAGCTGTAAAACAAAACCTTGAGCATCATTCGCGGATGGTAGCTGCTGGTGCCTCCTCCCTTATACTTAGATAACAGATTATCTATGTGTAAGGAATCAACTACCTGATTGACTACACGCACAGGGTGGTTTGAGGGTATTCTTTCCGATAAACTTACTGGAAATAGTACATTTTGGTTCGAGGTTAACTCTTTAAAAATTATCTTAGCCATCGCATTTTGTTGTTTTGCAACGTTAAGATACTACTTTTTAACGATATGACCAAATGCTAAAAAGGGGATGTCCGACTTTTTGGACAACCCCTTCTTTTTTTGTGAGGGAGATGAACGATTTTTTGGAGTGTTGTTAATTTCTCCTGCAAGCGGGTAATTTTAGCACACGGTCCTTAAGGAGTATTTTTAAAGCGCTTATCGAGCATTTTCGTTGCCGGTGATTTCTATTTTTTCCAGATCGTTATTGGCATTGACAACGGGAAAATACATCAATTCGGCTTTGGCAGGGTTTACGGTGTATTTTCCGGAAAAACGCGGTAACAGTTCGATGTCGTAAGAATAGGTTCCCTGCGGCAGCTTTTCGCAAAAGATGACGGTTTTTTCTTTAAAATACTCGCGATGCACTTCTCCCTGCTTATGGTGTTGTGGTTTTGAGGCATAACTGCAACCGGCCGGAATGGGGATTTCTATCATCACATGTTCCGCGTTTTTCTGTTTTACCTGTAAAGTAACGCGAAGAATGGCAGGTTTTCCGGCAGTTAGTTGCCGGGCTTCGAAATTGGAAGAAATTTCGAATGCCTCGCCCGAATGCTTTTGGGTTTCTTGTTTTTGTGTGTAGGAACTGTATATAAGCGGCATTCCTTCTGTTTTTTCGACCGAAAGAAATTCGCCTTCCTGCAATTGCGATTCATAAGGAAACTCATTGATGGTACGAGTTTCTTTCCCTTTCAAAACTACTTTTGCCGGTGTTTTCTTTGTTGCCGATTCCGACAACAGATCGGGGAGTATGGTTGCCAGTACCGAAGCCGATTGGTACGTATTCCAAAAGCCATTTGATCTGGAATTCAGAATGTACAATTGCAGGGGTTCTTTCCATTGTTGTAACGACGAATCGTTTTTAACCAGGTTGTAAGCGAGCAATGTAGTTGCCAGATTGTCGGAATACCAATGGAACTTTTGCAATCCATCATCGCAATAGGCCCGTCCCAGCACATCCTTTTTCAAGTATTTTGTTATTTCTTGAGGGGAATAATGAAGCTTTTGTTCTTTGCGGATTCCGGCAATCAGAAGTTTTTCTTTTAAGTAGGAATTCGGTTTGTAATACTTGTTTCTTGAGGCAAGGCTATCTTCGTGATGTTCGTATTGCCCGATCATCCTTTCAAACAGTTGAATCGCTTTTTCGTAGTTTTGATTTGCTCCCCAGGCGGAAAGAGCATGCAGGATTTCCAGATCATTGAGAGATACATTCCGGTATCCCAACAAATTGATATAATCTTCGCCGGTTTTTTGAATATTCAAGTCTACCTGATAGCCGGCATCTTTTGCCATTTTTAAGGCTCGCAGGATATGAGCCGACATCCAATAGGAAGTGCGGGACGAATTGCCCCACCACGACCACAGCTTTTCTTCGTTCTGGTTGTCCAGCAGGCGTCTTATCAGGGCATGGATTCGTGGGTCATACAAAAAGAGTTTGCCCTGGTATTTTTTACATGATTTTAGGGATAGCAAACCGATAAGTTTGGATGCCAATTGCTCATTACACGAATAGGGATAGCCGCTTAGATAGGAAGCGGCACTCATGTAGATATCCAGCGGTTGTCCGGTAAGCGTTACATACACGGTTTCGCCGTCTTTGGCGGCAATTTGTAAGGAATCGCCGTTTTTTAAAATACCCAACGTTCCTTCAGCCAATTCGGTGCCTTGCCGTACAATGGGGATGGTGCGTTGTTCGCCGTCGTTATAGCCATCGTTCCGGGTAAAAAGGTAGGTGGCCTGAATGCTGTCGCTTTTTGACGCCGTTGCAAACAGTTGGTTTTGATACGAATGGGTGAATTGTATGGACGTTTGCAACGTCGTATCACCATCCATTTTAAATACAATATGACCTTGAATGAGCGAATCATGCGTATAATTGCGAATGTTCCCGGCAAAATAGCTGGTATCGCCGGCAACAAGGAATTGGGGCATTTTGAGTTCAGCCATCAAGGGTTTGTACGATTTAATGGACCGGCGGAAAGTTCCGGTTTGCAACTTGTTGTTCATGGCGTAAACCAGGGCTTCCCATTGGGTAATATTATCGGGAAAAGTGACCGGGAACCCGGCTTTGCCGTTTTCATCAGTGTAAAGTTTTGGTTCCCAAAAACCGACATCCGAAAAGTTATTGCGCAGCCCGTTGAGCAGCAACAAGGTTTGATAAAATCGATCCTCAGCGGAATCTTCATGTTGAGTTGATTCCGTATTTTCAAAACGATCGTCGAAATTGCGGCTTTTATAAACATCAAATGAATTTTCAAGAGCAGATTCGGGAAGAGAGGATGCTCCGCGAACTCTTATCCCATCGATATATTGGACGGTTCCTTCATCACGGCTGCCCCGGACTCCGCCTACCGTTGAAAGTTTAGGATTTTCCGAACGGCTTGCCACTCTTGCAACATCCTCTCTAGCAATAACGGATCCTGATACGGTTTTATCTTTATCCGTCAAAGGGATTTTGTAGTCAATTACTTCCACGCCGCCTAAGAGCATGTTTTCACTGCGCATCATAATTTCCAACTCGGTACCGGGACATACTTCGGTTATACGCTTCCTAGCGTATCCTACAAAGGATATCTCCAGATCCACGCAAGAATTTTCGAGGAAGATACTGAACCTGCCTTCGTCATCGCTGTAAGCGCCTCCGACGTGACGGCCGTCTTCCGATGCACTTATGGTAGCAAAAGCAATGGGTTCTCCGGTCTTGTCATCGAATACCGTGCCGCTTATCCGGTTTCTTTGACTGCTGAATTTTGTGATCACATCTGTATTCCGTACCGGCCTTTGTTTACTGATTTCCGATAAAAATAAGGGATTATTTTTCATCCATCGCTCCGATAGCGAATCGGCATCGTGTAACGACACTTTTTGCCAATCGACGATCAACAGGGTGTTGTGTTTCACAGAAACCGGATTCACCGTCAGGTACTTTCCATTCGCATAAAGCAGCACGGCATTGTAAGTGCCTTCGGGGATAGATGATTCGTTGCTTTTTGGGGAGTGGTACGGGTACACAATTTTTCCCGAAACGCAGTCTTCCAAAAACAGATTGTAAATCCCGGATCGATCTTTGTTGGCCGGCAACAGAAATGTTAAATCCAGATTGCTTTTTGAATACCCGATTACACTTGGTTGCCAAGTATTAAACGGAGTACATAACATCCGGTTTTCCTTGAGAAAGCTTTCTCGTGTCAACTGAAAATCGTTGAGGTTGTTGAATTTATCATTCGATGAGAATACCAAGCGCTGGGGGCATACCTCACTGGGGTATTTATACACGACATTGGTATCGTATTCATATAAGAATCCTCCTTCATGCCTGTATTGGACTCCTCGATTGTATTGCGACATCCCTTGTGGAATAGGGCCCGCTAATACAGTTCGATTCCGGTGTTGTGTACACGAAAATAAAACAGGATAAAAATTACCCGATTGTTCGATGTAAGCGGTGTCGCCAAAGAAAGCCGGGATCCGTGAGATGTATTTGCTGTATCGTAAAATTTCCGGTTTGGTAAAAACATAGACGCTGTCTTTTTTTGCGTAGCGCCTCGTATATCGATCCCTGCTACGCAAAAGTTCCGGATTCCTTAATACTTTCTTGAAATTCACCACTTTTACACCTTTGGGCAGATGATCCACATCCAAACTCAAAAGCGTCTTTTTCCCTTTCTCAAATTGGATGGAATCGATAATAAGGACTTTGTCGTGAAGCCTCAGTGTAATTTTGTGCGGATAATCGGGCGATATGGGAAAGGAATAGTTTTGAGGTTGTTCCGTCCATGAAAAATAGGCGGGCGTTGCGGAACTAGTAAAGTAAGTTCCAAAACCACCGTGTTCGATGACATAAATATCCACCGAGTTGCCGTCTTTCATCACAAAAGGCGCAAATTGAGTTGTGCTGTCGGGCGTACTTATGGAGTAAGTAAATAAGGTATCTTTTGGATAGATAAAACGGTAAAAATCCGTTTGATCCAAATGAGCGATTGGATTCCAGAAACCATAGTTCACAGGAAGATTGAATGAATAGTTTTTCCGCTTGATGGAATAATCGCTTTTTTGTTGGCGTGTTGCCGGTTGCGAGCCGTAGTAAGGCAAATCGGGAATCGCATACCCCAACAAACTGTTGACGGACAGTGCGGTTAAATCGACGTCCGGCACCGGATTCCCCTGTTGGTCTTTTACGCTTATGCTGGCATCCAGTTTTTGTCCGGGGTAAATGCGTTCCGGCAAATCGAGTTCGATCTGCAAGTCATCTTTTGGGGCTGAAAACGAACGGCGGAAGATTTGTTCTTTATTTCCAATAAAATAGAAAATCTCCACGTAGTAGGTTTTGGCATGATTTACTTTGGCATAAGTGAATTTCAGTTCTTTTCCCGAACCCGCCTGTAATAATTTGCTGCCTTCGTAAATATACCACGAAACCTCCAATTGCAAGGGGTTTTTCAACTGGATATCCAAACTGCCGCTTTTCAATCCACCCAAAAGGTCAAGGGAAGAAACTATTTTTTCAGCAGGAAACGATTTCGAAAAATCCGGATCCAATACCTTGAAATTGTATGCATCGATGGATTGGTTGAACTTTTCTTGATAGGGCAATGTTACCTGCCTTTTTTCTGTGTCCCCATTGTAACTCAATTCCGCTTTTATTTCCTTTTCTTTTCCTAATTCGTAGAAGGTAAAACGGATGGAATCATTGACTGTGGTTTGTTTTAAATCGAAATGGGAATAATAAAAGCTGGCTGTATTCCTTGATTCCATATGCTGGTTTTCGAAAGTTGTAGCGTCCACCCTGATTTCATAATCGCAATCACTTTCTTTGAAAAGAGTAGGAAGAATTTCAATTTTGGTAACTCCCGATTCGCTTAATTCGATTTGCTTGTACAAAAGCGTGTCGGGAAGCAAAAGCACCGGGACATAAGACGTTGAAACGCTTTTTCGTTGAACCAGCACATGGGCTTTTACATTCTTCAATAACAACCCATTGGCATCCCTTGCTTTGATCTCGACAACGTTTGTATCGGGTGAAAAATGATGCCTGGTTTTCAACGTTACTTCCAAGTTGTTGTCAAAAAGCTCATAATCTTCGTAACGAAACTTGGTTCTGGCGCGGATACTCCCGTTTTTAGCACGCAATTGAAGAGTATATTCTTGATCCAATTTTAATTTTAGCGAGTCGTGCAGCCGGAACTCGTCCGCATAACCTCCCGCATGGTAAGGCGTGATGTCCAGCAGTTTTTTCTCATTGCGATAATCGATATAAAGCCAAAGTTCAAGATCTTTCCTCAATGCATTTTTAGAATCGGACACAATGTATGATTTGAACCGGACCGTTTCACCAGGTTTATACTTATTTTTATCAGTAATCATGTAACTGTAAAACGCTTTGTAATACCCTTCCCGATCACCGAAATACCGGTAATTGTAATTCGTCGTGCCGAAATGCTTTTCCTCGTCGAAAAATGCGGTGAACCCGTCCAATTCAATGCTTAAGATGGCCCTTCTGTTGCTTGGACTTGGAAAGGAATAGGTCCGGGTTTGAGGATTGTATTTTACCTTTGTTTTATTGAGCCGCACCTTGGCATCGCCTCGTATTTCGCCCGAAAGGTCAATGATTTGAAAGGTCAGGGCGCCATATTCCTTAAATAGAAATACTTGAAACGGAATGATAGGGACATACTCCAGGTACACCCGGTTTTTAACGATGTTGGCAAAAATAAAATGCCCTTGTTTGGGCTTATTTTCCCAAGTGTTGGAGAACGTATCCACCAGCGTATGCAAATTTCCTTGGATTAACGAATCGTTGGGTCTGGTTTTTAAAACCTCTAAAGCTTCACGCTCGCTAATTTCGAAAACAAAAGTCTGCCCGATATGTTGCTTCCATACAATGGGCTGGGAATATGCCAAAAAAGTACTTAAACTCAAAAAGAGTGCGAACAGAAACTTCTTCATAAATAACAGGAATTTGAAAAAGTAAAAATATGAAAACTTTGTAAATTCCTTGATCCGTTATTTATTCTTTATGGATTTGAAGAGTCCTTTTTACGAGTAATCGTTTATATCATACCGGTTCGAAAAAAATAAATTGTTCCATGTAAATTTTGCCGGATTAGTTATCACATTTCTTAATATACTCTTGAATATCAGAAAATTTGTAATACGTTTTCCCTTTGATCACATAATACGGAAGTAAGTTTTTACTCCGGTATCGTTGCAACGTCCGGCTGCTTATTTTCAGCAGTTGGCACAGATCCTGATTGTCTAACAATCTTTCTTCATTTTCTGGAGTTTGGTTGCCGGTGATGTTGTTTATCTTATTATCAACAGCTTCTAACTTACGTAAGAGGCGGTACATCCAAATTTCAAAAAAATCTTTGCTGATTCTTTGTTCCATTGTTTTTCTTTTTTGGTTAGTGGCTTTTGTTAGTTGTACTTTGGGTAGCTGTCTAAACTATTTGGGTTGTTTTTGTTTTACAAAAGGTTAAAATTTTATCCAATCAAGACGGGTTCTGCAGAACAGGGTTTCATGGATTGGGGAATTGTATTGCAATTACATATCTTCAGGAATATATGCTTGAAATAATTTTCTTTGTGCTGTTATTAGTGGGTTTTGGTTTATAAAAAATCTTTCCTCCCTGAAATAAATTTTCTTGTTTGCTCGTTTCAATATCACAAATGTTTGCAAAGTATTCGTACTTTTGTAGCGTGAAAAAGATTAATTTTTGACAAAATTAAAGATTAAATTTAGACTGGTTTGAAAATGGAAAAATTATTTTCTCCGATTAAATCAAGAATCATTCAATTTATTGATTCAAAAAAAATTAAAAAAGAATTTTTTTTTAAACAAACCGGGATTTCTCCTTCCAATTTTAAAGGAGCCGGAGCCAAGAGTGAAATAGGTGGAGATAAAATAGTTCAAATTTTGTCTATCTTTCCTGAGATTAATCCGGATTGGCTTTTAACGGGACAAGGGGGTATGTTAAAAGCCGTTCAAGGAAGCCCGCTGCCGGCTGTTTATTATGAGGAGAAAAGCCGCAACCGGATTCCTTTATATGGAGATGTGGTTTCGATTGGGGGATCCAATGAAGTAACTGCCTGCATGGAAGGCAAATCTTCGCCCTCGGAATGGATTGATACCGGTGATTGGTTTACCGAAGCCACCGCTGCCATTCGCCATTACGGCGACAGCATGGTTGAATACCCGAGCGGTTGTATTTTGGCTTTGAAGGAGGTGACAAACTTTCAATTGATCATTTGGGGACGCGATTATGTCATTGAAACCGATGATTATCGCATCACCAAAAGGATACAGCAGGGTTCCAATTCCGATTCGATTGTAGCTTACAGCTCGAATACCGAAACATATTCGGATGGCCGTTTGATTCACGAACCGATAGAAATCCCGTTAGACTTCATTCGGAAAATATCGCTGGTGCTGGGCTACGTCGTAAAAAATTACAGCTCGGGAATGGTTTATGCCATTAAAAAAGCAAAGGTTACTCCTTAATTTCTGACCATTTATGTGTACGCTTTTCTGTGTACAGATAGCCGTAATTTCACGGACAGCTATCTCAAAGCTTTGAATGAAAAGCCTTGAATGAGGTATTGTTGTCTGAAAAGGATGTCAAAGAACTGCACATGATCGCATGTCGTTGGGCGGCAGAGCTTCTTGGAAGCTAAATGCTGGTTAACCCAGTTAAAACAACTCTTGTTGGGCTTGCTGTTCCCTTACATCCCCAATCAAAAGAACTATTCCCCTTGCCTTTGGTGTTTCTCTACACTTGCAAAAGGTATTTATATTCCTTTTGTAACTGGTTTATAATCTGCTAGAAACACACAAAAAAATCTTCAACAGTTTTCAAAAACAGTATCTTTGATGAAATATCCAAAATATAAATGAGTCAAACAATAAGTGTATTAATGTATTGAGAAATATACTCTATTTTGACCAAAACGGTATCCATACTATTTTATTGTATGGCCTGTTTTGAATTTTGAAGCCAATGAATCGTTATTTCTAAAATGAGGAATTTCCTTTCTTTGTAGCCGGCTGATTATAAGTTGTTTTCCAGGATATGGAAACAATCGAAAAAAAATATCATTTCAAGCAAGTCAAAGCGGAATGAGAAATGATTCTCCCCTTTACCCTTGTGGTTTCTATCCCAATTTTCACCAATTCCAAAAATAATAAACTGGGAACCTTATTCCTTTCGACGTTTCATGTTCGGTAATGTCGTAAAAGCGCAAATTTAGGGTGAATTTACTATGAAAGCGGTGTTTCCAAAGCATTTGGAAGCACCGCTTTTTTTGCCGCCTGTTTTCTGTTTGGGAATAGATTTGGGTAAATTCTACTTTTCGGCATAAATATCTTTTTTGGATATTCCCTGGAATCATAACGCTTCTTTGAAACAAATTTGATTTTATCATGAGAATCAATGGTTTGTGTTTTTTGCTTGATAGTAAGATCTTTTCGAAATGCAAACTAGGACAAATGACGACAAACCCGGACAAATGCGGACAGTTTTGATTCTCAGCAAAAAAGCGCTATACTTTTGCTCCGAATTCATTTTTGCGAGTGCACCGCACGAATTTTTATCAGCGAGTTTTTTTAGTATGAACGTAAAATTTTATGGATGGAGCAAAGAAAGATCAGCAAACACATCACCTATGCAGAAGCAACCAAAAGCTGGGTTGCTGAAAATTATTGTAAACAGAATACCCCGAATGGAAAAGAACTGGAAGCCATGCAGTCGGTTGCGGAAAGAATATTTGAGCCACTCAGGGAGCATTTCGGATGCCCCATTGCAGTGACCTCATTTTTCAGGCAGAAAACCCTGAATGCTTTGGTAGGAGGTTCTTCGAACTCACAACACACAAAAGGAGAAGCTTTGGATTTGGATGCGGATATTTACGGAGGCCTTACGAATGCAGATATCTTTCATTATATCCGGAGCAATCTGGATTTTGATCAATTGATTTGGGAATTTGGCGATGACGAAAAACCGGCTTGGGTGCATGTATCGTACAAAAAATCGGGAAACCGGAGGCAGATTCTCAGAAGCAGGAAAAATGGATATAACACCGAATACTCACCATGCACTGGATTGCACTAATTAGTATACTTATTTCGCCTTTGACGGCGGTTTCGGGTTGGCTAGCCGGCAGACGGAAACGAAACAACGATTTTTTGCACGAAATGCAAAACTCGATTAATTCGTTGGCCACAGAAAATTCGAAACTGCTGGATGAGATTGTCACCGTAAAAAAGCAGAATGCAGAATTATTGATTCAAAACGAAGGCATGCGGCAAAGGCTGGCTTCGTTGGAACAGCAGAACAAGCAACTCAAACAAGAGATTAAGGATCTCAATGCAAAATTTCAAAATGTGAAAACCATCACAAAAAGCAAGTAAAGACAACAAACGACAACCATCAATTAAAAATTTTAAATCAATTTATTATGAATGATTTCTTAATTCCAATCGAATTTTCATTAAAAGACCAGGAGCATATTCAGATTCTGCACCAGGCCTTGACCGCATTAAATTACACCATAAATGCCACGGAGATTTCCAATAAAACGTACGGCAGTTCAACCAAGATGTCGATACAGTCCTTTCAATCCGATCGTGGCTTAAACCTTAGCAACATCCTCAATTCGGAAACCATTCAACTTTTGAATGAGGCGTTGGAAACGTTGTACAAGGTATGCGGTACCATTACCAACGATTACGGAATGCCAATCGAAGGCGTAACCGTAACGGTTTCGGAAACTACTTACAGCGGAAGCAAAATTACCAGAGGTACCGGTGTTTCGTTGCAAAACGGATCCTACCGCGTGTATTTAACCATCCCGCAATCGTCCTTGACCATAAAAGGAGCCTTGAAAAACAACATGTGCGTCACGGTGGATTTGACCCAGGACGGCGTTGTTTTAATCAGTGAAAAGAACCTCTTTGTACAAAGTACGGAAAGTGTTTTCAATTTCTCTTCCGGGCAATTTATTTACAAGGGAGAATCCATTTACAAAAAGCTCACCACGGCCCTTTCTTCCCACGGCTTGAATTTGGGGGCTTTGGCATCAATGCTGCCCTCCGAATTGGTGAATGTGAGTGTTGCCACCGGAATCAGCATGGAGATGTTGATGAAATTGGTATTTGCTTTCCTGGAAGGCGAAAAGCTGTTTTATCCGACGGATTTTGTGGGGAAAGCAGAGATTGCATTTGCTTATATTTACCAGCACATGCCGGTAAACATGCCCCAGCAGCTGTTTCATGAGGAGTTGCCGGAATATGGCGCTTCAAAATGGGAAGCCTACAAAACCAAGATTGTCGACCTGATCTTTATTGGCTTGTTGCAAGTGCCCTATGATAGTTTGGTCAATATTTTATGGAATGCCTGTCAACGCAGTATCATTGACAAGCACGATTACACCTGGGTCACAGGGAAAGTAAACCTGATCGAAGCGAAGAAAAACGATACGTTGTCCGCTTACCCCTTACTTGAAGGTGATGTAAGTCTGGCGACTATCATCACTGCTGCAAAAACAACCCTGACGGCTGCACAAAAGATCGAAATCGTCCGTTTGTTTGTGGATCATATCAATGACTTTAAAGCATTTTTGGATGCCTTGAATCAATCCCGGACAAAGTACGGCAGCGCTAACATCGACTTGTTGGTCCGTTGCTTCGAAATAAGCCGTATTGCACGCAACTACGAGCCTCTGATAACCAAACTTCAAACCAAGTATTCTACGGAGTTGACCGGATACGGCACCCGTTACCTTGCCACATTCTCGAAAGGCACTTGGGAGGAAATTTTGCGCGAATCGCTAGAATCAGGGGGAACGTCGGACCCGGGCGGAGGTACCGGCGATCCGAAGGACCCGACAGATCCGGGCGAGCCAATCGATCCGTTCGATCCGCCTAAAGATGATCCGAAAGATCCGGGTAAAGAAGAAGAACCAGGCGGGCCGCTTGACCCTAATATACCCATAGGAGATAAAGAAACGGCGATGTATCAGCAAACCTCTTCGACCCAGGAAGGCGCCGGAGCCATCGTGGGTTGTCCTGCGGACTTTACCATTCCGGATTATGCCGGTTTTCTTTTCGAGAACGCGCAATTGCTGTATCCTGACATGTCCGCTGCAGCCCAAATGGCCGAAATGCAAATGACCGGTTCTCCAAAATTCACCTATGCCAAAGATATCCGGGAACTTTTGCTTGAGAAGCGAAATGCCAACATTTTAACGGACAATGTAGAAACGATTTTGGCCGGGCACTGGCGTGCGCAAAACCCGGCGTTTGTCGAGCGCTTTAAGACCGTGCAACGGGTACTCCGGATCACACCTTCCGCCCAGGCAGCTATCTGCTTGCTGGAGCAGGATATTATGGCGGCCGGCCAGGTTTACTCCATGGGAAAACCGGCCCTGGAAATAAAATTAAAGGATCAGCTCAGCAGCGGATTGGTCAGCCAAACGGATATCGATCATGTATTTGCTTTGTCTACCGCCCGCGTCAGCAATGCGTTGATGGCTTTTGCCAGCCTTCATCAGGAAGTAAACAAGACCAATCCCCGCCTGGTATCGGCTCACGATGCACAGGCGATCAAAGACGAATTGCAAGACGAGTTTCCGAATATCGAATATTTATTCGGGAGCAACGACTTTTGCGAATGCGACCACGATGCTTCGGTGTACAGTCCGGCTGCCTATCTGGCCGATTTGCTGGATTTCCTGACGCAACGAAACGAGAGCGAAGAGACTCCCCAAAGCGGACTGAAAGGGATCGATAACTTTTTGAAAAACAAGCGGCCGGATATTGCGAACATCCCTTTGAACGAGCACAACACCAATACGATGCTTCCGTATATCGATCTGGTTTGCGAAATCCTGGAAGATGCCGCCATCCAATCCATTGTCCCGGCGACGGAACCGGATCCGGCGCACCCGACTGTTACCAATCCCGGTAAACCCACGGAAAAATACAAACGGGATGCCAGCACCTGCAAAACCACCTGGACAACCGGGGAATTAAGCGCGATGCCGGAACACCTGCTGACATACGGTGACAAAAATGACGCCGGCAAGGTAAAAACGGCTTACGATGTTATCAAGGACAGCGTGTACCCGATGTTCTCCTCCTTTAACCTGCACCAGGCCGAAAGCCGCGCTTACCTGAATAAGATGGGCATTGCACGCCACGAACTGATGGCAGAGTTTCAAAAAGGAATTAACCCCCCGTCGAATGCAAGCATTGCCGCCGAATATTTCGGGCTGACAACCAAAGAAGAACAGTTGATTACCGCCAATACAGGCTTTAACACGGATACACTGAAAAAGATCTGGAGAAACCTTCCTGCAAATGTGAGTGCAGGAGACATGCCGGTGCCTGCTTTTATGGCCGACAGTGCTTTGTCGTTTAAGGAAGTCACGGATTTGGTTCATGCACAATGGAATAAATTAAGCAATTTGGCCCTGACGGACGATTGTTCCTCTACGGAAATGAACGTCACCTCATCGCACAACGGCTTCGACCGTACGCAACGATTTATCCGGTTGTGGCGCAAAAGCGGCTGGAAAATCTGGGAATTGAACCTCTTGTTGAACCAGCCCAATACGGTGACGAATTATACCGGTCCAAACACCGATAACCTGGATCAGAACACCTTGTATCTGTTATACCACTTCCACAAGCAACAAAAAGAGCTGGGTCTGGGTACGGAAGAATTGCTCACCCTTTATGGAAATATCAATAGAACGGATTTGTACGAAAACGGGGAAAAACATCCTTCGTTGTATGACAAATTGTTTTTAAGCAAAACGTTCTTTGAGTCGGTCAGCAGCCCGTTGAAAACCATCAAATCCAACCCCTCGCAAACCATTGATGAAAACAATGCGGAATTGGTTGCGTATATCGCTTCCTGCCTGTCGATGAGCTTAACGGATTACGATTTGCTGGCTAAGTTTTACGATTTTCAGCCGAATACGGGCCCCAAAGGACCGAGCAGCGCAAAACCGAGGGATTTTTATTTCTTGTCGTATTTGCACTGCAATACTGTTTTGGCCAAAGCGCTTCAATTGACGATTCCCGAATTGATTTCCTTCCTGAAATCGAATCACATCACCAACCCCGGTGCGATATATGATATGGGTACGGTCAACCGCTATATCGACCAGGCAAAAACCCTTAAAGCTTCGAAACTCGGTATTTACGACTACGAGTATTTGGTGCAATACGGGTACGATGTCACCGGTTTGTCCGACCCGGCCAGCCAGTTGGCCTTGACGGAACCTGCTTTCGACGAAATCATGGCGAAGTTGAAAGCGGAAAGCGGAGAATATCCCCAAATGCCCTATATCAACAGCCAGGATATCGAACCGACCGGTATTCCGGGTGCGGACTATGTTGCCAGCCCCGGTTACCGGGAAACCTTCCACGACTATTTAGCGACGATGAAGCAGTTTGAGGAGGAAGACGTCCGGGATGAGTTTATCCAAATCATTGAGGGAAGTACGAAAAAAAGCCCCAAAGAAGTGGATGCCTGGATTTCGAATGTGGTGCCCGAATTGTCCGGGACCATCACTCCGCCCGACACCATTTCCGCCCCCTGGCTCTTGGAACGCTACAACGAGGTGATTCATGTGGTGAAGACCAAACAGGAAGCCACCCGGAACCTTCTGGATTATATGGCCGAAGCATTCGATTTGCCGGCGCCGGTAGCCGAATTGCTTTTGATCCGCTTCCGCATCGGCGACGGGTCGTTACTCGATTGGATGCTGGAAAAAAGCATGCATGAAAATGAACCTGATGTGGTTCGAAAATGGGTGGTGTTTCTCCATAAATCTGCCTTCCTGATCCATAAGTTGTCGATGAGTTATGAAGAACTTACCAAGTTCCTGAACTGCCAGGACCGTATCAACTGCAACTGGTTTAAATTCAAGGCCTGTCAAGCCGATACGGATGCGGATACCCTTTCGCTTTCGCAGGTGATGAAGGTTTGCGAATTGATGCGCCTGCACA
This sequence comes from Lentimicrobiaceae bacterium, assembly GCA_031550085.1. Classification (GTDB taxonomy): domain Bacteria; phylum Bacteroidota; class Bacteroidia; order Bacteroidales; family UBA4417; genus UBA4417. Next base: position 15,715 of record JAVBOY010000020.1, read on the forward strand.
AGCAATACGTTCCGCCCGCCAAGGAAGAAAGCTTCCTTTCGATGATCGGCCGGATTGAAAACTTAGCGATGACGCCCACCTCGTATTTTTATGGGAAAATGTGCCTGGCAACCGGTTGGGATTTGACGGCCCTCAAGGATTTGGCCGGCGCCCAGGGGCTCAATTTAAAATACAAGGATTTCCTGAATCCGGCTACCTATGCTCAAATCGAATGTTGCCTGGCGATGATCCAAAAAGCGAATGTAGCGGCCGCCAGTGTTGCCGCTTGGAAAATACGCGAAGGCGCGGACGAAGCGGCCCAAGCCCTCTCCATCAAAAAAGCAGCGCGTGCCCTTTCCGATGCCGATAGCTGGCTGAAAGAAATGCCCGATTTTCAAAAGCCCCTCCGCGAAGCCAAAACCGATGCCCTGGCATCCTACCTCGTGGCTTACGCCCAACGGAAACAGTGGCAATCGAACTATGCTTACTTAAGCCAACACCCCGACATCGCCTGGAACGACAAGGCCGACTTGTACAACTATTTTATGCTGGATCCCGAAATGAGCGCCGATATGAAAACCTCGCGCATCGTGCAGGCGACCAACGCCATCCAGTTGTTTGTGCAACGCTGTTTCCTCAATCTGGAAAAATACATCACCTGCGATGAAAAACAATGGAAGCAATGGGACTGGATCAAACGTTATCGTTTGTGGGAAGCCAACCGCAAAGTGTTCCTCTATCCTGAAAACTGGATCGAGCCCGAATTGCGCGATGACAAATCTCCTTTCTTCAAGGAATTGGAAGAAGAGCTGGAACAAAGCGACATTACCCCCGCGCTGGCCGAAACGGTCTTTGAAAACTACCTCCACAAACTGCACGAAGTTTCCAACCTGACGGTTTGTGGCTTTTACCGCGAGCAACAAAACGATGGAACGGACAAACTGCATGTGGTGGCCCGTACCAAGGCAACGCCCTATCAGTTTTTCTACCGATCCTACGACAACAAGGCCAGCCACTGGTCGAATTGGGAGGCTGTGGATTTGGATATCAAAGGCGATGTGGTGGTGCCGATGGTGTATAACCGTAGGCTCCATTTATTCTGGCTATCGGTTACCGAAAAAACGCACAACAACTCCAGCCAATATGGAGCCAAGGAACCGGATAACTATAGCGAAATCCAACTGGGGTGGAGCAGCCTGAGAGGAAAGAAATGGATAAAAGCTAAATATTCCCACAAAAAACATATCCAGCATGGGCACCGTCCGGTAACGGATTACTCTTTGGTGGCACGGCAGGATCGTAATAAAAACGAGTTGGTTTTCAATGTATCGAGTTACTTTTATGAAAATAAAAGTGTAAATAACCTTTGTTCATGCAATACAGATTTAGGCGTTTTCTATTTTAATGGGGATGTGTATAAGTCGGAATCCTCTATTTACTTTTTCCCGACAACTGGGGATGGAGAATTAAATCAATTATACTTAGATCTTGAAAATCCGTCCGCTGATAAAGAAGTAATAAATAATAGTATTGAATCGCTGAAAAAAGAACTGCAGAAACCCAAAAGAGACTTATTTGAAACACTTGCTGGGAAGATCGATGCCGATGCAAGACCCGAATTGAATTTTGAGGAAAGCTGTTATTGGCCGGGAAAAACATGGATGCGTTCCTCGCGTTTGTATCCAATGTATAAGAAGAGTGTTGCTTGGCATGACGTAGAATGGCAAATTTATATGCATGATGATGAAATGAGATTATTGTTCTCTACCGCTAATGAAAATCCTAACTTGGTGCTGATGATGCACGATTACGAGCGAATGGCGATACCTTTATGGCATGCGCATTGGGACCATCCGTTCTTTTATCAGGATGCCAAACGCTCCTTTTTTGTTCAACGCGGACTGACAGAGAATGACGAAGATGTACATGAATTTTATCCGTCTTCCCATCCCTATGCTAATTTGTTTATCCAAGAATTAAACCGGTATGGTATCAACGGGATATTAAACCGGGACATTCAATTACAAAATTCGGATCGTTACAAAGCTACCCGTTTTGAAGGAGATTACCATCGCTATTCTTCCTCTTTCAACTCACCTCCTTTTTATAGTAAGATCAGTTTTGAAGGCGGTTGCAAGGGATATACCGATATGGTCGATTTTGATTCGGCAGGGGCTTACTCGGCCTATAACTGGGAGCTGTTTTTCCATGCGCCCTTGTATATTGCCTGTAAGCTAAGCCAAAATCAAAAGTATGAGGAGGCCATGCAATGGTTCCACTATATTTTCGACCCCACCAACAAAGCGTTGGCGGAAGGCGATACCGGAGAATCCGCCAAGAAATTCTGGATCACCAAGCCGTTTTATCATTTCTCGGATCCGCACAAACGTGCGCAGCAAATCCGGGAAATCCTGAAAAACCTGGATGCGTGGAGGGTCGATGTGGAAAACTGGGCGAACAACCCTTTCAACCCGCACCTGATTGCCCGCGCCCGTTTGATGGCTTACCAAAAAGCGGTGGTGATGAAGTATGTCGACAACCTGATAGCCTGGGCCGACCAATTGTTCCGTCAGGATACCATGGAATCGACCAACGAAGCCGCCTTGTTGTATGTGCTGGCCTATGAAATCCTGGGCAAGCGTCCCATTATGCTGCCCGGTTCAACTTCCTCGACCGAGAAGTGTTATACCGATATAAAAGGGGAAAGAAAAGGCGGGGGATTCCGCTATCTGGAGGAGTACGACCGAAGCATTACCTATAATTACACCGAAAACCCCTGTATGCTGGGCTTGGCCAAACCCGAAAACAGCAGTTCGTCGCGCTACAGTCAGTCGTCCCATTATGCCCTGACGCAACCGGAGAATGCTGCCGACGGACCGGCTCCGGTCACCACCGTTCAATCCTCCGTTGCCCGGCCTACCGTGGCGCAAAGCTATGCGCTTTCCGGCGCCCTGACGGTGCAAAACCAGTTGATCCGCGTACCGCAGGGAGCGGCCGCTGCCGATTCGCCGACGCTGCCCGATTTCCATACCGATACGTTCTGCATTCCGCACAACGAGCAACTGATCCGTTATTGGGATTTGGTGGAAGACCGCCTGTTCAAATTGCGTCATTGCATGAACATCGACGGCATCGTGCGGCAACTGGCCTTGTTTGCACCGCCCATCGACCCGGCTTTGCTGGTGCGCGCCACGGCGGCCGGCATCGACCTGGACAAAATCCTCAGCGATGAGTGGGTAGACTTGCCGCCCTACCGGTACCGCACCGTTATGCAAAAAGCGGTGGAATTTACCGGGGAAGTCAAACAATTGGGCGAGAAATTCTTGTCGATCCTTGAAAAACGCGATGCCGAAACCCTTAGCCTGTTGCGCAATACCCAGGAAATTAACCTGCAAAAAGCCATGAAGCAGATGCGCAAAATCCAAATCGACGAGGCCAAGAAAAACATCGAAACCCTCGAGGCTAGCATCCGAACCACCGAAGCCCGCAAAGCTTTCTACGAAAACCGCGAGTTGATGAATGCGTTGGAAACCAATGCATACCAGTTAAACGAAAAGTCCAAGAGGTTAAGTGAAGTAATTGCGGGAGGTTATTCGGCGTCGGCCATTGTATCTTTGATTCCGAACATTTTACTCGGTGGTGCGGGGATGGCCAGTCCTTTAGCTGGAGCGATCAAGGGAGGGCAAAGTCTTTCGGAAAACATCAATGCAACTATGGCAGCTTTGTCCCAGATTTCACAAACCCTGGATAAAAATGCTTCGCTCTTACTGACCAAATCGGGGTACGAGCGCCGCAAAGAGGATTGGGATTTCCAAGCCAAACTGGCCGGGCTGGAAATCGAGCAACTGGACAAGCAAGTGATTATAGCCGAAATCCGCCTGATGCTGGCCGAAAAAGAACTGGAAAGCATGGAGCTTCAAATGGAGCAAAGCGAAGCGGTGAAAACTTACTACGAAGAAAAGTTTACCAACCGCGAGCTGTACAACTGGATGATCAGCCAAATTTCAGTTACTTACCTCGATGCTTACAAACTGGCTTACGGAATGGCTAAGATGGCCGAAAAATGCTTCCGCGCCGAATTGCCGGAACAAGAGGAAAAAGCAGCTTATATCCGTTTTGGTAACTGGGACAGCCTGAAAAAAGGCCTCTTGAGCGGCGACCTGCTGATGCACCAACTGCACCAGATGGATGATGCTTACATCCGCTTCAACAAACGGAAACTGGAATTGACCAAGCATATTTCACTGGCGCAACTGTTCCCGGCCAACTTGATCGAATTGGTGTCCACGAAGAAAACGCTGGTCGACCTGGAGGAATACCTCTTCGATATGGATTACCCGGGCCATTACATGCGTTCCATCAAATCCGTTTCGGTCACCATTCCCAACGTGTCGGGCCCCAATACCACGGTAAGCTTTATGCTGAAATTAAATTCCAGCAAAAAACGGACGACGGCAATTTTGGAAGATGAATACGAATGGTTCGGATATCGGGAAACCCCCATCGGGGAAGATCCCCGTTTTACCTATCAAACGGGTTCCGGAGAGCTTATCTGCACCAGCAGCGCGCAAAACGATGCCGGCCTGTTCGAACTCAACTTCGGCGACGAGCGCTACCTGCCGTTTGAAAATGCCGGAGCCGCCAGCCAATGGGAATTATCCTTCCCGGCCGCTTGCAACCAGTTCGACCTGACCACGGTTTCGGATGTGATTCTGCACCTCAATTACACCGCTTTGTATAGCGGGGATGAGGGTTTAATCGAAAGCGTGCAAGATGTAATCACGGAGGATTTACCTACCTACGGGCGGATGCTGTTCAGCCTGAAGCAGGATTTCCCCGATGCCTGGAATGAGATGTTGGTCAACCACCGGGATTACATGGAAATAGAGATCCGGAACGAACAATTGCCTTTCTTCCTGCGGCACCGGACCGACCTGAAAGCCGCCTTCGGAGCGGCCGTACTGGTCAGCAAAGTAGGAGGGCAAAGCCTTGCGCCTCAGTTGATGTTTAATGGCCAAACACTAAGCCCGTTAGAAGAAGAAACGGAGTATGGCGACGGTTTCCTGTATCATACCCATGCAGAAGAAGCTGCTGGCCTGGAACTCTATATCCCGGCGACAGGCCAGTGGAAGGTTTATATTCGCGGATTCAATCCCCCCGATATCGAAGACCTCTGGGTTGGATTTAATCTGGCGGGAGGTTATACCGAAGCTTCCTAGCAGTGATTTGTCTGCTCCCTTACCCGGAAACAGCCGCTTGTTTTGAAAGCGGCTCCGGTTTGGGGATACCGGCAAAGCCCCTTTGGGGATGACCAAAACAACCCCAAGCTTTCTTACTGCTTCTCCGTGTGGCTCCGGCTGCACGGAGGGGTGGGAGAGAGCGGAGGAATTAAAAATTAAGAGTTAAGAATTAAGAATGAAGGATGAGTTTTTCAAGTGACGGGGTAAACAAGATAATTGAAAATGGAGAATGGAAAATTGAAAATGAGGTTTGGTGACGAGTAAATAAGATAATTGAAAATGGAGAATGGAAAATTGAAAGTGAGGTTTGGTGACGAGTAAATAAGATAATTGAAAATGGAGAATTGAAAATTGAAAATGAGTTTTACGAGTAAACAGAAAACTTCAGCGAAACTCCGTGAAACCTCAGCGATTCTCAGCGTAATTTTTTTTGCAGAAGGGAAAAAGCAATTTAATTGAAAATGGAGAATTGAAAATTGAAAATGAGCTTTACGAGTAAACAGAAAACTTCAGCGAAACTCCGTGAAACCTCAGCGATTCTCAGCGTAACTTTTTAGCAGAAAGGGCTTTTAGATACTAGTAAGCGAGTAGACTAGTAAACTAGTTTTTTAATGATGAATGATGAGGTATGAATGATGAACACCTCGTCATTTCGACTGGAGCGAAGCGAAATGGAGAAATCCCTTTCCCCAACTTCCCCAGTTTACACAATTTCCCCTATTTCACCCTTAACAAATAAACAATTCAACAACTCAACGATTCAACAACTCAACACCCCCTTCACCCTATGCGATTAAAATATCCTATTATTAGATTAAATTATCTCGGTCGGCGAAGTCAAGTATACCAACTATTTCCCCTGCTTCCCCGATTTCCCCATTAACCCTGTACCTTGAACCATTTCACCCTTCACAAATAAACAGTTCAACACTTCAACAACTCAACAACTCAACGATTCAACAGTTCAACAAAGAAGAAACCTATGAAAAAGAAAATAAACATTTTAAGCATCGACGGCGGCGGTATCCGCGGCATTATTCCTGCTGTCGTATTGGACTATATCGAACAAGGCCTGCAGCGCAAAAGCAACAACCCCAACGTCACCCTGGCGGACTATTTCGACCTCATTGCCGGCACCAGCACGGGGGGGATCCTGGCCTGCTTTTACCTGCTGCCTCCCGACGACCTTCAATTTGCCCACAGCAAGTACTACGCCAAGGATGCCATCCGCATTTACGCCGAGTACGGCAAAAAAATCTTCAGGCGCCCCTGGTACCGCCTGGGCCTCACCTCCGAGCGCTATCCCTCCGATGGGTTGGAAAGCGTCCTGAAAGAGTTTATGGGCGACGTCACCCTGGCCGAAACCCGTAAACATTGCCTGGTGACCGCTTACAACATCACCGAACGCGAAGCCGTGTTTTTTTCCACTCCCGAAGCGAAGAAATACCGCCACCGCAACTATTTGATGCGCGACATTGCCCGCGCTACTTCGGCGGCGCCCACCTATTTCGAACCCGCTGCCGTACATTCCATCGGAGGCAGCCTGTTGCATCTGATCGACGGCGGCATGTTTGCCGGCAACCCCACCCTGTGCGCTTTGGTGGAAGCCGGGAAAACCCGCTTCGAGGCCTGCGACCCCCCCACCCTTTCCGATGTCTATGTCGTTTCGGTCGGAACCGGCAAGGAACGGAAGCATTACGATTACGAAAAGGCCAAAAACTGGGGCGCCATCGGCTGGGCCCGCCCCGTGATCGACATCCTGCTGTCCGCTTCGGCCGAAGTCGTCGATTACCAGTTGCAAAAACAGTTCCAGACCGCGGGCTGCCCCGACCATTACGTCCGCCTCGAACCCGAGCTGGGCAAGGCCAAAGCCGAAATGGACGACGCCTCCGATGAGAATATCCGCCACCTGAAAGAAGCCGGGCAGAACTACATCGAAGAATACGCCGAGGCCCTCGATGCCATTGTCGACACCCTGATCGCCAACAACGCCTCCGCACGGGCCGAATCCGCCGTAAAAAAAGGAAAGAAGAAAGGAGGGGCGGTTATTACGAATTAAAAATTAAAAATGAAGAATTAAGAATGAGTAGAAGAGGTAATTGAAAGTTGAAAATTGAAAATTGAGAGTTGAAAGTGAGGTTTGGTGAGGTGTGACGGGTAAACAAGATAATTGAAAATGGAGAATTGAGAATTGAAAATGATTCGTTAACAGGTTTACAGGTAACAAGTTTACCATTCACCTTTTACCCTATACCCTGCACCAATAAACGATTCAACACTTAAATAATTCAACAGTTCAACAAGTAACGATGAATCCCGGGTCATTTCGACTGGAGCGAAGCGAAATGGAGAAATCTGCTTGTTAATTGAAAATGGAGAATTGAGAGTTGAAAGTGAGGTTTGGTGAGGTGTGACGAGTAAACGAGATAATTGAAAATTGAAAATGGAGAATTGAAAGTGAGGTTTGAGGTGACGGGTGATGAGTGACGGGTAAACAAGATAATGGAAAATGGAGAATGGAAAACGAGTTTTTAACGATAAATGATGAAGTATGAACGATAAACCTCCCGTCATTTCGACTGGAGCGAAGCGAAATGGAGAAATCCCTTTCCTCAGCTTCCCCGATTTCCCCGGTTTTACCCTGCACCATTCACCTTTTACCCTGTACCCAATAAACACTTAAACACTTAAACGATTTGGCGAGTAGACTAGTGGTGAGTAGACTAGTAAACGAGTTTTGATGCAGGAAGGGAAAAGCAGTAGGCAGAAAGGTTTTAAATACAAATAAACAATTAAACAGTTCAACAAACTACTCACTCTTCACTTATTATGCGATTAAAACAGAATAGTATTAGATTATATTAACGCCGCCAATGAAAAACATACCTGACAACTATTTCCCCCGCTTCCCCGATTTCACCCTTAACCCTGCACCTTTTACCTTTTACCCTGTACCCAATAAACAGTTCAACAGTTCAACAACTCAACAGTTCAACAACCCCTTCACCAATAAACACTTAAACAATTCAACAGGCATTTCACCCTTCACCCTTCACAAATAAACAATTAAACAGTTCAACAACTCAACAACTCAACAATTCAACAACTCAACAATTAAACTTTAAAACGCCATGAGTACTTTTAATAATCAAAACCAAGGAAAGACCGACAAATACCAAATCCCTTTCGGGAAAAACCAAAGCATTACCAATCCCTCCGGCCAAAGCAGCGGCACGCAGCAAGCCGCCGGCAGCAGCGCCCCGGAAAACAGCGAAGGCAGCGGCGACTCCCGCCAGGCCCCCATTACGTTGCCCACCGGCGGCGGCGCCATCCGCGGTATCGGCGAGAAATTCCAGGCCAACCCCGCCACCGGCACGGCCTCCTTTACCGTTCCCTTGCCTATCAGCGAAGGACGCGGCGGCTTCACCCCCCAACTCGCCCTGGGCTACGATTCCGGCAGCGGCAACAGCCCCTTCGGACTCGGCTGGAATGTGGGATTGCCCGCCATCACCCGTAAGACCGACAAAGGCATTCCCCAGTACAACGACCATCCGGCAGGCGAAAGCGACACTTTTATCCTTTCCGGCGCCGAAGACCTTGTTCCCGTGCTGGAGAACGGCGAGCGTTCCCACCGTACCGAGCCCGGTTTCGATATTTATGCCTACCGTCCCCGCACCGAAGGCCTTTTCGCCCGCATCGAGCGCTGGGTCGATACCACGACCCGGCTCAGCCACTGGCGCAGCATCAGCAAGGAAAATGTCACCTCCGTTTACGGGCGTACGCCCCAAGCCCGCATCGCCGATCCCGCCGATCCCCAACGCATTTTCTCCTGGTTGCTCGAAGAAAGCTGGGACGCCAAAGGCAACCTGATGCAATTCACCTACAAGCAGGAAAATACGGAAAACATCGCCGCCTCCTGCTATGAAAGACATCGCCTGCAAGCCTACTCCTCTCCTTCGGCGGGGCTCGGGGGGGGCTTTTCGAATCGCTACCTGAAACAAGTCGCTTACGGCAATCAAAATAGGTGCACTCCCGGCGCCACCCAAAGTAACTACAGCGGTGGCTTCCATTTTTACCTGGTTTTCGATTACGGCGAACACAACCGGGCCCTGCAGGAAGAAAACCCCTGGGCTGCCCGCCCCGACGCCTTTTCCAACTATCGCGCCGGTTTCGAAATCCGCACCTACCGACTGTGCCAACGGGCGTTGATGTTCCACCACTTCCCGGAATTGGGAGCGGAACCGGTGCTGGTCAAAAGCCTGCATTTGCAGTATGAAAACAACGCCGCCTTCAGCCTGCTCGAGCAAATCGAACAAGCCGGCCACGACGGCCCCAACTCCGAAGAGTTGCCCCCCTTGCAGTTCACATACACCCAGGCCCGGGTGGGCGAACACTTCAAAACCGTCCCTCCGGAAATGCTCCGGAACCTGCCCGCCGGGGTGGACGGCAACCGCTACCAATGGGCCGACCTCTACAGCGAAGGTGTCAGCGGCATTTTAACCCAAACCAACCAGGCCTGGTACTTTAAACCCAACCAGGGCGACGCCTGTTTTACCCAGCCCGAAGCCGAAAGCGCACCTGTATTCGGCCCCATGAAAAACGAAGCCCCGAAACCTGCCGCCGCGAACACCCGCAGGAACAGCTTCCGTTTGGGCGATGTGGACAGCGACGGATTTCCCGAGCTGATCCTGCAAGGCGACGGCATCCACGGTTTTTACAGCCGCGACGAAGAAGGCTGCTGGCTCAACTTCCGTTCGTTCGAACACCAGCCCAACCTCAACTGGGGCGACGCCAACCTGCGCTTTATCGACCTGAGCGGCGACGGATTGGCCGACCTGGTGATCAGCCGCGGCGAACACTTCGATATTTACCTGAGCGAAGGCAAAAAAGGCTACGGCAGCTACCGCCGGGTACGTTGCGGCAACAGCAGCGGAAGCGCTCCCCAGATCCTGTTTTCCGATGCCGCCCGGCGCATTTTCCTGGCTGATATGAGCGGCGACGGGCTGACGGATATCGTCAAAATCACCCATCAAAACGTGACCTACTGGCCCAACCTGGGCTACGGCAGGTTCGGCGAAGCCGTGGTGATGTCGAATCCGCCCTTGCTGGACAGCCGCGACCGGTTCGACCCCTGTTTTGTGTACCTGGCCGATGTCGACGGCACCGGCACCACCGACCTGCTCTATATTTCGCAGGGAAAAGTAAGGTATTTCCAAAACCTGGCGGGCAATGGCTGGCAGGAAACCCCGGTGTCCGGATCCCTCCGGATCCACAACACCCCCCAAACGCAGATCCAGTTTACCGACCTGCTCGGCAACGGCACCCAATGCCTGGTGGTAAGCAGCCCGCTTCCGGGCCAAGCCCAAACCATGCACTACTGTGAACTTACCTCCGGCATCAAGCCCTTTCTGCTCAGCCGGATCGACAACCGGATGGGCCGTGTCACCCGGCTGCAGTATGCTCCTTCTACAAAATTTTACATGCAGGACAAGCTCGGCGGCCGCCCCTGGATTACCAAGCTTCCCTTTGTGGTGCAGGTGCTGGAAAAAGTGGAAACCACCGACCTCTTCCGCGAAACGGTATTTACCAACCGCTATGCTTACCACCACGGCTATTACGACCCGGCGGAACGCGAATTCCGGGGCTTCGGCCTGGTCGAACAATGGGATGCGGAAGAGAGCACTTCCCCCGGAGGGGGGACACAGGGAGGGGGGACCCAGGGGGGCTCAGGGGGCTTCTCCCCGCCCGTCTATACCAAAACCTGGTTCCATACCGGATGTCCCCCTACTTCCCAGGGAAGCCTTCCGGAACGATTTTCAAAAGAATACTGGCAAGGCGATCCCGAAGCCTGGCATTTACCCGATACCGAACTTCCGGCAGGATTAACGGCCGCCGAAACCCGGGAATCCTTCCGGGCGCTCAGAGGCAGTCCTTTGCGGGTGGAGATGTATTCATTGGAAGAACCGGATCCACTTTCCACTTTCAATTTTCAATTTTCAATTCCTTACACTGTCGAGGAGAAATCCTACACCCTAAAGTGCCTGCAACCCCAGGGAAAAAACAAATACGCCGTCTTCCTCAAGACCGAAGCCCAAACCCTGGGCTACCATTACGAGCGCCAAAGCGGAGACCCGCGCATCGCGCACAGCCTGGTACTGGAAACCGACCCTTACGGAAATCCTACTAAAACTTTACAGGTAGCTTACCCGCGCCGCGCCGCCGAGGCCTTGCCCGAACAGCAAAAAATGCCGGCAACCTATACCGAAAACGCCTATACCGGGCTGCAAACCCCCGATACCCATTTGGTGGGTGTGCCTTACCAAACGCGGCAATACGAAATTCACCATTTGGAGGCCATGTTCCCCAACGGCGGGTTTGTGGATCCAACGCATGCATTGGCGTTACAAAACACCCCCGGAATCGATTTTGCCGCGACCCCCGCCGCAAACACCCTGCAAAAACGGCTGATTGCCGACCAGCGGATGTATTACAACGAAGAAGGGGGCGAAAACATCCTGGATCTGGGCGAAGTATCGCCCCAGGCCCTGGTTTGTTTCCAGGAAACCCTCGAACTCACTCCCGGCCTGATCGAACAACTGAACCAGGGACAAACCCGGCTTACCCCCGACCTGCTGGCAACCACCTGTCGCTACCTGCAGGAAGGCGGAAACTGGTACGCCCAAAGCGAAACCCTCACCTATGCCGGCGACGCTTTTTATACGATTCTAAACAAGTACGATCCCTTCGGCGCCTGCACCACCTATGCGTACGACCCTTATACCCTGTTCCCCGTGGAAATTACCAATGCCTTGGGGCACACGATCCGGGCGGAATACGACTACCGTGTGTTGCAGCCCCGGAAGGTCACCGATCCCAACGGGAACAGCCGGGTTATCGCCTTTAATACCCTGGGGCTGGTCAGCAAACTCGCCCTGCAAGGCAAAAACGGCGAAGGCGACACCTTGTCCAGCCCCACCGAAACCTACGACTACCACCTCGAAGCCGTATTCCAGCCCCTGTTGCCCTGCTACAGCATCGGCGGCAAGCGGGAAACCCATGCCGATCCCGGCAGTCGCTGGTTGGAAAGCTATACCTATTACGACGGAGCCGGCCAACCCCTGCTTACCAAAACCACCGCCGAAGGCGGCGAAGCCCGGGAATGGGAAAACGGGCAGGTGCTCACCCGCACCGTGGTCCTGCGTTGGCTGGCCAGCGGCAAAACCATCCTGAACAACAAAAGCAAGCCCGTCAAGCAATACGAACCCTGGTACGCCACCACGCCCGCCTTTGAAGCCGAAGCCTCACTGACCCATTACGGCGTCACCCCGCTGATGCATTACGACCCGCTGGGCCGCCTGGTGCAAACCGATTTTCCCGACGGCGCCACCTCCAAAGTAGAATTCAGCGTCTGGCAGCAGAAAAATTACGACCCCAACGATTGCGACCCCGGATCGGCGCATTACAATACCCCGCAGGTACTAGACTTTGACGGGCTGGGGCGCCCCTTTCAAACCACCGACGACAACGGGCTAGACAGCGAGGGCAACTTGCTGCGGTATGTTACGTGCCACCAGTTGGATATCACCGGGCGTATCGTAGAAACCACGGATGCCCTGGGGCGTAGCGCCAGCAAAAACACTTATGCCCTGAGCGAAAAACACCTGCTTTCGGTGGACAATATCGACAGCGGCCAACGGTGGCTGATCGCCGATGCCGCCGGAAAGCCCGCCGTCCAATGGGACAGCCGCGGGCATTGCATCCGGTATGCGTACGACCTTTTGCAGCGGCCCATCGAAACAAGGGTGGGTTCTGTGTTGGTGGAAAAAACGGTCTACGGAGCGGATGCTGCAGTCAACAATATCGGACAAATCGCCGAAATTTACGCTCAAGACGGAAAAACAAGCTTTAGCTATGACTTTAAGGGGAACCCTTTGGAAAAGACCTATGCGTTTTTACCGCATGAGGTAGCACAGGCCAATTGGGATATTTATGAGATCCCACAATCGAACGAAACCTTCTGCCAACAATTTGCATACGATGCTTTGAACCGGCCGGTTTCTATTACACAGCCCGACGGAAAGATCACGCACTATTACTACGATCAGGGCGCTTTGTTAAAAGAAGTTTGGCAAGATGAAAACCAACACATCACCAACATCATTTACAATGCCCGTGGACAGCGCGAAGCTATTTACTATGGAAATGGCACCCGCACGGCGTATACGTACCATCCCAAAAACTTCCGCTTAATCCGCTTATGGACAACCCGCAACGCGGCTACCGAAGCTTTGCAAGACTTAAACTACACCTACGATGCGGCGGGCAATATCACCGAGATTTACGATGCTGTTCAGGAGGATCAATATTTCAATAACTCGCTTGTTTCATCCAAAGCAACCTACCGGTACGATGCCCTGTACCGCTTGGTAGAAGCCACCGGGCGCGAACTCTATGGATTGGCAGCCCCCAATGCAACGAATGCGCCGGAAGGGATCCCCGTTTCCCCGAACAATGCTTTGCAAAACTACACGCACCAGTATAAATATGATGCTTTGGGAAATCTATTGGAAGACCCGTGGAAAACTTATGAATACGCTGATTCGGGAGCGAATAATTATTTGCTGGGGCACGATGGCCGGAAAGACCTGTATACCTATGATGCCCACGGTAATATAATAAGTATGCCGCACCTGGGTAGTATGGTTTGGGATTACAAAGACCAACTGGTTGGAGCAGGCGTAGGAACTCCCACTTCCGTGTACCGTTATACGATTCAAGGCAATCGTTCTTGTAAGATCGTATACAAGGGAAATATCCGGGAAGAACGCTATTATATGGATTCGTACGAAATTTTCCGGAAATATACCAACCAAAGTTTGGAATCTGAAACCAGAACCCATAACTTTGCTGACGATCAAAAGGTTTTCTTGCGGGAAGATTGCAAAGGCGAAGAAACGCCCGTGTATTTTTACCAGTATGACAATCATCTGGGTTCAGCATGTCTGGAATTAGATGAGAATGCAGCCCTTATCAGTTATGAAGAATACCATCCATTTGGTACGACTTCGTACCGCGTTGGTAAAGGCGAAACGGAAGTATCTTTGAAACGCTACAAGTACTGCGGCAAAGAACGGGATGAGGAAACGGGGCTGTACTATTATGGGATGAGGTACTATGCCGCATGGATTTGCCGGTTTGTTTCTGTGGATCCGTTACAGTTTAAGTACCCGCATTATACACCGTATCAGTATGCCGGGAATAAACCGATTACCTATATTGATTTGGATGGACTAGAGGAAGCGAAGAAAGAAGAAAAGCCTAAAGAAAATATAAAGAAAAACATTTATATCGCTTTAGATTTCAACAAAGCTAACCCTAGAGATAAATTCAGGGATGTTGTTGAGTTCCAGGGGATGGAGGAAAAAGGATGGCACGGTATTTATGCAGCAAACCTACAAGATGCGGAAGCGAAGCTGTGCGAGTACTTGAATGGGGAAAAAGCGGATACCATTTTGTTGCAATCTCATGGTACAACTGATAAAGAAGTCACAAAAACGTATCTTTACACGGATAACAATTCTAGTTCATTTATTTCCAGTAGCGACTTGGGGAAATATTATAAAAGCTCAGCTTCTGCGGAAGAAAAATATAATCTAAAACAAGAGAGATTAGCAGATATTGAGGCATTAATCTCCATCGTAGAAAATGTGAAAGAGGGAAAAAATTTTATTTTACATGCTTGTTACGTAGCAAAAAATGATGAGTTTATGGGTAGTTTGCAATTGTTAACCGGAAGTAAAATCGATATGTATGCATTTATGGATGAAGCAGTAACATATTATAGATCTGCTAAAAAAGTAAATACGGCCATAATTGAGCCTACACATGTATTAGAGAAAAGCATGATAGAAAAGGTTGTAGACGGAGCAAAACGATATCCGGAAGGCTATAAAGAAGGCGATACACCGATTCTTTTAGAAAACATCCAGATTACCAGCCATGGAATAAGGGCAGTGAAAAAAAAGTAAATAAATTGAAGCGGGCATGATTCGCTAGTTATGGTGCTGGGAGAGGGTTCATCATGCGATCCTCCCCCGTTTTTAAGTTTTCCAATATGAAAAAAGATTTTAAATGCAAGTTCATTTTCTTGATTAGTCTGTTGATTTTTTCTCTAGACGGTAAATCTCAAACAACTCTTTATTCCATTTTGGATGGACTAAATGTTAAAAATCCTCTTTATATAAAGTATACTAAGATTAAGAACAGAAAAGTCACAAAAGATGAAAGTTTTATCTGCGAGAAACTCCAAAACAACGGCCGTGATCCAAAGCTTGTGTTGTTTAATAAGAATGACCGTTTTTCGATATTTGGAGAATTTTATCCAGATGCGCAAAAACTGAGACTAAAAAGAGGCGCAGCCATATCGAAAATGTATACGGAGGTAGTATTATTTGATAAATTACTCGGTCGACAGTTTATTATTAATTATCATTTTGGTGCTCCTGTTTTTTTAAGAAAGAATGGAAAAACTATGGAACTTCCTTACAGCAGTTTTCAGGATGCAATTTATAGCATTACGGAGGTAGACTCAAATTTTAGGCCTCAGGTTAGTCTATATGTAAATTATGTCGAGCGGAGTGACACAGTGAGTTTTATGGAAAAATTTTCGTATACCAGTGAAGGCCAGCATAAAATAAATAAAAGTTTGGGCAACAAAGAATTTTCATTCAAGTCGATGGAATACTCGTTCTTTTTGGATTTAATGAAAGAGGAGTGGTGGTAGGGGTAGTGTACCATATGGCGCTTTTTAGTCAATGGGACTTTTATACTCTAGGGAATCAATCTATTAACCTTTTAATTTTAAGCAAAAAAGGATGGGTCAAACCATCCTTTTTTTATTTAGGACGAGCTGAAGCCCGTCAAACAAGGCCTGTATTTTCCATAGTGTACCATAGGGTACTTTTAGTGTAACTTATTGATAATAAATTTATGAAATGTAATCATTGTTTCCATGCGTGTATCAAGAAAGGGAAAAGGAAGGGCATACAACGCTACCAATGCAAAACATGCGGCAAGCATCAACAAGCAATATATTGTAAACTCCCTATTGCAAAAGAAAAATATGAATGGGTAAAAAAGCTCAACAACGAGGGTTGCGGCATCAGTTCGATAGGCAGGCTGCTGCAAATAACCAAGTCAAGCGTACAACGGCTGATTGAACGCATCGCTGCAAAAATCGAATTTCCCGTGTATCAAGAAACCAACCAGTGCTATGAATTGGATGAACTGCGTACTTATTGCGGTACTAAGAAAAACGAATGTTGGCTGATGTACGGCATCAATAGGCATAGCGGTAAAATAGTGAAAATGATGATTGGCAAACGTACGAAAAGCAATCTCAAACAGGTAACAGATCGCATTCTGGCATTGGTACCCAGACGGATTTATACCGATGGGTTGAATACCTACCCCGTGTTAATCCCCAAAGCCAAACACCGCGTTTTCGAATCCTGTACCAACAAAATTGAACGTTACAACCTTACATTGCGTACTCATTTAAAACGCTTAAACCGGAAAACGCTTTGTTATACCAAGAGCACAAATCTCTTGGAAGCTTGTTTGAAAATATATTGTTTTGGTTAATCGGGATTTACTGTTTTATTCGGAGTGAAATAATGATTTTGAAAATCAAATAGTTATATAAAAAGAAAAGAGATTCTTCCTTTACGTAAGTAGATTCCGTATTTTTGCATGCCCGTTTGCAGGGCTGCTTTTCATGAAAAAAACTTTCAACCGTTTTCTGGTCTATTTTTTGCAGGGCTTGCTTTTCATTGCGCCGTTGGCCATAACCGGCTATGCCATCTGGTGGATTTTGGTGCAGATAGACAACCTGTTGACGCCCTGGATCACGCAACTGCTGGGCTTCCGAATTCCAGGATTGGGATTGATTTTGATGATTTGCTTTATCACCTTGATCGGAATTTTGGGCTCCTCTATCTTGTTTAAACCCTTGTTGAACCATCTCGATCGATTGGTCAGCCGTGCGCCGGTAGTCAAAGTCCTCTATTCATCCATCAAGGATTTTATGTCGGCTTTTGTGGGGAAGGACAAAAAGTTTACCGAACCTGTTTTGGTATTGATCAACGAAGAGCTGCAAATGGAAAAGCTGGGGTTTATCACCCAAAAGGATTTGAGTTCCTTAGGAATTGACCAACAAAAAGTGGCCGTATATTTGCCGCATTCTTACAATTTCTCGGGTAATTTGTTTATAGTTCCGGCTAAAAATGTAAAACCCTTGGACGCTTCGCCTATGGAAGTCATGAAATTTATAGTTTCGGCCGGAGTGACCAGTGTTCCCGGGAAAAAATCAGAATAATCATTTTATGAATCAAGAAAAGAAACCGATCATTTTAGTAGTGAACGACGACGGGTATTTTGCCCCCGGTATCCGCACGTTGATTGAAGTTGTCAAACCGTTGGGGAAAGTCATTGTCGTGGCTCCCGATAAATCGCAGTCGGGCATGGGGCATGCCGTCACCATCAGCCATCCGTTGCGGATCCACGAAATCTGTAAGGAAGAAAATTACCAGGAATACAGTTGCAACGGCACGCCGGTGGATTGTGTAAAAATAGGGCAGAAGGTCATTCTGCGCCAGAAACCCGACCTCATCGTTTCAGGCATCAACCACGGTTCCAATTCATCGGTAAATGTGTTGTATTCGGGCACCATGGCTGGCGTTTTGGAAGGCGCCATGGAAAACATTCCGGCCATCGGCTTTTCGTTGGCTGATCATAGCCTGCATGCCGAATTCAACCATTGCGTTCCGTATATCAAAACCATTGTACAGCATGTGCTGAAGCATGGGCTTCCTGCGGGTACTTGCCTCAATGTGAATTTCCCACAAAAAAACAGCGAACCCATCCGGGGCGTGAAAATTTGCCGCCAGGCCAATGCTTTTTGGGACGAGGGGTTTGACGAACGCAAAGACCCGCAACAACGCGATTATTTCTGGCTTCGGGGGAGTTTTGTCGTAAAAGATACGGGCAGCGATACGGACGAATGGGCACTGGCAAATAATTATGTCAGCATTGTACCCACGCAAATCGACCTTACGGCGCATCATCTAATTGAAATTTTATCAAAATGGGACTTTTAAGACAATTGGCGACTACATTTTCAAAACAGGACAACTATCTGTTTGGCGGCTTGTTTGCCCTCGTTTTCTCAGTGGTTTGCTTTGCGGTATTTTATGGCTTGAACGGGCTGATTGCGAAATCATTCCACTTAGGAATGTTGCCTGTTGGACGTGTGATCATTGCAGCAATTGCCATGAATTTGATCCCGATGCGATTCTTTTTTGTAAGTCTGAAACTGGAAAAACTCGCGCGCGGGGTTTTGGCAGTGACAGTTGTGTTGGCGTTGCTGTTTTTCATTTTTATCCATACCCAGCGGATTCCGGTTCCGAATTAGGCTTTTCAGCTTAGAATTAAAAAATACGAATTACGAATGAGCCTTTTTAGTAAACAAGTTGACGAGATACAAGTAAACGAGTAAATTAGTGACGGGTAACGGGTGACGAATGGACGAGTTTTAAGGCAGAAAGCAGAACGAGTAAACGAACAACAAAAAACGAATAACAAACCTTGTTCCTTTCACCTTTTACCCTGTACCTTGAACCATTTCACCCTTCACTGTTCACAACTCACTTTTCCAGATTAGAAAAATACGTCGTAACTAAAGCGCAAAATCAGCAACGATACGACCACCAAAAAGATGATGCGGATAAACCGGTTGCCCCGTTTCAGCGCCATGCGGCTCCCGATAAATCCGCCGCTTACATTAAAAACCGCCATGGGAAGGGCCACATGCCACATGATGTTGCCGGCAATTACAAAGGCTATCAAAGCTCCTAGATTAGTTAGTGCATTGACGATTTTGGTGTAAGCCGATGCATGCAAAAAATCGAAGTGAAGCGCCAGCACAAAAGCCAACACAAAAAAACTTCCCGTACCCGGGCCGATCAATCCGTCGTAAAATCCGATCAAAATTCCCATCAAAACACCGATCACAATCATCCGGGCAGTTTTAAGCGGCGTCCCGTGGTATTTTCCCAAATCTTTATTCCAAAAAGAATAAGCGGCAATCAGAACCAAAGTGCCAAACACGATTTGCCGCAGATAGGCAATGTTGAGGCCGCTGACCACTTTGGCGCCCAAATACGAAGCCAACATGGCGGCTGCCGCAATACTTAAAAGCACGGGATAACGATACTTTATTTTCCGCGAATACTGCCAGGCCGCCATGCTGGTACCGGCAAAAGCCGAAAATTTGTTGGTTCCGAAAATAACCGGAATGGGAACCGAAGGAAAAGCCAACAACATAGCCGGAAGCTGGATTAATCCGCCGCCGCCGCATACCGAATCAATAAAGCCGGCTAAAAAAGCAAATGCGCAAAGCCAATAGATTGGGTCCATGGGGTGTTGAATTGTTGAGTTGTTGAATCTTTTATTGGTGAACGGTACAGGGTTAAGGATGAAATGTGAACCGTGAAGTGGGTGCAAGGTGAACGGTATAGGGTGAATAATTTGTTGAATTGTTTAATCGTTGAGTTGTTTATTGTTGCAGGGTGTAGGGTAAAAGGGGGAATGGTAAACTTGTTAACTACAAACCTGTTAACTGAACGACACCCCCGCCCTTACGGTCACCCCGCAAGCGGGGGATAGTTTTCTGCCTTCTGCTTTTTCCTTTCTGCAATTAAAACTTGTTTACGCGTTACCCGTTACAAAACCTATTTTCAACTCTCAATTTTCCATTTTCAATTAATAAGCAGATTTCTCCGTTTCGCTCCAGTCGAAATGACCCGGGATTCATCGTTCATTCGTAATTTTTAATTCTTCACTTTTAATTTTTAATTCCCTTCCAGCCTTCTGCATTCTCCTTTCTGCATAAAAACCTCGTTTACTAGTAAACTTATATCTAAAAATCTATTTTCAGTTGCATCGAAAAACTCCGGCGGTGCAGGGACGATTGCCCGTGCTGCAGAATCGCCTTCCGGTGGAATTCCGTAGGATATCCTTTGTTCTGATTCCAGCCGTATTGGGGAAAAAGGTCGTGTTGAGCCTGCATAAACGCATCGCGGTAAGTTTTTGCCAAAATAGAGGCTGCCGCAATCGACATAAACTTGGCATCGCCTTTGACTACGCAAATATGCGGAATTTTTTTATAGGGTTTAAAACGGTTTCCGTCGATCAGCAAAAGTTCCGGCTGCAAAGCCAATTTGTCGATAGCCAAATGCATGGCCAGAAAAGAGGCATTTAAAATATTTATTTTATCAATAATCCCGTTGTCGACTTGGGCGACGGAATACGAGACCGCATCTTTTTCAATGATCCGGCGGAGGTGTTCGCGCTGTTTTTCCGAAAGTTTTTTGCTGTCGTTCAGCAACGTGTTCTCATAATCCGGGGGGAAAATTACCGCCGCTGCAAACACGGGTCCGGCAAGGCATCCGCGACCGGCTTCATCGCAACCCGCTTCCATCAACTGCTCCTGATACGCTTTTTGCAACATGATTTTTTAAAAAACAAAGCGGGTAAGAAATACCAGTACCATCAGCATACTGGTCAAAATATCGGGAATCGAAAAGCGATTTTTAGAAGCCGAGATTGCATGGGCCGTAAAAAAACAAAACGGGATCACCAGCAACAAATAGCTGCTCCCGGCAGCCGGTTGCGACAATCCGATGCAGATCAGGCTCAGCAGAAGGAAATCGATCACAATCCAAATCCGGCGACGAACCATAATCAGTTTTTCATTGAGCGTACCGAAAACGCTAAAAAAGCAGAACAAGCCGGTAATAGCGGATAAGGCAAGGCAAATTTGGTCGCTGAGCGTCAGGTGGATCGAAAACCCCGAAACATCGAAAACGGCTTTCAGCCATATGGCGCTTTCAATAGGCGTGGATGTGAGAAATAGGATGGAAACCAGGTAAATGTATGGTGTTGTGGCTCCGATAACCGAAATCACCCATTCGCGCCAGGTCAAGATGCGGTAGGTCAAAAATCCCATCCAAACAAATGCAAGCAGGTAAATCAAGGGATACAGGAACAAAGAAGCCAGGGCGATGGAAAACGAAATGGAAAATACGGATCCATAAGCTTCTTCGCGTCCGTACAGCCGCATCATCCCGTAAATAGCAAACAACAAGGGAATCAACGCACAATACAGGGAATTTAAGGTTGCTAGGGAATTGTTACAACTTAGCAAGGTTACGGTCAGGATGCTAATTAACAAGTTGTTCCGCGGATACAAATCCATTTCCGAAAACAAAGACGTCAGGAGGAATGAAAACAATAGGGTGAAAACAAAGCCCAGGATCACCGGCAACGAAGACGAGTGGGCCATTCCTTGCACGAGCAGGGTGTATAAATAACCGTCGGCTTTGCTAAGCACGGGAGCGGAAGGCTCCAGGAACGACGGCATCCAAAGGGCGGTTGCAACCGCCAAGAAAACAAGCAATTGAAAAAAATACCCCGACTTTGATAACAACTTTAACATAAAGCATGCCCGAAGGCTTATTTTTTAGGCTCGTGCAATAGTTTGTCCTTTATTCCAGTTCTAACAAATCTTTTCCGATGTCTTGGCGAAAATACTTTTTGTTGAAATCAATCTTCGAAACCAGTGAATATGCTTTTTGCATGGCCTCTTCCAGATAGCCGGCCAAAGCGGTAACGGCCAGAACCCTTCCGCCTGAGGTGATTGCTGTTTGGGTAGAAAAATCGAATTTTGCCCCTGCATAAAAGGCAAGGCAATCTTCAACACACTCCACACCGTGGATTTGAAATCCTTTTTCGTAGCTATTCGGATAGCCTCCTGACACCATCATCACGCAAACAGCGGTTTGATTCGCTATTTCCAGTTTTACGCGGTTCAGCTCCTGGCTTTTTAGCGACAAGAACGCTTCCAACAGATCGCCTTTCAGCAACGGCATCACCACTTCGGTTTCCGGATCGCCCATACGTACATTGTATTCAATCACATAAGGATCGCCGGCGACATTCATCAGGCCGAAAAAGATAAACCCTTGGTAAGGAATATTTTCTTTTTGCAATCCCACAATCGTGGGTCTGATAATCCGGTTTTCAACCTTTTGCATAAATTCCGTATCGGCAAACGGAACCGGCGAAACGGCTCCCATACCACCGGTATTGAGTCCTGTGTCGCCATTGCCGACGCGTTTGTAGTCTTTGGCCGAAGGCAGCAAACAATAATTTTTGCCGTCGGTCAACACAAAAGCCGACATTTCAATGCCGTGTAAAAACTCTTCGATCACTACTTTGGCTGAGGCTTCGCCGAATTTTTTATCGAACAGCATGTTGCGCAGTTCACTTACGGTTTCGTCGAAACCGGTCAGGATTAGTACCCCTTTGCCGGCTGCCAATCCGTCGGCTTTTAACACATACGGCGGCTGTAAGGTTTTCAGGAAATTGAGCGCTTTGTCGAAGGTGCCGGCCGTAAAAGTTTCGTATTTTGCCGTCGGAATTTGGTGGCGGGCCATAAATTGTTTTGAAAAATCCTTGCTGCCTTCCAACACGGCTCCGGATTGGGTGGGACCGACCACCGGAATTTCTTTTAACACGGCATCGGCCAGGAAAAAATCATGGATGCCTCGGACCAAAGGTTCTTCGGGGCCTACTACAACCAAGTTTATGTTGTTTTTCAAAACGAATTGCTTGATGGCGCCGAAATCGGTTTCTGAAATGGCCACATTTTCACCATGCAAGCGGGTTCCGGCATTACCGGGTGCGATATATAACTTTTCCAGCAACGGGCTTTGCGCTAATTTCCAGGCAATGGCATGTTCCCTGCCTCCGGAGCCGATTAATAGAACGTTGATTTTCATGAAAATAGACTTAAATTTACCAACAAGTGTCCAAAGCTCCTACAATTTCTTTTACCGAGCGGAACCCGTGCTGTTCGAGGTATGCGTTGATTCCGTCGATAATTTCCACACAAACCATCGGATTGACAAAGTTAGCGGTTCCTACTTGAACAGCCGAGGCGCCGGCTAATAAAAATTCCACGGCATCAGTGGCGTTGCTGATACCTCCCAAACCAATGACCGGAATTTTCACTCCTTTTGAAACTTGGTATACCATGCGCAAAGCCACCGGCTTGACGCAAGGGCCGGATAAACCGCCGGTTAACGTGGATAAACGGGGGCGACGTTTTTCAGCATCGATGGACATGCCCAGCAGCGTATTGATAAGTGAGACACTGTCGGCGCCTTCAACTTCCACAGCTTTGGCAATGTCTACAATATTGGTTACGTTGGGTGAAAGCTTTACAATCAAGGTTTTATCATAAACCTGCCGTACGGCTTTGGTTACCGAACCGGCCATTTCGCAGGAAGTTCCGAAAGCCATGCCACCTTCTTTTACATTGGGACAGGAAATATTGAGTTCGATGGCTGAAATTTTTTCCAACGCATTCAATTTTTCCGCTACTTCAACATAACCTTCGATATGGCTGTCGCTGACATTGACAATCACATGAGTATCGTATTGCGCCAATTTCGGATAAATATGGGTTACGAAATAATCCACCCCTTTGTTTTGCAAGCCTACCGAATTCAGCATTCCCATGGCGGTTTCGGCCATACGCGGATATTTGTTCCCTTCTCGGTGTTTGGAGGTGCAGGCTTTGGTAACAATAGCGCCCAAACGGCTGACATCGTAAAAATCGTCAAACTCGGGGCCGTTTCCATAAGTTCCCGAAGCCGGCATCACCGGATTTTTCAGCGTTAGGTGGTGTATTTGAGTGGTTAAATCGGCCATTTTTTTGTTGAGTTGTTGAGTTGTTGAACTGTTGAGGTGTTGAATCGTTGAACTGTTTAATTGTTTATTTGTGAAGCGTGAGTTGCCTGTTGAATTGTTTAACTGTTTAATTGTTGAGTTGAAAAAGGGAAAATCGGGGAAGTTGGGAAAATGGTGCTATTTAATTTTTATCGACTATGATAATTTAATCTAATAATATGCTATTTTAATCGCATAAAAGTGAAATGTGAACACTAAAGCGTGAGATGTCTGTTGAATCGTTGAGTTGTTGAATTGTTTATTTGTGAAGCGTGAAGTGAGAACTGGTGCAAGGTGAACTCATTACTAAAAAAATTCATCCATACTTCGTAATTTTTAATTCGTAATTTCTGCTGCTTTCTGCTTTTTCCTTTCTGCCTTAAAACTCGTTTACTAGTCTACTTGTTTACTAAAAAATATTTTCAATTTTCAACTTTCCATTTTCAATTATAAAACTATCTCCATCCCTTAATCCGTTCGGTTTGAAAAACAGGGCCTTCCACACAGGTGGGCTTGTTTCCGTCGATGGTTTCCACCACACAGCAGAGGCAGGCTCCGATGCCGCAAGCCATCAGGTTTTCGAGTGAGGCTTCGCAGGGAATGTTTTTTGCAAAAGCCAGTTTGGAAACGGCTTTCATCATGCCGTCGGGTCCGCAGGTGTAAATAAAATCGTAAGCATCCAACTGTTCTGTCATCACCGGATGTTGGGTTACCATTCCTTGGGTGCCCAGTGAGCCGTCGTCCGTGGTAATGTGGACGCTGGCTTGGGGTTCGTACTTTTCCGGTTGGATCACATCTTGACTGCTGCGCCCGCCGATAAGCACATCGCAATCCACGCCCTTGTTTTTCAATGCCCGCGACAGCATCAGCATGGGAGCAATCCCAACGCCTCCGCCCACCAGCAACGCTTTGCCTTTTTCCAAAAGGGTAAACGCATTGCCCAGCGGATACACCAAATTCACATTCCCGCCTTCTTTCAATGTGGCTAGTTGGTGGGTACCGTAGCCCACTTTTTTCAGAAGAAGGCTCAGGGTGTTTTTTTTAGAATCCACATCGTAGATCGAAAACGGGCGGCGCAAGTAAGTGGTTTGGGAGTTTTCAACCAAGACTTCGGCAAACTGCCCGGGCAATACCTGCGGAAGTTTCTCCGGGCCTTGCAGGTGAAGGATGAAATAACCGCCTGCCAGCGCTTCATTTTGGATCACTTGAAAGTTGTGAATGTGCTTCATGGGAGTGCTATGATTCGTCATGCGAAAGTACAAAAAAAAGTCCGCAGATTGCTGCGGACGGGCTTTGCTTAATTTCCACCTGGTTTTTTGGTGGCCTTTGGCGTGGTAGATTTGCTTTTGGTCGTCCCTTTCGCTACCACCTTGTCCGCCGGCTTTTTCACGGTTTTCTTTTCCGGGGCAGGAGCCGCTTCTGAAGCCTTCGGCTTTTTACCCGCTGTCGTTTTTTTCTCTTCCGTGTCTTCCGGATTCTCTTTTTCCGGGCTTTCTTCGGCGGGTTCTTCTTCTACCGAAAAATCGGTAATTCCTGCTGAAACAAGCATATTGTACCACGAAACCACCTTTTTGATGTGCGAAGCATACACCCGTTCTTTGTCGTGTTCCGGAAGCGCAGAAGCAAAATAGGCTTGCAATTCCTTGTCGGTAATTTTGCCGGAAGGAACCGGCAGTTCGGCTTGCTTTTCCTGCATCTTTTTGAATACTTCGGGAAGCGGCATTTCGTCCGTTTCCGTATAAATGCGGATTTCAACCAACGAAACCGTTTGCGTATGGGTAAATACCTGGGTTCGTTTTTTGTCGGCCAGCGATTCTACAATAGCGCCGTTCTTTGTTTGAGCAATCACCGAAAATAGTCCGGGTTTCCCTGTAATTGCGATAATCTTTTTCAAATCCATAGTTGTCATTTGTAATTTCGGGTTGCAAAAATAAAAATTCTCCGTTAAGTTGTCTTTTTTGTCCTTTATTTTGTTGAAAAACGGTTTCCGGATTAAAAGAATTTCATCCGGGCCTCCTTCTTCAGAAAATCGGTAGCCATTTGTACAGCTGTTTTTTCAGGATTCAACGATAAGGATAAAATAGCTCCCGCCAAATCGGCAATTTGCGCATTTTCGGGCAATTGGCTAGCGGCGGTGCTGATTAATTTCAAGGTATCCTCTTTGGCCACGCAAACCATTTCCCAAGCCTGAAAAGAAACATATAACTGCTGCGAAAGGTTGTGGTCGAATTCGTCGCGGATATTTTGCACCAGCATAGCCTGCATTTGCTGCACATTGGCTGCCGAACCCGAACGAAGCACCAAATTGGCCGCTTGCATACGTTCCAACAGCAAAACCAGGCGTTCGTAAGCTTGTATTTGCACAGGCAATGTTTTTTCCTGGATTCCCATTTTCAGGGATGTTTCCTGGCGTTTTTGTTCCTGTTCGAAAAATGCTTTCAGGATATAGAAAGCAGTTAGAAATACCACCACAGAGGGTAAAATGTATTTTAAAAGTTCAAAAACAAAAGGCATGGTTTATGAATGATATTTGTGTAGTAACGGGTTTTGGTAAAAAATATTGGGTACACCGGGTTTCTTTTTAGGTAAACAAACAATTTGAAAAGGGTTATACAAGGAATAGCCTTTGAATGCGGAGTTCCGGCAGAGAAAAATTTCTTTCGTTTGATTTTGAAAACAAATGGAATACCGCTCCGTTGCAATTACCGTTTTCAGTTTTAAATGGGTTTACTTACTTTTGCCTGAAAAATAACAAAAAACGTACCATGCAACTTTCCCAAGAAGAAATCCGGCAGCTTTTTTCCGCTTTTAACGACATCAATGTATTGGTTGTCGGCGATGTGATGATCGACTCTTACATTTGGGGTAAAGTCGAGCGTATTTCTCCCGAAGCCCCGGTTCCCATCGTAACGGTTCAAAAATATGAAAGTACTCTGGGTGGAGCGGCAAATGTGGCGTTGAATTTGAAAGCGTTGGGGGCCAATCCGGTTTTGGTTTCCGTCATCGGCAACGATAAAAGCGCGGATGAGTTATTGCAGTTGATGCAAAAACAAGATTTACCGGTTGACGGCATTTTAAAAAGCGATCAGCGCATTACGACGACCAAGTCGAGGATTTTGGGGAACAAAACTCAACTTTTGCGCATCGACGAAGAAATAGAGCAGGACCTGAATGTTGCCGATACGGAAAAGTTGCTCTTCAAAATAGAAGAAGTTCTTTCGGGCATAGATGTCGTCGTTTTGGAAGACTATAACAAAGGCGTTTTAACGGAACAAATTATTTCGGGCATTATTCAAATGGCGAATGACCGAAACATTCCGGTAGCTGTAGATCCTAAAAAGAAGAATTTCAATGCATACCGAAAGGTGACATTGTTCAAACCCAATTTTAAGGAGCTTTGCGAGGGATTGAAAATCGAGGTCGATATCAGGAATTTGGACAGTTTGCAAGAGGCTGCCGATAAACTGCATGAGAGCCAGGAGATTCAAATGGTGCTATGTACACTCTCGGAGCATGGAATTTTTATCAGCCGGAAGCATGCGGAGGGGAAAGAACATCATTTGTTACCGGCGCACCTTCGTTCCATTGCAGATGTTTCAGGAGCCGGTGACAGCGTTATCAGCGTAGCCGCTTTGCTGCTGGCCCAAAAGCGTTCTCCGGAAGAAATCGCGGCTATTGCCAATTTGGCTGGAGGCTTGGTGTGTGAGCAAGTTGGCGTGGTTCCCGTGGATAAGGCGGTTTTGTTGGATGAAGCCCTCAAGCGGCTTGGTAAATAGCAAGTTGTTGTTACGGCGTTTACCAAATAATGGGAATGAAAACTGAAATCAAACAAACGGCCGATGGCTCTCATACGCTGTTTATTCCGGCGTTGAACGAGCATTACCATTCTACAAACGGATCGGTGCAGGAATCCCGGCATGTGTTTATTCAGACGGGTTTGCATAAAGCGTTTTCTCTTTTTCCGGATCAACCGGTAGAACTTCTGGAAGTCGGTTTCGGAACCGGATTAAATGCCTTGCTTACTTGCCTGGAAGCGGATAAGGTCAACCGGAAAATCAAGTATACGGGAATCGAAGCTTTTCCGCTCGAAAATGAAATTATTCAAAAGCTGAATTTTACACAGTGTTTACCACAGCCGGAAGCGGGCGGTTTTTTCCAAAAAATGCACAAGGCCGCTTGGGAAGAAAAAATCGAAATCACGGATAACTTTTCACTTCAAAAGATCAGATGCCCGGTTCAGGAGCTGGAACCGGGCCTGTGTGGATATCACCTTATTTATTTTGATGCGTTTGCCCCCACCGTGCAACCGGAACTTTGGACGGAAGCCGTTTTCGGGAAATTATACCAGGCCCTGAAAGCGGGAGGCATTTTAATTACCTATAGTTCGAAAGGCGAAGTAAAACAGAACCTGCGTGCAGCCGGATTTACACTGGAACGATTGCCGGGACCTTTTGGGAAACGGCATATGCTGCGAGCCTGCAAAGAGTGACTTCGTTGCAAAAGTTTTCGGAAGTTGCAAGTTATGTGAACAAGTTCATGGAGGGAATCGGTTTCTGGCAATTAATTCTTTGCCACTTTCGTTTCCACAGACCAATGTGCTGATTTTGCCACCACAATATAAAGTCCCCGGGGAAGTGTGCTGATATTGCTTAGGACGACCTTATTATAAGCGGAATCGATGGTTTGGGTTTCCTTGTAAATGCTTACTCCTGCAACGGTATACACTTGAATATCTACCTTTTCGGATTTGGTTACAAACGGAAATGCCAATTCCAACGAACCGGAAAAGGGATTTGGGTATGCCTTGAGCGCTATTTTTTGACTATTTTCATCCGGCTTTACCCAAAGCGTTTTTAATGCAGATTCGTAGTCAGGGATTCCCCATCCGTAGCCATTATTCGGCATGGTTGTATAAGAGGACGATTCTTTCAGGATCCGGATCACTTCCATATTGTTAGCCAAACGGTTTGATTGCCACAAACAAGCAACCGCCCCGGCAATAATGGGGCCTGAAAAGGAAGTTCCGCTTCCATAACTTACATATCCCAAAGAAGAATAAACAGCTGCAGGAGCTCCTTGTGCTGTAACGATTGGTTCAATCCGGCCGTCGCTGGTAGGCCCTCTTGAGCTGAACGATGCAATGTTTCCGTTTTGATCTACGGCGCCTACTGTTAACACGCTGTCTGCATCGGCCGGAGCACCGATATAACGCCAGGCGGAACTACCCTCGTTTCCTGCGCTGTTGACGACCAGAATGCCCTTGGCTGCAGCTTTATCAGCTGCATTGGTAACCATGGTCGTGTTTCCGTCCATGTCGGCATAAGTATGATCGTAGGTTGGCGAAGAGAACTGTGTATAGCCCAACGACGAGTTGATGATATCGACACCCACGCTATCGGCAAACTCGGCAGCGGCAGTCCAAAAATATTCTTCCACAATGTATTCATCATCGCCGTCTTCCGAACGCAAAAGCCAGAAATCAGCCTTTGGGGCAGTGCCCACCATTTGTCCGGGAAGGTTTGTTGCAATGGTCGACAACACCTGAGTTCCATGCGTATGAATGGGGGATGCATCCGTACCGTATACGCTTTCCGACGGGTGAACAAAATTTTTCGTTCCTTTAATTTGGCCGTTTTTCCGGATGGAATCAAAGCCCGCTACGGTATTTACCCGGTAAAATCCTGCGTCAATCACCGCAATAGTCATTCCCTGACCTTGGAAACCTTTTTCATGCAATTTTTGCACATTCAACATTTGGGTTTGGTTCCAAGCTTGTCCATAATAGTCTGCATCGTAAGATTTAGTCGCTTTTGCGGATTTTGCACCAGCTAGGGGAGTGTCGCCCATTGTTTCATTTTTGAAGAAGGGTTTTTCAAAGCCCTGTTTTGTCCCGGAATAATATTGTCCTTCAAAAACCGTGACATCTTCTACAAAAGGCAATGTTTTTAAATAGACCTCGTCGCCTGTTTGTCCCCAAACGGCAAGCCAGTTGAACCAGCGGGAACGTGTGATTTCTGTGAATGCCGGATTGCTTAGTATTTGCGAAATGTATTGATTGTTCACCGGTAAATCGCTGGAATCAATAGGAATAGCATACTGCGTGCGTCGGGCAACGGCTTTTCCCGAAAGAAATTCTGTAGGATTTGAAAAGGTATATGAAGGATTCCCTTTGTCCTTAAAGTAAATAATCAATGCGGTTTTCATTTGTTTTTGACCGAACGCCGCAAAAGCAATAAATATCAGGAAGAGATTGAGTAACAGTTTTTTCATAAGATTGAATGTTGAAGAAAGTTCAGCCACAAAGTTAATTGCTTTTTTAAAAAAGACGAAAACAATATTTTTTTTCTTTCTAAATAATTTGTTTTGATGTACTTAATGGATATTTTATTTTTTTCTTAAAAAAATTAACAATATTTATTTTTATTATTAATTTTTTTTACTTTTACCAGAAAAATTAATTGAACTCTAAAAATTCATATGCCTATGGACAAGTTTTAAATTAAGCGACGCGTATGATTCGTATTTCTATTTATACAAATCGTACAATAGAATCAATTTTAATTTCAAGTTTATGTAAGAAATCAACACAGAAAAAAATTAATTGCTTGAGTTAATTACAAAGAACTAACCACAAAAAAATCAACAATCTATGAGAAAACTAACTTTATTATTTGCATTGATCCTCTTTGCGTCTTCGCAATTATTGGCTCAACGTACCATTAGCGGGAAAGTTACTTCTGCCGATGACGGATTGGGCATGCCGGGAGTCAATGTAGTTGTGAAAGGCACCCAAATCGGTACAAGTACGGATGTCAACGGAGCGTATGAATTGAATGTTCCGCAAGGAGCAACGACCCTTGTATTTTCACTTATTGGGATGAAAACGCAAGAGGTCGCCATTGGTACGTCCAACATTATTGACATAAAGCTTTCAACCGAAAGTATTGTGATGGGGCCGGCGGTTGTAACGGCCATGGGTATCAAAAGAGAAGAAAAATCTCTTGGGTATTCCGCCCCCACACTTCGAACAGATGACATCATGCGGGGACAAAGTTCAAGCATGTTGAACGCAATGCAAGGGAAAGTTGCTGGAGTTAATATTACAAGTACAGCCGGAGCTCCCGGAAGCTCTACCCGTATTGTGCTACGCGGGGGGTCATCCATTGCAGGGAACAACCAAGCCTTGCTGGTAGTGGATGGTGTTCCGATTGACAACTCGAGTATCATTGGCGGAGCTGCTGCTGGCGGAGCTGCAGGTCTTACAAGTGTTGACTATGGTAACCGTGGAAATGATATTAATCCGGAAGATATTGAGTCAGTTACAGTATTGAAAGGACCTGCTGCTGCTGCATTGTACGGATCACGGGCTTCGAATGGAGCTTTGGTGATTACAACGAAGACTGGTAAGAAAAATCTGCCAGGCACAGGAGGGGCTGGAGTTACTTTCAGCAGTTCCATCGCATTTCAAAATATTTTGAAACTTCCAGACTTTCAGAATAAATATGGAGAAGGTTACGACAACAACACCTTTGATCCCAAAGAAAACTGGAGTTGGGGCTTACCTTTTAATGATAGTATTAGGGCTTGGGGACAAGAAATAAACGGGAAAAGCCTGGAACGCCCCTATAGCGCTATTCCGAACAATGTGAAAGACTTTTTTGAAACAGGGATTGTTTACACCAATAACCTGTCTCTTTCGGGCGCTACGGATGCTGCCTCTTATTATCTGTCGATAAATTCAACGAATTCCGATGGAATTATGCCGGGTAATTATGACAAGTACAACAAGTATTCGATTCGTTTTAATGGGAGTTCACAATTTACTGAAAAAATTTCGTCCTCTGTATCTGTGAATTACACAAAAATTAAAAGTGATAATATTCAAGGAGGGCAAGCAGATGGTTCTGTTTATGATAATGTAATCCAAATGCCGCGGAATATTCCTTTGACGAATTTGAGCGATCTGAACAATCCTTACTATAGCTTTGGAGGGTTTTACGATGAATCCGGCAACGAAACATACGGCTATTATGGCGCATATACTATAAATCCGTATTATGTATTGAAAAATTATAAAAATGCGGACGATGTGGATCGCATCACCGGGAGCCTTACGTTGAGTTACAAACCGGTTGATTGGATCGATATTACAGACCGTTTGGGACTCGACACTTATGGCGACCACCGCAGGGTTTCGAATCCGAAGTTTAATTTAATCCCGGCCGACAATACATCGGGGAATTATGATCCCGTTGGCAATGTCCATTCAAGCAACGGATTCTACGGGACGTATGATTATAGTTTAATGGAGGTTATCAATGACTTGATGATCACGGCTAGGAAAAAATTAACGAACGACATTACCGGAAGTTTGATGGTTGGGCACAATGTGCGGAGCAGAAACTATTCGGAGTTGGAAACATCAACAAACTCAGCGGGTTTGGTAATTCCCGGTTGGTATGATCTGGATAATAGCAATGGGCCGCTTCGTTCTTATGATGCAACGAGCAAAAGACGCTTGATCGGGCTTTATTCGGAGTTAAACTTATCGTACAAAAACTTCTTGTTTTTGGGAGCTACCGCACGCAACGATTGGTCATCTACCTTGCCGGAAGGGAATAATTCTTTCTTCTATCCCAGCGTAAATGCAGCTTTCGTATTTTCGGAACTATTGAAAGAAACGAAGGTGAACGATTGGCTAAGTTACGGGAAATTAAGAGGAAGTCTGGCTCAGGTGGGTAATGATGCAGACCCCTATTTATTGCAAACGTATTATGGAAGAACTTCCATTAATGGCGGGTTTGGTTCAACCATTTTTCCATTTAATGGTATTCCTGGATACACATTAGGCGATAGAATCGGGAATCCCAACTTGAAACCTGAAATCACGACAGCCCGGGAAATAGGAGTTGAACTTGGATTTTTGGGTCGGTTTACGGTAGACTTCTCTTATTACAAAAATAACTCTAAAAATCAAATTCTTGCCGTACCGATTTCATCGGCCAGCGGTTTCTCTTCACGCGTCATGAACGCAGGGCTGGTAGAAAACAAGGGTATTGAATTGTTGTTGCGTGCAACGGTGTTACGAAATCTAAATGGATTTACCTGGGAATTATACGGAACCTATACGCATAACAAAAATGAAGTGGTTGAGTTAGATGTCGATCAAGTAGTTATCGGTGGGTTTAGCGGAATGTCCATTGTGGCCGCAAAAGGAATGCCGTATGGTACATTCTATGCTACGGATGTTCAAAAAACCAGCGACGGGCATGTAATTATCGATACGGTGACCGGTCTTCCGTTAACAACCATAAATCCTGTTTATTTGGGTTCATATAACCCCAAATACATGGCTTCGTTAGGAACAAACCTGACATACAAGGGCTTTACGTTGACTATTTTGTTTGATACAAAGCAAGGAGGAAAATTTTACTCCCGGACCAAGGATATTATGGACTTTGTGGGAACGGCAGCAGAAACAGCAGAGGGAGACAGAGATGGCTATATATTCCCGAATTCTGTGTATTACGATGAAGTATCTGGGACTTATGTTGAAAACACAAAATATAACTTTTTCCCCCAAGATTACTACACAAGTACAATTCCCAATGGTAGGCACATATTGGATGCTTCCTACATAAAATTGCGTGAATTGAGCCTGACCTACCAGTTCCCCAAACAATTATTGGCTAAAGCAAACCTGACCGGCGCTTCGATCGGTGTTTTTGGAAATAATTTGTGGATCAAAACAGCTACTGAAAACAAATATGTCGATCCGGAAATCAACTCAACCGGTTCGGGTAATGAACAAGGATTTGATTTTACTGCACAACCGTCTGTTCGTAATTATGGGATAAACTTAAAAATTTCATTCTAAAACATGAGCCTTATGAAAATTAAATATTTTAAATTCCTATTGGTTATTACGGCGATTTTAACGTTAGGACTTGCAAGTTGTAAAAAGTTTTTGGATGTCAACGACAGTCCAAACTCGCCGAAGTTTGCTCAAGAATCGTTAATTCTTCCATCCACTCAGGCCGGTATCGGCATGGTGGTTGGTTGTAACATGCAAATTTACGGCGGATTGTGGGCTCAGTATTGGACACAAAACACCACTACATCTCAATACAAACCGATAGAACAATATAATCCTACTCCTTCGAGTTTTGATAGAATGTGGGGAATTATGTATAATACGGTTTTGGAAGATCTTCAAACCATTCTTCAGAAAGAGAACCTGGAAAAATCAAAACAGTATGCTGCCATTGCATACATCGAAAAAGCGTATACATTTCAATTGCTAACGGATGCTTTTGGAGATATACCGTTGAAAGAAGCATTTCAAGGAGCCAATAACCTGTTTCCGAAATATGATTCGCAACAGGAAGTGTATGATAGTATTATCGCATGGACAAAAAGAGGGGTTGCTTTGGCTGACAATTCTTCCGAATTTAAACCGGCAAAAGATGACATGTTTTTCGGTGGCAACATGGATTTGTGGAAACAATTTGGAAATACCCTTTTGTTGAAAGCCTACATGAGATTGTCGGAAGTGAACCCATCAAAAGCTCAAGCAGGCATTGCAGAGTTGTATGCTAATGGAGTTCAATTCTTGACGACAAATGTTAAATTGGCTTACACTACAGTAGGTGGAAACCAAAATCCTCTTTTTGCAGAAAGTGTAGGCTTGGGTAACATTCAAAACTTAATTGCCAGCGCCACATCTGTTAATGCGCTGAAAGCGAACAATGATCCGCGTATTAGGGTTTTCTATTCGTCGCGGTACCCTGGAAGACCTGATAGAATTTATGGAAACCCTCAGGGGCAATATGATGTTCAACCGGATACGTCTTCAATACCATCCTATCCTAACTCAAATACGGGTGCGCGGGCAGGAAGCGCCATAGCTGCGGCAGCCCCTGTTTGGTTTATGACGGCAGCTGAATCCTACTTTTTGCAAGCAGAAGCTGTGGTGCGTGGTTGGGCAACCGGCGATGCGAAAAATTTGTTTGAAAGCGGGATCAAAGCTAGTTTTGCTGTTTTTTCAGTAACAGGAGTTGACAATTATATTGCAACGGCACCTGATGCAATTTGGCCTTCGGCAGGCACGACTGCTGAACAAATCAAAGCCATTATCACCCAAAAATATTATGCAATGTGTGGGACACAGGGTTTTGAAGCATGGACAGAATGGAGGCGCACGGGCTATCCTGATATTTTTGTCGTATCCAAGACCTCTATTTTAGGTACAACTGCCCTGCCGCAACGCTTTTTGTACCCTGAAACAGAGGTTACCCGCAACCAGAATTTTCCGGGACAAAAGTTGATTACTGAAAAAGTTTGGTGGGATGTAAATTAAACTCTCAAACCAAGTGATGGCTGATTTTTGACTTTCACAAGTAAATCGTTAAGGGGGTGTCCCAAAAGTCGGAACACCCCCCTTTTTTATGTTCTTTTCTTCGGGTCTCTTCTGAGACTGATTTCAAATATTCAATTCTCAGAGACTTCATTTGGATCCTGCGGCACAAGTATAACCTGCTTCCGAACGGGGTAAAACAGTCTTACTATTGCCATACCGTTTCGATTCTGTATGCTTTCTTTATACAGATTGTATGTAAATTTTGTTGATTTTCAGGACGGAAATCATTTTTTGTAAATTTTAATAACGACCGTTAACAATTGCTTTATGCAACGAAATTTCGGATATTATTTTTTTGAATTGGAAAACATCCTATTTTTGTCATGATTAAAAAATCAGCAACTATTGTTTATTAAAAATCTATTTTATGAAAAAAATCATTCTATCTTTCGGTTTTCTTGCGTTAAGCGCTTTGTCCTTGTTTTCACAATCGCACGAAATGGCTGTTGGACTGCGTGGCGGTTTGAGTATTCCCAAGATACGTGCCATTGGGGATAATCCGATGAGTCAGGGGTATGAATCGCGTGTGTTGGGCGGCGGCGGCCTTTTTTTCGAATATAGCTTCAGCCCGGCGTTTTCGATACGTCCCGGAATTGAGTTTTCGGCCCAGGGAGGCAATCGCGACGGCATGCAAGCCATTCCCGCCCGGATGTTTAAAGATTTTCCCATTCCCAGCCAAATCCAATCCCAGTTACCTCAATACCTGTATGCGAATTTCGACAGCCAAACCAGCTTCAATTACCTGATGATTCCGGTATTGGCCCAATACGGCTTAAACCTTGGCAAAACATCTCCTTTCCGGGTGTATATCAATGCCGGGCCGTTTATTTCGTTTTTGTTGTCGGCAGATCAAAAAACCAGCGGTAATAGCCAGATTTATTTGGACAAAGAGGGTAATGTAAGCCTCGATCAAGCTTTGCAACAATATCAAATTCCCATTACAGTGGGCGAACGCTCATTTGACCGGGATGAAAGCATCAAATCGCAAACCGAAAGTATCAACTGGGGAATCTGCGGCAATATCGGACTGGCTTATCAAACAGGGAAACACCGCATTTTCATTGAAGGAGGCGGAAATTATGGTTTTCAAAAACTTCAAAAAGATTCGGCGAACGGTGAAAACTGCATTGGCGTGGGAACCGTTATGCTGGGCTATGCTTACCGTTTGAAATAAAGCGAAGCGCTTTATTTCCCAACAATAATAAGATTTCAGGGCTGTCTAAATCCAGACAGCCCTGTTTTTTTGTTGCAAAATTCTATAACTGATTAAAAATTAATATGTTAAAAATTTATTCGATATTCAGTTGTTTCGCAACGCTCTCAGAATTCTTTATTGAGTTGCACGTAAAATTAGCAGTGGTTTCCCATCTTTTGGCAACTTTCCTTGTGTTTCACCTTCCTGAAGACTCACCCCCTGCCGGGAAATGTATTTCAAGGGAACATTCCGGAAACACCCTCCCATCCGCAAGGAACCGTCGTTTTTCTTATCAAATCCACTTATTTTTCAACTGTTTTCCGAACTTTTCTTCGTGTTTCCTGTTTAAAAAGTAAAAACTTTTTAAACTATAATCTTATGCTAAAATCACCCTTATTCATTATTTCTATTTATTTATTTTTATTTTCTTTAAATACTTCTTGTTCAAACAAAAAGACCGGCTCATCCGGATCCATGATTTGGATTCCGGCGGGAGAATTTGTCATGGGTACCGACGATTCCAGAAGTTTTCCGAACGAACGTCCTTCGCACAAAGTAAAAGTCAATGGTTTTTGGA
Organism: Lentimicrobiaceae bacterium; assembly: GCA_031550085.1. Taxonomy (GTDB): domain Bacteria; phylum Bacteroidota; class Bacteroidia; order Bacteroidales; family UBA4417; genus UBA4417. The sequence continues at coordinate 52,977 of JAVBOY010000020.1, forward strand.
TGGATAAATACGATGTCACCAATGCCGAATTCCGCAAGTTTGTGGAAGCGACCGGCTATGTCACCACCGCCGAAAAACCGGTGGATTGGGACGAACTAAAAAAACAATTGCCCGAAGATACCCCGAAACCGGCCGATTCATTGTTGCAACCCGGATCTTTGGTCTTTGCGCCACCTTCAGTACCCGTCGACTTGAATGATATGTCGAATTGGTGGATCTGGACGCCGGGCGCCAACTGGAAACATCCGCAAGGCCCTAACAGCAGCATCGACGGGAAAGATAATTACCCGGTAACCCAAGTTTCCTGGGACGATGCGGCTGCTTATGCCAAATGGGCCGGCAAACGGCTGCCTACGGAAGCCGAGTGGGAATATGCGGCACGGGGCGGTATGGAAAATACGCGCTATTACTGGGGAGATGATTTCAAGAAAAACGGAAAATTCATGGCGAACACCTTCGATGGCCAATTTCCGTACCACAACACAGGAGAAGATGGCTTTGAAGGCGTTGCTCCGGTCGGTTCATTTCCGGCTAATGGCTATGGATTGTACGATATGGCCGGCAATGTGTGGCAATGGACATCCGATTGGTATGTTGAAAACGACCATACAGAACTAGCTGCCATCAATTGCGATGTAAAGAGCGGGCAATCACCCAAAGCCGTCGAAGCGGCAGCTGGGGAATACCGCCGTGTAACCAAAGGCGGTTCGTTTCTTTGTAATCCTTCCTACTGTGAAAGTTACCGGCCCACAGCCCGGCGCGGAACTCCTTACGACACGGGAACTGGCCATATTGGATTCCGTTGCGTAAAAAGCGAATAATCTAAAAAATGACGAATTCTTTTTTTTGATTTGACGCCATCCGTTCCTGCTAAGAATCATAACAAGATGGATTGGTGAAAATGGAATCTGAAGAAAGGTGAAGGGATCCAAGGAGTAAACGATTTCTTAATTAAAAACAAGTTGAGAGCTATCTGACTTCTTGCTTTTTTACCACAGCATTCTGTTTGAGAACACGTCTGAAAAAATTGGGTCGTATAGCGATTGCCTTTTTGAAAAGGAATGCATTTCCCCTCTGAGAGCGAGCGATGCGGAAAAAAAACTCTTATTATCGTGGACAATTGCTTTGTGTCGCTTTCGCAGTGTGGCTGTGGCATTTTGTGAAAAAACAAATACCTGCAAAAGTTGTATATCTGCAAAACCGTAAAAAAAATTGCATTGAAAAGTCAACAATAAAAAATAATTGTTGTTAAGTATTAATTAATGATAATAAAAATAAAAAATGCCCGACAATAGGATTCGTGTTGAACGGAGTTATATCGGCCGCAAGAGCCTTCCGCAGTTTCTATGCCTTCGTGAGCAATGGTATTGTGTTGGAAAACTATGAAAAAGGGGATTGCGGCAAAGCTATAACGATCGGCAGCAAAAAGCACCCAAGAAAAAAATAAACGCCCCTGGCGATAAAAAAGTTTGGCAAGGGAATGGTTTTGGCATTCTTCTTTCAAAATTTAACAATTCAATCTTAAAATCCCATACCATATGAAATAGCTATGAAAACAGTCTTATCAAAATGAACAATGTCATGGCGTATTCCGTATTCCGTATGATCCCAGTATAAATAATAAAAAACATCCACATGAAAAATTATCTTTTTATCGCCCTTGTGCTGATTGCTTTTGCTTCATGCAAACAAGAAAGAACAAAAACTTCTGTGCAGGAAGTCCTTCCATCCTGGAATGAAACCGCTAACAAAAAGGCCATTGTTGATTTCGTGACGCAAACCACCACCGAAGGAGGCAGCCGATTTATCCCCGTATCCGAGCGGATTGCGGTATTCGACAACGATGGAACCCTTTGGTGCGAGCAACCTTTGTATTTTGAAATGCTTTATTCCATAGAAGCCACCAAAGTAATTGCTTCGCAAAGTCCTCAACTGCAAAAGCAACCCGAATTGAAAGCGCTGGTTTCGGGGAATAAGGCCGCATTTATGAAATCCGGAGAAAAAGGAATATTGGAAACTTTTGCCGTTTCGCATACAGCCGTAGGTCCCGACCAGTTTGACAAAATGGCCTCTACCTGGTTAGATACGGCCAAACATGCCAAGTACAACCAAAAATATACCGATCTTACATACAAACCTATGGTCGAATTGCTGCAGTATCTGCGCGACCACCAGTTTAAAACCTATATTGTATCGGGAGGCTCGGCCATGTTTATCCGCAATTTCAGCGAGAAAGCATATGGGATTCCCAAGGAACAAGTGATCGGAACCTTATTCAAGGCCGAATACAAGGACGGAAAAATTACGCTGAAACCCGAAATCTGGCACAATGACGACAATGTGGGTAAGCCTCAGGGGATTTACAGCTTTATCGGCAAGAAACCCGTTCTGGCGTTCGGTAATTCCGACGGCGACCTTCAAATGCTGGAATGGACATCCACCAACACACTCCCCAACCTTTCGCTGATCCTTCACCATACAGATGCTGCAAGGGAATATGCATATGATAAAAACTCAAAAATCGGCACGTTGGATAAAGCCCTTACCGAAGGGAAATCGAAAGGATGGATTATTGTGGATATGGAAAAAGATTTCAAAACGGTTTTTTCATTTGAAAAATAATAATCTAGTAAAAATTAGAAAAAACGGTTAGACTTTAAAAGCTTACTTATCCGTTTTTCATTTGAAACCACTTACCCAAGAAAAAGAGAATTTATGAGAAAATTATTTCTATGGATTATTCCGCTGATGTTGTTGGCATCCTGTGGAAAAACAAATAAAACGCATTGTAGCGATGCCTGCGGCTACCAATTTGTGAACGGTTATCCCACGGAGGCTACCATAAAAAAAGCATATGATGATGCCGACCTGAACCGGGCGATTCAGGCCTATCGCTTTTTTTACCCTACCGTTTCGGGTGAAGCCATTTTGCAAGGAAACCTGGATATCGGCATCAAACCGAATACCGTCTTCGGGACATTGGACACCAAACCGCAACAAATCGGATTCACACTGAACTCCGATACGCCTTACGGTCCGGTACTTTTGGATTTGTCTGGAGGTCCGATGGTTATTGATATTCCGGCCGGCCCATTGATTGTTGTGGCCATGGATGTGAACCAACGCTGGGTAGCCGATATGGGTATCCCCGGTCCTGATGCAGGCAAAGGAGGAAAACACCTGATTTTACCTCCTAATTATACAGGAAAAGTACCGACTTCAGGCTATTATGTATGGAAATCTTCTTCCAATAACTTAACGGTAGGTGTTCGTTCACTTCCTGTAGGTGGCGATGTTCCTGCTTCTATCGAACGACTAAAAACTGTGAAAGTGTATGCTTTTGATGCTAAAACTCCGGCTGCTCCGATCGAATGGCTTGATTTAACAGGGAAGCCACAAAACACCACTCCGCTAGAATGGGAAACTAACATTAAATTCTGGGAAGTGCTTGCTAAAGTTATTGACCGCGAACCTGTGGTTGATCTTTATCGTGCGTATTATGGGGACTTAGCAGTTTTAGGTATTGTAAAAGGAAAACCGTTTAATCCTGATGAAAGAATGAAAGGTATCTTGGAAAAAGCGGCTAAAATGGCGAATGCTCAGATGCGTGTACAATCATTTGCCGATCGTCGTCCTGACCGTGTGGTATGGAATGATCGCCAATGGGAATGGGTAGGTCTTCGTCCTGAAAACGGTAACTTTGATGCTCCTTCGTATATCGATAATGATGCTCGTGAAGTATGGTTCTATCAAGCTATCGGTGCATCGCCTGCGATGTTTCGTCGTCAGGCCGGACAAGGTTCATTATATTGGTTAGGCTTACGAGATAAAGAAGGCAAATATGTGGACGGTGCGAAAACTTACAAATTGACTATTCCTCAACCTGTTCCAGCAGGATTATTCTGGTCTGTAACTGTTTACGATTCTGATACTCGTAGTCAAATTGATACGGATCAAGGTTATGCAGCTCTTCGTTCGATGTTTGAGTTGAAAGATGTAGATAAAACACAACCTGTTGATTTGTATTTTGGCCCTACTGCTCCAGAAGGAAAAGAAAAGCAATGGATTAAAACTATTCCGAGTAAAGGCTGGTTTGTGTACATCCGCATTTACGGACCACAAGAAGCTGCTTTTGATGGTAATTGGAAACCGGGTGATTTTGAAGAAGTAAAATAGAAAATGCATTCATAAGATACAAGTTAGGAAGAACTAACTTGTATCTTGTTTTTAAAATTAGGCAAAATGAAGATTAGAAAGAACTTAGTAATTGTAGGATTGTTGGTAGTTTCAGCCGTAAGTTGTGGTAAACAACAATGTGAAAAGGGAAGCGCAGTCGAAACGCCTTTCGGAACTATTCACATGGATGGTGATGTAATAGCCAAACAGGATGTGGATAAAATATATACGGAATTAGCTTTCCAACAAGCTTGTCAAACTTATATGTGGGCTATTCCTTTGGTGTCTTTTGCACAGTGGCAATATGCGCACGAAAAGGATTTTGGGGCAAAGAGTGGAGATATTGTTTTGTATACAGGCTATGAAAGTCTGATAAAAATTCTTACAGCAAATGCTACTACTCCTTATATGGTATCATTTATTGATATGAAAAAAGATGGAGCATTTATTGTTGAATTACCTGCCGGAAATGTAGCAGGAGGCGTAGCCGATATGTGGCAACAAGAAACTGCTGCGTTGGGCGAAATGGGTGCAGATAAGGGAAAATCCGCAAAATATTTATTATTACCACCCGAAGGAAAAGATAAAGATGTGACATTGCCGGGTTATACCCCAATTAAATGCAGTATGAATAATGTTTTTCTCGGTTTGCGTGTGCTCGATCCAGATCCCCAAAAGATGCAAGAAATTGTACATCAAATCAAAATTTATCCATATTCTGCAATGAATAATCCTACCCAAAATAAAGTAATTACTCCAACACAAGGCAAAGATTACCTTTTAGGCCAACCGAGAGGAATTGATTACTGGAAACGCTTACATGCCATTATTCAAGAAGAGCCTGTACAAGAACGCAACATGTTCTACATGGCTATGCTTCAAAACTTGGGTATAGAAAAAGGGAAAGACTTTAACCCAACCGAAGAACAAAAGAAAGCATTACTTGATGGTGCAAAATATGGTGAACTGATGACACAAGCCATTACTTTCGATAAGCGTTTTCCTAATATTAAACATTGGAATGACCGTGGTTGGGAATATGTAATCACCATGGATAATGCCAAACAACGCACTGCTAACTATGAAGAATTACTCCAACGCACAGCTTATTTCTATGAAGCGGTTACTTTCTCCAAAGCTATGATTAGCCAAACACCGGGCGAAGGACAAGCTTATCTCGGAACTTATACCGACCAAAGCGGAGCATGGCTCGATGGCGCTAAAAACTACACATTACATGTGGCGGCTAATCCACCAGCAGCACATTTTTGGTCACTTACGGTTTACGATTCAGGTACTCGTTGTTTGATTGTGAACGAACAAAAAAATGCAGACTTGTCATCTCGTAAGGATTTGATTAAAAATGCCGATGGCTCTTTCGATCTTTATTTCGGGCCGAAAGCTCCTAAAGGAAAAGAAAAAAATTGGGTACAAACCGTTCCGGGCAAACATTGGTTTGCTTATTTTCGTTG
>JAVBOY010000038.1:0-84451 GCA_031550085.1 Lentimicrobiaceae bacterium
ATATCATTGACCGACAAAACTCATCTCAAAGACCTCTTCAATAAAACTAAATTTCAATATGACAAAGAACGTTTTAGGCTTAACGAGCCAAGTTTATTTAATTTTTAATAACGTCCCAATTTTAATGGGACACTAGTGTTTCTAATCCTCAAACCACCAAGTGAAAAATGAACCATTTAACTGAAATACTGCATAATAGATTTTCACTTTCCCTAAATCAATTTGTTAACGGATAGCTAACCCAACTCTGCTATTTGTTTCTTTTTGATTCAGTCGTCATTTTCTTAAAATACAGCATTTTCAACTACTTGCATTTTTCTTGTATCCTTTTTTCAGCCCAATTTTGTATCTATGCGACCCCGCAGGGGTCGGTTTCGGTTTTTTGATAGTAAATAGGATTATTCAGTGAGGAATCAATTTTACCCGTAAAAGAGTAATGGTCGGAGGCTTTTACGGAAAATCCGTCTACCAGCCGGATGGTTTGTCCGGCTTGGTAAGTTGTTGTCCCTTCGCCGCCTAAGATGTGGTTTTCTGCTTCAATTTCCCGCGCGGCTGTTTGGGTTCGGGGGGACAAAAGAGGATAGAAAGAAAAGCCGGAAAAGTGTAAATACGGTTTGCGCGGAGTATTGTAAACCAAAAAATATGCATTGTATAGCAATAAATAATCCAGCATGCTGCGTTCGCTATAATTATCGTCGTTATGCCAAGGGCTGAATAATGCACGGGTATGCCAGGGCGGTTCCGAACGGCAGGTATCGCCATCAAATATATAGCTGAATGCACCACAAGGTGGCGCTGAGTTTAAAAAATACTCATATGTTCCCCTGGAAATTAATTTATTACCATCATAGCCGTGAACGATTTTGGCTATGGCCGGCAAATGGATAAAAGCGCCGCTATCCATATGCATGCCTGCTTTGAGATCGTCGGAAACCCGGGCCAGCCAGTTGTATAGGTTGTCTTCGCCTTCTCCCCACTTGTTGCCTACCAGACTTAATACGGCAATTCCATAGGCATTGAATTTAAAACTTCCTGCGGTTCCATATTGATGCAACCAGACGTTTTGTGCGTCGGTAAAAAGCCCTTTTGAGAGATCATTTTGGGAACCGGCCCAACTCATGGTTTGATCCGCGACAAAGCGTGCCGCATGATCGTGCCCGTATTTTAACCATCTTAGGTCTGTAGGACTTTGATGAATACGACCTGTAATTGGATTTTCAATGATCCAAGCTTCATCCCACCAAAGGACAATCCACATCCATACAGCACCTGGTACTAAACCTTGCATTCCTTTGACCAACCAATAGGCGACATCGCGCCGTTTAGCCTGGATGGATTCGTCGTCTACGCAAGCTTTTACCAGGGCCAAGCCCAGGTAGCTGGCCCATGCTTGATCCTGGGAAGGTGCATTTTTTTTAGGATCTATTGGTTGTCCATTTCCATAGTCGCTTTCCAGTTTATGAACACCTAATTCTACGCATCTGATAGAATCAAATTCATTTACATCATCCCGTAGGTAAAAGCCGTTGATTGTTTCTTCGGAGCCTCCCCAAAAAAGCTCTGCCTTTTGATCGAGGCGTTTGTAGGTATCCAGCGCCCAATGCAAATCGCGCAACGTTTCGGAATAATCCTGGTTGTTGTCTTTTAGCAAACGGTATTCCATTGCCAACATGCCTACATAGTGCCCCAGATTGAAAGTGGCATCACCAATGTGTGCACTCAAAAAAAGCCTAGGATGAACTATTTGAATATATTCTGCCGGGATATTGGAGCCCTGCACCTGAGGTTCGGCCCTGTAGATAAAATGATCGGTAAAGCGTTTCCGGAGGTGCCAGTATTTTTCCAGGTTCTCTTGGTACGATTGGGATAGCGCCGGAATCAGGCTGCTTCCCAGTAATAAGAACAAAATTATTTTTTTCATTGCGTTGTTATTTTGTTGTTTAAATCAGATACAAATTTTTCTAAAAAACTCCCATTCTAAGGGAATGGAATCGCATAAAATTCACAAACGAATCCCGTCTGTAGAAAGACAATCTCACACACCAATCTGGGTTGCTTTGCATCCAAAGGTTAGAAGTCGTTCGAATTTTTCAGGCAAATGGGGAGCTCAGTGATTATGGAATTACCTCTTTTAAATCCCATACGGTGGTATCGGCGAGGCTAACCCATCGAAATAGTCCAAAATCTTTATTATAGTAAAACTCACAGACATCACCTTCGTTACTTGTGGATGGACAGATGTATACGTTGTAGTAAGTTTTTCCGCTCACTGGCAAACTGTCCAAATCAACGTTTTTCCCATTGATCATGTCTTTTATTGGCCAACCCGTTACCCATGATTTCTTTTGAATACTTACAAGTATCCAAAAGAAATTATGGGATCCAACTATATAACCAATACGGTTGTCTTCATTTTTGAAATTCAATGTGAGATATTCACGTAGTTCAAAAGCATTTGAACTGCTGCCGAGTGATTCGGGGTAGATTCGATCCTCATATCCCATTCCTCTAAAAAGCATGCTATTTCCTTTGTTTGAGACAAAAAGCAGTTTTTCATTTCCTTTAAAGGGAATCAGCGCTTTTTCCTGTTCTGTCAATCGGTAGTCATACAAATCGGGTTTGCTGCAAGCGGAGAAACTTAATAAAACAGTAAGTAAAGCAATAAAATAGCCTGTTTTCATAATAACATTTCTTAAAATTAATTTTTTCGACGGGTTATTTTATATTATCGTTGCCGGATTCCCACTGCTAACCGGAAATAGCGATTGTGCAGACCACCTCGATACCAGGCGATGTCCCTCAAACCGTGTTTGTACTCAAGTATGGGAACAAGTTCCAGCTTTTCACTCAGCGGAATCCGCATCCCTGCCCCCAATATAAATCCGACGTCACCTTTTTCCATTTCGGAGGCTTTGTCAAAGGCTGTTTCTGACACTGCTTTTCGTTGGATGGAATAAAGATAATCAATATAAAACCCGAGAGCAAAAAAAGACCGGCCTTTATTATCCATAGCAATGCGGTATACCAGCGGCATCGAAAAACTATGAATACGATAGGTGACATTGGTGTAGAATTGATAACCGGAAGGGTTTTCTTCGCCCATCAGGTTTTTAAACCGTCTGCTCAGATCGTATTCAAAGCCCCAAACCCAAAAAGAGGGTTTGTTGAGGGGAAAGGAGCGGTAAACGGCTGCTCCAAAACCCAAGCGGTTTTCGGTATTTTTATCGGCTTCGTTGGTGTAATTCAGCGAAAGGTTGATTTCGTTAAAAAAGAACGTCGGCTTCGATTGGGCGAATGCGGCGCCCGGCAGTATGACCGCCACAAGAATAAGCAGTTGGAGGATCCGTTGATTAAGCATGACGTAAAGGAATTACTTTATTTTTTTACTTTAAGCGCTTCGATTTCGCCTTGCAATTCGCTGATTTTTTTATTCTGTTCGATCAGGTACAAGGTGAGTTCCTCTACTTTTTTCAGCAGCAAGGCATTCATTTCGCCCAACTCGATCCCTTCTTCTTTCACTTGCTGTGCACTGGGGATATCGGGCAAATGTTTGTGCGTTTGAACGTAGGTCTCTACTTCTTCCAGGCCGGGCAGCCGGTAAGCTGTTTCAAAGACATAATCGGGCCAGCAAGGTTGTCCATGCAACGAAACCCGCACTTCCTTGCTGCAAATCAAACCTGAAACTGCCAATGCGGTTTGCGGGTTGTTTACCCCAATGCCCACGTAACCGTTGGGCGCCACATAAATTCCGTTGTTTGTTCCATCGCCCGACAGGAAAAAGCCGTTCAACGAAATATTTTGCGTAGCCGTATGGTTGCCCAGATTATCGTACAGGCTGCTTTCGGGTTTTGAAATTACAGTCCCGAATTTATCGATGCACAATACACCGCTTCCTTCGGCGGCTACAATACCGGGCAAGTTAAGGTTCCGACGGATCAAAACGTCCTGAACGACTTCCAGTTGGCTTGTTTTTACATTCCCGTTTACATCAAGTAATGCAGTAGGATTGAGAGTTCCTATCCCCAAGTTCCCGGCATCGGTAAGCACCATTTTTATATCATCCTCTTCTTTGTAAAAGCCCAAACCACCCCCTTTGGGTAAGGAAAATGCACCTAATCCCCAGTCGAATCCGGCAGTCGTACGTTGGGTAGCGCTCAAAAGTAGCGAACCGTTCGATATGGCTGAATTTCCGACCACATGTAAGGAATAAAACGGATTGGTCGTGGCAATTCCCACTTTTCCGGTGCCGCTAAAACTCGACGATTCTCCGACAAACAAAGTAGGTTTCGTGCTGTTAAATCCGACCATCAACGAATTGGAAATATTGTTTATCAAGGGAAATCCGCTGATTGACGAGCCCAATACCATACATCCCGAAGCATTGGTTTCGACAAAGCGGCCGATGGCTAATGATTGGCTGCCATTTGCTTTGGCTTGTTGGCCAAAGGCATATCCCTGGCTTGCCGAATACGAAAACTCACCAATGGCTACAGACGAAGGCCCGTAAGCGGTGGCCTGGTAGCCCGATGCAAACGAATAATTGCCTTTAGCATACGATTGGTAGCCCAATTGGCTGGCACAATTACCCGGTGTTACAGCCGGCGATTGCGGACAATAAGTGGCTTGCGCTTCTGTTTCCGTATTTGCAAAAGTTAGCAGCAATGAAAAAACAAAAGCAGTAATAAATTGGGTATATATTCTATTTTTCATAATGTTTGAGGGCTTAATTTTGTGAAATAGTTTGTTGATTTAGTGATCGAAAACATTGTAACAAATAACATGTGAACAGAGAAGGGTGAGATGGTTGTTTAATTGTTGAACTGTTTAGTTGTTTATTTGTATCAAAAATCTTTCTGCCTTTCTGCATTAATGGTTTACTTGTCAACTTGTTCACTATTATTTAATACTTATTTTTTTTGAATCGGTTTGTTTGGCTGAAACAACATTGCATACATACACACCTGCCGGCAAATGCGGGCAGCAAATAAGGTTGTCGCCCTTGCTAAGGGGCTGCGAGTGTACCACCTGCCCCTGCATATTGAGCAGTTGCATATGGGCTTGGGGAGGCAGCAGCGTCAAGGTAAACTCTCCGGCTGCGGGGTTGGGGAATACGCCGAAAATACTTTGCGGGCAGACCTCTTCCCGCCCGGGCGTACTTACGATTTGCCCCTGGCGGTTGAACTTCAAGAAAATTACATCTTCTTCGTAATCTTGGGTCAGGTAATCGTACCGCTGAGCAGCTACCAAGTATCCACCATCCGAAGTAAGCAACATCGATATGGCCGAGTAATAAGCATCCCCCCCGTAATAGTGGAGGTATTGCACTTCCAAATTGCGGTTGAGCAAGCCCGCCATAATCCAGGAAGGGCGTTTGGGCCAAAACTGTATAATTACATTATGGGTACCTGTAAAAAAAATGCTATCAGTGGTTTTAAAATCAAAAGTGCCAAAATAAGCCGGATATTGGATTGTATCGATATCGCCAATATAAGTGATGGGAACAATGGAGAGCGTCGTATCCATTTCGGAAAAGCCCAAAGCCTGATCCCAAACCGCCTGGTGGTTGAAGGAGCGTTCATTACTGGCAGCAACCAAAAAAGTACTGTCGGTAATCCATTTGGCAGTTACCAACCCCGTGTATAGCACTTCAATATCCCATGTAACTTGGTTTACCCGCGATGGGAATGATTTGGTGTAGATAAAATTGAGCGCTGTATCAAATACCGCAAAACCTTTCCCCATATCTTTAAATACCCATAATTGGGTTGAATCGGGCGATAACAAACAACTGGTTATGGCCGTAAAATTACCGGCTTGCGCGTAGGAATATACTTGATAGCGATCCATCGTAAAATCGGCGTGCAACTTTACAATGCAGGGATGTAGTTCGGAAGTGTCGCTTTCGGATACGGTGCCCAAACAATAAAAAGAATTGCCGAATTTTTTAAGGTACGACGGGGTAAAACTATTCCAACCCGGTACATGGCAAATCCGATGTTCCAGTTCGTTTAAATCCTTATCGAATTTGGCAATCAGTAAGGCGCCTTGCCTGTATGTAGGCGGTAAAAGCACCCGGCCGAAAACGGTATATACCCGAGGTTGAAACTCAAAAATATGGGAAAAGCCACAAGCGGTGTCTCCAAAAACAATTGTTTTTGTTAGTGTATCCTGAGGATTTGTAAATTGCCAAAACTTCCCTCTGTAAGTGTTTTTAAGGTAAGGAGCTGTACTCTCGGAACCCACAGCCAGTATTTTATGGTTATCCGTTGTTTCAATTAAATTTCCCACCCCTTCGGGTTTGGGGTTTTGAAACAGGATTTTGTACGAACTTTGAGCTGGTACCAATAACGGCACTATTGCCATAAAGGTAAAAAATAAAATTTTTCTCATAAACATCGGTTTTAAATTCAACCACCAAAGAAAACAGCCGGCACAAGCAAAAGGCTTTATGCCGGTGCTGCAAAACCCAGATTTAATCGGTCAAGTTGATGGGATCTTCACCATCATCCACCGCTATAATAATTGCATGGGTGAGCCGCAGGGTATGCATAATTTTCCAAAGTTGCTGATCATCTGTATATTTTCTGATACTTTGTGTCGTTACCGAAGCAAAGCTCCTGTACGGCTGTGTTGCCAACCAAGCGGTAATTACGCTGCGCATAGCGGCCGGGTAATAACTCATTTCCGAAGGTTGCTGGTGCAGTATGCCTGCGACCAAACACATTGTTTCATCGGTGATTGGGCTTACGCTTGATGCGGCATAAAACAATTTGTAGTCGCAATAGTTGTCCAATACATCGTTGGGGGTTCTAAATTGCGTGGGGGCAGCGAAGGCGGCCTCTTCAATTTTTAAATTTGTATATATCAAACGGATGCCTGCAGATTCTCTGGCTCTGAGCGCGTCTGTAAGGTAGGCATCAAAAATATTGGGCGCTCCTTTGCCCATTTGAATTTGGTTACAATCGTACGAATCGCGTTCCCACCAGTAACTTGTTGAGCCGGGAGCCGGAGCCGTTAGCGCTCCTGTGCCAAATTGCCCGATTACACGCAAAACAATGGCATTGTTATCGGGTGTCATACCGGCATTTTGAATGACACAGACTTTCAAAAATTTTGTAGATTCCTGAATGGCGATATACTTTGCTTTGAGCAGTTCGACCGCAGTATTGTAAGCTGTCAGCGCATCATTTACATACACAGCTTGTCCACCTTTTACCAAAGGGATGCTTACCATTACGGTATCTAACTGCAACTTTTCGGATTCTTCGGTGGCAAAGCCGTATTTGTAGTTGAGTGTGGCATCGATATACCAAAAAATGCTGTCGAGGGGCATTGTTTCACTCGATTTTTCCATTTTACCCGCCTTGGCATCTTTGGCGGTCGTTAGAAACCAGTTTACCTGGCTTACGAATTTTTTGGCAACCGCTTCGTCGTATCTAATATCCGACGGATTGCTATTTTCTTTTTGGCACGATACCATGCCCAAGGCCACTATAGCGCAGCCTATTGCGAATAAAGTTATTTTCTTTCTCATTATTTTTTGTGTTTAATTATTTGGAATTGGTAAATTTTGGTAGAGGTAGATTTGAATTTCTCTCATAATCAGCATGATGAAACTACATTATCCATACTTTTTTAGCAATTTCAATTATTTATAATAAATGTGATGTGTGAACAGTGATGTGGAATGGCAAAAGGTTTAAGGCAGAAAGCTGAAAGGTTTGTCGTATTCAACTCTTAGCACCTTCTGTTTTTCCTGTCTACCCGTCTGTTTGTTTCTTAGCCCTGCAAAGCGCACATCTACAGCACCTCCACAGGGCAAAGTTTGGCTAAGTTGGTTTTACACAAACGCCAAATAAAGCGAAGCTGTTGCAAAGCCAAAATCCAACAACAATTTGAATTATATTGATTGTATGTAAGATACCGAGAGAGAGAGAGAATGAATCAGGCAGTTACGTCTGTTTGCAACATGCGCTACAGTGCAATATTTAGCTGCCCTGATAGATTTTATGCTATGTTGCAAATGTTTTCTCATAAAAAATGAGTTATTTCTGTCGCAAATATAGTATATATTTTTTATCATCCAGATTTTTTTAAAGAAAACCACAAAAAAAATATTAAAATCTACGAAACCTGCGAAAAAAATCGCATAGGGTTTCGAAACCTCTTTCTTTGTTTTTCTTTTCGGGGGGTATTCTGTAATTTTGCCGGATTCAAACCGAAAAAAGATGCCTGTAGAATTGTCCCGGCGAGAACTTTACTTTCCCAATCCCGATGAGGCGGACGAATCGGGATTGCTGGCTATTGGCGGCGATTTGAGTGTGGAACGCCTGAAATTGGCATATTCTACCGGTGTTTTCCCTTGGTATGAAGAGGGAATGCCGGTTTTGTGGTGGTCGCCCGATCCGCGCATGGTGCTTTTCCCTTCCAAAATGATTGTTTCGCATAGTTTGAAACAAACCTTGCGGAAAAATCCGTTTCAAATCACGTTTGATACTTGTTTTGAGAGAGTGATTGAAAATTGTTCCAAAACGCCGCGCCGGGATCAGGACGGAACCTGGATCACACGCGAAATGCAACAGGCTTACGTTAAATTGCATAAGAACGGATGGGCACATTCGGTCGAAGCCTGGCTCGACGGGCAATTGGTAGGAGGGTTGTATGGGGTTTCTTTGGGTAAGCTGTTTTTTGGCGAATCCATGTTTCATTTGGTCACCAATGCTTCGAAAGTAGCTTTGTATTGCTTGGCTCAAAAATTGCTGGAAAATGAATTCCTGCTGATCGATGCCCAGGTGTATACCAATCATTTGGAAAGCCTTGGCGGCGAATTGATTTCCCGGTTTGATTATTTGAATATCCTGAAAAAGGGAATTGCACTTGAAACCAAACAGGGGTTGTGGCATGATTGGAACAGGAAAAAGTTTGGGGGGTATTACATTTAAATTGCTTTGTTGAAAATGAATTACAGTTGGATCTTGTTGATTATCGGAGGTTTTTTTGAAATAGGATTTGCCACTTGTTTGGGAAAAGCAAAAGCAAAAGAGGTATCTGGAACCTCTTCGCTACTTTGGCTTGCCGGATTTTTACTTTGCCTGACGGCCAGCATGTATTTACTTTACAAGGCAACATTAACCATTCCGATCGGAACAGCCTATGCTGTTTGGACAGGCATTGGGGCGGTGGGAACCGTACTTATCGGAATTCTTATCTTTAAAGAACCCACCGATTTTTGGCGCATCTTTTTCTTGTTCACGCTCATCGCCTCCCTGATCGGGCTGAAATTTGTATCCCATTAATCGCAGAACTTTTTTAATCGTTCCGTTTCTTCAGGAACAGGTATTAGAACGACCAGGTTGCGCCCAAGCTCGGCATCAACGGCAATTGATACGTTTTACCGTTGGTGTAGCGGTCTACGTAAAAAATGTTTTGCCGGTCATACACATTGGTGGTGGTGAAATTAACCTCCAGGTTTGAGGTTTCGCTGAGCTGGAATCTTTTGGTGATGCCCAAATCCAACCGGTGGTAATAGGACAAACGACCTTTGTTGTAATCGCCGTAAATAAATCCGATTTGTCCGTTTTGGCTCAACACATCATCAAACATGCCGTTGGGGAAATTCAGCTGTTCGTAAACACCCTGTGTTTGCGTGAAAGGGAAAGGCGATCCGAAGTTCCAGCGCAAACTGGCTTCCCACGAATTGCGTTTGCCGAATTGGTAAGATGTAACCAGGTTCATGTTGTGGCGGCGGTCGAAGTGGGTTACGTAGGTAGTTTTCCCGTCGTACCGGTCGACAAATGTAAGGGAGTAGGCGAACCAAACATACAGCTTGTTCCGGTCATATTTTACCGAAATATCCACCCCTTTTGCGCTTCCGGTTTCAACAATGTATTCTTCGTCTTCGGGAAGAATTTTGTTGCGATTGACATTGGTGAGCTGGGTAAAATCCTTGTAATAAGCCTCAAAGTTTGTGACCAAATATGGCAACGGATCGTATTCAATTCCAAAAATCACATGTTGCGCTTTTTGCAGCCGGCTGTCTACCGATTTTCCGTTGAATTTCAGCGATTCGTCGGGGCCCGATAAAAATCCGTAAAATAAATTAACAATATCCTGTTCGCTGTTTGCTGCAATCAGATTTTGAGAATATAAACCGGCAGCGGCTTTCAGGCGAATATTATCGGTCAGCAGGTATTTTGCCGAGAGGCGGGGTTCAGGGGATATTTCATTCAGGGAGGCATACCATTGCACGCGAAAACCGGGCTCGATAATAAATTTATTGGCATTGATTTTGAACGAAGCGTAGGGGGCAATTTCGGTCGTATTTTGTGAAATCCTGGTTTCGGCTCCGCTTCCCGGGTTCCTGAAGAAAAATTCCGTATGATTTCCTAATAGTTCAACTCCATATTTTAAGGTGTTTTTTCCAAAAAAGTACGAAAAATTCATTCCACCGTTGAATCCGTTGATTCCGCTGGTTTTCGGGGTGAAGTTGGCTTCCGAAAGTTTGATGTCGTAAGAAGAATAACCGAAATTGATTTCAATCAGCGCTGCTGTCGAACCGGGCACCAGAATGATGTTGAATCCGCCGCCCAGAGAGTTCCAGGAAAAATCAGACAAGGATTTGTAATTATCCACCCGGTCCATGTAATTGAATCCGAACAAACTGACCTTACTTCCGTTTTGCAGGTTCAACGACACTTTTCCGTAAAAGTCATTGAAATTAAACGGCAATCCGTTGGTATCAATGTAATTGTAAAATATCTTGGAACTTTGCTCCAAATAAGAGTTTTTATAGGACAAAATAAAAGTCGATCCCCAGTCATCCGTATTTTCTTTTACTTTTTTCAGCGGGCCTTCCAATAAAATCTTGGCACCAAACGTACTGGCACCTACTTTTCCCGAAAGCCGGTTTTTATTGCCGTCGCGGGTCGTTAAGTCCATCATGGATGAAATACGCCCGCCGTATTCGGCCCCGAACCCTCCCGTAAAAATATCGGCAGACCGGATAATGTCCGTTTCAATAACCGAAAACAAACCGATGGAATGGAAAGGATTGTAAATAACCATTCCGTCCAGCAGCAATTTGTTCTGTATGGGCGATCCGCCCCGGATGTAAAGCTGCCCGCCTTGGTCGCCGGTAAAAATAACTCCCGGCAATACCTGGAGGTATTGTGCCAAATCCGGTTGTCCACCTACGGAAGGCAATTGCTTGATTTGTTTTGGGGTAAGTTTTATGATGGAGGTTTGCGTTTCGGTGCGCGCTTCGGTACGTTCGGCCGTGACGTTGACCGTATTCAGGAGCACGCTCGATTCGGAAATAAAAAATTTCTTCGTCAGTGTATTCCCGTTTTTAATGGTGATTTTTTCGGTCAACGTATCGTATCCCATAAAAGTTACGCTCAAATTATACGTGCCGTCAGGTACTGAGGCGATGTGGAAGTACCCGTTATCATCGGTCAGGGCGCCCAACTTTGTTTTTTCCAGGCGGACGGTGGAGTAAATAACCGGTTCTCCCGTTGATTTATCGTAAACAAATCCGCGAACGTTCCCCGTTTGAGCCAGGGTAAGTGAACTGATTAGCAAAAAAAGAACGAAACTAAAGGCCGAAGCGTAAATTTTCCGAAACATAATAAAAAAATTGAGCGAAGGACAAAAGTAAAGATTCGCTTCGAAATCTAAAAGGTTTTATTTTTTGAGGTTGTTATTTTTTTGCAAAAAACTTTCAACCGCAAGCTGGTAACCGAGTAATCCAAACCCGGAGATGATGCCGCAGACGCCTTCCGAAATCAGACTTTTAGCTCGAAATTCTTCCCGGGCCAAAATGTTCGAAATGTGAACCTCTACCACCGGGGTTTTAATCGATTTGATGGCATCTCCGATGGCAACGGACGTATGTGTGTAACCTCCCGCATTCAGGATGATTCCATCGGACGAAAAGCCAAATTCATGCAATGTATCGATCAGTTCTCCTTCGATATTGGTTTGAAAATAATGAAATTCAATATCGTGATATCGTTCTTTTAAATTGACATAAAATGTTTCAAACGATTGGTCTCCGTAAATTTCCGGCTCGCGTTGCCCAAGCAAATTCAAGTTGGGACCGTTGATAATAATAAGTTTCATCTGTTTGTTTTTTCATTTTTTACATTAAGGCCAGATGGAATACGCCATAAATAAACATTGTCGCTTGGTATGGACATGTTCCTTATGGCTATTTCATAAGACAATTCCGGTTCATTTGATCCAAAAGTAGTGCTTTTATTTATTTCCATCCTTCTTCACCCGAATGATTTTTTTTCTACAAAAAGTTGCATATTTGCATTGAAGTTCTATATTTGCCCGAGAAATTTTTCTGCAACTGGAGTGAAGTTATATAAAAATTTTATGAAGAAACATAAGTTATTGTTTGTCAATCCTTATCAGCATTTTTTCAAAGGAGAAAATCGCATTGCCGGTTATATCCACCAACCCCTTGCTTTTGGAATTTTGGCAGCTCTAACTCCCAAAGACCTTTGGGACATTGAGTTTGTTGATGAATTGTTTGAAGAATTTACCTACCGGGATGCCGATTTGGTTGCCATGACAAGCCTTACCTCGACCATTCCGCGTGCATACGAGATTGCGGCGGTTTACAAAGAGCATGGAATACCCGTTGTTTTGGGTGGCGTTCATGCCCACATGATGCCCGACGAGGCGATGCAATATGTTGACGTCGTCGCAAGGGGAGAAGCCGAATATATTTGGCGGCAGATTTTGGACGACTGTATCAACAAAAACCTTCAGAAAATCTACGAAGGCGGGTTGGCCAAAGCCGGGGACCTTGCGACTCCCGACCATTCGATATTTGATAAGTATCCTTATCCGGCGGATTGTATTTATTTTTCGCGCGGATGTCCGATGGGATGCGAGTTTTGTTCGGTTACGGCTCTTGCAGGAGCCTCTTACCGGGAACGGCCTGTTGATGAAATTGTTGAAGAGTTTGCTTCCTTGAAGCGTTATCAGGTCTTTGTAATCGATGACCATTTGGTTAACAATACGGCAAAATCGAGGGAGCGCGCCCAGGAATTGTTTACAAAGCTTGTAAAAAAGAAAGTTAAAAAGAGTTGGACCGCTCAAGCTGCGGTGAATATTGGGGATGACGAAAACCTGGTCAAATTGATTTCAAAAGCCGGATGCCGTTCGATCTTGATCGGTTTTGAAGCGGAAACGGAGGGGAAATTAAAAACCGTCCGTAAATCGCTGAATATTAAACGGACACCCTCTTACTATGATAAAATCCTAAAAACCCTCAACAAAAATAAAATCACGGTAATCGGAGCCTTTATTTTTTGCCTGGAAAACGATACCCTTGAAGATTTACACAAAAGGCATCAGTTTGTCACCAAACATCATTTTAACAATCTGCAATTGACGGTTCTTACACCATTGCCTGGTACGGTGGTGTTTGACCGGATTAAAAAATCAGGACAATTGGATCAATACCAATTTCCCCGGGATTGGGAGAAATTCTCTTTTTCTCACAATTTGCTTGATAATCCGCATGCGACCAAGGAAGAGATGCACGAGGCGATGAAAAAGATTTATGTATCCGTTTACAGCAAAGAAACCATTCGCCGGCGCATGTTCCGCACTTTACGGGATACAAGGGACTTTGAAACGACTTACGGGGCTTACACGCTCGATTTTACCATTAGCCGTATGTTCATTCCTCACTTTATCAAACGGGATGACACGGAAACGTTGCAAGGTAAAGTTGTTGATGAAAATTTCCATATTGTTGACCGAAAGCCGTCGCTTTACATGAAGATTACAAATTTAGCCATGCTATTTATTTACACTTTTAAGTGGAATGCCATCGTCAAGATCGTTTCAAAAGTTGTATTTGAAGGAGATATTCCGGATTAAACTAAATGATATCGTTTTTGTATTTTAAGGTAAATTATACCTGTTTTTACTTTTTACGAAGAAACAACCGCCTGTTACCAACCGATTTTTAACGCTCTCTTTTTCTCAATGTGTGATATATCATGAGAAGGCACAAGGTATTGATGGTAAACCCATTTAGTCGAAATCAGGAGTCTGAAAACCTCACCATGTCAAACATCGTTTATCAGCCGTTGGTTTTTGGCGTGTTGGCAGCTTTAACTCCTAAAGATGAATGGGAGATTGAGTTTATTGACGAACTGTTTGAAGAATTCACTTATCGTCCGGCCGATTTGGTTGCCATGACAAGCCTTACGTCGAGCATTCCGCGTGCTTACGAAATTGCAGCCATTTACAAACAAAAAGGAATTCCCGTAGTATTGGGCGGCGTGCATGTCAATATGATGCCCGAAGAGGCATTGCAATATGTGGATGTCGTTGCAGTGGGTGAAGCTGAATATATTTGGAAACAAATATTGGCTGATTGCCAAAATAAATGCCTCGACAGAATATACAAAGGTGCTTTGGCGAATCCCGAGGATCTCACCACGCCCGACCACGCTATTTTTGACAAATACCCCTATCCGGTTGATTGCATTTATTTTTCGCGTGGATGTCCCATGGGATGTGAATTTTGTTCGGTAACGGCTTTAGCCGGCTCTCGGTACCGCGAACGCGACATCGAAAGCATTTTAACTGAATTTGCTTCACTCAAACGTCACCGCGTATTTGTCATTGACGATCATTTGGTGAACAATACTGCCAAAGCCAAAGAACGCGCTCAAAAACTATTCTCGGAAATTATAAAACGAAAAATAAAAAAGAGTTGGACGGGGCAAGCTTCTGTAAACATCGGCGACGATGAAAATTTGGTAAAATTAATTTCCAAAGCGGGATGCCGCTCTCTTTTGATTGGTTTTGAAGCGGAAACCGAAGGGAAATTAAAGACTTTCAAAAAAGCGCTCAACATCAAACGAACGCCGTCTTATTATCAAAAAATTATTCGCACCCTTAATAAGTACCACATTAGCGTTACCGGCGCTTTTATCTTTTGTTTGGAAAACGATTCGATTCAGGATTTGAACAAGCGCAAGCAGTTTATTCTTGATCACAAGATAAATATTCCTCAAATAACGGTATTGACGCCGTTACCCGGTACAGCCGTTTTTGAACGGGTGAAACAGAGCGGGCAATTGAGTATGTATGATTTCCCCTGCGATTGGGCAAAATTCACATTCGGGCATAACCTTATTGATACAACGGCCGCTTCCAAACAGGAATTGCAAAAGGTGATGAAAGAAATTTATGTGTCGATGTATAACAAAAAGGCCATTCGCCAGCGCATGTTTCGCACCTTGTTTACTACCAGAAGTTTTGAAAGCGCTTATTTGGCATCTACGCTCGATTATGCTGGCAGCCGCGTGATTGTTGCCTACAGTATTGATTCCACCGATGCTGAAAACGCAGGGATGACCATTGATGAAAATTTCCAACTTGTTGAAAAGAAAAGTTCGTTTTACATGCGATTTACAAATGTAGTGCTACGTTTCATTTATTTGTTTAGATGGAATAGAATTATAAAAATCTGGTCTAAGGTAACTTTCGACAACTAAAGTTCCGAACTGCTGCAACAGCATTTGAAATTCAATTGTAAATTTTTCATATAAATTTGTGCATAAAAATATGAAAAAGCATAAATTGTTGTTTATTAATCCTTTTAAGCATGCTTTTAAATCTCGACGTTACATTATTGGGTGCAGCTATCAGCCTTTGATATTTGGGGTTCTGGTAGCATTAACACCTAAAGAAAATTGGGATATTGAATTTATTGATGAGGTTTACGAAGAGTTTACCTATCGCGATGCCGATTTGGTTGCCATGACAAGTCTTACGTCGAGCATTCCACGTGCTTACGAAATTGCAGCGATCTATAAAGAGAAAGGGATTCCGGTGGTATTAGGTGGCGTACATGCTAATATGATGACCGACGAGGCTTTACAATATGTGGATGTAGTTGCGCGAGGCGAAGCAGAGTATATTTGGCATCAAATTCTTGAAGATAGCATCAAAAAACAACTCAAGCGAATTTACGAAGGCGGTTTAACACAGCCCCAAGATTTGGCCACGCCCGACCATTCTATTTTCGACAAATATCCTTATCCGGTCGATTGCATTTATTTTTCGCGTGGATGTCCCATGGGATGTGAATTTTGCTCAGTAACAGCATTAGCCGGTGCTAAATACCGCGAACGCGACATAGAAAGCATTTTAACTGAATTTGCTTCGCTCAAACGAGAACGAGTATTTGTGATCGACGATCATTTGGTCAACAACACAGCCAAAGGCAAAGAACGCGCTCAAAAACTGTTTTCGGAAATTATAAAACGAAAAATCAAAAAACGCTGGGCAGGACAAGCTTCTGTGAATATTGGTGACGATGAGCAGTTGGTAAAACTAATTTCAAAAGCCGGTTGCCGTTCGCTTTTAATTGGTTTTGAAGCAGAAACCGAAGGTAAACTGAAAACTTTCAAGAAGTCGCTCAACATCAAACGAACGCCGTCCTCTTATCAAAAAATTATTCGAACCCTTAATAAGTACCATATTAGTGTTACTGGCGCTTTTATCTTTTGCCTGGAAAACGATTCGATTCAAGACTTGTATAAGCGCAAGCAATTTATTTTTGATCACAAAATAGACATTCCTCAAATCACCATATTAACTCCGCTGCCCGGCACGGTGCTCTTTCACAGGATAAAGCAAAGCGGGCAATTAGACTGCTACGAATTTCCGTCCGAATGGAAAAACTTTACCGGTACAAACAATTTAATTGGAAGTACTGTTGCATCAAAAGGAGAAATGAAAAATGCCATGCAAGACATTTATGTTTCGGTTTACAACAAAAAGGCCCTTCGCAAACGCATGTTCAAAACCTTGTGGGCAACCAAAAGTTTTGAATCCGCATACTTGGCATACACGCTTGACTATGACACAAGCCGTATGGTAATTCCGGGTTCGGTAAAAAATGGCGATCCAATTTTGAAAGGACGCGTTATCGACGAAAATTATCAGGTTGTTGACCCAATCCCCTGTACTTACATGCGCTTTACGAATTTTATTCTGCGTTTTATCTATCTTTTCAAATGGAATCCGATCGTCAAAAAATGGTCGAAACTGACTTTTGAAAGCTAAGTTAAGTTGCAATTGACCCACGAATTGCAAAATGAATCCCATTACTTCTCCGGCTTGAAAAATAATAAATTTCACAATCCTAGTAACCAGTAAAATTAGAGATTGGCGAGAATTGTTTTGCCTTCGCATCACAAACAGATTGGGTAAGCGTGTAATAAACCCCCTTTTGGGGGTTTATTATTTTATTCCACAGATCGACCTTTGCTTCTCAAAAAAGCAATCCATCCATTAAACCAATCTTTTTCAAAAATGAACTTCAATCGTATCAAAAACATTCTGATGGCTCCTAAAAAAGAATGGGAAGCTATCGACACAGAACAGGCAACCAGCGCAAAATTGTTGGCTTCCTACTTGTTTATTTTGGCTCTGATTCCTGCCGTATGCAGCTTTATCGGCTATGGATTAATCGGTTACAACGTTCTGGGGATACACATTGCATCCATTCAATGGGGCATTCGCCAGGCAGTCGTTGTGTTTATTTCCATGATCGGAGGAGTATATCTTACTGCTTTTATCATTGATCTTTTAGCAGAAAATTTTGGTTCGGTAAAGAATTTCGACAAAGCGTTTGCTTTGGTGGTTTATTCTTACACGCCCATGTGTGTGGCCGGGATATTCTACATTCTTCCATCCTTATCCTGGCTGGTGATGATTGCCGGGTTGTACGGATTGTATATTCTTTACACGGGATTGCAACCCATGATGAAAACCCCGCAGGATAAAGTTACCGGTTATTTCGTCATCAGTTTATTGTGCATGATTGCCGTATCAGTTCTGTTATCGTTTTTGTTTGCGGCGATACTATTGCCGGGAAGAGTGCTTATGTAAATTTGAATTAAAGAAACAGGAAGGGGATTCCAGACAAAAAACAGCTCTTCCCCCCAAGATTTTATATTAGATTATTGGGCAAACAAGCATTTGATGCTTTATTTGCCCAATATTTTTTTTGAATCAAAACAAGATGGATTTTGGACTTCTGATTACAATGCGTGGTTAGCGTCATTTTATTCGGATTCTTTTGGATTTATACGTTCCATCATTAATTCGCGTATCATATCTTCCATATTATAAAGTCCGGTTTCTTTATGTTGGATCCATTTGGCACAGGTTAAAGCACCCTTTCCGAAAGCCCGGCGCGAAATGGCTTCGTGCGTGAGACTGATGGTTTGATAGGGATAACCGAATACAATTTCGTGGGTACCCAATATTCCACCGGCGCGGATGGAGTGAATGTCTCTCCGGGATACATTTAACGATTGCGCAATTTTCATGGCTGTCCCCGAAACGCCCCGTTTTTCTTTGAAATGGGACTCTATAATTTGAATGTCTACTTCAGGGGTGAGTTCCTGGATGATTTTTGCCACGATAATCAATAAGTTCACACCTAGTGTGATGTTGGGGCTCCATAGTATGGCAACTTGCTTCGAGATATCTTCCAATAGTTTTTTCTCAGTGGATTGAAAATTCGATATGGCTGATACGATTTTTATTCCGCGATTTGCGAACATGGGGTATTTGTAAATGTTTTCACTGTTCGAAAAATCAACTACCACATCGACCGGATGATCTTCCAAAAAGGATTGTGACCAATCTTCGGCCGAGAAAATTTTTCCTTCTTTCTTTTTTGAATCAACAAATAACAGAGCCGAGGCATATTTGCCACGCAGAGGATTCCCTTTTTTTAACACCCATTCTACTTGAACGGTTGGATCGGTCAAAAGAGGGTGAATTGCTTCTTTGCCGGTTTTACCGAAACCTAAAAAACCGATTTTCATAAAATGTGTATTTTTCTAATAGTCAATAGGATAACAGGAATTATATTTTGCTTTTTGTTGAGATTGAAAAGCTGCAAAAAACGAGGTGTATTCTTCAAAGATACAAAATAACAAATCTCTTTGAGAATCAAGGAATTGTTTTTTAATACTTTTTAAGAATCGGAACGGAACGAATTTTGAAGCAAATCAACCTCTCTTCTTCAAAAAAGATTTTTGTACTTTTGTCGTATCAAAAATAGGGGTGCCCTACCAGACGGGCTGAGATTACACCCATAAAACCTGATCCGGATAATGCCGGCGTAGGGAAAGGGTCTAAACTTTTTTAGACAAACGACACTGCCCTTATTGTCGTTTGTAAAAGTTTAACTAACAAATCGTATTAATTAAATGAAAAAGATTTTTTTGTCGACCTTGTCGATGCTGTTGCCGTTTCTATTGGCAGCACAAATGACCATTTCGGGGCGTGTTAGCAACAGCCAAACCAAGGAACCGCTTGCCGGGGCGCAAGTAGTGCTCCTCCCAATGAAAAAAACAATGATCAGCGATCCAAACGGGGATTTTGTTTTCAAAAATTTAGAAAAAGGGAAATACCGGCTTACGGTTTCATTTATCGGATTTGCGACGGAATCGAAAGATATTTTGCTTGAAAAAAACAGCTCCTTTGAGATTGCATTGAATCCGACTTCTTATCAATTGGAAAATGTCATTGTTTCGGGAATCCGGGCGAATGAGAAAACTCCGGTTTCGTATGAAAGAATCGTTGCCGGCAATGACAAACTGGACCGCAACAACGAAAAGGACCTGTCCTACATCCTTTCGGGCACTCCTTCGGCGGTGGCTACTTCGGATGCCGGAACGGGTGTTGGTTATTCGTATTTGCGCATTCGCGGAACCGATCAATCACGGATCAACGTAACCATTAACGGAATTCCCTTTAACGATGCCGAATCGCACCAGGTTTATTGGGTGAATATTCCCGACATTGCATCCAGTTTAAGCGAAATCCAGGTTCAGCGCGGCGTAGGTTCTTCTACCAACGGAACGGCGGCTTTTGGAGCCAGTATCAACATGCAAACCATCAAGTTGCAGCAAAAAAGTTATGCAGAATATGCCGCCTCGGCAGGCTCATTCAACACGTTCAAAAATACGGTGAATTTCGGAACGGGACTTATCGGAGACCACTTTACGGTCGACGGCCGCTTATCGGCAATTTCGAGCGATGGATATATCGATCGTGCTTCGGCGGATTTGAAGTCGTATTATGCTTCGGCAACATATTTCGGAAAAAATACATTGGCGCGCTTCAATGTATTTTCAGGAACCGAAAAAACGTACATGGCATGGGACGGTGTTCCGTCCGCAATTCTACCGGCCGACCGTACCTTTAATGGACAAGGAATGTACACCGATATCTATGGAAACACGCAATTTTACGATAATCAAACCGACAATTACAAGCAAACGCATTACCAATTGTTGCTGATGCAAAATCTTACTCCAAACTGGACGGCAAACCTGGGGCTGCATTACACCCAAGGATTCGGTTATTACGAGCAATATAAGGAAGACCGGAAATTGGCAGATTACGGCATGCCTTCGATCCAACTTCCCAATGATTTTTATCTGCTTGGCAGGGATACCGTTTGGGTGAAAGATAGCTTGATTAAAGCGACCGACTTGATTCAGCGGAAGTATTTGGACAATGATTTTTACGGCATCACTTTTTCGACTCAATATGTTTTTCCTAAACTGGACCTTACCTTGGGCGGTTCTTACAATACCTACGACGGGAACCATTTTGGCGAGGTGATCTGGACGCAATTTGCATTCAATACACAACCCAATTATGAGTGGTATCGCGGCAAAGGCGTGAAAAAAGATTTTGCGCTTTATGCCAAAGCCATTTATGAACTTTACGAGGAGCTGTACCTTTACGGCGATTTGCAATACCGGAATATTGACTATTCCATCGAAGGAATTGACGACGATTTGCGTGATATTACGCAACAACATTATTATAATTTTTTCAATCCGAAAGCAGGCCTTATGTGGAGCTTGAATCCGAAGAATTCGTTTTATGCGTCGGTGGCTGTGGCGCACCGGGAACCGGCACGGGACAATTTTGTGGATGCCAATCCCGAAAAGCCTTCTCCCAAACCCGAACGTTTGATCGATTTCGAGCTGGGGTATCGTTTTTCGGCAGCGGAAATAGGAGTTACTTCCAACATTTATTTTATGAAATACAAAGATCAGTTGGCGTTAACCGGAGCAATCAACGATGTGGGAGCTGCCATTATGGAAAATGTGCCGGAAAGTTACCGTGCCGGGTTGGAAGTTGCCATGCAATGCAAGCCGTTTGATCAACTGGATTGGAAATTGGGCTTTACGCTAAGTCAAAGCAAAATTAAGAAGTTTACCGAATATGTGGACAATTGGGATACGTGGGGCCAGGAAGAATTTGAACATCGCAACACCGATTTGGCCTTTTCGCCTTCGGTGATTGCTGCAAACGAATTCATCTATTCGTTCGGTTTGGGGCTAAAACTGGCCTTGAGCACTAAATTTGTTGGAAAGCAATACATTGACAATACCCAAAATGACGACCGGAGCCTGAAACCCTATTCTACAACGGATTTCAGGGTTTTGTATGCGCTGAAAATAAAAGCGATCAAAAATTTCGAGATCTTGGCTTCGGTAAATAATATTTTTAATAAAAAGTACGAAAGCAATGCTTGGGTTTACCGCTATTATGAAAACGATGAGGCCAAAGTGCAGGATGGTTATTTCCCGCAAGCCGGAACCAATTTTACCGTTGGGGTAAATGTGAAGTTTTAATCTTTTGAAAAACGCTGTTCTTCTGAAACACAGATAAAAATAAAATTTTACGTTACAAAATAACAAAATACGGCCTCACAGGCTTTAACTACCTGTGAGGCTGTATTCGTATTTGCAAATGCTCAGGAAATCAATTCGTTTTAAACTCAAATTTGACGGCTTTCAATTCTTGGTTAGCCTGTGTGATTTTGATCTTGAGGTCTTCTTTAAACTGAACCAAACGTTCAAAAAGCTGGGCATCGGCAAGTGAAAGCATTTGTGCTGCCAAAATGCCGGCATTTTGCGCACCGTTCACGGCTACGGTAGCTACCGGGATGCCTGGGGGCATTTGAACGATGGCAAGCAGTGCGTCCAAGCCTTCGAAACTTGATTTCACCGGAACGCCTATTACCGGAAGCGGTGTAGAAGCCGCAATAACGCCCGGTAAATGAGCGGCCATACCGGCAGCTGCAATAATGACACGGATTCCCCGGCCAACGGCACCTTTGGCAAATTCTTCAACCACTTCGGGGGTACGGTGGGCCGAAAGGGCATTCATTTCGAAAGGGATCTGCAATTGGTTTAAAACCTTTGCGGCAGCTTCCATTACCGGCAAATCGCTGGTACTGCCCATTATAATACTGACTAAAGGATTCATTTGATTTCTTTTAAGATACTACAGAAAGCAAAGGTACGTTTATTAGATTTAAAAGTATGCCAACTATTTTGTGCTTTTCGCAAAAAAAATTATCCAAGAATAAAAAACTATTAATTTTGTCCATTCAAAAATAGATTCGTCTAAATCCCCGTGAAAACGTTCTCTTGAGAAAGCGATGGAGAACTTAAAAATTTAAAACCAATTTTTTATGAAGTACTTTTCTTTGTTATTTTTCGTATTGTTTTTTCATTTGTATTCCCAGGCCCAAGACCTCACTTTTTCGTCGAACCTCAAGGTAACCACCTTACCTCAGATCATTCCGAATCTCTCCAAAATAGAGTTTGGGAACAAATCAACGCAAGTGTCGACCGCTGAAAAAGGAGAGAAGGGGAAAAATAATGTTTTTGAAATTACCGCCCAAACCGAAATTGTTTACACCGGAAATGACGAATGGCAGCAAGTAGCCAAACAAATACAAAAGATGATACAACCGGCAACCGGTTTTAATTTGCCGATCGTGCGCCCCAAAGCTCCCGAATCTGCGATTTCCATTGTGGAAGATCCCACGATTTCCAATCCGGAAGGATACAAAATGAGTATTTCGGAAAAAGGCATTGAAATTGGGGCAAAAACGCCTGCGGGAGCGTTTTATGCCATGCAAACCCTGCGCCAGCTACTGCCTGCCGAAATCGAAAAAAAAGAGAAGGTTGCCGGAGTAAAATGGCAATTACCCTATTGTACCATTGAAGATGCGCCTCGTTTTGCTTATCGCGGATTTATGCTGGATGTGGCACGCCACTTTTATACGGTGGATGAAGTAAAACAATTCATCGACATTTTGGCCATGCACAAAATCAACCAGTTCCATTGGCACCTGTCGGATGATCAGGGTTGGCGCGTTGAAATAAAAAAATATCCCAAGTTAACGACGGTGGCTTCCTGCCGCAAGCAAACATTGGTCGGGCCGTATACGGAAACGAATCCGCAATTTGACGGGAAAGAAGTTTGCGGTTTTTACACACAAGAACAAATCCGCGATGTGGTAAAATATGCCCAGGAACGCTTTATCAATGTAATTCCTGAAATTGATGTTCCGGGACACGTTTCGGCTCTTTTGACCGCCTATCCTGAGTATGGCTGCGTTTCCGGAAAAGCATACAAAGTGCAGGAAACCTGGGGCGTTTTTGAAGATATTCTGTGTCCTTCGAATGGAACTTTTAAAATGTTGGACGATATTTTCGGAGAAATCAGTGCCTTATTTCCGGGAAAATACATTCATATCGGCGGGGATGAAGTTCCTAAAAACCAATGGATTGCTTCGGATGCTACGCAGAAGTTTATGAAGAAAAATAAATTGAAAACCGAGCAGGATTTACAAGCGTATTTTACGAGTCATATCATCAAATTTTTGGAAACCAAAGGAAAAGAAGCAATCGGTTGGGATGAAATTCTAGAAGGTGAAGTTCCGCAGTCAGCCATTATTATGTCGTGGCAAGGTACAGAAGGCGGAATCAAAGCTGCACAACATGGGAATCGTGCCATCATGGCTCCCTTTTCGTATATGTATTTCAACCAGTATCAGACACTGAACCGGAAGGATGAGCCGATTGCCTTCGGCGGTTATTTGCCGATCGAAAAAGTGTATGCTTATGAACCCATTCCGCAGGAACTCAGCAACGAACAAGCGAAAAATATCATGGGCGTTCAGGCTAATTTGTGGACCGAATACATCAATAATTTCCAAAATGTGTTGTACATGGCAGCCCCGCGGATTGCGGCCTTGGCGGAAGTGCAATGGACGGACAAGGATCATAAAAATTATGATGATTTTACGGCCCGCTTGTTACAATTATTCAAACACTATGATGCCCTGAATATCAATTATGCCAAACGTATCTTGGATGTAACGGCAAACATTGAAACACGCCCAAGCTCGAATATTGTTACGTTGAGCAGCAAAGATCATTCGTCGCAAATCTATTATACGACCGATGGTACCATCCCAATTCCCCAATCGGCTACAGCAAAGCTTTATACATCGCCCGTTCAGATTACCGAAACCTGCGTTTTAAGAGCCAATATTATAAGAAAAGGTTTTCCGGTCGGCAAAGAATTCGAACAAGCTTTTGCGATGCATAAAGCCGTCGGAGCAAAAGTGAAATTAACCAATGAGCCGGACGCGAAATACACGCCCCAGGGAGGGGCACAAGCTCTTGTAAATGGGATAAAAGGCTCGGATCAATTTGGCGATGGCCAATGGCTTGGTTTTGCCGGAAAAGATTTTGAGGCGCTGATCGAACTGCCTCAGGCAACCCTCGTAAAATATCTGGGGTTGAATTTTGTCAATGCAAAACAAAGTTGGATTTATCCGCCAAAACAGGTTACGTTTTGGGTATCGGAAGACGGGTACAATTGGGAGTTGTTTTATACGACCGACAGGTACCGCGGTGAAGGAGTTGTGAATGTATCATCAAGCAATGCCGACGTAGAACAGCCTTCTCCGACAGGCAAAACAGCCGAGGTGGCGCAACCAATTAAAGGGTCGCAATCAGCTGAAATATCGAAAGAACAGCTTATAAAGCGCTACGAGACCCCGATAAAATATATCAAAGTCCGTGCCCGGAACTTTGGTGAAATTCCGGACAAAGCTCCTGGTGCCGGAAACCCCGCATGGCTTTTTATTGATGAAGTTGTTGTGGAATAAGAGATAAAAACCGGATGAGCATCTTACAGGATGTCGTTAATTTGGTTATAAAAACAGAAGCCGCTTGTAAAAAACAGGCGGCTTCTGTTTTGAAGTACTTTCCAGATAAAGCAGACCAACGGTTTACGGGGCGTTGTTGCTTTCTAAGGTGTAGATATAAATCTTGTTTGCAAATAAATTTCAGCGATTGCCCAGAAGATTGCAAAAAGCAGGAACAACCAGATTATTTTCGGCAAGTGTTTCGTTTTGCTAAAAACGATGGCTCTGAAACAGAGGATGGCAAATCCCAAAGCCCCCAAAGCGATTCCAAAACAGTAAATAGAAAACTGTAGTTGGCCCAAGGCGTAGTATGAATGCAAACTGCCATACAATCCGGGTCTGCCTGTGCAAGTTGCATAGCCCAACCAGCCATACCAAACAGCAATCGCTCCGCAAACAAAAATAAGTATGGGAACCAAAATCCGATAAAGCACCCTTAATGCTCTTGCCATAGGCTGGAATTCTTACCGTTTGCACGGACCTCCGAAGCGTATTTTCTTAAATTTTATTCGCTTTTTTATTCTCGACAGCCGCTTTTACAAATTCCACAAACAACGGATGCGGCGTGGCTACCGTGCTTTTGTATTCGGGATGGAATTGTACGCCCACAAACCAGGGATGGCCAGGGAGTTCCACGATTTCTACCAAACCGCTGTTTTCGTTGATGCCGGATAATACCAACCCCGCTTGGGTAAACGCATCGATATAGCGGTTATTAAATTCAAAACGATGGCGGTGACGTTCCTGGATAAGGGAACAACCGTAGATTTCAAAAGCTTTGGTGCCTTCTTTTATACGGCAGGGATAAGCGCCCAACCGCATAGTTCCGCCTTTTTCGAATACTTTCTTTTGCTCTTCCATGATGTCGATCACGGGATAAGGCGTTGCAGGATTGATTTCGGTTGAACTGGCAGTTTCGTATCCCAGCACATTCCGTGCAAATTCCACGACAGCGCATTGCATGCCGTAACAAATCCCCAGGAAAGGTATTTTGTTTTCACGGGCGTAGCGGATGGCTTCAATCTTGCCGTCAAATCCGCGTTCGCCAAAACCGGGAGCCACCAAAATGCCGTCCAATCCGGAGAGAAGCCCTGCGGCTGTGTCCGGATTGATCTCTTCGCTTTGAATCATTTTGATTTTTACGCGGTGCAAATTGGCCGCACCGGCGTGCACAAACGATTCCAAAATGGATTTATAGGCATCTTTCAGTTCTACATACTTGCCGACCAGACCGATGTGTACTTCACCCACCGGATTTTTGTGCCGGTATAAAAATTCGTTCCATTTCACCAAATCGGGTTCGGTACGGATCGACACCTGCATTTTTTCCAATACCACCTGATCCAGTTTTTCTTCAAACATCAGGATGGGCACATCGTAAATCGTTTCGGCATCGAGCGATTCCACAACGGCAGAGGGTGTTACATTGCAGAACAGGGCGATTTTATTGCGCAAAGATTGATTCAAATGTTTTTCGCTGCGGCAGACAATAATATCCGGCTGCACTCCGTATTCCAACATGGTTTTTACGGAATGTTGGGTGGGTTTGGTTTTCAGTTCGCCGGCTGCTGCCAAGTAAGGAACCAACGTCAGATGGACGACCAAACAATGATTTCCCATTTCCCATTTTAACTGTCGGATGGCTTCAATGTAAGGCAGTGACTCGATATCGCCAACCGTTCCGCCGATTTCGGTAATGACAAAATCATATTTTCCCGAATTGCCCAGGATACGGACACGCGATTTTATTTCGTCC
This sequence comes from Lentimicrobiaceae bacterium, assembly GCA_031550085.1. GTDB lineage: Bacteria > Bacteroidota > Bacteroidia > Bacteroidales > UBA4417 > UBA4417. The sequence goes on from JAVBOY010000038.1 coordinate 26,856, forward strand.
GTAATGTGTGGAATGACCTGGACGGTTTCGCCCAGATAATCGCCCCGGCGTTCCTTGTTGATAACGGCTTGATACACCCGTCCGGTGGTTACGCTGTTTGCCTGTGAAGTGGGTACATTGGTAAAGCGTTCGTAGTGGCCCAAATCCAAATCGGTTTCGGCGCCGTCGTCGGTTACGAAGCACTCGCCGTGTTCGTAAGGATTTAACGTACCCGGATCAATATTGATGTAAGGATCAAATTTTTGGATGGTTACGCTAAAACCGCGTGCAATGAGCAGTTTGGCCAGCGAGGAGGAAATAATGCCTTTGCCCAGGGAGGAGGCAACGCCTCCGGTTGTGAAAATATATCGTGCTTCAGCCATGTGTAGAAGGATCTCAAATGGAACTTTAAGCTCACAAAGTTAACTTTTTGCCCCAACATGCAAGGGCGAAAAACATTTTTTTTCCTTAAAAAAGGAAGTCTTTGGACGTGAGTGAATTGTTATTTTTTAATAAAAAGGATACGGGAAAGAACAATTGAAAGCTTTTTTGTTATAATATTGAAAAGTAATTAAAAAATGTTTAACGTAAAACTCAAAACGACATGGCAAGTTCAGGTAAAGTAATTCTTGCTGCCATCGCAGGATTGGCGGTAGGAGTGGGGGTAGGAATGTTGATTGCTCCCGCAAAAGGTTCCGATACACGCAAACGTATCAAAGGAAAAGTTATTGATTTCTCACACGATGTAGGTGACAGCATTACGGAAAAACTGGATGATTTGAAATCATTGATTGTGAAAAAAACACCCCAACCGGTAGAAAAACCGGTCAAGTAGACAGACTTTAATTTGAAATTGAAGCTGCAAACAGTTTCTTTTTCTCATTTTGAGGTTTGAAGATCGAAAACCGTAGAATACATGAGTTTTTATTGTTTTTTGCTCGAAAAAATGGATTCTACGGTTTATTTTTTACCTCTCTTGACATCTTTGATTCTCATAACACATCACAAATAATAAAATCATGAGTTTCTCAAAAATTGAAGATAATTTTAATACCCTCACCGACGAAGTGAAGGAGCACATCAACCTCCGGATGGATTATTTGAAACTGCTTCTGACCGAAAAATTTTCGAAGGTGATTTCGTCCATATTCATGTCCGTGATCTTTTTCATATTGGCCATGTTTTTGATATTCTTTTTGTCATTCACGTTTGCTTTTTGGTTCAGTGAAATAACCGGTTCGTTGTGGTTGGGGACATTGATTGTCATGGGAATTTACCTCCTGATCGGTGTGCTTCTTTGGACCATGCGCCGCAAGATATTTATTGATCCTTTGGTCCGCCAATTGGCACGTGTATTTTTGGAGGAGGACGAAGATGAGCAAAAATAAGCCCCCCAGGATTACCAGCAACAAAATCCGTTCGTTGCACGATTTGGAAATGGCTAAAACCAAATTGAAGTTGGAACTCTATAAGTCGGAAATAGGCATGAAATCCAGCTACCAAAATCTGGTACATTCCTTGAGCATCGGGAATTTGTTTGAAAGCGTGATTGAAAAAATCGCATCCGCATCCGGATTTGTGATATCGACGATTGCTTCGATTATTTCCGCATTCCGAAAAGAGCCGGAGCCGGAAGGCGACGGCGCACTTTCCGATTTGGAAAGCGAGTAGGAAGGGTGTTATTTTTGAATGATTTCGCTTAGTTCCATCCACCGCAACGTTTTTTCATCAATGCGGGTTTCTATTTCGCCGTAGCGAAGCGAATAAGTTTGGAGTTTATCGAGCGGAAGCTCTCCCGAGTTGAGAATTTTCAGTACTTCCTTTTTTTCGATTTCCAAGGCGTTGATTTCTTTCTCCAGAGTTTCAAATTCTTTCAATTGTTTGAAGGTCGGCTTGTTGGAAACCGGTTTTTCCTTATCGGATACTGCCTTTTGAACTGATTTCAATTCCTTGTTTTCGCGTTGCTTTTTCTTTTGCTCCTGTATTTTGTGACGGTAGTAAGTGGTGTAGTTTCCATAAAAATCTTTGACCTTTCCGTTGCCTTCAAATACAAATACATGATCGCAGACTTTATCCAACAAAAAACGATCGTGTGAAACCACCAGCACACACCCTTCAAAGTCCAGTAAAAATTCTTCCAATACCTGCAAGGTATGAATATCCAGATCGTTGGTCGGCTCGTCCAGAAGAATAAAATTGGGGTTTTTAATCAACTCCAGAAGCAAGAACAAACGCCGTTTTTCTCCACCAGAAAGGCTTGAAAAATAAGCGTTTTGAACTTCGTACGAAAAATCGAATTTATATAAAAATTGAGTAGCCGAAATCGAACGCTTCTCGAAACGGATTTCTTCGGCCACATCTTTGACAATATCCACCACCCGCTTGTCTTCTTTGGGTTGCAGGCCTTCCTGTGCATAATAACTCATCACCACGGTTTGCCCGCGTATGATTTTTCCCCGGTCGGGTTGCATGCGGCCTGCAATCAGGTTCAGCAGCGTCGATTTTCCCGTTCCGTTCAAACCGACCACACCCGCTTTTTCTCCTTTTTTGAAAACATGCGAAAAATCTTCGATGACTTTGAAATCGCCGAACGATTTGTGAATGTTGTTGATTTCAACGATGTTGCCGCCCAGCCGGGTGGATTCGATGGCAAATTTCAGTTCGCTGGAATCGCTGCGCTGGAGGGCTTTTTCCTTCAAATCGTCAAATGCGTCGACCCGGGCTTTGCTTTTGGTACCGCGTGCCTTGGGCATCCGGCGGATCCATTCCAGTTCGGTGCGGTACAGGTTTAGCGCTTTCTCTTTTGACATTTCTTCCATTTGGTCGCGTTCCACCTTTTTTTCCAAATAATACGAATAATTGCCCCGGAAAGGATAAATGGAATTGTGTTCCATTTCCAGAATGGTATCGCAGACGTTATCCAAAAAATACCGGTCGTGCGTAACCAGCAAAATACTCAACGACTCATTCGAAAGATAATTTTCCAGCCATTCGATCATTTCAAAATCCAGGTGGTTGGTCGGTTCGTCGAGCAAAAGCAATTCCGGTTCGCCGATCAAGGCGCTTGCCAAAGCTACTTTTTTACGTTGCCCGCCCGAAAGCGATTTAACGATTTGCGACAAATCGTTGATGGCAAACTGGCTAAGGATTTCGCGCGCCTGCGTTTCGTACTGCCAGGCATTGAGGCTGTCCATCTGGGCGGTACAGGCATTCAGGCGGGCAATGGCTTCGGGCGAATTTTCTTGCTTTACCTGTTCCAGGCTTTGTTCGTAATCGTGCAAGGCCCGCATAAATTCGTTATCCGTATGGAAAATGGCATCCAAAATCGAAAGCTCTTCGTTGAATTTGGGATTTTGAGGCAGGTACGCAACCCGCAAATCGCGCCGGAAGGTGATTTTTCCGCTGTCAGCGCTATCCAAACCTCCGATAATATTCATCAGGGAGGTTTTTCCCGTACCGTTCCGCGCAATCAAGGCGATTTTTTGCCCCTTGTTGATCCCAAAACTGATGTTTGAGAAAAGGACTTTTTCGCCATAGGCTTTGGATAAATTTTCAACCTGAAGAATATTCACTTGCTGTTTATTTTTTTAGATATATGAAAAACGGGAAATCGGAAATTGATTTGATGCCTTTCTTTCTGAAAAGGGTTATACCCCGTTCATCAAATGCTCGATTAAAATTTTAGCTCCGATGGCAATCAAAATCAATCCGCCGATAATTTCCATGCGGTGTCCGAATTTTAATCCCAGTTTTTTCCCGAACAACATGCCCAGCATGGATGCCACAAACGTTACAAAAGCAATAACCAAAAGCGAAACACAAATGTTGAGTTGGAGGAATACCAAGCTGAATCCGACGACCAACGCATCGATACTGGTTGCAACACCCATGGCAATGCGGCGGCGCCACGAAAAAATATTGACGGACTCGGGCGTTTTGTCGGGTTTCAGGCTTTCCCAAATCATTTTTCCGCCAATCAACACCAGGAGCCCGAACGCAATCCAATGGTCCGACGCCTGGACGTAATCCTTTACACTCGACCCGATCAACCAGCCGCACAACGGCATCAATCCCTGAAAAATTGCAAATACCAAAGCCAATTCAACAGCGTTCCAAAACTTGATTTTAGGAAGCAAGACGCCGTTTGTAATGGAAACGGCAAAGGTATCGAAAGACAAACCAATGGCAATCAAGACAATGGTAACAAACTCCATGCTTTTTAAATTTGCCGTAAAAGTACAAGAAAATTTTGGAGCTGAACGATCGCAGCGAAAGGAAATGCGGGAACTGTTTGCCGTATAGGGAACAATTGTTATTTTATCGGCCGTTATATTGTTTGCAAAAGTTACTTTTGCAAAAAAAAGTTTCATGGATTCATTTCTTACTACAACGTCATTGTCTGCTGACTTACAGCAAATTGCCGATAAAGTATTTTCCAACCAACGCATTACGCCCCAGGAAGGTGTTATGCTTTTTGAAAAGGGCGAATTGGGATTTTTGGGCATGCTGGCTGATCATGTCCGTCAAAGATTGAACGGCGACAAGGTGTATTACAACAGAAACGTCCACATCGAACCCACCAATATTTGCGTAAACAATTGCCGCTTTTGTTCCTATTCGCACCATTTCAGCAAGATTCAGTGGGAATTGACGGTCGACGAAATGGTGGAAACCGTGAAATCGCTGAGTTCCGAAATTACCGAAGTCCATATTGTGGGCGCTGTGCATCCCGACCGGGATATTTATTATTATGCGGATTTGTTGAAACGGGTGCGGGAAGCCAAGCCCGAAGTGCATATCAAAGCATTTACGGCTGTGGAAATCCAGTATATGGTTGAAAAAGCCAAAATGACCCTCGAAGAAGGATTGAAGTTCTTGCAGCAAAACGGCTTGGACTCTTTGCCCGGCGGCGGCGCTGAAATATTTGATCCGACCGTTCGCACCGAAATTTGCGGCAAGAAATCGTCCTCCGGGAAATGGCTCGAAATTCATCGTACGGCACACCAATTGGGAATTCCGACTAATGCAACCATTTTATACGGACACATCGAAACGTTCGGGCACCGCATCGACCATTTGAACCGGCTCCGTTTGTTGCAGGACGAAACGCAAGGGTTCAATGCCTTTATTCCACTGAAATTCCGGAATCAGAATCACACCATGTCGCACATCCGGGAAGTTTCCTTGATCGACGATTTGAAGAATTATGCCGTTACCCGCATTTTTTTGGACAATATTCCACATTTAAAAGCTTACTGGCCCATGATCGGCAAACAAATGGCGGCCTTGGCCCTGGCTTTTGGCGTGGATGATCTGGATGGAACCATCAACGATTCGACCAAAATTTATTCGCTGGCAGGCTCCGACGAACAGTCGCCTTCCATGAGTACAGACGAAATTTGTTCAATAATTCGTCAAGCCGATCGAACACCGGTGGAGCGTGATTCGTTATATCATCCGATTGAAAAAGTTATTTTATAAAAATATCGTTATGGCAAAAATTCGAGTAACCAAAGAATTTCGTTTTGAAATGGCGCATGCCCTGGAAGGCTATGATGGCCTGTGTAAAAATATTCACGGGCATTCGTATGAATTGAACGTAACCGTGACCGGCGAGCCGCTTTCGGATCCCAGTTCTCCCAAATTGGGAATGGTACTTGATTTTGGCGACTTGAAAAAGATTGTCAACGAGGTGATTGTGTCAAAATTTGACCATGCCCTGGCGTTGAACCGTGTGATGGCAAAAGAATTGGCGCCCGTCCGACATACGGCTTTTGACAAAGTGATTTATCTGGACTACCAACCCACCAGCGAACTGATGGTGGTGGATTTTGCGCACCGCATTGCGGCGTTGTTGCCGCCAACGGTAAAATTGCATTCGGTTTTGCTTCGCGAAACGGCCACATCCTATGCCGAATGGTTTGCAGAAGACAATTAGAAAAATCCTTTTACTAAAAAAACGGTTTCAGAGGGATGCGCTGAAACCGTTTTTTTTGTATTTGTATATCGGGGATTCCTATTCCACAATCGTCATTTCGTCGACCAAACGCTTGGCGCCGGCAAATTTATCGATGACAAACAGGCAGTAACGGATATCCAGGGCAATGTTGCGGCAGATCTCCGGATCGTACATCAGATCGCTCATGGTGCTTTCCCAGGTACGGTCGAAGTTGATTCCGATCAAATTTCCGTTTCCGTCTAAAACCGGGCTTCCGGAATTACCGCCGGTCGTATGGTTTGAAGCCAGAAAAGCCACGTGAATTTTTCCATCTTTCGCAGCATAGCGGCCGTAATCTTTGGTTTGGAATAATTGTTTCAATTTCGGTTCCACCACATAATCGTAAATATCGGGGTTTTCCTTGGCCATAATTCCTTCCAGCGTGGTATAATACTTGTAGTCCACGCCGTCGGCCGGTTGATTTCCTTGAATAAAACCGTAGGCTACACGCAAGGTGAGATTGGCATCGGGATAAAAACGCTTGTCGGGCTGAAACTCCATTTGCGCTGCCATGTAAATCCGTTGCAGGCTATCCAACTGGTCGCTGAACGCATCCAATTTTGGGCTGAATTCATCGATGGCTTTTTGATACAGTTGAACCGCCAACGTATACGCTTCATCCTTTTCAATTTTTTTGGCATCCGAGCGCTTGAAGTTTGCCAACAGGTTCGTTACTTTTTGCTTGTCGGTAAACATCGTTTTTCCGTAAAGTGTTGCTGCCCAATTTGCAAAATCCCAATGGTGTTTTTTTACCATTTTGGAAACCAATTCGGGATAGTTGCCGATGGTTTTTTCGGTAATGCAGGTAGAAAACAGGCTGGTAAATATTTTTTGGTCGATGGTCCGGTCGTAATTTTGGAAAAATGTTTCGGCCGCCGCTTTCAACCGGTTGATTTGTACGCGGATGGTCGAATCGGAAACTTTCGGATCGTTGCAGTTTTTCACCAGGCGGTCGAACGAGTAAGTATACCGGATCAGTTCCACACTCAGCGGCCCTTCGGCCAAATAGGTGAAGTCGCTGTACACCTTGGAGTATTCATTGTAGGCATTTCCGTATGTTTCGAGCAGGTTTTGATACTTCCCGCCCGAAGCGGTTTGCGCCCATTGGGAAAATTGCTTTTCAAAGGTTTGCTTTTTTTCAATTGCATGAAAACGTTCGATTCCCATGCTTTCGCCGATCCATTTTTTCCAGCCGTTGGAAATGGACGCTGCTTTGGATGAATATTGAATCCGCGTCAGTTTGTCGGCATCCATCGCCGCTTTGATAATATCCAAACGTTTTCCGCGCAAATCGATGGCTATAGGGTTCCGCTCGTTGGCATACATGTTGACGGCTTGCGAAGGCAAGTATTCGCGGGTGGTTCCCGGATAACCGAAGATAAAGGAGAAATCTCCTTCCTGAATGCCTTTTAATGAAATTTTCAAGTACTTTTTCGGTTGGTAGGGTACATTCTCTTTGGAATAGTCAGCCGGTTTGTTGTCTTTGTTCGCATAAATACGGAACACCGAGAAATCGCCGGTATGGCGGGGCCAAACCCAGTTGTCGGTATCGCCGCCGAACTTACCGATATTCGAAGGCGGAGCGCCTACCAAACGCACATCCGTAAACACTTCGTTTACAAATAAATAATATTGGTTTCCCGAATAAAACGGTTTGATATAAGCTTTGTAATGTGAGCCTTCGATGGCTTGTTTTTCAATGGCTTTGCAGTTTTTTGAAACAATCTTTTCCCGTTCGGCCTGGCTCATGGAAGCGGTTACGCCCTCCAGAACTTTTTGAGTTACGTCTTCCATCCGGATCAAAAATTCAACCGAAAGCCCGGGATTGGGAAGTTCTTCGGCCAGGGATTGCGCCCAAAAACCATTGGTCAGATAATCGTGTTCCAGCGAACTATGCTTTTGAATTTGATCGTAGCCGCAATGGTGGTTCGTCAACACCAAACCTTGGTCGGAAACCAATTCTCCCGTACAGCCGCCGCCAAACAGCATAATGGCGTCTTTTAAACTGGATTTGTTGATGTTGTAAATATCATCGGCTGTAATTTTCAGCCCCATCGATTGCATTTCTTTTTCATTTAATTGCTTCAGCAAGATGGGCAGCCACATGCCTTCGCCGGCTTTTGACACGAATAGGGCGAGAAGTAGGAGGGAAGATAGAAATGTTTTTTTCATTATTATAGATAGTGAAGTGTGAACAGTGAAGGGTGAGTTGTTTGTTGAACTGTTGAATTGTTGAGGTGTTGAATTGTTGAATTGTTGAATTGTTGAGGTGTTGAATTGTTGAATTGTTGAGGTGTTGAATTGTTGAATTGTTGAACTGTTTAATTGTTGAGGAGTTGAATCGTTGAATTGTTGAGTTGTTGAACTGTTTATTTGTGAATGGGACAAGGTTTGTTATTCGTTTTTTGTTGTTCGTTTACCCGTCACCCGTCACTAGTTTACTCGTTAAATGCTTGGTTTCGTTCATTGCGATAATTTAATCTACTATTATTTCTATTCTAATCGCATAGGGTAAATAAGGTGCGTTGCGAATCGATGGTATCATTCACAACGCACATTTTATCGGGTACGGATTCTTATTTTACAGCAATGGTTTCGATTTCAACCAATACGTCCTTGGGTAAACGCACAACGCCGTAAGCGGCACGTGCAGGGCTTTCGGCCGGGTAATATTTCCCGTAAACTTCGTTCATAGCGGCAAAATTGTTCATGTCCGAAAGCAGACAGGTTGATTTTATAACATCGGCAAAGGTATAACCGGCCGCTTCCAAAATGGCTGCAATGTTTTGCATCACTTGCTCGGTTTGTTCTTTGATACCGCCTTCCACCACATTGCCGGTGGCCGGATCGATGGGAACTTGTCCGGAAATAAATAACATGCCGTTTGCTTCAACGGCTTGACTGTAAGGGCCAATAGCGGCGGGCGCTTTTTCGGTGTGGATAATTTTTTTCATGGAATAGGAAACTTGATTTTTGATGGCCAAAGTTACAAAACACCCGTTAAAAATCCGGAACGAATCTTTGAAAAGTGGCGTAAAAAGCAAAGGCGGTTGTTTAAAAATCGTACTAAATATCTGTAATTCCGTTTACCTGTTGAAGTCCTGACGGACTATGAGATTTATGCCTTTTTCTTCTATTGGCTATTATTTTCCTACGGGAAATTTTGCTACAAAGATATCGCCACTACGTGGCTTGCAAGGTATGTTGCCCTTACGTGGCTTATTTGTCGTTTTTTCCAAAGATTTCGCCACTACGTGGCTTGCAAGGTATGTTGCCCTTCCGTGGCTTGTTTGTCGTTTTTTACAAAGATTTCGCCACTACGTGGCTTGCAAGGAGCTTTGGTTTTGTGTTACAAAGGTTTCGCCGTGATGAGGCTTGTTGGTGTTTTTTCCACCAAAAATATTACATAGCGGCGTAGCCGCGATATCTTTGTAATCAAGGCAATCCCATTAAGGAAAAGCAGCGTAGCTGCGAAATCTGAAGTTTTGTACAAAACTTTAAAGATAAAAAGCAACGACTTTAAACCAGCAGGTTATTAAAATCCTCTTCGGAAAGAACGGGAATTCCCAATTGGGTTGCTTTTTTTAACTTCTCTGGCCCCATTTTTTCTCCGGCCAGGACATAGGAAGTGTTTTTAGAGATGGAACCTACGTTTTTGCCTCCGTGCGCTTCGATCAGTTCCTTGATTTCATCACGCGAACGGGAAAATATGCCGCTGACGACAAAGGTTTTTCCTTGCAGTTTTTCCGATAATTTTTCCGAGGCGTCCGTATTTTGTTCCAGTTGCACACCGGCGGCGCGCAACTTTTCGATTGTTTGCAAATGCTTGTCTACTTTGAAATAGGCTTCCAATTGACCGGCTATTTTTTCCCCGATTTCTTCCACTTCCAGCAATTCTTCTTTGCTCGCTTTTAGCAGGTTGTCCATCGTTTTAAAGTGGTTGACCAGCTTTTTGGCAACGGTTTCCCCTACATAGCGGATTCCTAACGCAAAAAATACCTTTTCAAAAGGAATGGATTTGGATGCTTCGATTCCCGACAGGATGTTTTGAACGCTTCGTTCGCGGAAGCTGATGGTCTTCTCTTTTTTGGTTCCGCTGGCTTCGATGGTTTTTTCCAATCCGAGCAATTTATCGAACGTAAGTTGGTAGAAATCGGCAATGTTGCGTACCAGGCCGTTGTTGTATAAAACTTCTACCTTTCCTTCTCCCAAACTTTCGATATTCATGGCCTTGCGGCTGATAAAGTGTTCCAGTTTGCCGCGGATTTGCGGCGGGCAATTGTCTTCGTTGGGGCAATAATGCGCAGCTTCTCCTTCGGCGCGTTCGAGCAAGGCGCCGCACTCGGGGCAGTGGGAAATAAACACAACAGCACTTGCAAATAAATCACGTTTGGATAAATCGACGCCCACGATTTTCGGGATGATTTCGCCTCCTTTTTCCACCAAAACAGTATCGCCGATGCGGACATCCAGTTTTTCAATGATATCGGCATTGTGCAGGCTGGCACGTTTGACGGTGGTTCCCGACAAGCGTACCGGTTCCAGGTTGGCGACGGGCGTAACGGCTCCGGTTCTCCCCACCTGGTAATCGATGGAAAGCAATTTTGTAGCCGCTTGTTCGGCTTTGTATTTGTAGGCAATGGCCCAGCGGGGCGATTTTGCGGTATAGCCTAACTGTTGTTGTTGTGCCAACGAATTGACTTTGATCACGATCCCGTCAATATCGAACGGCAATTGATGCCGTTTTTCGCCGGTTTTGCGGATAAAAGCCAAAACATCATCCATCGAAGGGCAGAGCTGGGTGTATTCGGATATGTGAAATCCCCAGTTTTTCAAAGCGTTGATGCTTTCAAAATGCGTTTTGAAAGGGAGGTTTTCACCCAACAGGAAATAGCTGAAATTGTCCAACGGCCGCCGGGCGACCTCGGCCGAATCCTGCATTTTTAAACTGCCGGCTGCCGCATTCCGGGGATTGGCAAAGGGCGTTTCCCCTTTGGCCATGCGTTCTTCATTGAATTTCTCGAACCCTTTTTTGAGCATGATAATTTCACCCCGGACTTCGATACCGGACGGGAAATCTCCCTGCAAACGCAAAGGAATGGTCCGGATGGTTTTCACATTTTCGGTCACATCGTCGCCCTGAATGCCGTCGCCGCGCGTTACGGCATGCATCAGCAAACCGTTTTCGTAGATTAAGCTGATGGAAAGCCCGTCGAATTTCAGTTCGCATACATATTCCGGCGAGTCGGTCAGAATTTTGCGAATGCGCAGATCAAAATCGCGCAATTCTTCTTCCGAATACGTATTTCCCAGCGAAAGCATGGGGTAGCGGTGCCGGATGGTAGCAAATTCTTTGGTAATGGCTCCGCCCACACGCAAGGTAGGCGAGTCGGGAAGGCGCAAATCGGGAAATTGATTTTCCAACGCAGTCAATTCTTCCAGCAGCATATCAAAATCGTAATCCGGAATGGCCGGTTTGGCCAGTTGATAATACAAGTAATTGTGCCGGTTTATTTGGTCGGTCAGTTCGGCAATGCGTTGTTGGGCTTCCGGATGCGTCATGGTAAAATCTTTTGCTGAATAAGAAACACGGTTTCGACGGCAAAGTTAGTGAAACCTTGTGGAACTGGAAATTCCAATGCTGCAGGCATAAGTTCGAAACTCCGGATGGATAGCGGTAACGGGAGGTGTGGCTTATATGCAATTACAATTCACGAGGATAGCCTCAATAAAAAAACGATAGTATTTGTATGATAAATAAATTGAAAGGTTTGATTTATTTTAACTTTTTTATAGATTTGCACGCATAAACTTTTTAAATCATTGAAACTACTATGGAAAAAGAAAAATCTTACTTTGACGGTGGGTTGTTGCAACTTATCGGCTGGAACCTTTTGGGAATTCTGGTAACTGCTCTGACTCTTGGCATCTGTTTGCCATGGGCATTTTGCATGATTTACAAATGGGAAATAAGCCATACCGTGGTGGAAGGCAAAAGGTTGGACTTTGACGGTTCAGCCGTGAATTTGTTCGGCCAATGGATCAAATGGCTTCTATTGACCATCATAACCTTGGGGATCTACGGCTTTTGGGTTCAAATAAAATTGAAACAATGGCAGGTAAAACATACGCATTTTGCATAACAGCCGGAAAGTCGCCCATAGGCGACTTTTTTTCTGTTTTTGTATAATAACCATTACAAAAGGCAATATTGAATTTAACTACTATACGACATTTGGCATAAAAGCTGAAGAATAGGTGATTTTGTGCCTTTTCAATTACCATACCTGCTTCGGCGGCGGCTTTGCCGCCTTTGCTTTTTATCCGGAGCAAATTTCGCTTGAAAAAAATATCAAGCCGGAGGCATCGCCTCAGGCTAACAAGGGAAATCTTAAAATGACCGAGGCTGTTCGAAAAGAGTTTTTTTTACCACAAAGACACGAAGTTTATACAAAGAGCACAACGTTACTAATTTCGTTTTCATGCCATTGTGTCCTTTGTGCAAGATTCTTTGTGCCTTGTGGTGAAGTTTTTTGACTTTTTGAACAGCTTTATACATCTGTTGATTGGGAAAAAACAGGCTCTTTAAAAGAGAATAAAAAGATCAGTCCCTTTTACCCAAAAGGGGCTGATCTTTTTTCCAAAAGGAGCTGATCTTTTTTCCAAAAGGGGCTGATCTTTTTTTCAAAAGGGGCTGATCTTTTTCCCAAAAGGGGTTGATCTTTTTTTCCAAACGTTCAGCTCCTTTTTAGAAGATACCGGTTCGGGTAGCAAAACTGCTCCGCTATTTTTATCCAAAGTAAGTTTCGCTTGCCGGAATATCGGGGCTTTGGCACACCTTCGCGTAAGAATGTTTTTTTCTAAATACCACTTCGCGAAAATACCGTCAAATCGGGCGAAGCAAATTCCCCTCTTATGTATTTTAAATACCCGGTAATGGCTACCATCGCCGCATTGTCGGTTGTAAACTGGAATTCGGGGATAAAGGTTTGGAATCCTTTTGCATTTAAATCGGAAATGGCTTTGCGCAATCCGCTGTTTGCCGAAACGCCGCCTGCAATGGCAATGGAGTTACTATTGTACTCTTTGGCCGCTTTCAAAAGTTTGTCCATCAAAGCGTCGATAACAGCCTTCTGAAACGAGGCGCAAAGATCTTTTAGGTTCTTTTCAATAAAGAGAGGATCGGATTTCAAATGATCGCGCAAAAAATAGAGAAAAGAAGTTTTCAAGCCGCTGAAACTATAATCGAATCCGGGAATGCGGGGTTTTGCAAATTGAAACGCAAGGGGATTTCCTTCTTGCGCATTTTTGTCGACAAAAGGGCCGCCGGGGTAAGGAAGATCCAAAATTTTTGCCGCTTTGTCGAACGCTTCGCCGGCCGCATCATCGATGGTTTGCCCGACGATTTTCATGTCGAAATAATCGGAAACCAACACGATTTGCGTATGCCCGCCCGAAACCGTAAGGCAAAGGAAGGGAAATTCCGGAACCGCTTTGGTTTTGTCCGCATTTTGGATAAAGTGCGCCAGCACGTGCGCTTGCATGTGGTTTACGTCGATCATGGGGATTTCGAGCGCTTGCGCAAACGATTTGGCAAAGGTCGTACCGACCAAAAGCGAGCCTAATAAGCCGGGACCACGGGTAAAGGCGACGGCATGAAGCTGTTTTTTGTCTATATTTGCATCTTTTAGCGCTTTATCAATGGTCGGGATGATGTTTTGCTGGTGGGCGCGTGAAGCCAATTCGGGAACTACTCCCCCAAAGGTTTCATGCACCTTTTGCGATGCAATAACATTGGATCGCATGACGTTATCACAAAACACGGCAGCAGAAGTGTCGTCGCACGAAGATTCGATGGCAAGGAGGTAGACTGGCATTTTTTTAAATTTTGTTGGAAATAACCTTAGAACCGAATTGAAAAAATAAGGTTACATTCTCTTAAAAGAACAATTAACACCGCAAAATTATTAAAAAAGTATACGTCATATTAATTTCGGTTGTGGCAACGTTCCCCATGTTGCTGGCTTCTGTATTGCTAATCCTGTTCCTGCCTCCCATTCAGGCGTTTTTATCTCAAAAAACAGCCGATTACCTTTCCAAAGAATGGAAAACGGAAGTTACCCTGAAAGGAATCTATGTCAGTCCGTTTTTGGATGTAGTGGTGAGGGATTTGAAAATTAACGATCAAAACCACCAACCCATGCTGGAAGTTCCGCGTCTGGAGGTTTCGGTTGCCAGAATCGATTTGCGGCAGAGAATTGCGGAGTTCAAAAAACTATCCTTATACCATGCCAAGGCAAATGTGCTGCTTGCCGGAGAGGAACGGGAACTGAATTTGCAGTTTATGATCGATTACTTTTCGGGATCGGATACGACGCAGGAAACGACGCCTTCGAAACCCTGGAAAATCTTATGCCCCAATGTCGATATTTCAAAAACAAATTTCACCTATCGCAACGAGCCACGCATGGACTTGAATGCACGGAGCATGGATTATGCAAATTTGGTATTTACGGGAATTGATTTGAAGTTGCGGAATCTGGCCATTGTAAATGATACCATTTTTGCCCAAATAGAGCAACTTTCGGCAAAGGAGAAATGTGGAATCCATTTAAAAGAATTTTCGGCCCAGGCGGTTGTGTCTCCAAGGGAAGTGGTAGCAAAAAACTTGAAAATCAAAACGGAAAACAGCCAGCTTAGCTTGGATCTGAGGTTTTCTTATAATAACTGGAACGCTTACCTGGATTTTATTGACAGTGTAAAGGTGAGTTCCACCATCCGGACCTCGTCTTTGAGCATGAAGGATATTGCGTTTTTTGCGCCCGGTATCGCCGGTATGAACGATCGCTTTGTTTTGTCGGGAAACGTGAAGGGGAGCGTTGCGTCGTTTTCGGGGAAATCCATGGATGTTTCGTACGGGCTTCATACCCGTTTTCGGGGAAATGTGGAATTGACCGGGTTGCCCGATTGGGAAAAAACCTATGCGGATCTTGATATTTCGGAATTAAAGGCTTCCGTCGATGACATCAAAAGTTTTTCCTTGCCGGGCGGGCAATCGATCGCAGCGCTTCCGGATGAAGTCCAGGTACTGAACAAGATTTTGGTAAAAGGCCGGTTCACGGGATTCTACAATAATTTTACCTCCCGGTCTTCCGTCACAACGGATGCCGGAAGCATTTTGACGGATATCAAGCTGGGCCACAATGCCGATACGAAAACCTTGTATTACGACGGACATGTGGTTGCCCAAAATTTTGATATCGGGAAAATACTCCACAACGAGAACATTGGGTCGCTTTCGATCAATGCCAACATTAACGGGCAAGGATTTGATCCTGCCGAAGCAAAATTTACCCTGAAAGGGGATATCAAAAACGCGGAGCTTTACCAAACGACCCTTAACGATATCCATGTGGACGGGAGCTACGATAAGAAGAAATTTACCGGGTTTGTATTGCTTTACGATGAGCTGGGATTTTTGGATTTTGAAGGCGAAATCAATTATGCCGACAGTATTCCGGAATATAACTTCAGTGCAGAGTTGAAAAATGTCCTCCCCACTCATTTGGGGCTTTGGAAACGGGACAGTACGGAGGTGTTTTCGACCAAAATCCGTTTGAATGGGCGGGGGCATGATTTTAAAGATTTTCAGGGAACCGTGGCGTTTACGGATTTGACGTATCGCGAGGGCGAGAAAGAAATTGTAATTTCCAATTTGTTTGTTGAAAATAAAGCGCTAAGCCCGACAACGCAGGAAATCCAAATCCAATCGGATGTGGTGGATGCCACATTGAAAGGTGATTACCTGCTGGCTGATTTTGGAAATTACTACCATAAAATATTTTCACAGTATTTGCCGTCTATTTTTGACAATACGGCCACATTTGATGATTTTGTGTCGGCCGATTTGGAGTTTGATATCCGTTTAAAAAATACCCAGGCCGTCACCGGTATGTTTTTTCCCCGCATTACGCTGGCCGACCAAACAACCCTTTTGGGCAATTACCATTCAAACAGCAACCGCTTCCAAATTAATATAGAGTCTCCGTACCTCAACCTGTATGGGGTTTCCTTGCGGGATGTTGCGGTTGAAGGGGCAACCCGGGAAAGTACGTTTTACACAAATTTAAAAGCTCATGTGCTGGATTTGAATCCGAGCGAAACCCTGGATACATCCATTTTTAATCTGGAACAGTTTGAATTTCGTACAACATTGGAAAATAATATATTGGATTATTCCGTTCAATGGAACGATTTATCAGGGAAAGATTTCAACATCGGCTTGATCACGGGAGAACTATTCTTGGATCGCTACCCGGAAGTTCGTTTTAAAATAGCTCCATCAGCTTTCACGGTGAACGACTCTGTTTGGGCCATCAATCAGGGGAATGACATTGTACTTGACAGCATGGGCATTGCTGTCCGGAATTTGGTGATTCAGCACCAAGATCAGTTGATTAGTTTATCGGGACAGCTTTCCCATGATCCGCTCGATCAGATGAAACTGGAACTGCAGAACTACGACCTGACCCAGTTGGGTGTGTTATTTGATAAGTGGGGGGTAGGCCTGGGCGGGCTTTTATCGGGAAGCGTTATGCTGAGCAGCGTTTACGAAACGCCGAATGTGGAATCGCAAATAACAATCAAATCGTTTGTGCTCAACGATGAAAAATTCGGAGATGCTGAAATATTCAGCGCCTGGAATCCGCAAAAACAGTCGATCGACCTCGATACCAAAATCCGGCATCACGGAAATGTGAGCGACCATTTTCCCGTTTCCCTTACCGGTTCCATCTTTCCGCAGGACAAAAAAAATAACCTTGATTTGTCGGTCGAGTTGGATAATTTCAGGATCAAGGCCTTGTCTCCGTTTTTCAAAGGATTGTTTTCACGTGTAAAAGGCTTGGGATCGGGTAATTTGACGTTAAAAGGGACTTTTGGCGATCCGCAGTTGGAAGGACTGGTGAAGTTGGTTCGTTCCGAATTGACGGTCGATTATTTAAAAACCCCTTACAGCCTTTCCGGCGATATCAACTTTTCCAAAAATTTAATTTCCTTTAGCGATGTGAAATTTTCCGATTCCATTTCCGGAAAAGGCTCAGCCAGCGGTAAAATCAAACACAAAGGCTTTCGCGATTGGAATTTAGACATCACGGTAAACGCCGATAAACTATTGGCATTGAATACCGGATACAGTTTTACCGAACAGTATTACGGGAAAGCTTTTGTTACCGGAGATTTCACGTTGAAAGGGCCGATCAACGATTTGCGGATGAAAATAAACGCCACCTCGGAGAAAGGTACGCAACTTTATTTGCCGATCAGTTACAGTGTAAGTATTTCCGACAACGATTTCATCCAGTATGTATCCAAATCCGGGGGAAAAGATACCGTCGACAAAAAGGTTGAAATTCCGGTACCGGTTGAAAAATCGAACCTTACGTTGGATATGGCGATCAATGCCACAAGGGATGCTGCCGTCGAAATCATTTTGCCCTACCAAATGGGAAATATCAAGGCGCGGGGAGAAGGACCGATCAACATGGCGCTTGATACCCGGGGAGGATTTAACCTTACCGGCCAGTACATTATGGATCAGGGAAGTTTCTTGTTCAGCAGTTTGCAGGGATTTTTCAGCCGGACTTTCGATATCAAAAAGGGAAGCACCATCACATTTAACGGGAGTACCGATAACATTGATATCAAGATGACGGCAGTTTATAAATTGGAAACTTCGATGGGCGGCATACCCGAATTTGCCAATAATCCCGATTATGCAAACCGCAGTATTCCGGTGGATTGCTACATTTACCTGACGAACAGTTTATACAATCCCGATATCCGCTTCAGCATCCAGTTGCCCGATGTTGATGCCGAAACCCAGCGGATGGTCTATAAGTACCTTGACACGGCCAATGTTTCGGTTTTGAACCAACAAGTAATTTCGTTGCTGGTGTTAAACACATTTACCAGCGGCTCCGACAACGTCACGCTTTCATCAAGCATTGGAGCCTCTTCACTGAGCATTTTGACAAGCCAGGTGAGCGGTTTCCTCTCCCAATTAACCAAGCGGGTTGATATCGGTGTGAAATACAGGCCGGGCGATGCGGTGTCTTCGGATGAAATCGGAGTCGCCATGTCGACACAGTTATTGAATAACCGGTTGATTATCAACGGAGGGGTTGGGGTAAACTCTTACGGGAATAGCAGCCAGCAGGTGGCCGAATACGATAACAATAACTGGGTCCTGGATTTGAATATCGAATATAAAATCACGGAGGACGGGCGGATTCGTGCAAAAGCGTTTAATAAAACCAACAACTCGCTGGATATGTCGAGTTATCAATCGCCGTATACACAAGGAGTCGGGGTTGTTTTTCGAAAAAGATTTAATAAACTCCCCGAATTATTTGTCCCTCAAAAAAGAAAGTGACCGGAGAAACAATATTATGAGATATCCGTGTCCTGAATTGGGAGTTCGGCTTTCCCTTTGGTAAAAAATTTGGTTTTTATCACCTCCAAACTTTCCCTTAATAACTTAGAACCCAATAAATAGCAAAGAGCCAGGTAAATTGTGCCAGCTGTGGCTACTTGTGCCATTAAAAGGATTAAAGGGGAGGAAATTGCATACCGTAAAACGAAAGCTGCTGCTGCGGCACAAAGCATAATTCCTCCGTAAGGAAGCACATCCTTAGCCAGTTCTCTTGCTTTGTAATTAAGTAGCTTGGTTATTTTCCGCAGGTAAATGCAGTAAATTTCGAAAGCCACAAAGCTGATGCTGGCAAGGATGTATACAAAATCCAAATGGTTGATTAGCACCAGGGCGATCAACGACAGCAACGAGAGGCTCCGGATCAGCTCGAATTGCAAAATGTATTTGGATCCGCCCGTTTTTCGCAGAAGGTTTACATTGGTATTATTCAGGGAATTAAATATGGCGGCGACGGCTAAAAATTGCAAGGTTTGTACCGCCGGAAGCCATTTATCGGTTAGAAATACCCTGATGGCCGGCTCCGCAACAAGGCAAGTGCCGATAAATACCGGAAAACCGATAAAAGCCGTCAAACGGACAATTTTTCGAAAAGCTTGTTTCAATAAACCGGAATCTTCATCCCGGATGTTGGACATAACCGAAAAGCCGACCGACGAAAGTGTCCCGTCCATCATACCGACACCCACGCTATTCAATCTTTGCGCCTGATAATAGTACCCGGATTGGGTGATGGATATAAATTTCCCGATAAGGGACGGGATAATTTGTGCAACGCCTGTTCCTAAAATGTTTGACAGGAAGAGGTTGATACTATACTTGTATAATTCGTTGAATGATGCCGTGCTGAAAATCAGTTTGGGCTTCCATGCATTGAAAATCCAGAGAAATACCATCCGGCCAAAAGCCAGCAATACCAACTGTGCCGCAATGGCCCAATAAGTCCATCCGGAAAGTACCAGCAAAATGGCTCCGAGGTAGGAAGTTCCCGTAGCGAAAATATTGACGGCAGCCAGTTTTTTATATTGCAACGATTTGGTCAACTGAACGTTTTGCACCATGGAAAACGCGTTGAAGAAAAAAGTAAGAAAAACAAAGCGCGATAAAGGCACCAATTCGAGAATTCCGTAGTAACGGGCAATTAAAGGAGCGCAAAAGAAAAAGACTACATACAGCAAGGTTGCCACGCTGATGTTAAAATAAAAAATGGTATTGTAATCCTTTTCTGTGGCATCGATTTTACGAATGAGAGCAGAAGAGAATCCGCTGTCCTGAAAAGCATTTGCCAGAAGCGAGAAAATCAGAAGTACCGCCACCATACCGTAATCGGGCGCCGAAAGCATCCGCGCCATGACAATGCTGACCCCCAAAAAAACAAACTGCGTAGAGCGGTCTACTAAACTCCAGATGAGAGCCGAAAGCGATCGTTGTTTGAGTGTTTTTGTCATATTCCGTGAAACACAGGGCGGTTAATACCAAAGCCTTGCGCCAGCAGCTTTTAAATACGAAAAAGTTTGTTTTGAAATAGGGTGCCGTTTTTCGGTTTTGGATATCCGGAAAATTTGCATCCACGACCGGCGCCATATTTTTAAGTCGGTGTTTTTAAACTTAAAATACGCCAGACTCCAAAAAATAGCCGTAAAGTAGAAATAACGCTTGGGCAAATACCGGTAAGCCACTTTGCATTTATTTACCCAGGCGCCCGCCCATTTTTCCGAAGAAATCTGCCTTCCTTCGGGTGATTCCTTATGCAGCATCACAATGCGGTCGTCGTATACGATTTGATAACCCGCATCCAGGGCCCGGTAACTTAAATCGTACTCCTCCATGCCGTAGAAAAAGTCCGTCGGAAATACCCCTACTTTTTCAAAAAGTTCCCGTTGAATCGCATTGGCGCCTCCGGCAAAATAATAGGTATGGAAACGGTGTTCGTGCTTCCGCTCTTCGAATTTTTTGTGGGGAAATGCATTTTGTTGCATTTCCAACGTTTCAAAATAGAGAACCTTAAAACTGACAATCCCGATCGTTTCTTTTGCATTCTTGGTTTTAAATGCCTCATAAACCATGGGCAGCGAGTTTTTATGCTGCAATTCCGCATCATCGTCGAGTAGAACAATAATGGGCGCTTTCCCTTTTTCAATGGCAAAATTCCGCCCACGCGAAACCCCCAGGTTTTCATCCGAATAAAAATACTTAAAAGGAACTTCCGGGCAGGTTCGGATAAAATCCTCAAATTCTGAATAGCTTACCGTCGATGCATTGTTTACCACAATCACTTCCTCTAAATATTCGGGAATGCCGTCCAGTTGGCTGATGTTTTGAGCCAACGCCAACATATCCTTGGGGCGGTTGTAAGTAATGATAATAATGCTGACCGGCTTCATTTGCCCACAGTTGCTTCCGTTGCCGGTTTCGGTTTTTGGAAAATGGCAAGCCCGATGGATGCCAAAATCATGACAATTAACAAAATGGAGCAGGTATACGAAATCTTTTCCCCGACAAAAAACGAACGCGGCTCGAAACGGAACTCAATTTCGTGTTTTCCGGCCGGCACAACCATGGCACGCAACACGTAATTGGCACGGAAGTAAGGCGCTGATTTACCGTCAATATAAGCATTCCATCCTTTGTCATAGTAGATTTCGGAAAATACGGCCAATTGCTCTTTTGAGGCATTGCTTTCGTATTTCAGGTGGTTGGGGTGATAATTTACAAGCGCGATGGAAGCCGTGCTGTCCTTTGAAATCGTATGTCCGGTGACATCGCTTTCAAACCGTTTGTCGATAATGGCTTCTTGTTTCACTTTCAAGCTATCCAGAGCCTTCAATTCTTCATCGGCATTGTTTACGATTTTATAATGATCGACAAACCAAACATTGCCTGCCGCATTCGGATTCGGAGCCACTTGAGGTTGGCGGTTTTGGTCCGGATAAATAAAATACTTCGTATTGAGCATGTCAAGTACCGATGGATTATTCTTTGCAATCTGGTGCTCGATCAACTCCTGGTAGCGGCGTAGTTTGGCCCCGTGATACCCGCCGATGGATTTGTGGTAATAAGAAGTAGACGCATCGTTGAACGTACTTACGGTGGTGTTCAAAACCCGGAAATTCGGGTCTGTATCCTGCAATATAGCTTCGTCGGCTGGAGTTGGCGCAAAGGAAGCATTCACCACGCGCTTGTTGACAAAATCGTCGTTGTTCAAATAACGCCGGTCTACCGCCCACAAATCAATCAATATCAGGAGCGCCAAAGCAGGCAATACATAGGTTTTTTTCGCATAACCTTTTAAATACAACCAGATTCCGGCTGCAGCAAGCACGATCAGCAGCAGCGAACGCCATGAGTCTGCGATCAACATCGACATCCGGTCGGGAACAATGGTTTCTTGCAACCATTTTGGAAATCCTGCATCCTGAGGGCTGACAAACGAGAAAAGGCTTTTCCCGATCAGCAGGAAGATCAAACAAATTCCGCCGGTTATTCCTGCGGCCGTATATAATTTCTTGTCTGTGAGCGCCTGGTTTTCCTTGCTGAAAAAGACTTTTTGCAATCCCAGAATGGCCAGAAGCGGAATGGCAAATTCTGCAATAACCAATATCATCGAAACCGCGCGGAATTTATTGTAGCCCGGCACATAATCCAGGAAAAAGTTGGTCAATCCTGCAAAATTATGCCCCCAACTCAGTAAAATCGAAAGGATGGTTGCCCCCAAAAGCCACCATTTGTACCGTTTGTCGGCGACGAACAAAGCTAGAACAAAGAGGAAAATAACAATGGCGCCGATATAAACCGGGCCGGAGGTTCCCGGCTGGTCGCCCCAATAAGTAGGCATTTGTTTGATGAGCCGGTTGGCTTCGGCCTGCGACGTATTGGCGGTGAGAAACTGGTAGGTCTCCGAGCTTTGGGGAAGTTCGCTGTTTGAAGCACCTCCCATAAGATTGGGAACCAGTAGATTAAATGTTTCGGCTTTGCCGTAGCTCCATGCTGTGGCATAATCTTTGTCCAAACCCGATGTCCGGTTCGATTGTTCGGAGGTCAGTTCCGTTTTTCCACGAATCGTTTCCGCGCTGTATTCGTAGGTTGTCCATAAATTTGTGAAATTCGTCCCTACTGCAAGGATCGCCGCCACCAATAAAAGTCCTGATGCTTTGGCAAATGGAAGCAGGCGCTTTTCCCGGATCGCAAAAAACAATTCGGAAAGAAGATAAAAACCAATGATATACAAGAAGTAATACGTAATTTGCAAATGGTTGCAGGCGATTTCCAACGAAATAAAGAACCCCGCAAGTGCGGCGCCCAACAGGTATTTTCCCCGGTACAGCAGGATAATGCCCGCCAAGGTCGGAGCCATATAAGCAATGGCATACGCTTTGGTTAAATGTCCCGCATCCAGGATCAGGAAAAAGTAAGTGGAAAAAGCAAAAGCAATGGAGCCTGCAATGCTAAGCCAGATATTTATTCCCATTGCCATCATCAGGATAAAAAATCCCAGCAGGTACAAAAAAACAATGTGTGTGGGTGTCGGCAAATTCAAGGTGATGATTTTACTGCAATAAGAACTGATCAGGTTCCCATTGTCGGGCGACAGAATCTGGTAGGAGGGCATTCCTCCGAACATGCTGTTGGTCCACAAAATAGGCTCTTTATCCTTTTCCTTATAATCGGATATTTCTTTCGACATCCCCTTAAAAGTTTGGATGTCATGTTGCTGCATCACTTTTCCACCGAAAATAGGGGCAAAGTAAACAAGCACTAAGGCAAGAAAGAAAATAATCGAAAACAAATAAGGGAATGCTTTTTTGAAATCAATCTTTTTCATAGGAAATAAAAATTACTGGATATTTAATTGTTTTTTAGATCTTCAAAATCAATATACTCCCCAAGCCGCTCGGGATTGATGGTTTGCTCGTCTTTGGGCGGGATTTGAATGGAAACTTCCCCTTCCTTTTTCCTGGATGCGGAAGAATTGTTTGCCGCATTGCCGCTAAATTGGTTCATTTTCTTTTTCAGAAGATACGGTAGGTATACCCTCGTAAACAACCGCAACAAACCATAGATGAGAAGAATGATCAGCAGCAACCGAAAAAATCCGGAAAAGGAAGCAAGATAAATGGGATAATCGGTCATGGCTAAATAAAAAGCGAAAGTATGGAAAAAATGGATAAAGCCGCTGTTTTTTAACCGGGCTCCCCGCTATTTTACATTTTATTGGTAGGAGAGTAAACTAAAAAAGGAAGTAAGCGTTCATGCAAACTTCCCAGTTTAATAAGTTTTAACTTGTTTTGCAACAAGCAAAATATCAATTAATACTCGTCGGAAACAGTTATTTTCTTACGGCCGCGCCCTCTACGTGCATTAATAACCTTGCGCCCGGCTGCGGTGCTCATTCTTTCACGAAATCCGTGTTTGTTTTTTCTTTTTCTGTTCGACGGTTGAAATGTTCTCTTCATGACTTTCCATTATTTTGGGGTGCAAAGGTACACTATTCTCTTTAAAAACCAAATGATTTTCTAAAAAAACGCGTTGTACCCCTGCACTCCGTTTTATTTTGTTTAAAATCAAGAATTAAGCATTCGGTTTTGCAGGCACATTTTCCAAAGTAGCCACCAGGTAATCCCAGAACTTTTCGACCGAATCAACGTTCACTTTTTCGTCGGGGGAGTGGGGATACCGAATGGTTGGCCCAAACGAAATCATGTCCCAGTTCGGGTAAACCGAACCCAACAAGCCACATTCCAAACCGGCGTGAATCGCCTTTACTTCGGGAACTTTGTTGTATAACTTTTGATAAACCGCTTGCATGGCTGTCAAAATGGGCGAGCCCATGTTCGGTTTCCATCCGGGGTATTTCCCGTTCAGTTCCACCTTGGCGCCGGCCAGTTCGAATACGCTTGAAATCGCAATTCCCAAATCGTCCTGAGCCGTTTCGACCGAACTACGCATCAACGTTTGAACGCGGATTTCGCCGTCCACCATTTTAACACTGGCTACATTATTCGAGGTTTCAACCAATCCGGGCATGTCGTCGCTCATGCGCATCACGCCGTTGGGGCAAGCATAAATGGATTTGTATAATTTACCGGTAGTTTCTTCGTCAATGACGAAGGAAGGCATGGCCGTGGGCTCGATTGTGAATTTGAAATCAGGTTCCACGCTGGCCAGTTCTTTTTTGTAAATCTCGACATTGTCGGCGTGGCATTTTTTGAAATTTTCTTCATTGGCAATCGGCAGTGTAACCACAGCAAACGATTCACGCGGGATGGCATTGCGCAAACTGCCGCCGTCGATCTTTGCCAAACGCAAATCATGTTTTTCGCGGGCGTGGTTCAAAAAGCGGTTCATCAATTTGTTGGCATTGCCGCGTTGCAAAATAATTTCCAAACCCGAGTGCCCGCCCTTTAAGCCGGTAATAGAAAGTTTATAGGCTACCGAACCGGCCGGAACCGTATCTTCGCGGTATTTCCAAGCAACGTTGCAGTTTGTTCCTCCGGCGCATCCTACATATAATTCGCCTTCGTCTTCGCTGTCCAGGTTCAATAAAATATCGCCGTGCAAAATTCCCCCTTCCAATCCGAACGCTCCGGTCATACCCACTTCTTCATCTACGGTAAAGAGCGCTTCAACCGGCCCGTGCAGAATGGTTGTCGATTCCAAAACAGCCAAAGCCGCAGCCAATCCCATGCCGTTGTCGGCACCCAAAGTGGTTCCGTTGGCGGTAACCCAGTCGCCGTCAATGTAAGCCTCGATAGGATCTTTTTCAAAATCGTGAACCTTATCGCTGTTTTTTTGGGGCACCATGTCCAAATGCGCTTGCAATACGACGCCCTTTTTGTTTTCCATTCCCGGAGTGGCCGGTTTGCGGATAATCAGGTTACCGGTTTTGTCCACCACATATTCCAGGCCGAGTTCTTTGGCCAGGTTGATGCAATGTTCGCGTACAGCCGCTTCGTGTCCCGAAGGATGAGGAATTTGACAAATAGCTTGGAATTGTTTCCAAACGCTCTGAGGAGCTAATTTCGAGATATTTTTATCCATAATTTTTGTTTATTTTATTGACGGTCAAAGGTAGAAAATATTGTTTTATAATAAAAATTTACGATCGATTCAGATTCACAAACAAGCGAATTAATAATAAGGCTGCAAACGGATAGACGGCCGGATCCAGGAATCCCTGCGGTAACGCCGATAAAATCACGGCAGCAACCACGAGAATCATAAAAAAGAAAAGGATGTTTTTTTTGCGGCAAACGGCATTCGAGAGCAGTAAAAACCACAACGGGTTCGCCCACAAATAATTGATGTTCCAGGCTGTAGAACTGTGATCGGTAAAGAACCATAAAAAGGTGATCAGCAATCCGATTAGTCCGCAGATGGTAAATAAGATTTTGTCGAAGGCTGTAAATTTCCGTTTTTTCCAAAATTCGAACACCGTGATTACCAAGCCGGTTGCGAGCAATAAAAGGGTGAAAAACAGGGGAGTAAAGACCGATTTCTGTATAACTTGTTCTTCCGCCTCAAAAAGCGTGGTACGGGCAGCAGCCAAAGGCTTTCCATCGATTTTTATGCCGGCTAATTGTGCTTCCAATTCGTCAGGCAGAAATGCCAAATCCCGTGTTTCGATTTTGGAATCCGTGCGATGCCCCAGGGCCAGGTTACAGCCCAGACGCATCCAGGGAGAAATAGCTAAACAGGGTTGAATGCACTGGCGGAATGTTTTTTCCGTGGCAGACGTATCGAATAATTTCCCCTGATTAACGCCCGATTCGATGATGTCACGCACACGGGTTGCGCAATTGTCGAGGAAAAAGTCGTATTTGTAATTCCGGTTTTCGGGGCGGTGGTTTTCTTCCAGCAAAAAATACAGGCGGCTTTTTTGTGCGCTGTCCAAAAGCAACACCTGTTCCCAGACCGAACGGTTTTCGCTGACATAGTCATCCATAAAGCGTTCGAACGAAGTGACCGAAAGCGTGTAATTCAATTTTCCACGGGCAAATTTCACATAAAAGTTCGGCGTATTAAAATCGAAAGTACCGTAATTGTAAACTTCATCCAGTTGGCTTGCCGAGTCGCAAACGCGGATGGCTGTATGCCCGAACGCAGCATATATTTCGGTGCCGGATGAACAGGTCAACATACTGATTTGCGCCTGGTTTGAAAGTTGGGCAAAACCGGGGATGCAGGCAAACAGCAGGCAGGAAACGAAAATGCGCTTGAAATAAATCATACAAAATCCATTTGTGCAAATGTGCGAAAAAAAACGATTCCCCGATGTGAACATTTTAATTGAAAATGGTATTTGGTGACGAGTAACGAGAAGTGAATTACGAATGTTTTTCTTAGTAACGAGTGACGAGTAACGAGTGGTCATGCAGAAAGCATTTCAATTGAAAATGGAGAATTGAAAATTGAAAGTGGACTTTTTTATAGCAAGTAAACGAACAACAATCTTTGCCCCGTTCACCTTGCACCATTCGCCCTTCACTGTTCACGCTTCACAAATAAACAGTTCAACGATTCAACAGTTCAACAGACGACTCACCCTTCACTTAAGTACCCTATGCGATTTAAATAACTTATTTATTAGATTGAATTATTCTACTCCATCCAACCCAACCATAACCCCATTTCCCCCACTTCCGCGGTTTTACCTACTTCACCAGCATAAACAGTTCAACAACTCAACAGTTCAACAACTCAACAGTTCAACAACTCAACAGTTCAACAAATTTAAATCATCTCATTTTTTTCTTCCGGTTGCATGATCGGATACTAAAACTTTTTTACATTTGAACTTTTTAAGTAGTGTAAATTAGATTGCTATTTTATTATATTATTTATTCAAATATTAAAATGCCATTATGCTATTGTGTAATTCATGTAAGATGCTCCCCGCTTCCAAACCTGCTTCATCCTTTCCTTTCGATAGAAACATCAAAATCAATAAAACTTTAAAACCATGAAAAGAAACCTGTTACTCATTTTATTCAATGCTTTCCTTTGGCTTCCATGCCTGTTGGCAGCCCAAACGCAAACCGCCTACTGGTATGATTACGACGCTACCGGAAACCGCATCCGGTTCCGGGTAGTAAACATCCCCAAAGGTTCAACGATGGCTCCGCCTGCCGATACGATTGATGACGGAATTACCGGAGTTTACGACAAGTTCATTTCAGCAACCGACGAAATGGTTAACCGCGATGCCCCTCAGGCATACGAAGAAATGCTTGGAAGCCTGAAAGTGAAAGTTTACCCCAATCCTACGCAAGGCAGGCTGAAGGTGGTCATCGAATGCAACGATGCCATCCAGTTGTCGCAATTAAAACTTGTCGCACTCAATGGCAAAACGCTTTACAAGACAACCAACTTAAGTATGGAAACCGACATCGACATTACGGACCAACCCTCGGGCGTCTACCTTATGCAGGTACAGGTGAATGATACGGTAAGCAATTGGAAAATCGTGAAACAGTAATTGACAAGTTAACGAGGTACAAGTTAACGAGTTTTAAAGCAGAACGAGGAAACAAACAATAATTCCTGCACCGTTCACCCAATAAACAGTTAAACGATTAAACAGGCATCTCACCCTTCACTGTTCACGTTTCACACTATGCGATTAAAATATCATATTATTAGATTAAATTATACTGATACGTTCAAATCAAATAGCCACCCTTTCACGCTTCACTGTTCACGCTTCACATTCATAAATAATCAACAAACTATAAAACAAAATTTAATGAAAGCAACTATATCATTTTTTATTATCAACTTTTTCATATTAATACAAATTGTTGCACAAACTCCTATTGACAAAACCAAACCTGTGGGTGCCATTGCCGGAGCAATGGATGTATCATCTACCGGAGCGGCAACTTATGCCATCCCGATTGCTATCCCTCCCGGGACAGGAGGGATGCAACCCCAACTCTCCATCATTTACAACAGCCAAGGTGGCAACGGATTATTAGGCGTGGGTTGGGAATTGGCCGGATTGTCTGCGATAAGCCGCGTACCCAAACCGATTGAAAATTCAAATGCTATAAAACCCATGATATTTACCATGGACGATGAGTATGCCTTGGATGGAAACCGCCTGATTCTGGTTGATGGAGTTGCGGGAATGACATCTGCCGTTTACCATACCGAAGTAGAAACCTTTGCCAGAATATCCATAATCGAAAGAGCCCACTACGGTGCTACAGCATTTAAAGCAGAAACCAAAGACGGCAGGATTTTATTTTATGGCAATTCCGCCGATTCTAAAATTGAAGCACAAGGAAGCGAAGCCATTCTGTTTTGGCGGTTAACCAAACAAATGGATAAAAACGGGAACTACATTTATTATCATTACGAAAAAAATGCAACCGGAGAATCCTGGATTAAGGAAATCCTTTACACGGGAAATGATACAACCGATTTAAAACCTTACAACACCCTCAAATTTTATTATGAAAACCGCTTGGATTCCAATACGGTTTACCTGAGCGGGAAAGCGGTATCCCAGACCAAACTATTGGACAGTATCCAAGTGTGGGCTGAAAACGCTTGGGTGAAGACCTACCGTTTCCGGTACCAAGTTGATTTTTATACGCATCTGACCCAGGTGGACGAAGCGGTTCCCGGGGGTGCACCTGTGAACCCGACACTGATTGCCTGGGGCAACGCAACCCCAACCTGTACAACAGCTGTTTCTCCTTATGTAATAAAATATAGTACGGCAAATTACTTCGGCGATTTTAATGGGGACGGCAAGACAGACATTGTGGAAATTCCCACCAAGGGGTTGCAAGAGCGATTGACAAGTCATGATATAGGTTATGTCTGGTTTGCAAACCCCGATGGGAATACCTTTACATTGGGATTTGGTTTTTTCCTACGGGATGACTTTGACCCTTACGGAGTACAGGTTGCTGATTTCAACGGCGACGGGAAAGACGACTTGCTTCCGCGTGCGAAAATACAGAGCGGGAATATTTTTACAGGTTTCGATTTGGAATACTATTACTGGATGGCGATCTCAACGGGAACCAATTTTACAAATTCCCATGAGATTTATATTAAAAACACACATGAACCTATGGTCGGCAATTTCAGGGGAGAAGGGAAAGCAGATTTCTTACTATACAAAAATGTTTCAAAAATAACTCTTCCGTACATGTCTGATTTTAAATTATATAGTTACAATCCGGACAGGTCTTACAAAACAAGCATTTCACGACAACAGGATTCGATTTTCAAAACTGCAGATAAATTCATTGCAACCGATTTCAACGGGAATGGTTTACAGGAAGTTTGTATTATCGGAGATACCTGTGTTTTTTATGAATTTGACCGTAATACGGAAACATTCAAGCTCGTTTTCTCATCCGGATACCCGACGAAACAGCATGAAGTATTTACCGGCGATTTCAATGGCGACGGGAAAACGGATTTATTAACCTTTCATAAGGATTCCAATCCGAAATGGGAAATGCATTATTCAACGGGAACAGGATTTACCTGGCCGTTAACCGGAGTCCCCCTGCTGAATACGAACCCCGCCTATTATGATTCTTACGGTCCGATCAACATCAAAGATTTCAACGGCGATGGCAAAGACGATATCCTGGAAACGCACCTGCTTTCAACAACGACTTGGGATTCCATTCCAACCACATTCCGGATTTGTTATTCAAAAGGAAACGGGCTGTTTGAGACGGAAACAACCACGCTCCCTACGGAAGGTGGACTTGATAGAAACCTCAAGTTCGGCGATTTTAACGGCGACGGGAAACAAGATGTTTTTTTGCTTAAACCGATGCTTGAATTCACTTACACAAACATTTGGTTTCATAAAGACGAGAAAAAACATTTGGTAAAATCCATCCGGAATGGATTGGGAATTGCCACAGAAATTGAATACAAGCCTTTAGGCAATGCCGGAAACAGTTATTCACGGAATATCGTGGCCCAATTCCCCGCTCAGGATTTTCAAGGCGCTTTGCACGTGGTAACCAAGCTAAGTGCTCCGGACGGTGTGGGAGGCAACGCTTACACAACCTATTACTATGAGGGTGCCCGCCTTCACCGCTTGGGTAAAGGGTTCTTGGGTTTTACCCGCATCATCTCCACCCATTATCCTTCCGGTTTGAAAACCGAAAGCACTTACCTGTTGAACGAAACTTATTGGTATCCCTACTTATTTGTAGTAACGAATTATGCGGAAAATACGAAACTATCGATCACCACTTATGAAAATAACGTGAAAACGTTCAGCAACAAAAGATATTTCCCGTTTACATCCGGAATTTACAATACCGATGTCCTGAACGACATTGCAAAAGCAACCTTGTATACCTACGACAATAACGGCAACATGACCAATTCGTCCACCTATCACCCCTATACCGTAGCTCAAACCACCCAGGCAATCTCATACACCCGCTTTGGGGAAGAATACAAGCCTACACAGGTAACAACCACCCAAAACGTGGTAAATGTGGGACAACATTCCCAAACGACACATTACACTTATAATGCAAAGGGAAGGCTACTTGTCGAAAGACAATATACATCGGCTGACACCTCAAAAAACATTACAACCCGTTATGAGCAATACAATGCGTTGGGTTTGCCTACAAAAATCACGACCGTTTCTTCAGAACCCGTAAAAGGCGGCAACCAAATCGAAGAAATCCGGACTTATGACCCCAGCAACCGCTTTGTAACCGGTAAAACAAATGCGTTAGGGCATACCTCCCAATTTACCTATGAATCCAAATCCGGCAAGCTGTTGAGCGAAACCGATCCCAACGGGTTGACCACTACTTACCAATACGATGCCCGGGGCAGGCTAACGAAAACAACCTTTCCCGACGGGAGCGTTGCCACACAAGCGATCCACTGGTACGGAGGAACCCGGATTCCACATGCTTTATACTACACGGAACAATTAGCCACGGCAGCCCCTCCGGTATATACGTTTTACGACGCCTTGGGCAGGGAAGTTTGTACCTATACCCGTTCCGATTTTGAAGGAGCCCAAAACATGTATGCCGATACGCGGTACAATGCCAAAGGGCAGGTCGAAAAAAAATCGATGCCTTACAGATCCATCGCCACTGCCGAAACCAATAAAAAATGGACAAGCTATACGTATGACCATATAGGACGATTAACGGAGGAAACAGGTCCCATGTTGCATAAATCATACAGTTATACAGCCAATAAGAAAACCGTAACCGATCTCTTAAACGGAAATGCAACCTGCTCCAGCAAAACCAACAACCTGGGGCAAGTAACCGAATCCACCGATCCGGGCGGAAGTATTACCTACACCTACAATGCACAGGGGTTGCCCGTAACCACCAAAGTGAACGGACTATTGGTCGCCACCATGCAGTACGATTATATGGGAAACCGTATTTCCCTTATCGAACCCAATTCAGGTACCACCACCTCAAAATACGACGCCTTCGGGCGCTTGATCAAGCAAACCCATGCACGGGGCGATTCTACAACCTACTCTTACGACTTATTGGGCCGGGTAACACAAAAACTGGTCAACGGTGATAAGTATGCCGAAGGTTCCGCCGGGTACTTTTACGACGAAAACAAAAAATACGGCATCGTAAGCCGGGTAGAATCTCTCAATCACAACACTACCTACGTTTACGACGATTTGTGCCGGGTAACGGCACAAACCGAAACCATACTGGGCGAAGCATATACAACCCGGTACGAATACAATTCCCAAGGACAGGTATCGAAGCTGATTTATCCCGGCGGATTTTATGTAACTTATCAGTACAACGGGCTGGGCGAGTTGCATGTGATCCGCAACCCGCACAACAACATTATCTGGTCGATGACCAAAAAGAATGTATTCGGGCAGCCTACCCAATATCATTGGGGCGAAGGCAGGACGACGTTGTTGGATTACGACAGCTACGGAAACCTGACCGGAATCCGGAGCGGGTTAAAAGTTGCAAACGGAGGCGGTGGAATGAATACGAATTCGTTTTCGGGTTTTATCCCCGGTATTTCCGATTATCCGGAAATGGCAGGCAGTTCCATTTCCTGCAACGGCGAGGTGCAATATTGGACTTATGGCTACAATGGAAGGGGCATGTTGGAAAGTTCCGGCTGCCAGGTGAGCGGACAGGAAGAAATTT
The DNA here is from genome assembly GCA_031550085.1 of Lentimicrobiaceae bacterium. Classification (GTDB taxonomy): domain Bacteria; phylum Bacteroidota; class Bacteroidia; order Bacteroidales; family UBA4417; genus UBA4417. The sequence continues at coordinate 59,482 of JAVBOY010000038.1, forward strand.
ACCAATATGATCATCTCAACCGGTTGGTTGATATCACAAGCAAAGAACGGTATAACCGTTCCATCGAATACAACGCTTCCGGCAATATCCTGAATCAAAGCCATATGGGAAGCTATTCGTATGGAAGCAAACCTCATGCCGTCACCACGGTGGATCCGTTGGCAACTTCTTCCTCCTCATGGGAGTGCAACACTTCATACACTCCTTTTAACAAAATCAAACAAATTACCAAAGGAGACACGATGCTGACGTTTACTTACGGCAACGACCAGCAAAGGATTAATACGCTTGAAAGTGGATTTGTCAAAGCAAAATCGCGTACTTTTGTCAATAAGTTCTTTGAAAAAGCTGTATTTCTGAATGCCATCGGACAACCATACCAATACCTGAACTACATCTATGCCGACAACTGCTTGGTAGGCATTTATGTTCAGGATTACGCAGGCCAGTCCCAAGGCAACTTCCAAACCATGTATTATGTTCATACCGACCGATTGGGCAGTTACGATGTCATTACCGATTCGGTAGGTACGATCCTCGAACGCTTTAGTTTCGATGCCTGGGGCAACCGCCGCAACCCGCTCAACTGGGAAGAAGCGGATCCCAATGCCGCCGGGCATTTGTTTACCCGGGGCTATACCGGGCACGAACATTTAGATCGGTTCGGGCTTATTAATATGAACGGAAGATTGTACGACCCCCTGATAGCCCGCTTCCTCAGCCCCGACCCGTTTGTACCGGATGCTGCCAATACGCAGGATTATAACCGTTATTCCTATGCACGGAATAACCCGCTAATGTATACGGATCCAAGCGGGGAGTTTTGGCATTTAGTTGTTGGTGCCGCTATTGGTGGTATACTTAACTGGTCTATTCATGGAGGGCAACTAAATGCCAAAGGGCTGGGATATTTTGGGGTTGGAGCATTAGCGGGAGCATTATCGGCCGGTGTTGGAGCTGGATTTAATGGGGCTTTTGCCGGTAAAGCTTTTGGTGCTTCATTTCTATCGGGTACTGGGGGTCTTTCTTCGACAGGATTTTATACTGGCTTTACTATCGGGTATTGGTCAGGAGCTACAAGTGGAATTGTGTCGGGAATGGGTAACGGATTAATAGGGAACAATAGTTTTGGAGCAGCATTATGGAATGGTTTTGATCAAGCTTTCATACAAAGTACAATAGGTGCGGTTACAGGCGGTATTATCGGAGGTATTGATGCAGTAAAAAAACATGTAGACTTTTTTACGGGCATTGGAGAATTTGATGTTTCACAAGGCGTAGCGGCTTCTGGTGATCTTTCAAGAATAAAAGGAGTACTAAAATCTAAATATGTGGCCACATATTATGGAGAAAATATATATGAAACATCAGAATTTTTAGCTTCAAATAGTTCAGATCCGCTTTACTCTTCAGGAGTCTATGTGCCATATAAGGGAATAGTAGTTGGTACAAATGTGTACCCCAGAGGTGCGGGTAGTGCATTTCCACTTGGAAATCTAAGACTTATCCAACACGAATTTGGACACGGATTGCAATTTCGAATATTAGGATTAGATCTATATTTAAGGGTGGTTGCAAAAGAAAGTTTAAGTAGTGCTATTAAAAATCCAGGAGTAGTACATGAAAATTTGTGGACTGAAACATGGGCTAATTATTTATCTAGCCAATACTTTGGGACAAAGTATTTACCATCAGCTAAATATCCAGTAAAAAATATTGACCCATATAATTCAAGTAGATTATTGCTAAAAACTCTTCCAATGTTTTTCCTTTCACCATTCTTATAATTAAACCATGAATAAATATTTAATTATATTAATTTTATTTGTTATTGTATTTAAATCATGTCTTCCTTTTGATCCACCAAGTGGAGGATTTGAAATCTATAATTATTCAGATAAAGCAATTTATGTTTATTGTACATGCATGGATTCATTGCCTGTATCTCCAAGATTAAATCTTTTTGAAAAATTTAACGATCTAATTATTGATCCTAATGGTGATACCATAGATCCAATATATTCTCCAGAATATCGTGTCGATGCGTACTCAACAAAAGGGTTTGTCACATGGGGAAGTCCTGAAAATCCCCGATTGTATTGTGATAATACAACCGTGCGGTTATTTTTTATTAAAGAAAATGTTATGCGTACCCACACGTGGGAAGAAATTTCTCAAAAACAATTGTATGAAAAAAAAACCATTTTAACTGAAAGTCAATTATCAAAAAACGGTTGGAAATACATCTATTTTCCTAATCAATAGTCCATTTTAATTTTTAATTTCATGAAAAATTCTTGTTATGTAATTTTTATAGGATTAATTGCTCTAATTGGATGTTCTGGACATCAACCGGAATTACCAATGGAAGTAATTACTATTGGAAATTACACAGATTCGGCACTTTATGTCTTCTGTAGCTGCGAAGATTCTTTGCCCATAATGCCTTTTTTAAAATTATTCGATACAGCTACAGCTTCCTTTGTTATTGATGAAAAAGGGAATAAATTAGATTCGATTTATTGTCCAAATTATCGTATAAATGCTTATTCAGGAGGAAACCTCTCATTGAAGGACATAGTAAAAGATAACCACGTCTTTTGTAAAAACAAAAGCATCAAACTATATTTCATTAAAGAACAAATCTTAAGAACTAAAAGTTGGAATGAAATATACAAAAAGCAATTATATGCTCGAAAAATTATTTTAACTGATAGCATGTTAGTGAGTAGCAAATGGAAATACATTTATTACCCTGTTGCACGATAGTGGAATTGGTATTTCCAAATAAAACTGCACAAAAAGTAAAACCCTATTTGTTAAGCAGCAATGCAGAATTATTCCCCTGCAATTATATCGAAAATCGTTCGACAGGGGCGGTGCATTGCTGGGTTATTATGGCGGGGGAGCAGGAGTAGAAAGTTATGGACAGGTAGCTAGCCTGTGGGCATCCGTTGGGGAACAGGGAGCGGCAAATCTTTGTGCACTAAATTATGCCGGTCAAGCAACTATTTCCGGTCTTGCTTCATCATTTATGCCATCCGTAACTATTCCGCTGGGAAACGATTTTTCAGTATCCATGTCACCGGGATTTGGGATGAATAGAGGGTTGGTTGCAGGCATCAATGTTACCGGAACCTATACAAACGGCGATTGGACTGTATCGGGTGGATTTGGAGCGAACACGGCAGGGCATTCCATATACGGAGGGGCGATATATAACGACCAAACCAACAAACAGACTTTCTCCTACTACGCCAACTATTTTGGCGGAGGCAATGATAACCAAGTTGTAGGTGGTTTGGGGTATGTCAGAGGGGATTTTTCATTTAGACTGGAGAACGATGTTTTTGCATTGAATGGTGACCGGTGGCGCACAGCAGCTGGAGAGATCGGCTGTGGCAATTTTGTATTGGGTTTTAGTGTATATACGAATGATCCTGCAGGGATAGCAGAAGCAGAAAATTTAAAAAGAGCAAAGGCAACAGATTTGAATGGGACGAATTTATTGGGCAAAACGAATCGATGGGGAAATGGAGCCTGGAAAAAAGGGCAAACATATTATGCTCCCGGGTATGTAGGTATAAGGCAAGGCAACAACATTACCCGATTCGGGTATAGCAACCGCTGGGTACAAGACAGAACCCAAAATTTTATTCACCGGAATTTTTGGCCTGGTAATCAAAATTTTTACAACAGATACGATTATATGTATGAAGGGTGGTCCGGCTATTCCGGATATTACAATCCATATACCTTATATTAATAAAAATAAACACCATGAAATTCTTATTTTTGATTTGTGCGATGATATTCGTTTCTTGCAGTCAATTTGAAACGGCATCACGTTATAGGAAAAATTTTACTTACTGCAATAAAGGAGAATACACAGGCTTGGATACCGTGATAAACATAAAAGGAGTTTACCTTACAACAACGATTAGTGAATCTTATAACAACTATTATAAGGCTTATCGAATGGATACCTTATATGATGCTATTATATTCTGGGCAGATGGGACAGCAGGCAGTATTGCAGGAATGGCTCCAAACCTTTATCAATCATATTTTGATAAAATAATTAGAAAAGGTAGGGATAACTATTTTTACAAAAAATCCAGTTGGGGGAATTACAGAATTGCCGGTGACACAATTAAGGTGCAATACCTGTATGTGCCTCTTTTTCTTAGCTTAAATGATTCTTGGAGTGGTGTTGAAAATTGTTTCCGGATTAGTAAAAAGAATACGTTGGAGTCTTTGCCAATGATGTCTAAAGCGTTAGATCGTTATTACAAAGATACCCCTGAGGCTAAAGAAAACCGAAAAAACGCAAAAAAGGAAATCTACACCTTTGTTCCTGTGGAAAGAATTCCTCCTCCAAATTGCTGGCTAAAAAAGAAAAAATGGTTTTGGTGTAACAAAGAAGACTGGAAAGAATATAAAAAACGAAGGAAATAATTTCTTACTTTGTCCCATGGTTGGTTTTGGAAGCAGCGGGCTTAATGTTGGTGCAAGCTTAAATGCAAGTGGGCAGATTGGAGATTTTGTCTGGTCTCAAAGTATCAGCGCCGGATTTTGGGGGCGTAATAAGCTGCTTCCAAACGGATACTTGCGACGATCGTCCTGTTCCCGGAATTTCGATACATTTGCACCGGACAAAAACAGCATAGCAGCCTTATTTTTTATGAAAGTTGTTTTAAAAAAATATACCGACTTTATTCCAATCTCGTGGAGCGGGGGAACGACGACCGAACTGACCCTTTTTCCGGAATCGGCAAGCTATGGCGACCGTGCATTTGACTGGCGCATCAGCACGGCTACCATCAAGTCGGAGCAAAGCAATTTTACGCAGTTGCCCGGTTTCCGGCGGATTATTTTGCCGTTGCAGGGGGATTTAACTTTACACCATCTTTTTGAAACAGAAACTCAAGCCATTCATTTAAAACCGTTTGAGCAATACACATTTGAGGGCGCCTGGCAAACCACATCCGAAGGGAAAGTAATCGATTTTAATTTAATGCTGTCGCGAAGGGCAGAAGGGAATGTTCAGGTACTTCGTGATTTGAAAAGCCCTGCATTTTTCGAAATAGAAAACAAAAAAGAAAATCACGCACATTTCATTGCTTTTTATGCTTTCCGGAACCGGCGAACGGTTCGTGTTTTAAGCCCGACCCTGGAAAAAGATATTGAAATGCAGGAAAAGGATTTCCTTCTGATTCAACTGGCAGCCGGCGAAGACGTGATTTGCATCATAAATCCCGATAAGGAAGAAGTTTGTGATATGGTGGTGACGGAAGTTGTTGTCTTGGTGAACGAATCGGCGGTATCCGGTCCGTCTTTCATATAAATTATTGAAAAATAGATTGATAAAAAGATTTGTTGTCTTCCAAAATCTTTTCCCCTTTTTGTCTTTCGAGCAGGTTCGTTTTGTACTTTTGCTTAATTTTTCAAAAAAAATAGGAAAATGGCAACAGCAAAATATGCCGTCATTGGCATCGGGCAATTCGGACGTGCAATTGCCAACGCACTTTCGGCAAAAGGCGCCGAGGTGATGGCTATCGACAGCGATGTGGAAATTATTGACAACATTGGCGACGAGGTAGCCTATGCCGTGGCTTTGGATGCTACCGATGCCAAGGCTTTGCGTTCGCAGGGAATTGAAAGTTTTGATGCAGTGGTGGTGGCCATTGGTTCCGATTTCGAACAACGTTTGTTGTGTTCGTCTATTCTATTAGATCTGGATGTGAAGCGCATTATTACCCGTGCCAACGGAAAAGCCCAACGCATTATTTTGGAGAAAATGGGCATCAAGGAAATTTTATCGCCTGAAGAAGAAGTCGGGGTGGTTGTTGCCGAACGGCTTCTGAACCCGAATATTGTCAGCTATTTGCAACTTCCTGATAATCATCGGATTGTTGAAGTGATTGCTCCTGCTGGGTGCGTAGACAAAACATTGGGAGAAATAGACCTCCGCAACCGTTACAAATTGAGTTTGATTACCGTAAAACAAGAGGTTCTTGTGACCAAAACCGGCAAAACAGAAGTTGAGCATCATATCGTAGGAGTACCCGATTCAAAACAAATTGTGACTTCCTCTGACCGTTTGTTGATCTTTGGGCATACGACCGATATCGAACGCTTCCTTGAAATTAATTCCTAAACCTTGTTCAAAAAAGCAACGCAAACATGGGCAAAGGGAAAATAAACCGGATACGCGAAGCCATCAATGTACGGCTTTACACCCACAAATCATATGTTACATTTGGACTGCAGGTGTTGAGTACATTGGTTTCCATTATGGCTATTGCTGCCCTGATTTATTATCATGGTTTTCCCAAAACGGCTCCCTATCACTCGCTGATGATCAAAATCATTGAAGCGAGTTTTGTATTTTACCTGCTCAAGTTTATTGTAAAAGTCGTTTACGAGTTTCATCCGGTGGATTATATGCTTGCCAATTGGTTCGAAACTTTTATCATGCTTACCATCTTCATCGATGTGCTTGGTTTTTTGATCCTTGGCGGGCATCCCATCGTTGTATTTTTTGAAAGGATTGGGATGCCCGGCATGAGCGATTATTACAACATGTTTATCCAATTGTATTTTTTGATGATCTTGTTGATGGAAATCGGGAAGGTAAGCAGCCGGATTGGAATTTTCCGGCTAGGACCATCAGGGTTGCTTTCGTTGTCGTTCATTTTCTTGATTTTGTCAGGTTCCGGTTTCTTGATGCTGCCCGAAATGACGACGCACGGAATCCGTTATATTGATGCGTTGTTTACTTCAACCAGCGCGTGTTGTGTTACCGGTTTGACAGTAAAAAACGTAGCCATGGATTTCACAACCAAAGGGCATACGGTAATCATGTTTTTGGTACAATTCGGCGGAATCAACATTATTTCGTTTGCTACTTTTTTTGCTACTTTTTACAAGAATGCTTCCGGATTGCGTTACCAATCCATTATGAAGGATATCGTATCATCCGACATCAGCGATACCCGTTCCACCCTGCGCAAAGTCATTTTATTCAGTTTTACCATCGAATTGATTGGGGCGGCCCTGCTGTTTCTTTCATGGCCCAATTATGTTTATTTTAATAGTTTGGGGCAAAAGATTTATTATTGCGTTTTTCATGCCGTTTCGGGATTTAACAATGCCGGGTTTGCCCTGTTTTCAAATAATCTGGTCGATGGCGGTATGCGTTTTGCCTACAACGTGCAATTGGTTATTGCGGCGTTGATATTTTTCGGGGGCATCGGTTTTTTAGTCTTGGAAGATCTGTTCAGTTGGAAGCGCATTCGTGAACGCCACCGCATTAAATGGAAGCGTCTTACCATTCATTCGCGCATTGCGTTGTACTATTCAATCGGTTTGGTAATTGCCGGAACTTTGTTTTTTTTCATTATCGAACGAAACACTTCTTTGCAAGAGCATTCTGCTTACGGAGCCTTTGTTGTATCGCTGTTTCAATCGGTAACTTGTCGTACGGCAGGTTTTAATTCGGTAAACTTTGCCGGATTGTCCCAGGCGACCCTTTTGTTTATGATTTTTTTGATGTATGTCGGGGCATCACCTGTTTCAACCGGTGGAGGCATAAAAACAACCACTTTTGCCGTCATTATCAAATCGGCCATTGCAACCATCCGGGGAAAGAAAAATGTGGAAATTTTCCGACATAATATCTCGTTCGAAACCATTGATAAGGCCTATTCCATTATCCTGTTTTCGGTAATTTTAATTTTTACTTCAACCTTGCTTTTAACCTTGTCAAACCCGCATATACCCGTTTTGCATTTGTTGTTTGAAGAAGTTTCGGCTTTTGGAACCGTAGGGTTGTCGGTAGGGATTACGCCTACTTTGAACGATTTCAGTAAATATATTTTAATCGCATCCATGTACATTGGGCGGATCGGCCCGTTGACATTGGCGATTGCAGTTACCAGCCGTGCCATGTACACCAAATACAAGTATCCCAATGCGCAAGTGATCATTGGATAATTTGAATTCGACCGCTAAAAAAAATGCCTCCCTGTGAGGCATTTTTTTTAGGATGGCAGATTAATCATTAAAGCTTTACAATCTTCGCGGTTTTTCCGTTTACTCGGATAACATAAGCGCCTTTGGGCAAATGAGAAATATCGAATGTTTTCTCTTTTGTTTCAAACACCTTTTTCCCTACCAGGTCGTAGATACAAATTACGAATTGTGAAAGGCTTGCTGGGCAGTCGACGGTTATTGGACCGCTTGTCGGATTTGGATACACGACAATACCGCTCTTATCTGCGGGTTGAGTCGATACCGTGTTTTTGAATTTCGCATAAATCGTATGATTCCCTTGGACGTTAGAAAAAGTGTAGGAACCGGAAACGGATGCCGCGGCATTGTAGCTGTTGTCTACAAACACGCTATCCAATAAATAACCGGAGTTTGCGGTAAACGTGAATGTTTTGCTGTCGCCGGCATTTACCGTCGTAGGCCCGTTTGGAGTAATACTTCCTCCGGTGCCGCAACCGGCGTTAATGGTATATTGAATCCGGCTAAAGGTGGCGGCAATCGTGTGGTTAGCCTGGACATCCGTAAATGTAAATGTTCCGCTTGCAACAGCTCCCGGATTGTTTGTGCCGTCGATCAACACAGATTCAATTTTGTAATTAGCGTTTGGCGTAATGGTATAGGATTGGTTGTCTCCGGCATATACTTTTGTTACTCCGGCAGGGGAAATCAGGCCGCCTGTTCCTGCTGACGCCGTAATACTGAGCTGTTGGCGCTCAAAACTTGCCACAATCGTGTGATTCGTGGTTACATTTGAGAATGTATAGCTTGTAACGGCTCCCACAGAATTTCCATCCACGACCACATTTTTAATCGCGCAGTTTGTATTCGGCGCAATGGCGAAAATGATGGTTCCTCCGTCATTAACCAACAGCGAACCTTCCGGCGAAATCGTTCCGTAATTGTCCGCCCGGCTGGCTTCAACCGTATGCTTGATGGCTGTGAAATCAACTTGAATGCTGTGATTGGCCGTTATATTACTGAACGTGTAACTTGCCATACGGTATGAGTTTTCTACATAGTTGCCATCCACAAACACGCGAAATACTTCATAATGTGGATCGGGCGTGAACGTGAATGTTTGTGCATCGTCGTAAAACACATTGATCACGCCTTTTGGGGAAATGCTCCCATTAGGGCCGTTATTTGCCGTGATGGTGTATGGGATTCGCTCATAACTTACCGAAATGGTATGGTCGGTTGTGATGTTGGAAAAGGTATAACTTCCTGCGGTTACGGCAGCCGGATTGTTCGTTCCGTCGACCAACACTTGCTCAATGCGGTAGCCCGTATTCGGAGTGAAGGTAAATGACTTTGAACTTCCATAAATCACGGTTATTGTCCCACTTGGATTTATACTTCCGTTGGGGCCGCTACTGGCTGTGATGGTATAGGGAATTTGGTCGTAGCTCACCGATATCGTGTGATTTTCCGAAACATTGGTAAACGTGTAACTTCCTGCGGCAACGGCGCCCGGATTGTTTGTCCCGTCGACCAGCACTTGCACAATGCGGTAACCGGTTGATGGGGCGAACGTAAAGGTTTGCGAATTGCCTTGGAGTACCGTTACGGTTCCATTAGGGGTGATACTTCCGTTGGCACCGCTACCGGCCGTGATGGTGTATGCAGGAAGCGCTTTTACCGGATAGGACTCCCATAAACCGTTTTCATACACCGTCAACGACAAGGTGTCGGTCAGTTGGGATGCATAGATTTTACTGTTCTGAGATTGAGCCGGGGCAATGGCGCTTGACAGGATGGTTGTGTAAGCCTTTGTACGGCTGTTGTAAACGACAACGCTATCTGTCGTAGCCGGATTACGCAATTCGAAATGTAAGGTTGTGACATCGTAATAGGGATTGTAAACCGGGGCGCTTTGCCATGTGAAATAAGGATAAGATTTATTTTCCCAAATATTCCACTTTGTCGTGAAATCCCAGTTTTGGCCGGGCTGGTAAGTCGTTTGCGTCCGTAATTCTGCCAACGTTTTGTTCAGCCCGTTTTGATTGCTTGCCGTACCATTGGTGATGAGTACGCCATTTACCAGCATCGATTCCCATGCAAACGTGTTCTCGATCGTTGATGCACCGGTGACTTCCGCTACGATGCGAAAAACAGAGGTTCCGGCCGTAATGCTTGGGCTGGCTACCACACAATTGGAAATCGTCGTGTTGGTAATTTCTCCTGCAATTCCTCCGACCAAACAATTGCCGGCACTTCTGCCCACAATTGTTCCCGAAACATAACAATCGGAAATGACTTCGTCGATAATAGAGCCGACAAGACCTCCCACCCACATGTTGTTGGGAGCGATTACATTGCCACTGGCATAACAGTTTATGATGCTGCTCCACGAATCTCCCACCAAACCGCCGAAATCTGTACCGGAGCCTGTTCCGCTCACATTCCCCTTGGCAAAACAATCTACCACATCTCCAATGCCTTCGGCTCTTCCGATCAATCCTCCCGTTGATTTACCTCCGGTAACCGTGCCCGTGGCATAACATTTTGTGATGGCTCCGTAAGTATCTCCCACCAGGCCTCCGGCGCGTTCTCCGGCCGAATTGACGTTTCCCGTGGCAAAACTGTTGGTTACCGCATCACTGGTACCGACCAGACCTCCCAAATTGTTGTTTCCGGTTATCGTTCCCGATGCCCGGCAATCGGTGATCGGAGCATAAGAATCGCCGACCAGGCCCCCCAGGGACATGGTGCCGTTCACATTTCCGGTTGCAGAACAGTTGGTCACTTCGCCAAAATTTGCACCAATCAGACCGCCCATAAAATTACCCACATAAACGTCTCCTACATTGGTCACGGAACTCGAGGAATGACAATCGGATACCGTTCCGTTGGCATAACCTACCAAACCGCCTGTGTAATCGCCCGCATTATTAACACTGCCGTACGATTGACAGTTGGTAACGGGAGCCGAACAATTTCCGATCAATCCTCCAACGTTACTGTTGGCACCGTTTACCACACAAGCGCTTGTGTCTTTTGTGATTTGCGAGCTTCCGGTTACCGCGCCAATCAAACCGCCAATGTTTGCATTGCCGTTAATGGTGCCTTTTACCTTGCAAACGGTAACTTTTGTTCCTACAACGTTACCGGACAGGCAGCCTACATAGTTGTTTCCTGTAATACTTTTTCCCGTTGCAATTTCAATCTTAATACTATCAACGCTTCCACTGTTTACCGAGCCAAAGAGGCCTACATAATTAGAGCCGGAACGGTCAATCCAAAGGTTTTGTACGCTAAAACCACCTCCATGCAGGAATCCGCGAAATGCATTAGCGCCATTGGCCGTACCGGTTCCGATGGGTTGCCAGCCTTCTGTCGGGTTATTTGCTTCAATCCACGCCGCCAAGTCGATATTGTTCATTAATCGAAAGTGCTTTCCGGCATTGGCTGTACCGGTGAAGTTGCGAACTTCGTCCAGTTGGGCGGCGTTAGTAATTTGGTATGGCTCATTTGTCGTTCCGCTTCCAATTCCTGAAAATTGGGCATGGGCGTTGTAAAATAATCCCCCTAAAATGAGCATCGTCAAAAAGAGTCTAAGTTTTTGCATAGTTTGTAGATTTATAAATATAATTGTCGCTTTTGGTTGCACCAAAGATATGCTCTTATTTCCTATCTGTACAAATTTTTGGGGTATGCAAAAGGTGTGCACGTTTTTTTTATTTTATTGGGAACCAATACTTTTTATTTTTATCATGGGTTTATTTCAAGATTCGATACATTTGCAACGCATAAACAAGGCTTGAAAAATCTCCATCTATAATAAATATCTTTCGTGTATGAAAAAGCGGCATCTTTTTGTTTTGTTTTTTCTCGGATTTATATCCACTGTCTGTTCGGCAAGTGATATCCGGACATTTGATTCCCTTGCCAATGAAATTAATAAACACAATTTTACCGACCGGAAGAAATCGAAAGGGTTGGTGGAAAAATTGTACGAAGTTGCTTCAAAAACTCCGGAGAATAAAGTACTTATCCCTCAATGTTTGTATTGGGAAGCGTATTTGAATTATTCCCAAGGGATCAATGATTCTACCTTGATTCCGAAAATTAAAACCAATTTGGAATTATTTGAGGGCCATTCGAATCAGTTTGAGATTGCGTTGCTTCACCAGGCATTGGCTTTGGGTAGCGTGGTTGACGGTGATTATGCCGACGGACTCACCCATTCCTTGAAAGCCCTGATGTTGTTCAAGCAGCTTGATAATTCGTTATTTGCAGCCCGGGTTTCGCAATTGTTGGGCGTTATTTGTTACCGGACAAGGAATTTTGCGATGGCAGAAAAATTTTACAGCGAATCGTTTTTTTCGAAAATGCCTCGACTAGAATACTATAAAACTTCAATCAACCGGTATAGCGCCTGGTTGTTTATACCGGGCCGTCAAAGGGAAGCGCTGGATTCCATGCAGCGGTTACTACCCATCTTGGAAACGATTAAGGATACGGGGCTTTTGGTTGTAGCATCTTTAAACACAGGAGGTTGCTATTACCTGAATAGCGAACCTGAGAAAGCGCTCGAATATTACAATCGGGCCTTACATCTTGCCCAAACCATTGACAACAGCAATTTCAGGGTTTCTCTTTATCTTAACCTGGGAGGATATCTTATAAACACCCAATCCTTTAAGGACGCCAGGCAATATCTTGAGAATGCAAAAAATATCGCTCTTCTGAATGATAACAAAGAACAACTTTCGGGAGCCTATTCCGCTTTATCTTACTTGTATTCCCAACTCGGAAATATTGACAGCGCCTATTTTTATATTACAAAATACAATGCGTTAAGAGACGAACTTCTCAATAATTCGAAAACCATCGAGGCGTATCAGGCTTACGTTTCGGCTACATTGGAATCTGCCCGACAGGAACTTACCATTGCCAATCAAAAAATTACCTTGAAAAACAGGTATTTTGCCATTACCATCATCTCTGCGTTGGGGATAATCCTTTTAATTATTTTGTTTATGGTTGTCGTGCAACAAAAAAAGCGCCGGCAAGCCCTGATCAAGGAAGCCGAAAAACGGGAATTGGAAGATCGTTTGATGCACGAACAGAAAATCCAGCAGTTGGAAAAAGAAAAGCACCAGGAAATTTTGGAATCAAAAATCCGGGAAATCACATCCTACTCTTTACTTCTTTCAAATAAAAATAATACGTTACAGCAAATTAGCATGCTGACGCAACAATTGCAAAAAGCGAAGAAAGAAGAAACAGAAACCCTTACCCAAGAAATCAGGGATGCCATCCATACGAATTTGAATACAGACAATGAACGGAATAATTTTATGCATCATTTCAACAACGTTCATCCGAGTTTTTTTGATAAACTAAAATCGCTTTGCGACGACCTTACCGAGAATAACTTACGGATGTGCGCTTATTTTCGGATCGGTATGTCGGCAAAACAGGTTGCTCAAATACTCAATGTTTCGGCTGAAACCATAAAAAACGGGCGGTACCGCCTGAAAAAGAAATTAAACCTTCTGGAAGAAGCTAATTTGGACGATTTTTTGAGGAGTATCTGATTTTTTATCTTAATAAAACGAGGTTTGGATGAAAAAACATCAAAAAAATCCGCTTTTCTTTTTCATTTCGTTAAAAAAGCCTTGACTTATTTTTGTAAGTACTATACTTTTGCAAAAAAATAACCAACTAAAAAACAACCTATTATGGAAACGTCTTGTCAAGCCGGAGCAGCCGCATGTTGCTGCCCGTTTGCCCATATCAACTGGCTTTGGTATGTGGTCGCCGTCGTTGTTGCTTTTGCAGCAGGCGCACTTTGGTATTCGAAACTATTTCGGAAAACATGGATGGAAGTCAATCAAATTGACCCTCAGCAGCAAGTGAGCAAAGCAAACATGATCTCAACTCTATTGCTTCAATTCTTATCAACGGCTGTTTTGGGATTGATGTTTTTTATTTTAGTCCAGCAATCGCTTTGTTTGGCCATTATTGTCACCATCGGCATTGCTGCCTGGCTCAAGTCGACCCTGAAATTCCGTATGGCCGATATAAAACGTTTTTGGAAAGCCGCTTGGATTGATGTCGGTTATTTTTGTGTGGTTGCCGTTATCTTCATGTTGTTTGCTTCCATTAGGTGTTGTTGCTAAAAAGAATGAAATTTTGGTGTGGCGCACAAATTTATTGGATGAAATTCAATAAATTTGTGCGCTAATTTTTTTTAAAACCATTAAGATAAGATAATTGTATGGCTTCAACCGCTGATTTTCGTAACGGTTTAACAATAGAATGGAAAGGCGATTTATATAAAATCGTAGAGTTTCAACATGTAAAACCCGGAAAAGGTGCTGCTTACGTTCGCACCAAACTAAAAAACATAAGAACAGGTAAAACGTGGGAAAATACGTTCGATGCCGGAGAAAAGATTGATTTGGCCCGTGTGGAACGCCGCCCTTACCAATTCTTGTACAAAGATGAAAACGGGTATAATTTTATGCATGCCGAAACTTTTGAGCAGATTAGTATCGAAGAAGAAATGATCGAAGGATTTCAATTTTTGAAAGAAGGATTTAATGTTGAAGTGGTTATTCACAGCGACAATGAAGCCGTTATTTCCTGCGAATTGCCCACACATGTGGAATTGGAAGTTACCTATACCGAACCCGGTTTGCGCGGAGATACCGCTACCAACGTTTCAAAGCCGGCAACGGTTGAAACCGGAGCTCAAGTCCGTGTTCCTTTGTTTGTGGATACAGGCACCCGTATCAAGATCGATACCCGTACCGGTGAATACGTAGAACGCGTTAAATAACAAGATTTTAGGTATAACGATTTTAGAAGTACAGCTTGGCCCGAATTTCAGAAAGTCAAGCTGTATTTTTTGTTTAAATGAACTTCTTTTTTATGAAATTTCCCTTTCCGAAAACCCTGAAAGAAATTGCCGGATTCGTCAATGCAGAGGCCATTGGTGATCCGGATTTTGAAATCACAGGCATTAACGAGATCCATATGGTGGAACCCGGCGATTTGACCTTTGTAGATCATCCCAAATACTATGACAAAGCTTTAAATTCGAATGCCACCACCATTATCATCAATCAAAAGATGGAAGCCCCGGCAGGCAAAGCCTTGTTGTATTGCGAAGATCCGTTTGCGGCTTATGTAAAACTGGCTAAACAGTATGCGCCGTTTGTTCCTTCGATGGCGGCAATCAGTCCGACAGCTAAAATCGGCAAAGGTACTGTTTTACAACCCGGCGTATTTGTGGGAAACCAGGTAGTGATCGGTGAGAACTGTATCATCCATGCCAATGTCAGCATTTACGACGGAAGCATTATCGGAGATGATGTGATTATCCATGCAAACAGTGTCATCGGCGCTGATGCCTATTATTTTCAACGCAAACCGGAAGGATACCGGAAGATGGAGTCCTGCGGCAAAGTAGTGATTGGCAATCGGGTGGAAGTTGGGGCCTTGTGTACGATCGACAAAGGAGTTTCGGGTGACACTACCATTGGGGATGGAACCAAATTCGACAACCACGTGCAGGTCGGCCACGATACTGTTATCGGAAAAAACTGCCTGATTGGGGCACATTCGGCAATTGCCGGTGTAACCTGCCTGGAAGACGATGTTATTTTATGGGGCCAGGTTGTGGTGAACAAGGATTTGGTAGTGGGTAAGGGAGCCGTTGTATTGGCAACTTCAGCCGTCGATAAAACACTGGAAGGTGGAAAAACTTATTTTGGGATTCCGGCCGAAGATGCGCGGAAAAAATGGCGCGAACTGGCATCCCTCAGGCAATTGCCCGAAGCATTGAAAAAAATGAACTGAAAAAATGATTAGCCTTGGTTTTCAAGGCTATTTTTTTGCGAAACTGTGGAGGGAAGGGATCGCGAATGGTAGATATCCAAAGCCATTAAAATACCGATAAAGCCCCAAACCGGGACCGCTAATTTGTCCGTATCCAGGAAGTTGTTCATGATTCCATGGATAAAATACGATACCAAACCGATCACCAACGCTAACGCAAAAAAACGGACATTGTCTTGGGCCGCTTTTCTGAAGACCTTGATTCCGGTGTATAGAGCAGCACAAATAATCCCCAGAAAAGTCAACAAACCGATGAGTCCTGAATCGGTAAGCGGACCGAGGTATTCGCTGTGAACATTGCCCAAATCGCCCGAGTTTGTACTGATCACGGTACGTTCGGTTGAACTTTGGTAAGGAGCATAGAAAAACTGGTACGTACCGGGTCCCCAACCCCAAAACGGACGATCTTCCCACATGCGGATTGCCGATTGCCAACGATTGATGCGTTCCATGTTGGACGCGTCGGACGAAATGTTGGTAATGGACTGGAGGTGTTCGACAAAGTTTTGCGACGAATTTTGTTTGTTCTTTTCCAGCCGGTAGACAATTTCAAATTGAAAAGTGAAAAACAATACGATCAATATTCCTGCCGAGATCAGAATCCAACGTAGTTTTATCCGGAACCAGATAACAAGAAATACCAGTAAAGCGCCGACCAAGCTTACCCAAGCGGCTCTGCAGTACGAAAAGAAAAGGGCAATGAAAAGTACGGCCGTTAGAGCGATTGCAACAGACCGGTATAATTTTGAATAGGATTTATCGAATATAAAATAAAAAGTAACCGGCAAGAAAAGTGTTAATATGGCGCCATAAGCAGTGTGATCATTGTAATAGGGCGACATAACGGAGTGCCCGACCCGTTCGCTGAAGCCATATTGGGCGTGTGTGTAAGTCGTTATTAAACAAATAATGGCAAGGGCAAGGGCATAAGCCCACACCACTCCCTTGGCGTCGGAAAGTTTTTTGTATAACAGGATGCCGATGAATACCATCGGGATAATAAACCAAAGCCGTGCAATAAGCGATTTTATGGAAACCAAAGGCATTTGGCTTGTAAAAGAGGTGATCAACACCCAAAGCAAATAGACGATGATCGTAACGGCTACCGGATGGCGAAAAATCTTTTTGTCAGGATACCCTTCCAGAATAAATTTAAATAAAAATAAAATCAAAATACCGATCAATAGCGGCTCGGTGGGTATAGACAGGGCGCTGCCGTCCGATGTGAGGTCAATGGCAAAAGGTGTCGAAAAAACGGTAATGCAAAAAACGTTTTTTGGGGAGGTGAAAAACAAAAGACCGGCTAAAAGAAACAACGGCAGTATGAAAACAAAAAAGGAATCGCTTTTTACCAAATAATAGGCTCCCGCAGCTAAAAAAAGCAACGTAATAAAATAAACAATGGCAGTTTTTATTTTATGATTCAACGGGTACAAGTCTTCTGAGTTTAAAAAGCGTACAAAATAATACTTGAGGAAACCGAAGCAGTTAAATCAAGGACCATGAAGATTCTCTGAGTTTTTACTTTCCGGTTAGTTTGATTTTCTTTGGCTGTAACGCTCGACAATAGCCAGCACCAACAAGGCCAACAATAGGGCGCTTAGGGTAAATACCGGAACAAAGAAAGATCCTTTGGGCCAATATTTTTTGTCGGCGACAAGCGGTTTGGTGATCAGGTTCAGATACGTTTGGTCGCGATTGCAATCAAATATGGCGATGTTGTAGCTTTTCATGATAACGGAGTACTCGTCAATCAGCGTTTGTAACCGAAACGTCAGGAAATACAGGTCGCCGGCTTTCTCTTGTTTTAAAGCGGTGGTATTACTGCTTATGTTCTCTGATCCCGGAATACCGCGCACATCCATGTAATGAGCCAGATTCGGAGAGATATTTTTACCTGCTGCCAGTAGATTCAGCAAATTCCGGGTCGAGTCGATTTCTTTTTTCTTTAAATCCAAAGTAATATCAAACGCCGTTAAAGCTTCTTCGAACTTTTCTTTGTGCGTATTTTGAATTTTGAGATTGGTAAATTTGATAATGGTATTCACAATAGCACAAGCTATTTTTGGATCTGTATCCGTCGCCGTGATATTAATGCTCAAGTATGGCGTTTTTGAAATAGATACATTCTTATTATACAGGTAGTCCATTGAAGAAGCATAGTATACGTAACTCGGATCGATTCCATAGTGCTTGTCTAAATGCAAACGATTGATTACGCTATCTCTCACATCTTCGGATGTAAGCCATTGGATCATTTGTTCGGTTTCATTCTCTTCAGAATACGGCGCAATGTTGGAGGGATAAACAATAGCCGTCGACTTGAATTTGGGTTTTATAACAAAAGGCCTGGAAACTACGTAGCCTGTTATGCCTGCTATAATTGCAATGATCAAAAGATGCCATTTCCATTTTGAAACCAAAGAGCCGAGATGAAAACCGGAGAAAAAATTATCCATAATTAAGGATTAAATATGTTGTGTGTTAAAACGATGAATTCCAAATAAATATCTGAGGCTTTAATGCAGGGGGTATTTTGCATGGGTGGCAAAAGTACAATAATTGTGTAAAAAAGTTAACAAAAAATGGAAAAAGAAATCAAATACTTTGCCATCTCTATAACGGGTATCCATGAATTGGACACCACCACTTCAAACGATATGAATGCTTTATTATTGTCCGGGCACTTGATGTTCCGAACACTTTTTGATCATCAAGCATCCCGGGTTTGTCTGAGAAAAGAAATGGATGAGATTACTTGGGCTTTACAAGTTTGAAAAAGCCTTTTAAATCATATAGTTTCAAAACGAACCCCATGATCAGGCTTGCAAACAGCATGAGCGCAAATGAGATTTTCCAATCAAGCGGAAGCTGGGTAGAAAAATAGCCCAATACCACCACGATGCAAAAGAATGATCCAAACCGGATTAAAAAAGAGGTATCCGGCTTAAACTTGAACACTTTTTGTGCAACAATCATGTGAAGAATGGCGGCAATGCTTTGCGATATCAAGCTGGTCCATGCCGATCCGACAGCTAAATAACGGGGAATTAAAATGGCATTTAGGAGAATGTTTACGATCATCACAGATAATGCAATGAAAATAAGTTGTTTGAGGTTTCCGTTTGCCGTTAGTAGTGTCCCGAAAACATAAATCGTCGATAACGGGATAAACGATAGGATTAAATATGAGAAAACCGTATGGGTTTCAGTGATATTTGCTTTATACAGCAGTTGCATAATGGGTTCGCTGTTGAAACTGAGCCCAACGGCCAACGTAAAAGAAAAGGAAAACAACAAAGCCGAAGAAAGCTTGACCAACCAGGCCACATTTTCTTTTTGTTTGAGCATCCGCGAAAAAGTAGGCAAGAGGATGACCGAAAACAGATAGGCAAACATGGTAATGGCATCCAGCAAACGAAAGGCACCGGCATAAATTCCGGCTTCCGTTTTCGCAATCGAAACGGGCAAAATGCGTTCCAGCATCACCGAATCGATGCGGTTGTAAAAGGACATTAACAAAGTTAAGATTGAAAAGGGGAGGCTTTGTTTCAGAATCAATAAACTAAAGCGCCAATTCCACGTAAAGCGTTCGAACTTTGCTTTTTTTACCACAAAAAGAAAAGCCGCAAGCGCCGTGAGGGCATAGGAAGCCATTTGCGCATAAACAAACCATTCGATTTTGAACGTATGGTTGGTAAACCCTCCCCAAAGCAAAACACCGCATATCAAGATCATTAAAAAGCGGTCTAATACCGACAACATACTGTCCACTTTGAAAAAAAGCAGACCCGATATATTTGACCGCAGGTAAAGAATCATGGAGCTCAGAAACTGATTGATACACAGCAATACCAGGAATTTGATATACCGGTCGCTATATCCTACAATAAGGCCGGAAATCAATACAACCACAAAATAAAGGACTCCCAAAAGGAGGCGCAAGCCCATAATGCCCGAAAAATGCTTTTTCAGCAGTTGGTTATTTTGCGCAATGTTGCGGTTGTTGAAATTGGTGATTCCAAAATCAAGCAGAATATTAAATAAAATCGAGAAATTGAGGATGCTGAAATAAAAACCGAATTCCGAAGCGCCTACCAGATTTTGTACATGCAAATCAATTCCGAAAATCCAGATAGGTTTTACCAGAAGATTCAAGAATAGTAATATGCCGAGATTGATCAGGAATTTCCGTTGCATTTCTTACGAGACGAGTACAAAGTTTCGGACGCCAAAAGTAGTAGTTTATGATGGGTTAGAATTAAAAAATGAAAAAAGATTTCCGATTTCCAAGGCTTGTAACTCATTTCTTGAAACTTGGATTTCCATCACACATTACTTTTTTGAATAGAACAGAATCGAATAGGGGGAGTTTTGACTATTCCTGTTCGGTTGCATCCAAAAAGATTGAGAGCAAAAGCGCTCGTAAAAAGTGCTTTTGCTCTCGCAGTCTCATGTTTAATTTTAATTGTGTCTGGGTAAAATCAGCCTTCGGTCACCGTCCAGGTATTCGTTCCGTTTGATATTGTATAAGTCTTATCAGGAGTCCCATCTCCAAAATCGATGGTCCAAATAATCGAACTTCCTTCGATTTGGAGGATCATGATTCCCTTTACAACTTCGTTGGCATTCACGGAATAAATAAGCGGCGTACTTTCAGCAACCGTTTGAGTCCGTTTCACTCCATCAGTTCCTACGATCGTAGCCGAACCGAAAATGGAAACCGTCAGGTTCGTCAAGTCCGTCGAAATTTCGCGGGTGAATGTAGCTTTCCGGGTAATGGTCGCTTGTTGGTTGGGATAAGTTATAACGATGTCTTCGTTAATGGTTGACTTTAAAATGAAGTTTCCGAAAACCTTTAAAGCCGTATTGGTAATTGTTCCGGTGACCAGAAATCCGTTAACCTTATAATTGGAAGAAGTAACCGTGTATACAACACCGGCTTGCAATTGCAATGCCGAAGCTGTTACGGTCAAAACACCTGATCGGGTACTGCCATCGGGACAAAGAACTCCTGTCGTTCCAAAATCAATGGTTACTTTCAAATGTTCAAAATCAATGGTAATGACAGGGTAGGTCTCATTAAAAGTAACGATCGACTTCGTTTGACCAGCTTTGGTTTGTAATTTCTCGGAAGCCATTGAAAGCGGATACGCGAAACTTGCGGATGCACTTTCGGCAATGACTTGCTCAGAAATAACCTTGTCGTCAAGCTTTCCCGAGTTGGAAGGCTTTTCATCTTTTGTGCATGCTGCAAACGACAGGACCGCAACAAAAACACTTACTAATTTTAAGATTTTCATTTCTTTTTTAGTTTGGTTTTTAATAAAGAAAATAATTAGATTAGCTGAGGATCGATGATATGAATATATTTCAGCATTTTTCTAAAAACGCGCCTTTGACAGGATTATTATTTTCCTGAAAAAAATTAGGAAAAAAAATAAGAAATAAAAACGGAGTTCTTGTGTAAGGGTTTGATAAAGAACTTTTTTAACTAAGGCCAAAAAGCTTCATAATCCAATAGACCAATGCAGCCAGCACCATCGATACGGGAATGGTTAATATCCACGCCCAAAGCAAATTTATGGTAATGCCCCAACGTACGGCCGTTACACGCTTTGTTAAACCAACACCCATAATGGCGCCGGTAATGGTGTGGGTGGTACTTACCGGGATTCCGAAATGTTCGGTGCCAAAAAGCAAAAGCGCACCGGCGCCTTCGGCTGCAACCCCTTCAAAAGGAGTTAACTTGGTGATTTTTCCGCCCATGGTGCGGATAATGCGCCATCCGCCCATCAAGGTTCCTGCACTGATTGCGGTGTAACACCCTAATACAATCCAATGCGGAATGTCATGGATTTTTCCGTTGGCATGGTAGGAGATTTGCGCCCAGTCCGGTATATCGGCAGGATTTACTCCTTGGAAAAATACCAGCAATGCAGCCGTAATGATTCCCATAACTTTTTGTGCATCGTTTCCGCCGTGTCCCAAACTGAACAATGCAGAGGAAAACAATTGCAGCGCTTTAAACGGCCGTTCGAGTTTCGACGGATTCGATCGTCGGCAAATCCACAAAAGGCCTACCGATACAAGATACGAAAGAATCATACCCAAAATAGGCGCCAAGAAGATGAAAGCCGCAATCTTGAATATTTTTACTGCATGTACGACATCCCAGCCTGCATGGGCAATGGCTGCGCCGGTAAATCCGCCGATCAGCGTATGTGATGAGCTGGAGGGAATACCCAAATACCACGTAAGCAAATTCCATAACGTGGCGGCAATTAAACCGGCTAAGATGACGGGAAGTGTAATTGCCGATATGTCAACAGTTTTGGAAATGGTATCCACAATTTTCAACTCAAAAATCAGGTAGGCTAAAAAATTAAAGAATGCCGCCCAAATTACAGCTTGAAATGGGGTCAACACTTTGGTTGAAACAATGGTTGCGATCGAATTGGCTGCATCGTGAAAACCATTGATAAAATCGAATAAAAATGCCAGGACAATGATTATGATGAGTAAATGAAAATCCATAGAAGTGGGGTTTTGGCTATCAATTATTTATGTAAACGCAAAAAAACGTTAGGATATTTTTACCATAATGCCCGCAAAAACGTTGGCAACATCATCGCAGGTGTCGATTGCTTTTTCGAGCGATACCAAAATATCCCGCTTTTTAATCAATTCAATAGCATTCACTTCTTCCTCAAACAAAACCGATAAGAATTCCTGGTAAATGTCGTCCACCCGGCTTTCGTAGGTGTGAATGTTTTCACAAGCATCTTTAAACTTCTGAAAATCGGTCGCATGCCGGACGCCACGCATCACCCGCTGGATTTCCTTGGTTGACATATGGATCAAATCGGCGATTTTAATAAAAGCTTCGGGAAAGGTTGCCATTTTGTAGAAATGAATCCGTTTGGACGCCGTGTGGATGTAGTCAACCACGTTGTCCATCGTACCGATCATTTCGTGGATGTCTTCACGGTCGAAAGGGGTAATGAACGTACCGTTCAATTCACTCATCAACAATCGAGTGTAATCATCCCCTTTGTGTTCGGCATCACGGATCGCTTTGATGTACTCCGTCCTTTTATCCAGGTTGCTTTCGCGAATCAGCTTGATGAGCAATTCCGATGTGTCGACCATATTATCGGCCACATTATTGAACAGATCCATGAATTTGTGTTCCTTGGGAACCAAAAAACCAAAAATTTTGTCAAGTTTCATATAAGAAGTTTAGGTTAGCGGCTTTGGATTTTCGATATGCTGGTTTGGGAATAATTTGCTAAAATAGCTGGTTCTCAAGATAATTTTACTATAAAGATATCGAGCCTCACCGGCTACAAAAGTATCGGATTTGCGTAAAATTTCAAAAAGAAAAAAATCAACAAGTTATATTACTGAATATCAGATAGAAATAAAATGTAGAAAAAAACTATGTAACATTTCCTAAAAAGTTTTGGCAGTATGGTTTTAAGTCCTAAATTTGCCCAATCATTCGTGAAAATAACATTTTTTTATTAATTATAAACCTTTCAAATTCAATATCATGAACGTTGGAAAAATTATGGCAGACCTGGAAAAAAAACACCCGGGAGAAGCCGAGTACTTACAAGCAGTACACGAAGTATTAGAGTCGATCGAAGAAATTTACAACGAAAATCCTCAATTTGAATCAGCAAGTATCATTGAGCGTTTGGTTGAACCGGATCGTGTTCTTACTTTTAAAGTTCCGTGGGTTGACGATAGCGGCAAGGTGCATGTAAATTTGGGCTACCGTGTCCAATTTAACAATGCCATCGGCCCTTACAAGGGAGGAATCCGTTTCCATCCTTCGGTAAACTTGTCGATTTTGAAATTTTTAGGATTTGAACAAATTTTCAAAAACAGCCTGACTTCACTTGCTATGGGCGGTGCAAAAGGTGGTTCGGATTTTGATCCCAAAGGAAAATCAAGTGCCGAAGTAATGCGTTTTTGCCAATCGTTCATGTTGGAATTGTGGCGCATTGTAGGCCCTGAACAAGACGTCCCTGCTGGTGATATCGGTGTTGGAGGCCGCGAAATTGGCTATATGTATGGCATGTACAAAAAATTAACCCAACAACATAATGGAGTTTTAACCGGTAAAGGAATCAATTGGGGCGGCAGTTTGGTACGTCCTGAAGCTACCGGCTTTGGCGCTGTTTACTTTGCAGCAGAGATGCTGAAAACCAAAGGAACCGACTTCAAAGGAAAAGAAGTGGTTATTTCCGGTTTTGGTAATGTTGCTTGGGGCGCTGTTCAAAAAGTAAACCATTTGGGTGGAAAAGTCATTGCAATTTCCGGTCCTGATGGTTATGTTCACGATCCCGACGGCATCAGCGGCGAGAAAATCAATTACATGGTTGAACTTCGCACCTCGAACCAAGACATCGTTCGTCCTTATGCAACCAAATATCCGAATGCGAAGTTTGTTGCGGGAAAACGTCCTTGGGAAATCAAATGCGATGTAGCGATGCCTTGTGCAACGCAAAACGAGTTGGGTAAAGATGACGCTCAAAACTTGATAAACAATGGTGTATTCTGCGTTGCAGAAGGTGCTAACATGCCATGCACACCCGAAGCGATTGAAATTTTCCAAAAAGCAAAAATTTTATTTGCTCCCGGAAAAGCCGTGAATGCCGGTGGTGTTTCCACATCCGGTTTGGAAATGTCGCAAAACAGTTCCAAATTAAACTGGAGTGCCGAAGAAGTCGATACTCGTTTGCAAACCATTATGAAGAATATCCATGCAGCTTGTGTGAAGTACGGCACGGATGGTGATTATGTAAATTATGTGAAAGGCTCGAACATTGCCGGCTTTATAAAGGTTGCCAATGCCATGCTGGATCAAGGAGTTTGTTAATTCATTTCCGAAATCATACGCGAAAAGAGGCTGAAAAGCCAGGAGTGGTCGGAAGAAATTCCGGCCACTTTTTATTTATATCTATTTAATAATCAGTAATTTAATTTGTGTTATCAATTTATTTGATTATCTTTGTGCTATGATAATCAAATAATTATGACAGTATTTAAAGAT
>JAVBOY010000054.1:0-52666 GCA_031550085.1 Lentimicrobiaceae bacterium
GTCCGGAGGGCATCAACGTAGATATGACAACCGTCAGCTATCAAAATTTTTGGAACGATTAATGCCTTGACGGGCAATGGGATTCTTCTTTTTATCCCGTTTTAGGAATATTCTTCCCCTGGAGGGAAATTCTTGTTCTTTAGATTGTCCGGAGGACAAGCACATCAATAGACAAAATATCCCACAACAATCTTTTGCCCGGAGGGCATCAACATGGATATGACAACCGTCAGCTATCAAAATTTTTGGAACGATTAATGCCCTGACGGGCAATGGGATTCTTCCTTTCTGTCCCGTATGGATATTCTTTCCCTGACGGGAAATTCTTGTTCTTTGGATTGTCCGGAGGACAAGCACGTCAATAGACAAAATATCCCATAACAATCTTTTGCCCGGAGGGCATCAACAAGAACCTCAGAGCCCTTACCTGATCGGGGCCGATACAACCGCCACCGGACAGGCTATACGCGAAAAAGATCCATGATCCGTAGTTTCATTTTTCATCCAAAAACCGTTCCATCACAACGGTCGCTTCGGGCTGTTCCCGTTGATTTCCATCCAAAGACATAATTTCCCCCAAATAGGCGCCATGACCGCCCGGAAAAATGGCAAGCTTGCTATGCGGAATCTTACGGAACATTTCAACAAAACTTTCGGGACTGACGATATCCTCGTCGCCGCCGATCACCAGGGTTGGCGCTTCGATCGATTTCAATTGCGCGTCGGTCCATCCGGTAAAGGTTTTCATCCGCTGAACATCTTTCCGGAAGGAGTTTTGCAATGCGGCCGTATCGTTTCCGTTCACTTTCAGTTGTCCTTCCTGCAAGAGCTGCGGCATATCTTTCAGCTTGGCATGATTAAATTCTTCCCAGAATTGGGGCGAGACCACACTTCGTTTGTAAAATGCAGAGGCTATAATCAGTTTATTGACGACCTCCGGGTGACGGAGGGCCAGTTCCATGGCCGTCTGTCCCCCGTTGCTGAATCCTAAAAAATCGGCCTTTGCTATATGGAGGTGGTGCAGTAATGCCACTACATCGGCGGCGTCCTGTTCAAAACTCAGGTTTGCATCCCGGTCGCCGGTACGTCCGTGCGCCTGCAGCTCAACGGCAATAAGCTGCCTGTGCACTGCCAGGAAGGGGATGATACTTCCGAAGGAGGTTTGTATGGTGGAACCGCCCCCATGGATCAGGACCAGGGGTTTGCCCCGTCCATAGATTTCATAATACATTTTCAGGCCGTTTACCTCCGGATACCCGCTTTTGAAATTCAAACGACCCGTTGTTGTTGGATCCATGGTGTTTCCTCCTGTTTTTTTGTTTCCGTTACAGGCTGCTAATAGACAAGCAACCCATACGAAAAGTAGCATTTGTTTCATTTTAGTGTATTTTTTCGTTGAAAGTAGTTTTCTCCTTAGCGGCTCTTGCCACGATGATACCACCTTCCCGGCTCCGGAAAGAAACAACCGGATCCCCGGAGTTGTTGGAGCGTTGTTCATTTAAAACTACATTTTAGATTCATAAAAAAACGAGGTTGTTTTCTTTTGAGAAACCAGCTTGTGAGCAGGAAATTCACATTTCTAAAAGTGCACCCGGTTGAAAAAATAGGATTGAATGTAAAACCTGTTCACAGCAGGTTGGAAATAAAAAAATCAGCGAAGTAAAGCCAAAAGGAATAAGGGTTCAAAAAGATTCCATACTTTTACCCCGTAAAACAATGACAGAACCTGAATGAAACACTTTTTACTTCCTTTGTTGCTCGTAATAGCAGCCTTTTCCGCATCCGGACAGGATGTCAGCGACACTTCCGCGTATTTAAAGAAAGCAAACGACTGTTTCAAAGCCGGAAATTACATTTGCGCGGTTACTCAATACAAACTATACCAGAGCGCATCCGGAAGTTTGGGGCGGGATGTGACGGAACAAATCCGGAAAGCAGAGGAATGTAAGGAGGCAAAATCGTTGGGATACAACTATTACAAGGATGAACTTTACAAAAAGGCCGGAGAACAATATTCCATCATTCTTTCCTTAAACCCCGACGACCTTCAGGCGAAAATCAGGTACCCAAACTGCCTGAAAAGAAAAGACAAAGTTGTTAAGGACTATACAGGAGTGTGGGAAAACCTGAAATACGAAATAATCGGAGGGAAAAACATTTCTTTCGGGTTCACGGCCGGCCTTGCCTTTGCTAATTTTAATGCAAAAGGATCGGGCGCCGTGGATTACGGATACGGGAGCAGCAGCTCGATAGAGCCTTCCTACTCGCCCGAAGCAGGATTCTGTGCGGGAATGTTGGTGGATGCCCGGTTGGGTGGAAACTATTATCTCCAGGTCGGGCTTACTTTTACAAACCTGAAGGTAAAAAATTTGTTTTCATGTTCCTATGCGGGGTATTTCTGGTATAACTCCAGATATCTGGAAGGGACTGCCGTAGACAATTTTACGGAACAGTATACGTTGAATTACGTCGAAATACCTTTGCTTTTTTCGTCCCGTTATTGTTTATCGAAAAAATCGAATATCCAGTTCTTCGCAGGGCCTTACGTAGCGTATGGCATTTCAGGGAAATGCGAAATTACGGGCTTTACCGACTATGTTTTCGATTTCCCCCCCAACCGGTTCTATGGCGAACGTTGTGATTATACCGGTGAAATGGATTTGTTCGGCACGTCGGGAACCTCAACGAATTCCCAAACAACAGCGGCCTTGTCAAGCAAAGAGCACGACTATGCTTTTGCCCGGTCTCCCTTCAGCCGGATAAATGCCGGGGTAAGCTTCGGCGTCAATGTCGAACTTAAAGGTTTTACGATCGGCGCTTCTTACGATCTCGGCCTGACAAACATTGCCAACGATAAATATTGGGCCGGCGAGCGAATGAATATCACAGGCTACAAATCCGACATCCAGCCGAAAGACCACAAACAGCGTGTGAATAAGTTCCAACTAAAAGCCGGGTATATATTCAGGTGGTAATACAGGTTGTGTCCCCCTTTAAGCTTTGCAAAAAATAGACTTGCCGGCCTGAGGCTGTGTTTTAAATCTTGCTATACAAGGATAAACCTCGCTTTCTTTTAATAAACCGGCAACGGTAGAACCTCCACGGAACAGAAGCTACCACATTTCTCCCGCTTTGAGGAATCAGGTGGTTTTTGTACCTTTGCAACCTTTATTTTTCTACAAAGCAGCACGTACATTATGGATTACAACTTTTCGGAAATAGAAAAAAAATGGCAACAGTACTGGACGGAACAGAAGGTGTATAAGACCGGTATCGACCTTTCAAAGCCTAAATATTATGTATTGGATATGTTTCCCTATCCTTCGGGAGCAGGCTTGCACGTAGGGCATCCGCTGGGCTATATCGCTTCGGATATTTACAGCCGCTACAAACGTTTGAAAGGGTTCAACGTGTTGCATCCCATGGGATACGATGCGTTCGGTTTGCCTACGGAACAATATGCCATCCAAACGGGACAGCATCCCAAAATCACGACCGAAAAGAATACGGCACGGTACCGCGAGCAATTGGATAAAATCGGCTTTTGTTATGATTGGGAAAGGGAGTTCCGCACCAGCGACCCGGATTACTATAAATGGACACAATGGGTGTTTATCCGATTGTTCAACTCCTATTATTGCAATCAGTCGCAGCAGGCACGCCCCATTCAGGAACTGATCGAAGTATTCGGCACGCAGGGAACCGAGGGATTGGATTTGGCTTGTTCGAAACCGCTGTCTTTTACGGCAGTGGAATGGAATGCCAAAAGCGAAAAGGAACAGAGCGATGTGTTGATGCATTATCGCCTGGCTTATTTGGCGGATACGGCGGTAAACTGGTGCCCGGCTTTGGGTTGTGTACTGGCAAACGACGAGGTGAGCGAAGGGTTTTCGGTGCGCGGCGGCTATCCGGTGGAGCGGAAAATTATGAACCAGTGGTTGCTGCGCATTACGGCTTATGCCGAACGGCTTTTGAACGGACTGGAATCCATCGACTGGAGCGAATCGATCAAAGAGATTCAACGGAACTGGATCGGTCGTAGTGTCGGTTGTTCGGCGCATTTTAAGATCAAAGGAGATTCCGGACGTTCGCTCGAGGTATTTACCACCCGGGCCGACACGATGTTTGGAGTGACATTTATGGTCATTGCTCCGGAACATCCTTATGTGGACGCGTTAACCACTACCGACCGTAAAGAAGCGGTAGAAGCTTATACATCCTGGGCAAAAAACCGTTCGGAACGGGAACGGCTGACGGAAGTAAAAAAAGTTTCGGGCGAGTTTACCGGCTCCTATGCCGTAAATCCATTAAATGGAACGGAAATTCCGATTTATATTGCTGATTATGTATTAATGGGCTACGGAACAGGCGCCATTATGGCAGTTCCGGGACACGATAGCCGCGACTTTGCATTTGCCCGTCATTTTAATTTGCCCATTATTCAGGTGGTTTGTAAAAAAGGAGAAATACCCACGCCGCCCGAAACCTGGGAAGAAAGTTACGATTCGAAAGAAGGCGTAATGATCAACAGCGGCTTTATTACCGGTATGGAAGTAAAGGATGCGATTGCCGCCACCATTCAATATATTGAAGGAAACGGAATCGGACACGGCACTATCAACTACCGGTTGCGGGATGCTATTTTCAGCCGCCAGCGCTATTGGGGAGAACCGTTTCCGATTTATTACAAAAACGGGATTCCGCATGCACTGGATGAAAAGGAGTTACCCTTGGAGTTGCCAGATATCGACAAATATTTACCGACGGAAACGGGAGAGCCGCCTTTGGCACGTGCCAAGAATTGGGTAACAAAAGAAGGGTATCCGCTGGAAACAAATACCATGCCCGGTTTTGCAGGTTCGAGCGCTTATTATCTACGATATATGGATCCTAAAAATAACGATGCTATTTGTTCGGAAGAAGCCATTCGTTACTGGAAAGATGTGGATTTGTATATGGGCGGGGCCGAGCATGCCACGGGACATTTGATTTATGCGCGTTTCTGGAACAAGTTTTTGTTCGACCTGGGATTGAGCCAAACGGAAGAGCCGTTTAAGAAACTGATCAACCAGGGGATGATCCAGGGACGGTCGAGTTTTGTATACCGCATCATCGGCACCAATCAATTCGTGTCGTACAACCTGCGCCATCAGTACGAGCACACGCAAGCGCTTCATGTGGATGTGAATCTGGTGGACAACGATGTGCTGGATACGGAACGGTTCAAACAATGGATGCCCGATTTTGCGAATGCCGGGTTTATTCTGGAAAACGGGAAATACATTTGCGGATGGGAAGTGGAGAAAATGTCGAAATCGATGCACAATGTGGTGAATCCGGATCTGTTGATTGAAAAATACGGCGCTGATACGTTGCGTTTGTATGAAATGTTTTTGGGCCCATTGGAACAATCCAAGCCTTGGGATACCAACGGCATTGAAGGAGTATTCCGCTTTTTGCGCAAGTTGTGGCGTTTGTACCATACGGTCGATATGCAGTTTGAAGTTTCGGGTGAAAATCCGACGCCAGAAGAATGGAAAGTATTACACCGCACCATTAAGAAGGTACAGGACGACATCGAACGGTTTTCGTTCAATACGGTGGTGAGCAACTTTATGATTTGCGTAAATGAGCTTTCGGATTTAAAATGTAACAAACGGGCGATTCTTAGCGATCTGGCAATCCTGATTTCACCTTATGCGCCGCATATTGCCGAAGAATTGTGGCATTTGCTGGGGAACAAGGAAAGCATAAATTTTGCGCAATTCCCCACATTCAATCCGGAGTATTTGGTTGAAAACTCGTTTGCTTATCCGGTTTCCTTCAACGGGAAAATGCGCTTTACAATAGAGTTTCCACTCGATATGGACGCAAAGGAAATGGAACAAGCGGTAGCTGCGGCTCCGGAGTCGGCCAAATGGCTGGAAGGCAAACAACCCAAGAAAATCATCATCGTCAAAGGACGGATTATTAATGTGGTGGTTTGATGTTGGGGAGTGAATGGTTGAATTGTTTGTTACCTTGTCTGTTCAAGTGAATTCCAGATAATCTTAACAATAAAAAAGCACGATCCTTTTGCGAGTCGTGCTTTTTTAGTCCGTGCAATTGACCCTATTTTTTCATTCGTTCGTAGCGAAAGATAACTTGTCCTTTCTGGGCAAGCACCAAAGAATCGGCATCTAATTTTACGATATCCAACGTATCGGTACCGGTAAGGGTTTGTTTGTTTCCAATGCTTTCGTAATCTAACAAGAGCTTTCCGTTTTCCAATTGCCATTTTTTGTAAAGCAAGGTGGCCATATTCACGGACGAAGCGGTTCTGTTTTCGTTCAAGGTCATTCCTTCTTGTTCGGACGCATTGATCGGGTTGGCGTGAACCCAGGTGCCAGGAATGTAGAAAAGAGGATTGTGGGCGGTAATGGTGAGTTCAACCGCCTTCAGGATTTCAGTATTGTCGTCGATTTTTTCCGTGGCATAGATTACTGTTACGGAATCATTCAGCATAACGCCGGGTACTTTGACGGGGTCGACATCCATGGTACTGATGTTCAACGTATCGCCGTTGGTTGTAATGACCATAAGATTGTTCATGGTGGCATCGAATACCCAGCCGTTTACGGTTTTGGGGCCGTTTTGTTTGCATGAAAACAATCCCCCTAGAAAGCACAAGGCGAAAACAAAAAGAGTGTAATTTTTCATAAGCTACATCGTTTTAATGGGTTAAAAGAAAATGTTTCTTATTATTACGAAAGAGAACCCTTTTTTAGTATCCGGCAACCTCTTTTAGAAAAAAAATTATAAAAGAAATTTTTAATCCAGCTTTAATACGGCTAAGAATGCGCTTTGGGGGACTTCAATGGAGCCGATCTGGCGCATACGCTTTTTGCCTTTCTTTTGTTTTTCCAGCAATTTGCGCTTACGGCTGATATCACCACCATAACACTTGGCCGTTACGTCTTTGCGCAAAGCTTTGATGGTTTCGCGGGCAATGATTTTTGCCCCGATCGCCGCCTGAATGGCGACATCGTATTGTTGGCGCGGGATGAGTTCTTTCAGTTTTTCGCAAATGCGACGCCCGAAATCATAGGCATTGCCTCGGTGAATCAGGGTGCTTAGCGCATCGACCGAATCGCCGTTCAACAGGATATCCAGTTTTACCAGATCGGCTTCTTTAAAGCCCGTAATGTGATAATCGAACGAAGCGTATCCTTTGGAAATGCTTTTCAGCTTGTCGTAAAAATCGAATACAATTTCCCCCAGGGGGATTTCGAAGGAGAGTTCTACGCGGTCCTGCGTGAGATAAATTTGATTTTTCAGGGTTCCGCGTTTGTCCATACACAATTTCATGATGGCTCCCACGTATTCGCTTTTGGAAATGATTTGAGCGGTAATGTAGGGTTCGTCCACATGATCCAGCAACGTAGGATCGGGCATCCCCGAGGGATTGTGCACTTCCATGACCTCGCCTTTGTTGGTGACCACCCGGTACATTACGTTGGGCACGGTATTGATAATATCCATATCAAATTCGCGGTCCAGGCGTTCCTGTACAATTTCCATGTGCAGCATACCCAAAAATCCGCAACGAAAACCAAATCCCAATGCTGCCGACGATTCGGGTTCGAAGGTAAGCGAGGCATCGTTCAATTGCAATTTTTCGATGGAAGCACGCAAATCTTCGTAATCGTCGCTGTCGGTAGGATAAATTCCGGCAAACACCATGGGTTTGACCTGTTGGAATCCTTCAATGGCTTGCTTGCAAGGATTTTCCACATGAGTAATGGTATCCCCTACTTTGATTTCGCGTGCCGTTTTAATTCCCGAAATGATGTATCCCACTTCGCCGACGCCTAATTCGTCGCAAGGTTCAGGCTTCAAACGGAGGACTCCAATCTCGTCGGCATGGTATTCGCGCTCGGTGGAAACAAACTTCACCCGATCGCCTTTGCGGATGCGGCCGTTCATCACGCGGAAATAGGCAATGACCCCCCGATAGGAATTGAAAAGGGAATCAAAAATCAAGGCTTGCAAAGGCTGTTCGGAATCGCCTTTGGGAGCCGGAATGCGTGTAATGATGGCTTCCAGGATTTCATCAATACCCATTCCCGAACGGGCGCTGGCGCGGATGATGTCCTTGCGGTCGCAGCCGATTAAATCCACGATTTGATCTTCTACCAAATCGGGCATGGCGGCATCCATATCCATTTTGTTCATCACCGGAATGATTTCCAAATCGTGTTCGAGTGCCAAATATAAATTGGAAATGGTTTGGGCCTGAATTCCCTGTGTAGCGTCAATCACCAACAAAGCTCCTTCGCAGGCCGCAATAGCACGTGACACTTCATAGGAAAAATCCACGTGTCCGGGTGTATCAATCAGATTCAGTTTGTAAGTTTCGCCCTTGTAATTGTAATCCATGCGGATGGCATGGCTCTTAATGGTAATTCCGCGTTCGCGTTCCAAATCCATGTTATCCAAAACCTGGTCTTGCTTGTCGCGGTCGGAAATGGAACCGGTTTGATCTAAAAGGCGGTCGGCCAAGGTGCTTTTCCCGTGGTCGATATGAGCGATGATACAAAAGTTACGGATATTTTTCATGCGGCGCAAAAGTACGATTTTTTTCCGATTTCCGAAAATTCCCCCTTTCGCACACAACCGCCTTTCCCCAAATGAAAAAAGCCCAATCAAAATGAAATGACCGGGCTTCTCAAAAAAATCAAAATACCTTCTTATTTCGGGGCTTCTCCCATAGCCACCGAAATTGAAATACGCAGTGTGTTGGCAAGCGGGTTATTCGCTTTTACAGATGCCAAGTAAGAAATATCAATACCGAGTACATTATAGCGAATCCCGGCCCCTAAAGTCGCATACTGAATGTCGCCTTTGGTTTTGGGTTGGTAATAATAACCGCCACGAAGTGCAAACTGCTTGTTATACCAGTATTCAATCCCTCCGGCAATATTAATTTCATTCAACTCTTCGGACAAGCCATCGGGTGCATCATAAAAAGAATGCAACATACCTACCGGAACGCTGACATCGGGATCCATCCCGGCAATGATTTGACCGTTTTCACGTACAGGAGGAGTCGGTATCAAATATTTGGTAAAATCTACCATAAAACTTAACGAATTGTACTCGTCAATATCAAACGATAGTCCGGGTCCTACACGTAACATGGTAGGAATAAAATCTTTTTCAAGGTTATCATCCGTATACGAAATTTTTGCTCCCATGTTTGTAATGGCAGCTCCCCAAGAGAACGTACCTTCGTAATCTCCCAAGGTAACCGGAATCCGCTGGTATACGGAAATATCGGCGGCAACCGTATTACCCGGTTTGGTGGGGTGAGATCCGCCCGTACCGTAAGAATCCAATCCGCTGGTCAGATTGGAGTGGATATAGCGCAAGGCAACCGCTCCCGATAGTGTATTGGAAAATTTACGCGCATAGGCTGCATCAATGCTGAACTCATTGGGTTTAAACGTACCCAACGTGTTGATTCCGTCGATGGTATGCTCAATGCTACCCAATGTAAAAAAGTGCAACGACGCGGCAATGGTTTGATTTTTATCAAGCTTGTAATAACCCGACAAGTATGTAAGTGAGATATCGCTCACCAGACTCCTCATCCAAGGGCAATAAGAAAAGCTGGCTCCAAACATGTTGTCTACAAACGCATATTTTGCCGAATTGTAAAACATCGAATTGGCATCGGGGCTTGAAGCAACTCCCACATCCCCCATTGCTCCGGCCCGGGCATCGGGAGCAATCGTTAAAGTTACCACAGCCGGCTGTATAATGCGGTTTTGGGTTGATTGGGCAAACGAATTTTGGCTTAAAAACAAAATCAGCGTAGAAAACAAAGCAAGAGTCCAGGCTTTACGGGAGTGAGTCATATATTTCATTTAATGTAATGTTTTGCAAGCAGAAAACGACTGATTCAAGAAGTTATTGCTTTGCGATTGTTTTTTTTCAATTTTTGAGTTTTATTTTCTTATTGTTGCAGTTTTATCAGTTTGATCGTTTTGTCCGCCGTTTTATTTTGATTGTCCTTCACTCGTATCCGGCATAAATACATTCCGGAATCGACCGAATTTCCGCTTCCGTCGTGACCATCCCAATAGATGGGGCCCACAACGTAGCCTTCGGAAACATATTCGCGGGTTGGGCCGTATTGCCAGATTTTTTGCCCGTTCACAGCAAAAACCTCCACCGTCGTTTCAAGAGGTACGTTGTATTTATTGTGTTCAAAATAAATATTTACGTTGTCGACAAAAGGATTCGGATACGCTTTTATGGATGTGATGGATATCCCGAAATTTTTATCCACAATAAATGTAATGGTAGCTTCGGCCGAATTATTAAACACATCCCATACTTTTACCGTAAGGGTATGTTCGCCCTTGGTAAGGTTTTTAAATTGGAAATACACCGTCCCCGATTGGTAGGAATTTAGGTCTGCTTTGTAGTACTTGTTAAGACTGATGGCTTGCGAGGCATTGTTGTCCAAAACGGCCGTAATATCATGCCCAATCGCAGTACCGACAGTACTTACTCCGTTTTCATCAAATAGTTTTGCAATCAGCAGCGGATTTTCATGGGTCATGCCGCCGTCTTGAAATTGTTCGTTGTTGATAAACAGCGAAATCTTCGGTGGGGTCGTATCCGTCAGGCTTTGATCCGAGATACCTCCGATGATAAAGTCTTCAAATTCTCCCGTGGCATCTTCTTTGTTGGAATTAGCATAGTAAGAAATTTTGCCGCATCCGTAGCTGAAGTTGATGTCTTGCGGAAGGATAAAACTCAATTTGAATTTCCCGTTTTCCACGCTGGCTTTCCCCTGGTAAACAATATTATCTTGTAGGGTGTATTCGATAGGATCCCATCCGTCATTCCCTTTCGTTCGCAAACGGCGCATTTTATCAAAAATCTTCACATCCAGCTCTCCATCAAATCCGGACACAACGACGCCGTCCCAATTAACAATCTCGCCTTCAATTTCGACCGGAGCCAGCGCTTTCAACGTATCAAATTCCTCGCTCACCGGCTTCCCATTGATGGCCGTGGTTTTTACCTTGTATTTCGGGAAAGCGATTTCCAGAGCCGGATCTCCCAGCAACACAAAGCCCCTCACATACCCCATATAATATGAAACCTTTCGCGTTTCATTTTTCCCAAAGGCTATGGCATCTCCCAGCCTTGTGGCTACGGCAGATTTTCGTGAAAACAGGGTATCGTACAAAGATTTGTTCAGGATCAGGTTGGGGGGTGCAAAAGTAGCCCGGGATGTTGAATACAGGGCAATACCTCCCCCTGCCAAATTCAGGAAAATTTCTTCGCCGGGCGATTTTTTATCCGGATTGTCGTAATGCGAAAACTCGCAAGTGGCCGTGATAAAGACCGGCATGGATTTGTAATTGGTCCAATTGCTGATTTGGGTCCGGTCCAAAACGGCTTCCTCCGCCCAACCTTCGTTTCCGCCATGCCCCGAATAATTCATAATCAGCACCCCGTTTTTTATTTGATCGTCAATGGCCTGCTTTGCCGCCGGATAACGGGGGCCGCTCGGGGTAATTTCTTGTTTATATGCATCCAGATAGATTTTAGACACATTAAATTCGGGTGCATTTTTCAGCAAACGGGGCACCAACGTATCTTCCGAAGTTAGTGCATACGTTTGGAAATCTTCATCGTCTGCGACAAAAGCGGCTACATTCCGCCAGGGGCCGAATTGCTTCGGGAGTTGGGTCGCATAATCGATGGTTTTTTTCACAGCGATTTTTGCTTCTGCCAAATTGACAACCGGGAAACGACCGATTCCAATGTTAATAGGAGCTTCCTTCAACCCACAAGTTACCGGATCAATCACAGTTTTTGAAGACAAAACCCCAAAATAATCATCCGTAGCACAAGATGTCACCGCATTAAGGGATTGGTACGTTTCATAGGTGGAAACGGTTTCGGCCTGCGTATGCACCTGAATGTTCCGCACATCATACGTCGCCTTTCCAAAAAGCAACAGGTACCTTAGTTTCCTTTCAGAATCAGGGCGGTCGTACAGAAAACGGCAAAAATCACGGATAGCCGTAGGATCCGGTGATCCGGAAGAAAATTCGTTAAAGATTAGTTTTTCTTCAACAACCTCTACCGTCAAGCCGTCGAACGAACGATGGTGATCTGCCAGGCGCCGCGCTTCGGAAAGAAAGGCTTTGGGAGCAACAATCAACATCTCAACATTCGAAAGCGACAAAATATCCTGGTTGGCGATTTTCTCAACATACTCGGGTTTCAACAGGCCGGTATTGTCCCAGGCAACAAAGGTGCGGAGCACATTGTTCTGCATTTGCATCACAAAACGGGATGTATCGGACTGAAAAATATGATCGACCTTTTTTACTTTATGTGGGTCGGTAACCTCCCAAATGGCAACCTGATTGTTGGTTTTGGCCAACTTCACGTCAAAAATGCCGTCCAGCGCAAACAATGCATTCGAAAATTGCAAATAACCGGAGGTGTATTGCAAGCGGGTAATGACATTGGTTGATATGTAATCTACATAAAAAGTAGGAGCTGTCCCGGGTGTTAAAATTCCGATTTCGGCTTTAAAGCGGTTCTCTCCTTCTGTTGCAGGCACAAAGGCCACCCGGAGTTTCGCTTCCGCTCCATAATCATCACTGCTGTGAGACGAAACATCTGCGTAATGAATTTTTGAGCCGTTAAGCAGCAAGTTAACCCGCTGCCTTGTCAGGGATGTTCTTACCAGGCGACAATCAACATAGGAATTTTGCGCACTGCCGGGTATCGCATTGGGGAAATAAAACGAAGGAAACGTATATGCCAGCAAGTCGGGGTCGACCTTATCCCCTACCCAGCGTTGGCCGCTTTTCCCTGTATTGAAAAGATCTTTATCAAAATATTGATAATCAATGTAGCGGTCCATCACACGGTACGGATTGTCCGGTGACTGTGCTAAATTTTCAAGCCGCTTGCCCGGCCCTGTATCAAAATTTAAAAAATAGTAGGAGTAATTGGAGTACGGATTCTTGCGGTGGGTATAGTTGTTCGTTTGAATGTTGTCGAAGTAAACCAAATCGGGGCCCGTGGCATAAAAAAGGATGTAATCCCCGGATGAAAAAACATTCGGATTGGCAGTCACAACCTGGATGGCATTCTCGGGGAGTCCGTCGTAGTAAAATTCCTCAACATTTTCAGGCATCATGCTGCCTTGACCGAACAAGCGGATGTTGGCAGGGGTTACTTTAGACATATTCACACCCATTGCCTTAATGTCGTCATAGGTAAATTTGTAAACTCCTGTTTTGTTGAGCCTTATTTTGTACCAGGTCCCGGTAGCCAGTACCGACGGTTTCGAAACGGCATAAGTAACCGCAGCCGGAGCGGCAGCTTGCTTTGCATCGATAATTTTTAAATCAAACGATACCAATTGTTGAAGAGTCCCCTGGTAAATCCGGAACGGATACACCGTGTAACGCAAGGTTGAAATCCCATTGTGGGTTGTTATCAAATATTCGGTTTTCAGATCGGAAGTTGCTTCGACCGGATTTGTAATCCATGCCAGCTGGGTTGCATCTACATTTTGAAAAACGGCATTTTCCAGGATGGGCTCCACTCTTTCGACCCCTCTGGGTAGATCCACAACCGTATTAAAAACAGGGGCATAGTTATTCTGCGGCAAATAGCTTCCTCCCTCAAGTCCTAAAACGTTGACAGATAAACCTTTGATATCTAAGGTAGATTGAACGCCTTGCCAATTGAGGGTAAACGGATACTTTTCACCTTGTGCAAAGGAAAAAGAGTGTGTTACTAGAAAAACAACAAACAGTATAGCGGGCAGTATTTTTTTGATCATTGATTTTTATCTTATGTGTTAAAACGAAAAAGGCTGAAAATTATTTTATATAAACAATTTTCGCCCATGTTTGGCCTTTTTGTCCGGTACTCGACGCTACAATGATTTTGCAAGCATAGATTCCGGCTGCAGCTTGGTTTCCCTGATCGGTTTTTCCATCCCAAATAATGGGATCCGAAAGGGTTCCCATGGCATAACCGGAGTGCTCGATATGCCGGACCATCTCCCCTTTCATCGAATAGATAAAAGCGGTTGTATGCAGTAGTTTGCCTTGCTGATTGTGTTCAACGGTTATGTTGATTTCACTTTGAAACGGATTCGGAAAACAACGGGCGACTCCGATGGCAAGGTTTTCGGGCATCACAACCTCAAATTCAATAGTTGCTTCTGAAGAATTGTTGTAAATATCCCATGCCTTGAGCGAAAGTGTATGTTTCCCTTGGGATAAGCCAAAGAGGGGAAATTTCAACGACCCGCTTTTTAACGTATTGACATCGGGTTCATAAAAATTATTAAGAAAAATCGGATTCGTCGTTTGGTTATCCAAAATGGCAACAATGTTATGCCCGATTCCCACGCCCGAAGTATTGATCGCCGTTTCGTCAGAAAGGAACGCCAACAAATACGGGTTGTTGTCTGTTACTCCGCCCGACCGGAAATTCCGGTCGTTCAAATACAAAAGAATTTGAGGCCCCGTATGGTCGGTTTGTTGGGCCGATCCGGAACCGCCGATGATGATATTTTCATAATACCCTCCGGCATCCTTTTGTTCGCTGCATGCGTAATAGACAATTTTTCCAAAATCATATTGATAATCAATATCTTTGGGAATAATAAAATGGTAGGAGAATTTCCCGTTTTTTACTTCCACTTTTCCCTTGAAAAGGACATTTTTACGTAATTGGAACAAATAAGGCATAAATCCGTCGTTTCCAAGTGTAGACACATTGCTAAATTTGTCGAAAATCGTGGGGTATGCAAAACCGTTAAAATCCGAGCATTCTTCCCCCAAGGCTGAAACGATCTCCCCTTCAATGGTGTATTCTTGCAAGGCTTTTAAGGTATCCGGCTCCGATGTGACCGGCTTCGAATTGATGGCCGTTGTGATTACCCGGTATTCCGGATAGGCCGGCCTTAAAGCCGGATCACCGAAGAGGGCAAATTTCTTACTGTTTTCATCCAAGCCGATGTTTTGTTTGGCTTTCCGGATAATATCCCCCAACCGGGAAGCGCCACCGTTTCCAAGCAGCGCATTTTGATACAAAGCCCGGTTCAATAAAAAATTGGGTGTTCCAAACGTAGGGCGCGTGGTTGAAAACAAAGCAATCCCCCCTCCTACCGGATTTAATAAGACTTCTTCCCCCGCAGAATTTTGACTGGGATCGTCGAAGCGAGTAAAATCGCAGGTTGCCGTCAC
This sequence comes from Lentimicrobiaceae bacterium, assembly GCA_031550085.1. Classification (GTDB taxonomy): domain Bacteria; phylum Bacteroidota; class Bacteroidia; order Bacteroidales; family UBA4417; genus UBA4417. The sequence continues at coordinate 15,291 of JAVBOY010000054.1, forward strand.
AAATATGGGTTGATTATTTTGGTTTTTCCATGCCCTGATTTCGGGAATGCTTAATACATGCTCATCGGCAAGGCCTGTCGCTCCGCCATGACCCGTATAGTTAATAAACAAGGCTCCTTTTTCAACACGTTGTGTAATGGCGGCATTGGCATCGGGATAGCGTGGCCCCGAAGCCGTATTTTGCTGCTTGTAGGCATCCAAATAAATTTTGTCGATGACCAACGGTTTGTGGTTTTGCTCGAGTTCCGAAGACAATGCCTCGGCATCGCTCACAAATCCATACGTTTCATAATCATCGTCATCGGCAATAAAAGCAACCACATTGCGCCAATCATTTTTAGTTTCAAGTGTGCCGGAAGAACAATGTATGATTTTATCCACAACAATTTCCGCTTCTGCTGCCGTTTTGATGGGTAAACGACCTATTCCCAACCGGATGGAGTCGTAAGTAAATAGATTCATCCAATCGAAACAACCGTAATAATCATCGGTCGTGAGGGTGGTGTATAGATTCAAGGCATAGCCCGCTTGGTACGTCGGGATCCGGTTTGTGTTCGCCGAAATGCGGCTTTTATTGTCAAAAGACCCATCCCCAAAAAGTAACAAATAACGAAACGTAGCGGGAGCTGCTTTGTAAAAGTATTTTGCAAAATTCCGGATAGCCGCCGGGTCAAGCATTCCGAAGGAAAATTCATTGTATATCAACGAAGGGTCTACCACCTGCACGTTCATGGCGTCGATCGAAGCATGGAACGAGGCCAGGCGAATGGCTTGATCGTAAAATTCCGGAGGCGAAATAATTAACATCTCCGGTGCTTCCAACGCATGCAGGTTTTGATTTGCAATTTTCCGGATCGAAAGCGGCTTGAACAGGTTGTTTTCAAATGCAATAAATTCTTTAAGAGTATCCGTCCGGACAGAAAAGACCATTTTCGAACTGTTCCATTGGGTTTGCACTTGTTTTACCGAATGCAAATCGGTCACGTCCCAAATCTGGGCCTGGTTGGACAAGCTTTGGAGCGAAAATTCCGTAATTTTTTGAGCGCCTACAGTAGAGACATCCCTAAAGCCGAGTTGTTCATTGGATGCAAACGAAAGCGCTGCCCGGGCCGTAAGGTCAATGTAATCCACCCATCCGCTCGAATTTGTATTGGGGCGGTTGAATGCTATTTCAAGATTGATGTTCGCACGCGTGGGTACGAAATCCAAATAGGTCGTTTTATAACTGGCATAGATAGCAGCTCCTGTAACCGCGCTCATGACCAGATTTTGTGTGGCGTTTTCAATTTTTATCTGAAATATGCTGGAAGCGGAAGCGCGCGCGGCTACTGCAACCTTTATTCTTGCTTTTGCAGAGGTGCTAATATTGGGAACTGTAAAACTAAATGATTGGGTGTTTGATACATCAAAGTCCTCTCCTAACCAGGTTCTCCCGGATTTGATGATATTAACCCGGTCCCACTCGTGAAACGTCCGGTAATCGTAGCTGCTCGAGTAATCTGTCGGCTGTCCGTCCGGTATTTCAGCCCAAGAAACGCGTTTCCCTTTGGTTCCGCCAAAAGTTAAGAAATAGTATGCCGTATCGGAATATTCGTTAAGCTGGTGTTCCCAAATTTTTTCGGTAGTATTGTAAGTCCATGCAACCGTATTTTGGGCATAAAAAAGAATGTAGTCGGAAACATCGAATCGGCCGTCTTCTTCGCCCACCACTCTTATGGCATTTTCAAGGGAATCAATGATCGGACCCTTGGAGTTATCTTCCGGAAGCATTTGGCCGCCGTTTCCATATATTTTCAAGGTTTGTGGGTCAATGGAAGAAGTGTTTACGCCCAAAGCCTGTAAATCGGAATACGTAATTCGATACATGCCCGTTTTATTGATGGCCATTTTGTACCATACCCCTTCTTTGAAAATGGAATTCCCCGTTAGATCGGGCTTTGCCACGGTATTTCTCTCCCCTCCAAACGCAGAAACAATCCCCAGTATGATCAAAAAAAAGTAGAAAATAAATCTCATGAGACAAAAATAGGCTTAATGCAACAAATTAAACCGGTATCCGTTAAATTCTTCCTGAATTTTATGTAATTCTAACAATTTTTTTGTAACAATGCAAATTTTCTTTTAAAAACATCTGATCTTTAGCAAGATAGAAAATTATTCAAAATACATTGTTCAATGCGTGATACAAAACAAAATTTACTTACTTTTGCATGTTGTGGCATTGAGTGCAAACCTATAAAATTGTGACAATGGGAAAAACTACAAAACTAATCATGCTGATATCCTGCCTGCTGATAAGCACTGCTCCGTTATACAGCCAAAGTGTTGGATATTCACAATTTTATGCCAATCCTCTGTATTTGAATCCTGCTTTGGCAGGGTCTAAAATATGTCCCCGGGTTACCTTGAATTATCGCACCCAATGGACTTCTTTGAGTCCGGGTTACAATAGTTTCGGCATATCGGGCGATGCCTATTTTGAAAGCCTTTCGGGAGGCGTGGGAGCATTGGTCAATGTAGATAATGAAGTCAGTTTGTTAAACACGATATCGGGAGATTTAATGTACTCTTACCGGGCGCAACTTTCGGATGATTTTACCATGAATTTGGCGTTACAAGCCGGTTTTGCGCAACGGAAATTGAACTGGGACAACCTGGTATTCGCCGATCAATTGTTGCAATCGTTGGTTTCGGGGCAGATCGGCCCTACGCAAGAAGTGCCTCCGGCAAAATTAGTAGTCATGAAGCCTGATTTTGCAGCCGGCTTTTTAATCGGTTACAAATACGGGACGTATCTCGGCTTTGCCGTCCACCACCTCACAACACCGAATGTTGCTTTTTATCCGGGAGCGAAAGCGCCCCTCGAGCGGAGGTATACCGTACATGCCGGAACCATTATTGACTTTAAGCAAGGAATATCGGGCGGAAGATTTGACGACCTGTCCATCTCCCCGAATGTTGTGTATATGCAGGAAGGAAAGTTTCAACAATTAAATGTCGGAGCACAGTTGAATATATACCCCATGGTAGGCGGAGTTTGGTACCGGCATAATTTCACAAACCCGGATGCCGTTATCTTAATGGTCGGCTTTACACAAGAAAAATTCAAGATCGGTTACAGCTTTGATGCGACCATATCCGACTTGGGCTTAAAAGCAGGCGGCGCACACGAGTTGTCATTCTGCTGGATTTTAGACTGTTTCGAAAAAAAACATGCTGTTAAAGCAATAAAATGTCCCACTTTTTAGTTATTTCCCAATTAAACCATTCTACAGTAAAAATGGCAAAACAATTTAAGACAATCAGCATTATTCTTGTGGCAGTAGTTGCAGCCACGTTCGTTTCATGTTCCAAAAAAGCCTCGCATACCACGGGTTGGAATTACAACGATCCCAAGCAAGGCGGATTTCAAGTAGCAGACTTCAAGACTCCTGTGACCGGTCCGGGATTGGTTTTCATTGATGGGGGAACCTTTGTGATGGGACGGGTAAGCGACGATCCGATGGCGGAATGGAATAATATTCCCCGACGAGTGACCATTCCCAGTTTTTATATGGATGAGACCGAAGTGGCCAATGTTGATTACCGCGAATATTTGTATTGGATCAGCCGTGTCATGGGCGAACAATATCCGGCCGTATTCCGCAATGCATTACCCGATACGTTGGTATGGCGCGAACGTTTGGCCTATAACGAACCTTATGTAGAGACCTATTTCCGGCATCCGGCTTACAATTTCTATCCGGTAGTAGGAGTTACATGGGTACAAGCAACCGATTATTGCAACTGGCGTACAGACCGTGTAAACGAACTTTTGCTTTATAAAGAAGGGTTGTTAAAAATCAATCCGGATCAAACCGCCGAAGATAATTTTAATACGGAAGCTTACTTAGCCGGCCAATATGGCGGTGAGGAAAATGCAAAGCTTCCCGACTACAATCCCAAAGGTACCGGAAAACGAGGTGCACGCTTTGAAGATGGAATCCTGTTGCCCAAATACCGCCTCCCAACCGAAGCCGAGTGGGAATATGCCGCTTATGGCTTAATCGGAAACACACATTACGAGCGGATTGCCGAACGTAAAATTTATCCTTGGAACGGTTCTTCACTCCGCACGGATGATAAGCGTTACTACGGAAATTTTGTTTCCAACTTCAAACGGGGACGTGGCGACTATATGGGAGTGGCCGGAAACCTGAACGACGGAGCTGAAATTACTTGTGAAGTAGGTTCATACTGGCCCAACGATTACGGATTGTACAACATGTCGGGCAACGTAGCCGAATGGGTATTGGATGTATACCGCCAACTTAGTTTCGAGGATGTTGCCGATATGGCGCCTTTCCGTGGGAATATCTTTAAAACCCACCTTTTGGATGCCGAAGGAAACTTAGCGCCGAAAGACAGTTTGGGCCGTATCCGCTATCGTGATGTAACCGACGAAGAAGCCATGAACCGCTTTAACTACCGCAAAGCGAACAACATTAATTATCTGGACGGGGATTACAGCTCCTTGGTCGGCCAAGATTGGACCGCTCAACCGGAAAGCGACGTAAATACGACCAACGATATGTACCACTACGGAATTTCTTCTTTGGTGAACGATTCGGCACGTGTTTACAAAGGAGGTTCCTGGCGTGACCCGGCTTATTACCAAAGTCCTTCTACCCGCCGTTATTTGGATGAAAAGAAATCAACCAACTACATTGGTTTCCGTTGTGCTATGGGACGTGTGGGCGGCGCCGCTTCCGAAAAAGGAAAAGGAAAACGTTAAACTTAAATTCTAGCATAAAAAAAACGAGGAAGGCGCAATGCTTTCCTCGTTTTTTTGTATTTACTTACCTCTCTGCCCATTTCATGTTTTCCTTATTTTAATAAGGTTTGAGAAATAGAAATCTGTCAAATCCATCATAAGCTATAAAATAATTTTAAGGGCAGCTATTGAAAGTTATTGAATATCATTTGGATCTTTCCACAAGGATTACAAGTAGTATTCTTTGTACAAAAAATGCTGCTTATCGAGTGTTCCTCATTTGTAAAAATTACAAGGGCAAAAAAATCCCCTAAAACAATTTCATTTTAGGGGATTTTTACAGAAACACGGATCTTTATTGCTTTTTGTATAAATAATCAGCATCCGCCCAAGAAAGAATCAGTTCACTTCCCGAAACGCTGTACCCCCATATGTTCGTGGTAGGTTCTGCAGAAGACCCACGTAACTTCAACTCTATGGTTAATTTCGTTTCGGTTGTCCCCCAGGATACAATGTCGTATTGCTCGATCTTCCCGTCTTTATATACAAATTTCCAACTTCCTTTTTGATCCGATTTAAATGTGACTTCGTCATAGTCCAGCGTTGTTGCAGAACCAGAAGCAGTGCATTTCCATGTTCCGATTATCGGATTTGTACCGTTAGAATCGTCATCTTTTTTGCAGGAGTTCGTAATACACATCATTGATAATGCGAGAAACAAAAATAAAAATGAGAATAGTTTTTTGTTCATAAGATTTACTTTTTAGGGATTAATAAATTAGTGTGTTAACTCAGATTCGAAAGCTTTTAGCAAATGTAAGGCCGGCCTATTTTTCACACAATCTTTTCCTGTTATTATTATATACGGAATGCGTTATAAAAATCGACACTATCCATCTTTTTCCTTTACAAGGTGAATGAAGTCATAAGGAAATTTTATATTTTCGAGTTCACTTATGGGAACTTCAATTCCCACAATGGCTGTATCCTTTTTGATCGGAGATGCTTTTTTATACACGTTCTCAATAAAATCATACTCCAACACATGGGATATGGTGATAAGCAATTCGATATCAATGCTTTTTTGTTGGAATAATAGGTAAATGGTTGACCGGTGAAGGTTTATTCTGCGTGCAAATTCTGCTTTTGTGAAACTTCGTTCTTTACGGCTCTTCTCGTTAAACTTTTCTTCAATCAGCTCACCAATGTGTATATTTTTCATGACTCATCTTATTTGAATAATTTAAAATAGAATTTCGTGTAAACTATTGAAATTTAGACTAATAAATCCAGCTAATTGATTGTTATTTAAACTAACCAGATGGGGCCATTGCACGAAAGTTATATGAGATAGCCCTCGAAATCAAAACCGGAAACCAAGTGCAAGATCCAACAGGCCAAAAACATATGAATCTCCGGAATAGTCGGTGTAAGAAGAAGGGCCATACTCATCCGAAACGGTAAGAACTGTAGCTCCTAAATATCCCCCCGTACGAAGGTATAAGCCCGACTGGAACTGGAATTTATAACCGATATTTGCCGCAAATACGATACCGCTTTCATTGCCATAATAGTTAATTTCAGTATAAGTATAATTATGGTACCAATATTCTACAAAACCGCCGATATAGAAACCTCCTCGCGGTTTGGCATTGTAAAACTTTGCCCCGAATCCAATACCAAGTCCATCATCCACGGTATTATCATATTCCGAAGATATTGCAACAGGCACCAATAATCCTAAAGATGGAAAGCGCAAATTGGTTTCGAGAATAAATTTATTGAAGGTAAACTCCGCACCCACCATCGGCCCGAAGGTTAGAAATCCCATCGGATTTGCATAAATGCCAATGGAATTCGTTTTTTCAGGAACATAAGATGTCGCCGGGGTTTTAGCAATAGCAGTAGTAGCAGGTTGTACAATGGGTTGTTGGGCAGTAACAGGGCTGATTACTTCTTTGGTGCCGTTTTCGTATTTGATGGTAAATACATCGGCTTTGGTGATTACAACAGTCGGTCCGTTCAGGTTGTCGAAACGTTTGTATTTGATTTCAGTCGAAGAAATCTCGACTACCTTTGCTTTGATTTCGTCCCCGCTTTTCAGAGTGATAATGTCTTGCGCACAGATGCAGGGAATCGCGAAAAAAAAGCTGATTGCCAGCGTAAAGAGTTTTTGTTTTTTCATAAGTAGTTTATTTTAAGTGTTAATAAATTCTAGTTCATGCCGGCTTCGGTTAATTCCTGAATCTCGGAAAGGGCTCTTTGCTCATCCACAATTTCAATACTGGCTCCGTATTTAAAGAAAGCGTCGTCCTTTGCCTGGCAACTGATGTAATATGTTTTTCCGGCTTCCAGGCGAATTTTAACCGGTTTTGATTCTTTTTTCACGCTTGCGGTAATTTCCCATTCGCCCAGCTCTGCCGTGGTGTATTTGCAGTATTGTGCATTCATTAAGGAGGTTACTTTTTGTTCCGGGTTCTTTTTATGTAAGGAGACAACCAACGTTTTCAGAATCAGGGGGATGTTTCTATTCTTACGGTAGAATACGATCGTTGCCGTTTCGCCGCTGGATTGCAAAGGTGCAGATACGGTGGCAGGTGATTTTGTTGCAGCACCGCTGCTTTGAGCGTTGCTGGCAGATTGCCGGTTTTCAGCACCCATGACTTCCCGGCTGCCGTTTTCGTATTTGATGGCGAATACGTCTCCTTTTGCCAAAGTAATTGTAGGACCATCGAGGTGGTTGAAACGTTTGTATTTGATTTCGGTAGCGGAAATTTCCGTGACTTTCGCCTGGATATCATCTCCGTTTTTCAAGGTGATAATGTCTTGCGCGCACAAATTGGGGAATGTGGCAAAAAAAACAATCCCCAATAGCCATAACGATATTGCTTTTCTCATAATACTAAATGTTTTGATGAATGCTGCACGGATAAGCCAATAGCATCCCTAAAAAAGGCGGACGGGAAAGTTTAATTTTATGAAAAAACTATTGTAAAGGTTTTTTAAACTTTCTTCGTCCGCCACCAACCACAAACATCTATCTACTATTAACCTTATATCTTTGGTGAAAAACAGCAAGCGTTTTTCTTCCTATTCCGGATAAACAAAAGCGTTTCGTTGCATCCTAGTCATCGTTCTCCAGGAAATAATATACTTCGACATTGTCCAGATAAGCGCCGTCGAATCCGGCGTCTATAATTTTTTTGACATACGAATTGTTGTTGCCGTAAATAATGCTTTGCCAATCGGGATGCCAAAACTCCACCCAGAATTCGTCGGGATAGCCTTCATAATTTTTTTTGATCCAGGAGGGACTTCCTTTCCTCCATCCTGATTGCCAGTAGTAGCGATAGTTTTCTGCAGATCCGATGTTCAGGTAAGCAATGACAAGGCGTTGCCCTCCGTTATCTTTTGTCTTGAGTTGTTGAATTTCCGCCGGTGTAAAGGCAATACCGTCAAAAAACAAATCAATCAATACCAGATCGTAGTTTGTGGCTTTTATTGCCTGGATCATTGCTTGTTTATCGGTGAAATTATCGGAACTGATCAGGTAGAGGTAATTCCGGGCTGCCGCCAAATCGGTGATGTGATCGGCATTTACGTCGGTAATGGACAGGGTTGGAACTTCTTTGTAATCGTAGTTGGAAGCTATACGGGGAAAGCTTAAAAATCCTTCGTTTTTGCTGCGCTGCACGGCATCGGGCAAATTAATATTATTGCTTACATAATCGGCGACCATGATTTTTACCGACGATTTCAGTTGGCGCAACATCGCAAGGCGTTCATTGTCTACAGCCAAACTGCCATCATAGAAAAGTTCCTCAATCCCCATGCCGTCAATCGCATTGAGATATGAATGATTGATTCCATCGCCCGGATCGGTGTTGTTGAAAGCCAGTTCGGGCCCGTTCTGCGGAATGACGATAAAATCCGGATTTATGCTGTGTGCGTAGTTCGAAATATTTACCACAAATTCCTGTATCCGCAAGGCATTCTCATCCGTTGCACCGTCGTCATCGCCGCCACAGCTTGTCAAAGCCCAAGGAAAAGCCAGTAAAAAAAAGATGTAAAATAGTTTTTTCATACAATAAATAATAAGTTGCTTTTGGTTTCATTACTTCAAGCTTTATCTCTTCTTTTTGGTTTCATACTACTACTTCGCTTGATGGATGTTCTTTCTTGTACTGCAAATATAAAATAGGTGCTACGGAAAAATCAAGCTGTAATAGAGTATCAAAAAAGCTATTTAAACAATAAAACTACTATAATCAATAAGTTATGCAGGTTATTCATTTACGTAAAGAGTATCCACTTACGTAAAAAGCCGGAAAAAACTTGTTCTTCGCCTCTGTTTTTTTCACGATCCCATGTATTTTTGCCCCGTTGCAATATTGTTATTATTAGCACAAGACACCTGTTTTGTGTACACAGTAAAAAACCCGGAAGTACATTAAATACCTAAAATGATTTACTTATTGGTAAAAGGATTTCCCAGAGACGTCGCCCACATCTCGCATGGAGCAGCGCTTATGTTCTCCATCATGCTGTGTGTAAGCCTATATTGGCAACGCAAAAGAAATGGGGTGGTACGTCTGCTTTTCTGGCTGGTAGCTACCGAAGCGCTGCTGCTTACCAAAGAAATCGTGGCCCAGGCTTCCGGAACGGGTTACGATCTTGGCTTGGCACATCTCAGTACGACGATAGCACTCTGTGTATTACCACTGGAAATGTCCTTCATGTTCCGCATCGTGGCTCCCAGATGGATGACGCCCGCACGAATTGCCTTTATGTTTATCCCTTTTGTGCTATTGGCGGTTGTCAACTTCTTTTTCCGCACCTGGCCAGTTTTTCTTGCCACGGTCGCCTTTTCCAGCTTGTTTACCGGGGCAGGAATTTATCTCATTTTTATAGCTACATCCCGCTACAACCGTTATATTGAGGAAAATTTTTCATATACGGGCAATACGGGTGTTACCTGGGTGCGCGGAATCCTGATTGTTTTCATTTTTTCATACACGATCTGGGTGGTGGAAATGATGCAAGACAACTGGTATGTCGATGCCGTTTCTTATTGGGTTGACATTCTGACATGGGGCATTATATACCGCTATTCGATACGCCATAAAGTAATTGAGGATATTCCGGATATGTTGCTGCCGGGATCCTCCAAACCCAGTGTAGAAGCGATTCCTGAAAGTGCTGCACTCGAGCCTCATAGGGTCTACCTGATGAATAAAATATGTATTTGCTTCGAACTCGAAAAATTATTCCTCAACCCGAACCTCTCCATCCATGATGTGGCTACGTCTGTAAGTTCCAATCGCACCTATATCTCCAAGGCAATCAACACGGAAGCCGGCGTAACGTTCTATAAATTTGTCAACCGCTACCGGATTCAGCATGCCCTCAGTCTGATAAACGCTCCTGACAACCAAAAATATACACTCGAAGCCATCGCCCGGCAATCAGGTTTCAATTCCATGACGACCTTCTACGACTTTTTCCGGCAGGAAAAAGGATGTACGCCCCGGGAATACTTGAAAAAGCTGAATAGCCGGCCAAACCATGAATAAGCGGGTTCGTTCCGGTGATGGAATCCGGCAGGAATAAGTCATACGTTTTTTGTCTGCCACACTATTGTTACCAAAAAACATATATCTTTGTCTACGCACGGTTAAGCCGCAGAGACATAATTAATTCAAATAAAATGGCTTTTTTGGTAGTAAAAGGTTTTCCCCGCGACATCGCTCATATCTCTCATGGGGCGTTACTGATGTTCACCATCATGCTGAGCGTAAATCTATACCTGCAACGCAAGAAAAACGGAGTGGTGCGCCTGCTTTTTTGGGAATTGGCTATTTTATCCTTACTCCTTATAAAAGAGATACTCACCCAAGCTTTTGGACAATCCCAGGACATAAGATTGGCTTATTTCAGCGCAGCCCTGGATCTTTTTTGGTTGCCGATGATTGTGGCTTTCAACTTCCGCGTCGTGGCTCCCAAGTGGACAACGCCCTTTCGGATCGGGCTTTTGTTCTCGCCTTTTGTGTTCCTGGCCATCATCAATTGGATTTTTCATTCCAAAGCAATTTTTAATGCCACCCTCCTATTTGCCATTTTATTTATTGCCATGGGAAGTTACTTCACGTTTAGGGCTACCGTACGCTACGACCGGTACGTCAAAGATAATTTCTCAAATTTGGGCGATCTGAAAGTTTCATGGTTACGGAAAGTAACTATTCTTTTTATCTCTTGGTATGTCTTTTGGGTGATGTCGACCTTGTTGGACAGTTGGTATGTCGATGCCGCATTTTACTTGTCCGTCATCATCATTTGGGCCATTGTATATCGTTATTCGATACACCATAAAATAATCGAGGATATTCCGAACATGTTGCGGCCGGAACCGGTTAAACCTGCTGAGGAATCAATTCCCGAAAGTACTGCACTCGAACCGCATATGGTTTACCTGATGAATAAAATATGTGTTTGTTTTGAACTCGAAAAATTGTTCCTCAACCCGGACCTTACCATTCATGATGTTGCTACGACCGTGCGTTCCAATCGCACCTATATTTCCAAAGCAATCAATACGGAAGCGGGCGTCACATTCTATAAATTTGTCAACCGGTACCGGATTTTGCATGCCATCGGACTAATAAACGCTCCTGAAAATAAGAAATATACGCTTGAAACCATCGCCCGGCAATCGGGCTTCAATTCCATGACCACGTTCTACGACTTTTTCCGGCAGGAAAAAGGATGTACGCCCAGGGAATACCTGAAAAGAATAAATACCCACCCAAACCACGAATAAACGGCTATTTCCGGTTTTATTTCGCTTCTATCCGGGGATATCTTTCTTTACCTGTTTCAAATTCAGCAAATTGAGTGGATTGCTGCTAAAATTGTGAACCGTTTTTTGTGTAAAACGCAGCAATTGATCATAATACAACACCACAACCGGCGCTTCCTGCATCACCAAATTATCCATTTCCTCGTAGATACCGGCTCGTATCGAATCGTTCGGTTCGTTGTTGGCCTTTTGAAACAGGCGGTCGAATGCGAGATTGGAAAAATGCGTGTAATTAGGGCCTTGAGGGCAAAAATTGGGCGAATAAAAAATGGCCAAATAATTTTCGGCATCCGGATAATCGGCAATCCACGATCCCCGGAAAAACATCACTTGCGACTGTGCCATTTGCTGACGCAAGGTGGCCGGAGGAGTAATATCTATTTTTACATCGAATCCCAGTTCATTCCACTGGCTTTGAATATACTTGCACAAGTCGACATAGGAAGCGTTTGTTGTCAGTGTAATGGGCGGCAATCCTTTTCCACCGGGAAATCCAGCTTCGGCCAGCAATTGTTTGGCTTTTTCCGGATGGTAATCGTAGCCCGAAATTTTCCGGTGGTCAAAATACGGGATCCCATAAGGAACAAATCCTTTCGTCGCCGGAATTCCAATGCTGTTGCGCAAGTAACGCATCATCTTTTGCCGGTCGAAACCATAATTCAAGGCCTGCCGTATTTTCTTCATCCGCAAAGGACTTTTTTTGACCAAGTCCAGGGTACTGTCGACCTGAATTCCCAAGTATTCGGTATTTAGATAGGGCGCTTTTTGCAGGTGGATCCTGCCGGAATATTTCGGGCTTAACTTCCCGTCATACGTGAGCATTTCGTCTTTATAGCTCGCATCGATGCCCGACATAAAATCCAAATTTCCTTTGACAAACTCCAAAAAAGCGGCTTGCTTGTCCACTAGAAAATTGATGGCAACGGCGTCCAAATAAGGCAGGCGGTTTCCCGACGAATCGGTTTCAAAATAGTGTTCATTTTTGATTAAAACCAGTTTGATGCCCTCTTTCCACATTTTAAACTGAAACGGACCCGTTCCCACCGGTTGTTTGCGAAATGCATCGCCCAGTTTTTCGACGGCTTCGTGCGGCACCACCACGCAATAAGCCATGCTCAGCAGTCCCAGAAAAGGTGGAAAAGGCGATTTCAACCGGATCTGAAAGGTACTGTCGTCCAAAGCTGCAAAGGCATGCTTTCCATCCTTGACCTCCACCTGGTAAAAAATCCAGGCACCGGGCGAAGCCAGTTTCGGATCGACAATCCGGTTCAGGCTGTACACAAAATCCTGTGCAACCACTTTCCGGGTTTTCCCTTCGAAAATTTCATTTTCATGAAAAAAAACATCGTTCCGGAGGTGAAAGGTATAGGTTTTTCCATCCGGGGAAATTTCCCAGGAGCGGGCAATGCAAGGCTGCGGCTGCAATTGGTCGTCGAATTGCACCAAGCCGTTGAACAATTGGTTGACGGCCCAGATATTGGCCTGGTTGCGGGCAAAAGCCGGATCGAGCGACGAAATCCCGGCGGATTCATTGTAGCGGAAAACGGTTTTATCTTTGGGGATTTCGTATTTGCTTTTACAGGATAAAAGACTCGAAACCAAAAGAATAAAAACAAGTATAAGAAAAGATCGTTGGTTTTGTAACATCACACAAATGTAATTTTTTTACCGGTCGTTCAAAACAATTCCGGAGCTTTTTTCCTTATTATGCTATCTTTGTAAACAAAAATATCCGCAATGAAGAAACTTCTACTCATTACCCTGCTTTGCTTATTAGTCCAACAAACCGCTTTTCCTCAATCCTTTTCTACAAATAACAAAAAAGGATGGGAACTTTGTTCGGAACGAAAAAGTCAAATGAAATTGTTGCCGGCAAAATCGGCAAACTCTCCCAAGCACTCGTTCGACGTTTTGAATTATTCGCTTTCACTGGATTTAATGGCTTGTTATACCAGTCCCTACCCGACATCCTTTAAAGCAACCAACGTGATGCGGTTCCGGGTAGATTCGGCTTTAAACCAAATCCAACTGAATGCTTCCGGATACAGTTTGCAAATAGACTCGGTCAAATTATCGGGCGCAAAACTTACCTTTTCGCATCAAAACGATTTGTTAACCATCACCCTGGACCGGACTTACGATCCGCAGGAAGAGGTGGAAATCACCATTTATTACAACCGGAAGAATGTGCGTGACGATTCTTTTTATGTAGAACAAGGATGGCTTTACACCGATTGCGAACCGGAAGGCGCCCGCCAATGGTTTCCCTGCTGGGACAAGCCCAGCGACAAAGCCACTGCGGATATTACCGCCAAGGTTCCGAAAAATGTTAAGCTGGGGGCAACCGGACATTTGCAGGATTCCATCAACGATGGCACCTCCATCACCTATAAATGGGTAAGCCGCGACCCGGTAGCCACATATTTGGTAGTGATTGCTTCGAAAGCGAATTACAACCTGGATATTGTCAACTGGACGAATCCGCGTACGCAAGAGGTGGTTCCCATTCGCTTTTACTACAACAACGGTGAAAATATCAGCTACCCCAAAAGCATTATCGGCGACATGACGACGTTTTTCTCGGACTATTACGGCGATCATCCGTTCGAAAAGAATGGTTTTGCCACGGTGGGGCCCAGCTTTACCTGGGGAGGCATGGAAAATCAAACCTTAACCACCTTGTGCCGGAATTGCTGGCAGGAAAGTTTGATTGCGCACGAATATGCCCACCAATGGTTCGGCGACATGGTAACCTGCGCCACCTGGGCCGATATTTGGCTCAACGAAGGATTTGCCACTTGGAGCGAAGCCTTCTGGAACGGACACCGGAATGGCTATTCGTACTACCTGAATGAGATCAAGCAAAATGCCAGTTCTTATAAATACAGCAATCCGGGCACGCCTATTTCAAATCCGGCTTGGGCCGTAAACACGCCGGGACCGGATGTTTTGTTCAACACGGCAACCACCTATAACAAGTCCAGTTGCGTGGTGCATCAATTGCGTTACGTATTGGGCGACTCGCTCTTTTTCAAATGCTTGAAGGCTTATGCCACCGATACGGTAAATTTCAAATATAAATCGGCCACCACCGAAGATTTCAAGAATAAATTCGAAGAAGTCAGCGGCCAGCAACTGGATTGGTTTTTTGATTCCTGGATTTACCAACCCAACCACCCCACTTACAAAAACGAATACTGGATGACCGATTTGGGCGCCGGAATGTGGCGTTTCAACTTCTTTGCCAAACAAATCAATAATGTGTTTCAGCCTTACTGGCAAATGCCGCTGGAAGTAAAAATCAGTTTTGCAGACCAAAGCGACACCATCGTCCGTTTTTTCAACTCGGTCAACAGCGAATCTTTCCATTTCGATTTCCATAAGCAACCGGTCAGTGCCGTATTTGATCCCAATTCCGGAATCGTACTCAGGGACGGCACAACAATCCTTTCAACCAACCAGTCTCCTGTAGCGTTTGCCACGGGCATCAGTTCCGTATCGCCCAATCCTTTTTCGGAAAGCACGACCGTAACATATACGCTTTCAAAAAAGGCACATGTAAAATTGTCTTTGTACAATTTGCAGGGGAAATTGGTTCAGGCGTTGGTGGATGCCGACCAGCAAACGGGAGATCATTCGGTGGTCATCAGCGGCCAATCGTTGACGGCGGGCGTTTATTTTTGCCGTTTCTCGGATGGCGAAGCCAGCCAAACCGTAAAAGTGGTGATTCTAAAATAAATCATTGCCGGTAAATCATACAAAAATCAGGATGAGATTTGATCTGAAAAATAGTTTACTTCTTATGGTTTTCAGCTTGCTGGGACATTGTTTTTTGCAAGCCCAACCCAATTACAGTCTAAAAAGAGGGGCGGATTATTGTTCCGAACGGAAAAGCCAACTGAAGTATTTGCCCGGAAAATCGGCAAATTCACCGATCCATTCGTTTGACGTGTTGAATTATTCTTTAAACCTGGACTTGTCGAATTGCTACACATATCCTTATTCTCCTGAGTTCTCGGCTTCCAACACCATCCGCTTCCGGGTAGATTCCGCGTTGAACCAAATCCAATTGGATGCCTCCAATAATACATTATTAATTGATTCGATAAGCCCTTCGAATTTCACGTTCGACCATAGCGGCAATCGATTAACCATCTATTTAGGCCGGGCTTACAGCGCTTCGGAAGTGGTGGAACTAACTGTTTTTTATCATAGAAACAATACTATTGACGACGCTTTTTTTGCCAGACAAAGCTATGTGTACACCAATTGCGAACCCGAAGGCGCCCGACAATGGTTTCCTTGTTGGGATAAGCCCAGCGATAAAGCAACGGTTTCCGTTACGGCAAAAGTTCCAAATACGGTGTTATTAGGTTCAAACGGTTCACTGCAAGACTCTATTAACGATGGCGCCTATATTACGTATAAATGGGTAAGCCGCGATCCCATGTCAACATATTTGGTTTTTATCGGATCCAAAGTGAGCTACCAATTGGATCTTGTCAATTGGACCAATCCGCGGACGCAGGAAGTGATTCCCATTCGTTTTTATTACAGTGCCGGAGAAAACATCAGCGCTCCCAAAGGCTATATTGCCGAAATGACCACCTACTTTTCCGAATATTTTGGGGATCACCCATTCGAAAAAAATGGGTTTGCCAGTTTAGCCAGTGGTTTTGGTGGGGGGATGGAAAATCAAACCCTGACGGCGTTATGCAAGAATTGTTGGGGAGAGGGATTGATTGCCCACGAATATGCCCACCAATGGTTCGGCGATATGGTAACCTGCGCGACCTGGGCGGATATTTGGCTTAACGAGGGTTTTGCCACCTGGAGCGAAGCTTTTTGGTACGAGCACAAGTATAGCAAGGATGCTTATCTTAATCTTTTGAAAAACAATGCAAATTCATACCGGGCTTACAACCCGGGCTGGGCCATCTCAAATCCCGACTGGGCTGTGACAACGCCCAGTTTTGGTGTTTTATTCAACCTCTATATGACTTACAACAAAGCCAGTTGTGTGGTGCATCAATTGCGCTACGTATTGGGCGACTCACTGTTTTTCAAATGCTTGAAAGCTTATGCGACCGATACGGTAAATTTCAAATACAAAACGGCCACCACCGAAGATTTCAAAAATAAATTCGAAGAAGTCAGCGGCCAACAACTGGATTGGTTTTTCGATTCCTGGATTTATCAGCCCAACCATCCGACTTACCAAAATGAATACTGGACGACTGATTTGGGGAACGGAATGTGGCGCTTGCATTTTTTGGCAGCACAAACCAATGGATCTCAGCCTTACTGGCAAATGCCGCTGGAAGTAAAAATCAGTTTTGCAGACCAAAGCGATACCCTCGTCCGCTTTTTTAACTCGGTCAACAACGAATCTTTCCATTTTGATTTCAAGAAACAACCGGTAAGCGCGGTGTTCGATCCCAATTCCGGAATCCTCCTGAAAAACGGAACGACAGCGCTATCGGTCGATCCGGCGCTTGCCGCATTTACTTCGGGCATCACCTCCGTATCGCCCAATCCTTTTTCGGAAAGCGCCACCGTAAAATACACGCTTTCGAAAAAAGCGCATGTAAAATTGTCCCTGTACGATTTGCAGGGAAGGCTGGTGAAAGTGCTTGTAGACGCCGACCAACCCATGGGGGATCACTCGGTGGCTATCGGCAACCAATCGTTGGTGACGGGTGTTTATTTCTGCCGTTTCTCGGATGGAGAAACCAACCAAACCGTAAAAATAATTTTAGCAAACTAATCATTGTGCAACAATACCTCGACTTACTGAAACACGTAAAACAACAAGGCGTTTCCAAAACCGACCGTACCGGAACGGGTACGATTTCGGTTTTCGGCTACCAAATGCGGTTCGATTTGCAAAAGGGCTTCCCCTGTTTAACGACCAAGAAGCTGCATTTGCGCTCCATTATTCATGAATTGCTTTGGTTCCTGACGGGAAATACCAACATCGAATACCTGCATCAAAACAAAGTAACGATCTGGGATGAATGGGCAGACGAAAACGGCAATTTAGGCCCGGTTTACGGGCATCAATGGCGGAAATGGGAAACGGCTGACGGGCGTGCGATTGATCAAATCAGTCAGGTGATCGAGATGATCCGGAAAAATCCGGATTCGCGCCGCTTGATTGTGAACGCCTGGAATGTGGGGGATATCGACAAGATGAAGCTTCCTCCCTGCCATTTGCTGTTCCAGTTTTATGTGGCGAACGGAAAATTGTCGTGCCAGATGTACCAGCGCTCGGCGGATATTTTTCTGGGCGTGCCGTTCAACATTGCTTCGTATGCGTTGCTGACGTTGATGGTAGCTCAGGTTTGCGGTTTGCAGCCGGGAGAGTTTGTACATACCTTGGGGGATGCGCACATCTATCTGAACCATATGGAGCAGGTGGATTTGCAGCTTTCGCGCGAACCGCGCCCCTTGCCTCTGATGAAAATAAACCCGGACGTGAAAAGTATTTTCGATTTCCGCTTCGAAGATTTCGAATTGACGGGCTACGACCCGCATCCACATATCAAGGCTGAGGTGGCTGTTTAAAGGGTGAATAATTTGTTGAATTGTTGAGTTGTTGAATCGATGGTGAAGGCTACAAGGTAAAGGGTTCTGGGTAAAAAGGGGAAATGGGGAGTGTATATCCGGTTGATTTTAATTCACTATAATAATAAAATCTAATAATGTACTATTTTAATCGCATAAGGTGACATTGTCTGTTTAATTGTTGAACTGTTGAATCGTTGAGTTGTGAATGGTGAAGAGTGAAATGGGTGTCAGGGTTCAAGGTACAGGGTGAACGGTAAACTGTTAACCGTAAATTCGTTAACTTGTACCTTGTCTACTAGTATCTAAAAAACCTTTCTGCTAAAAAAACTACGCTGAGAATCACTGAGGGTTCGCGGAGTTTCGCTGAGATTTAGATTCGTTAATTAAAGAAAGTTCATCATTTATACTTTATCATTCATCGTTAAGGGCCCATTTTTAATTTTTCATTCTTAATTTTTAATTAAATAAAAATGCTATCCATCATTGTCGCCATCGCCGAAAACAACGCCATTGGAAAAGGAAACCAACTGCTTTGGCATTTGCCTGAAGATATGAAGCGGTTTAAACAGCTTACCACCGGACATACGGTCATAATGGGGCGTAAAACGTATGAATCGTTGCCGGAGAAGTTCCGGCCCCTGCCCAACCGCCGCAATGTGGTGATTACCCAATCCAACATCTCCTTCGAAGGGTGTGAAAGGGTGCATTCCATTTCCGAAGCGTTGGAAAAAATGGATCCGGAACAGGAAAACTTTATCATCGGCGGTGGAGAGATTTACAAGGCCTTCCTGCCTTTTACCGACCGCTTGTATTTAACGGTGGTGAACCAAGCATTTGAAGCGGATACCTTTTTTCCGGAAATCGATTTGACGCAATGGCGCGAATTGGCCCGCGAAAGCCATTCGGCAAACGGCCTTTCTTACGATTTTATCGATCTGGAACGCATCCGGTAGCGGATTATTTCAGCAGTTCCGAAAATTTGAGTTTGATCTTCTTGACTTTAGGATTGATCACCATTTGGCAATAGGGCGCATTTCCGTTGCGGCTGTAGTAATCCATATGATAATCTTCAGCTTTGTAAAATACCGTAAAAGGCTTTACCTCTGTCACAATGGGATCGGAATAAACACGTTCCTTCGTAAGTTTGGCGATAAATTCCTGGGCTTCCTGATGCTGTTTTTCCGTATGGTAAAAAATTACCGAACGGTATTGTGTGCCGATATCCGCTCCTTGTTGGTTTAAGGTGGTGGGATCGTGCATGGCGAAAAAGATTTCCAGCAATTGGGAAAATGAAATTTTTTCGGGATCGTACACTACCTGCACGACTTCGGCATGCCCGGTTTCGCCGGAGCAAACTTCCCGATAGGTCGGATTTTTGGTTTTTCCGCCCGAATAACCCGAAATCACGGAACCAACGCCTTCGAGTTGCTGAAAAACGGCTTCGCTGCACCAAAAGCAGCCGGCGCCCAAGGTAACGGTATCGAACGAGTGAGTCATGGCAAGGTTCTTTTCATTTTTGGAATGCATGCTTTCCGAACTGCAAGCAACAAACGGTAGGAATAGCAGCAGCCATACGATCCCTTTTTCAAATTGAAATTTCATCGCCGGAAAACATTTGGATTTAGATAAAAAACAACAATTCCCGGAAGTTTGTTTCCTCAAAGCGGCGTATTTTCCCAAACAACCCGCTTACAAGTTTTCGCGGTAGTAATCCCACAACTTCTGGTACAAATGCAGCCGGTCTTTCCCGCTTACGTTATGGTCGTGGTTGGGGTAGACAAAATAATCCGCCTGTTTTCCTTTTTTGATGCATTCGTTGAGGAACTGGAGCGAATTTTGCCATACTACCGTGTGATCCATTGCATCGTGGATAATCATCAACTTGCCTTTCATATTTTCGACGTATTTCAACGTACTGGAATTTTCATACCCCTCCGGATTGTTTTGCGGCGTTCCCATGTAGCGCTCGCCGTACATTACTTCGTACCATTTCCAGTCCACCACCGGCCCGCCGCAGGTAGCCATTTTGAAAACGCCCGGATTGCGCAAGAATAAGGTCAGCGTCATAAATCCGCCGTAGCTCCAGCCATCCAAGCCGATTCGCGTAGAATCTACGTAATTCAGCGATTTCAAGTACTTCACCCCTTGCAACTGATCGTCCATTTCCACCGTACCCAAGCGGCGGTGAATGGTTTGCTCGAATTCGGCCCCCCGGTCGCCCGTACCATGATTGTCCAGCGTAAATACGATATATCCCTGCGTGGCCAGAAACTGGAAAAACAAGTTGCTTCCGCCCAGCCAGGTATTGGTAACCAGTTGCGAATGCGGCCCTCCGTAAACATACAGCAATACCGGATATTTTTTTGAAGCGTCAAAATCCAGCGGCTTGATGATCCTTGCATACAAGGAATCACCGTTCGAGGCCTTCAAGGTCAGCAGTTCCGTTTTTCCCAGTTTGTAATCTTTCAACGGATTCGGATCGCTCACAATCAGTTGCGATTTGGCATCAGCGACCTTACAAACGGTATATTCCGATCCGAAATGCAGCGACGAATAGCGGTCGATAAAATAATTTCCATCCGGCGATAAAAAGATCGTATGCGTTCCCGGGCGCGTGGTCAGCGGACGGGTGGTGTTCTTTTTTAAATCCAGCATATACAACTGGCGCTCGATGGCGCTTTGTTGCGTCGAGGTGTAAAACAGTTTGGTTTCCGAAGCATCGAATCCTTCAAACTCCGTCACTTCCCACGGGCCTTTGGTGAGTTGCCGGATCAGGTTTCCGTCGGTATCGTACAAGTACAAATGATTCCAGCCGTCTCGGCGGCTTTGCCAAACAAACTGGTTGGGGTTCGTTTTCAAAAAGGTGATGCCGTTCATCGGCTCCACGTACTGCTCGTCGGTTTCTTCAAACAGCGTTTTGACCAGATCGCCCGTTTCCACATCGTATTTGTTAAACCACAAATGGTTTTGCGCCCGGTTCAGGATGGCCAGGAAAATATATTTTTCATCGGGGCTCCACGAAACAGACGTCAGATAATGATCCGGCTCCGCATCATACGATTTGACGATCACGTTTTTCATCGTCGAAGGAGAAAAAATCCGCAAGGTCACCTCGTGGCTTTTCTCACCGGCCATCGGATAGCGGATGTTTTCCACCCTTCCGATCCTTCCGTTCACATCCACCAGCGGATATTGAGCCACCTGGCGCTCGTCCATACGGTAATAGGCCAGATAAGTTCCTTTGGGCGACCAGAACGTGCCCTTTTCGATGCCCCATTCGTTGCGGTGCACCCGTTCCGATCCGTTGACAATGCCCTCATCCGATCCGGTGGTAACCACCAGCTCAATGCCTTTGTGATTTACATACAGATTGTTTTGGATGGTATAAGCCACTTGTTCTGTGGCCGGATGGTAGTCCAGGTTTTCACAGGCTCCGGCAAGGGCTGCCGACTTGCGGGCTTGCCGGGTGGTAACATCGTAAACGAAAATCTGGTTGTTGCTGACGAAACAAATGCTGTTCTCGGTTTTCCATTGAAAATACGGAATATAGGTAAGCGTATCCAGGTTTGCCCGGGCGAAAGCACGGTTCAGATCCCGCAACGTTAACAAAGTATCTGTTTTCCCAAAAGCCGTTTGCTGCATCACCCCACTGCGGTCGAGCCAGGAAAATTGCTCGTTGTTGCGCCATTGCAGGTTGATCAGGGTTTTGGGATACAAATCCCGGTTCATCGCCTGGCCGATGGTTAGGGTTTTAGTTTGGCCTCGTGAAACAAAAAGCGTGCTCACAAAGGCAAGCGTCAGGAACATTCTGAAAGTGGTACTTGTAAAAGTCTTCGGCATAGGTTTCGTAATTTTTAAATTTCCAAGCGCAAATGTAGTTTTTTTGGTTGGAATTTTGCTTATAAGGGCCTCCCCCTGCCCCCTCCGAAGGAGGGGGAGTGCAGCCGGCAAATAGTCGCGGCTACGCTGCTTTTTTAACTCTCATCTTTCGCTACAAAGATATCTCAGCGATGCCGCTAAAAATACAAAGCCACGTAGTGGCGAAATCTTTGTAAAAAGGAATCAAACCAAACCCAGCCACATCGTGGCGGAATCTTTGTAAAAATCGTTCTCAAAAGGGGCCTCCTCTCCACCACCAAAGAAGTGGGACACAAGCATGCAAATAGTTTGGCAAAAAATGTTCTGGGTGGAATAAAATTTTCTGATGGATGCAAGTAAAATTTCTCACGTATGAAATTTTACGTCCTCACGTATGCGGTAAAATTTTCTCACGTGCGTTTTGTATTCCGCAGAAATAAGCTCTTTCAGCGGGCCGCAAAAATAAGAAAATCGCTTGCAAATTTGTTCCCAAAAAAGGCATCGCAGGCCACAAAAAAGTACAGAATGCTTTTCCAAAAGCTAGCGGATCACAATCTTTTTGGTTTCGGTAAATTGAGGAGTTATTACTTTACACAGGTAAGTTCCGGGTTTCAGGGATTGGCAGGTAATGCGGTTCTCGCCCCGGGTAAGCGTTTGGGTGTGTACGGTTTGTCCTTGCAAGGAAAATAATTGCATTTCCGCTTTGGGTGGCGCCAGCAACAGCGTAAATGCTTCACTTGCGGGATTGGGATACAGGTTGAAAATACTTTCAGGGCAAACATCCGGCTTGGAAGTACCGACAATTTGCCCTTCGGGATTGAGTTTTAAAAAGAAGACATCATTTTCATAGTTCTGAGTCAGATAGTCGTAACGGGTAGCAGCAATGACAAAGCCCCCGTCGGAGGTGCAAACCATATTTCTCGCCATATAATAAGCATCGCCCCCATAGTATCGCACATATTGCGGCTGTAACTCGCGGTTGAGCATGCCCGCCATAATGAACGAGGGTTCCTGCGGCCAAAACCAGGATATCATGTTGTGGGTGCCCGTAAAAAAAATGCTGTCAGTAGTCCGGAAATCGAACGAATCCCTCACGGCTGGATAGTCAACAGTATCCAACTCGCCCATTCCGGGAGAGTTGCCGATATGGGTAACGGGAACTAAAGAATAGGTTGTGTCCAATTCAGAAAATCCCAAATAATCATCCCATATACTCATTTGATTCTGGGTACGATGATGGAGGCTCGCTACCAAAAAAGTGCTGTCGGTAAGCCAACGGGCAGTGGTCCATCCTGCATAAAACACATCTATATCTGCGGTGTTTGGGTTAAAACTTTCGGGAAAAGTTTTTTTCCCAAGAAAACTAAAAGCCGAATCGTACACATTAATCGCATCATAAGCATCGCAGAAAGTAAACATCCGTCCCGAACGAGGGTCGATTAAGCAATCGTTCGGAGTATAGTCCGGTTTATCCAAGACAATTTCCGTTGCTATGCTGCATTTTTGAATTTCTCCCCCGGCCGTGAGGGTAAAATGGCAAGGATGGAAGGGAGCAAGGCTGTTTTCGGATACGACACCGGATATATAATAGAGGCTCTCATATCGTTCAACATGGGAAATGCATAGATTGTCATATCCTTCGATGAGGATCATCCGGTGTTCGAGTTCGTTTAGTGTCGAATCCAGCCGTAACAGCAACAGAGGTTCTTTGAGGCGGGAATAGTTAGGTGGCAAAAAAGTGTTGCCAAACACCAAGTATTCTTGACCGGGCAGTTCGAATAGCTGGTGGAAGAGACAGGCCGTGTCTCCATAGGCAAAGGTCTTCGTGAGCGTATCCCCAAGGGAACTGAACTGCCAGATTTTACCTTTGTGGGAACCCAGTAGAGCAGTTGCCTGCCGTTCAAAGCCCACAGCGATAATTTTTTTTTTGCTGGTTTCAATCAGGTCAGTTACCCATTCGTCCAAATTGTTTTGAAACAGGATGGAGTAAGTGTTTTGCGCCGACAAAAACAAAGAACTCAAAAATAGCACGGAAACAAATAGTTGTTTTTTCATACATTTACATTTAGCAGGTTATTGAAAAACCGGCTGCAGGGCGGAAACAGTTTCCGGAACGTCCTCCCGGCAGCCGATTTGCCGGTTTAATCGGTCGAGAGAATGGTTAAAGGATAATCCATACGTTCTTCAGATCTGATATCAATCAATTTCTTGGTTCCATACCATAAGGTTATTCGATGCAAAAGTTCCATATATCCAACTGGGCATCTCGTGACAGACTCGATGTGGTGAGTGAAAAGGCTTTTGTTTCCATGGTCTTGCAAAAATTGCTCTAACAGTTCGGTCATACTGCCAATGTAATAATTCATTTCGCAGCCATAAGACATAGTATTTTGTCCGTTTTTATCTTCACAAATTCCAAGGCATCTGAGCTCGTCAGTAAATTCACATACCGTATTAATCATATAAAATATCTTGTAGTCGCAATAATTATCCAGACTGTCGTCGGGCGATCTGTAATCCGTAGGGTTGTAAAAATCAGTACAACTATACATCAAATTAGTAAAGACTACTCTGTGAAAGGGAGAGGGAGGAGGAGGGCAAAAGTATGTAGACAATTGCGATTCCATGTATTCCGGCGCCCCGTAGCCCATAACGCTGAAATCGCAGTTGCCCGAATTCCGATGCCATCGGTAACCGTATTCATCGATATTGGGTTGAATGGGTGCTCCGGTTCCGAAAATCCCGATCACCCGCACAACCGCCGAGTCGTTGCCGGGTGTTTTTCCTGCATTTTCAAGGATGCAGCCTTGCAACTCCTTGATGGTTTCGTCGATGGCGCTATATTTCAGCCGCAGTTTATTCACAACCTGGTTGTAAGCCAGCGCGGCATCGTCCACATACACCTTCTTTTCGCCCGGCACCAGCCGGATTTTCACCAGCACGGTATCGATCTTCTGGTCATTAAACCGTGCGGATGCAAAGCCGTATTTGTAGTTTAGCGTTGCATCGAAATAATACAGGGCGCTGTCGAGGGTGATCTTTTCGGTCGATGCGGATTTGGCGTTCGGATTGGTTTTCACCACTTTCGCCGCGTTGAGGAACCAATGGACATCGTCTAAAAATTGTTTGGAAACCAACTCGTCCGGAGCCGGCGTTTGTATTTTGGCTTCGTCCTTTTTACACGAAACCAGGGCCAAGCCGCTAAATAAAACGACCATCACGATTGTTGTTAAAATTTTAGTTGTCATAAAACTGGTTTTAAAATTTTTGATTTGAATTTAACATCGATTCTCGTGTTGGTTTTTTTTTCGGATTTATAATTTTTTTCGCTGCCTTGCAGCAGCTACGGCGGTTCAAACTTAGATAAAGGTGGCAATGGACCTGTTTTGGCCTGAAAATATCTTTTAGCAACGGATAACGCGGCAAGCGGTTTGGGCTTCCCGGCCACACAGGGCAGGATAACAGCTATCCGCTTGCATGCGCTGAAGCAAGTTGACAGTATTTTGTAAAGGATGTTTTTTGCCTTCATAGCTAAAGGATTGATTTCGGCCGCAAAACAGCCGCTTTGTCGCTTTCGCGGGAACACAAGAGCCAATCGTCGCTGGGAAAAACTACTAAAATTCGAGCGAAATATATCAAGTTGCAATACAAACTAAATAATACAGCTAAACGAAATTTTGGATGTAAATATACAAAAAAAATATTATCACAAACTTTTCGAATTACTTTCAATTAAAATTTCCTGTTTATCCTTTTAGCATCCAAAAAAAGAGTTTTGTTCGAAAAATTGCAACAAAATAAAGATAAATATTTCTGGCACGTGCACACCTTATCATCAACCGATAAATTTTGCCGCATTCCGCCTTGTTGATTCCGGCAGAAGTGTACTTTTGCAAACAATCTCCTAATTTTCTAGAACGTTTTTGTATCCGTCCGAAAGATGAGCCCGTTTAAATCCATTTTCAAGCAACTCCTTTTTTGGATGTTGTTTTTTGCATTCACTCATTTGGTTTTTATCCTATACCACCTCAGGGAAGTCCGCGCCGCAAGCGATGCGCTCAGCATCGCAAGCGTATTTTACCACGCCCTGGCGTTGGATTTTTCCATGACCTGCTATCTGGTGCTGCCCGTGTTTTTTGCATTGGTGGTAAATATTCTGGTACCCGGCCGTTTTTTCCCCTGGTTTTACAAAATCTACACGGGGATTCTTTTGTTTGCGTGCAGTTTTATCTTAGGCGGCGAGCTCGGCATTTACCGTGAATGGCAAACCAAGCTGAACCTCAAAGCCTTGATGTACCTGCAACGCCCCACCGAGGCATACGCTTCCACCTCAGGCGCTTCGTTTTTCTTCCTGCTTTTTTTGGCCATCGCCACCTTTGTTTTGTGGTTCTGGTTGTACCGGAAGTATTTTTTGCCCAAACTAAACCCTTGTTCCCAGCGGTACCTCCAATGCATCCTCTTCTTGCTCCTGACGCCCGTTTTCTTGTTTTTCGGAATCCGGGGCGGCTTTTCCAAATTTCCCATTACGGTCAGCAACGCCCAATTTTCGCAAAGCCCCATTCTGAACGATGCAGCCACGAACTCTGCCTACTATCTGGCTTTCAATGTCATGAAAGGCAGTTCGTTTATGCAGAAAAACCCGTTTGATTTTTATCCCCAGGCGGAAGCGGAACAAACGGTAGCCAACCTTTTTGAGGCGGAAAAAGACAGCACGCTGCAAGTCTTGGCCAACCGGCGTCCCAATATTGTGCTGGTCATTCTCGAGGGCTGGTCGGCCGATATGGTCGAATCGTTGGGCGGCGATGCGGGCATTACCCCTCAATTCCGGAACCTGGAAAAAGGCGGATTGCTTTTTACGGATTTCTTTGCCAACGGAAACCGCTCACAACAAGGCATTTCTGCGCTTCTCAGCAGCTATCCGCCCATTATGTACTCGCACATTGTCGACTATCCCGATAAATACGCGAAACTACCTTCCTTTCCCGCCGAATTAAAGAAATCGGGCTACCAGACGTTGTTTATGTACGGCGGCGATTTGTTTTTCGGGAATATTTACCCCTACATTCTTTTCAATCAATTCGACAAGGTGCTTACGGAATCCGATTTCAACGCCAGGATCAAACGGGGGCGCCTGGGCGTGCACGACGAATTTCTTTACGAGCGCGCACTGGCTGAAATGGGTTCGATGAAAGAACCGTTCCTTGCGGCCATGTTTACGCTCAGTTCGCACATTCCGTACGATCAACCGTTGCAAAACGCCCTGAAATGGAATTTTAAAGGGATGGACTATGTCAATTCCGTTTACTATGCCGACCAATGTTTGGGAAATTTTATCCGAAAGGCGCAGCAACAGCCCTGGTATAAAAACACCTTGTTCGTTTTTGTCGCCGACCACGGACATCCGACTTACAAAAACCACTATCACCTTTCCGATACGTACCACCACATTCCGATGCTGTGGTACGGCGAGGCCCTCGATCCGGAATGGAAAGGGAAAGACTATGCCGGTTTGGGTTCGCATGTGGATTTTGCAAAAACATTGATGACCCAAATGGGATTGCCGGCCACAGATTATTCATGGGGGAGCAATTTATTCAACCCCACGCGGAAGCAGTTTATATATTTCGAATCTTCGGATTATTTCGGGTGGAAGAGTCCTGCAGGGTATTACAATTACAACCGGATGGAGAACCGGTATTTATACAAGCGGATTGAGACATCCAAAATACAAACGACCTTGCGGGACGGGAACTCTTACATTCAGGTTTTGTATCAACAGTTTATGGATTTCTAAACAGTATTATGACGAATCGCCCACTGAAAATGAAGCAGACGGTTTTTTATTGTTTTTGCATTTTTTGCCTGCAACTGGCTTATTTTAAATCGAGCGCCCAGGAAATTGAATTGTGTAAGGATGGGAAAACCCGGTACCGGATTGTGATTTCGGAACAGGCGAAGCCGGAAGAGCGGCAAGCCGCCGCCGATTTGCAATCGTATTTAAAACAAATTTCGGGAACCGGCTTTCCGATTGAATCCGATGCGAAACCTTTGTCGGAATATGAGATTGTAATCGGCCAAAACAAGCATCTGGAACAGATTGAAGTTGCCACCCGGACCAGCAATCCGGGTTTGGAAGGTTTTCGTGTTTTTACGAAAAATACGTATCTGGTTTTTACCGGCGGCGCCAAAAAAGGCATCCGATACGGGGTTTACGACTTTTTGGAACGCTATCTGGGCTGCCGCATGTACACGCCAGAAGCGGTGGTGATTCCCAAAACCGGGCGGATCGTGATTCCCCCGGTCGACAACCTTCAGGAGCCGGCTTTTGCCTGGCGTGAAACCTGGCACCGGACAGCCAGAAAAGAAAGCGCCTTCAGCGACTGGAACCGCTTGAATACTTACGAAGAGCGGAAAAAAGACTGGGGAATGTTCGTGCATACCTTTGATGTTTTGATTCCCGAAAAAGTCTATTTCGACGCGCATCCCGAATGGTTTTCCGAAATCAACGGCAAGCGCGTCCGCGACGGGCAACTTTGTTTGAGCAACGAAGAAGGGTACCGGGAACTGGTCAAAAACCTGCGGAAGAAAATGGCGGAACGTCCCGAATGCGGCATCTGGTCGGTATCGAACAACGACAATTACAATGCTTGCGAATGTGAAAAATGCCGGGCTTCGGACAGCCAGTACCAAAGTCCTGCCGGAACGCTGCTTGTATTTGTAAACCGTATTGCCCGGGAATTTCCGGATAAAACCATCTCGACCCTGGGGTATCAGTTTACCCGCAAGGCGCCGGTGGGCATTGTCCCGGAAAAGAATGTGAACATCATGTTCTGCTCCATCGAATGCGACCGGAGCCGCCCGTTGGCAAACAACCCCGAAGAACAGGAATTTTGCAGCGACATGAAAAACTGGGCCTCCCTGACCCGTAACCTTTTTATGTGGGATTATGTGGTGCAATTCCGCAATTACCTGGATCCGTTTCCCAACCTGCATGTGTTACAGCCGAATTTGCAGTTCTTTGCCCAAAACCATTGCCGGATGATGTTCGAGCAAGGCAGCGACGGCAACGTGACGGAATTTTCGGATTTACGCACCTACCTGCTGGCAAAACTGATGTGGAATCCGTATTGCAATGTCGATTCGGTACTGAACGATTACCTGAACGGGTATTACGGAAAGGCGGGAACATTTATCCGGCAGTATATCGACACGATGCGCACGGCGCTGCTGGCTTCGGGAAAACGGTTGGATATTTACGGCTACCCGGTCGATGCGAAAAACAGCTACTTAACGCCCCGCTTGCTCAAAACGTACGCCCAACTCTTTGCGCAGGCTTCGGATGCGGTGAAATCCGATCCCGTCCTGACTCGACGTGTCAAAGAAGCTTCGATACCCTTGGAATTTGCGATCCTCGATTTGTCCATGCACGATCTGAGTCCCGGGCTTACCTATTTCTCAACAGACAAAACCGGCCAACGCATTGCCAATGCGGCGATGATCACCCGCCTGCGTAATTTTGTTTCGGATTGCAAAAAATTCAGCATTACCTCCCTGCAGGAATTTCCCTACACGCCCGAACGCTACGAACAAAACGTGCTTCATTTTGTCGAAAAAGGGTTAACGCCCAATCTGGCTTTCGGGAAACCGGTGAAATTACTGACCTCGTGCAGCCCGAAATATGATGTGGGCAGCGCCAAGGCCTTGAACGACGGAAAATTCGGCATGCTGGACTATCACTACAATTGGCTGGGCTTTGAAGAAAATCATTTGGAAGCCGTGATCGATTTGGAGAAACCGGTACCCATCAACCGGATCAGTATCGATTTCCTGGTGATGCCTTTGTCGTGGATTTTCTTGCCCAACGAGGTGGCTTTTTACATTTCGGACGATGAAAAAAACTGGAAACTATTCGGTTCCCAATCCATTCCCCAACCCGAGGATTTGAATCAAACGTTTATTCAAAAATATGAAATAGCAAGCCCCAAGCAATCGGGCCGTTATATAAAGATCAAAGCTATTTCGAGCCTTACCTGTCCCGAATGGCACCGGGGCTGGGGCAAACCTTCGTGGATTTTTGCCGACGAGGTGGTGGTGCAATAAGTTCTTTTTTCAAAAAAAGCGAGCAGCACCGGGAATTATTTCCCGCGCTGCTCGCAGAGGGTTTTTTTGGGGGTTATTATTGTTTTATTATTTTCGTTACCAAGTTGTTTACTTTCACCAGATATACCCCGGGAGGTAAATGTCCGATGTTAAACCTGGGATGAGTGGTTTCGTAGACTTTTTTCCCTATTAGATTGTAAATTTCTACCCGCTTCACCTCTTTTTTCCCGCTATCAATTTTCAAATCTCCGGTAGTAGGGTTGGGATAAACTTTTAAAACGGCAGATTTTAATTCCTCAACTGCAACAGAAGGATCATTTTTTACCCCGATATCATCCAAGCAGGCATTGTTGACATACCCATTCGGGCTCCCGGCTCCTTCAAATGCAATCCAGTAAGTAGCACTTTTTTCCGGAAGGAAAACTGTCCGTTCCGTCCACTCGGGGACATCATCCGTATATTCGGCTATTTTCTTCCATTCGCCTTCAGGTGAATTTTTGTAGTAAATACGCAATTCGCATTGCTCTCCGCTAACGGGATCTTTGCTTTGCGTATGCCAAAAATTGAGCGCCGGCATTTCCAAGTCTGTAATATCCAACATAGGGGTAATTAATTTACTGGGTTCTTGATTATAAGAAATTACGAAAGCTTTATAATCCCCGCTATGGGAAGTTGTCGGTGTGGAAACGCCCGTAACAAATTCCCAATGGCTCCCGTGCTCTCCCTTCTCCGTTATCCAACAAGCAGGTTTTTGATCTCGGGAGGTTTCAAAATCTTCCAAATAAGGAAATTGGGATATTGCGGTTTCGCAAGGATCAGCAGGCATCACAACTGTTTTGGTGATGGTATCGGAAATGCAGCCTCCGTCCCAAACAGCTTCTACAACGTAAACATAAGTTCCTGCCCCGGGTACGGTATCTTTATAGGTAGTATCTGCAACACCCGAAGGAGTCAACTTGGTGCCGTCCCTGTATACATCATATTTTACAGGAAGGCGTTTGCCATAAATTTCAAAAGGCAACGCCCCTTGGCCTCCCGTACCGGGATCAACCCAATCTGACCAATTAGGATTAGAAACTGATTTCTCGATTGCATTCCCGGTCGTAACCTCTCCCAATACCGTTACCGGCGGAGTGCATATTGCTACGCCAGTCCTCGGATCCTTTTTTGAATCGCATGTAATTTCAATCCAATACGTTCCGGGCTCCAATGTAATGTCGTCTATATCCGCCACAGTGCGCATGATCGGGATAGTATTGTTGGTAAGGTCCGTTTGGGGGGCACGATAAATATTGCTGAATACGCTAGCTTCCGTATTTAATCGATTGATGGCTAAGTCGCCCCAAATTACCTTACCTCCCTCGCGGGGGTCGCCTTTGTATATGCAAACATAAAGAGCATTTACATTGGAGACGAGATCAATAGATCCCTCCTTATCGAACGTAAAAAAGTCAATACGGTCAATATACATGGGTTCTGTGATGGTAAAATCATCTGCAATCGAATAACCGAGTAACCTTGTAATGCACCCCCCGGCACTGGCGTTTCCTTCCGCAGCAGAAACATCACTGCCGCCGTACCCGGCTTTCGGGTGCGTTACCAAAGGACCATTGTCAAACAATTCTATGCTTCCCAACGGGCTTGAACCCACTGGAGGATGCCACGAAAGATCGACATTGTACCAATCGGGCGTGTGCAATGCAGTTGTTAAGGATTTAGGGCGGTAGCAATCTACGGTACCCTGTTTACGCACCGATACTTCATCCAACATCACGCCGTTCCCTCCATTTCCTTCCGCTTCAAAAGCAATCCAATAAGTTGCCGAAGGATCCGGCAACGAGATGACCTCATTTGCCCACCCAGGCGTGTCTTCAGCTATGGTTTTGAGTAGCATCCACAATCCTGATGCCGCATTCTTATAATAAACCGTGAGTCCATCCTGTTTTCCGTTCAAAACTTTTTGTGCATGCCAAAAACTGAGTTCGGGATTTGATAATGTGCTTATATCCAATTTACAGGTTATAAGTTTTGTTTTTGCTCTTGCGGAATCTTTAAACATCGCTTTGTAAGTACCCAATTTTGCAGTTGCCGGCTCTGCCTCCGTTCCCAAAGAAATTTGCCAATGTTTATTTTGAGCATCGGTAATTTCTGACCAACATGACGGGAAAGCATTTTCAAAACTTTCCTTGTAAAAATCGGTAACCTTTGTGGAAAATTCGCACGGATCGGTATCTATCCGAACGGTCGTGGTCGTTTGCTGCGACTCGCAAGTGCCGTCTATCACCGAAGTAACCCCATAAACATAGTTGCCTGCAGCCGAAATTGCGTCGTTGTAGCTCAAATTTATCAGAGGTTCCGGATTTAGTTTAACATCATCGCGATATACATTATACTTTGCGTCACTTATTTTTCCGTAAATAATAAAGGGAAATCCTACCCGGGCATTGTTACTGTTATCCACGCAGGGAATCCAACCGCCGCTTGAAGCGGTTTTGTAAAGTGCATTACCTGTTTGAAGCTTTCCTGTCGTTACCGGAAGAAATGCAATCTGTCCATTGTGCGGGCTTGCGTCAGGAAGACGGCTTGTTGCCGAAACTTCTATCCAATAGGTTCCGGCAGGGAGTGTGGCATTAATTTTTGCATAAGTAGAAAGCACTGGGTTATAAACATACGTTAAATCATCTTCCGGTGTACGGTACAACTTCTCCCAGCGCACATCCCGGCCTAATACGCTTGAGATACAGCTGGTGGTAAAATCGCCCCAGATTATCTTTGCATCCGGCAAGTCGGGCGCCCGGTCATAAATCCGGATATAAACCTCTTTTACATTATGCCGTGGCGAAGCTTCTGTGGATAGCATCTGCATGGTATAAATTTTAATACTGTCGATACGCGTGGTATGCAATAAGGTAAAATCGTCGGCTACCGAATGTCGTTTCTCATATGCGAAACTGATGCCATTTACGGTTGCATTGTGCAAGGCCGTACTGGCATCACCCCCGTTTGCCGCTTGTCCGGGGTTGGTAATTACCGTCCCGCTGTCAATTTGCACTGTTTCCGAACCGATTGGTACCGACCAGTTTAAATCAATTGAGTACCAAGACGGAACATGTGGAGTCGTTGCGGCAAAATCTGTTGGCGGCTTGCAATCGTCCTTTTGCAGTTTCACGAACGGCTGCTGCGCTTTCAAATTATTAATAATGATAGCAACAAATAAGAATGTCAGCAAAAACAATCCGGAAAATTTTGTCTGTTTCATAAAATAAATTTAGGTTAATTTTTAGTGATTTTGATTTATTATAATTAGGGTAAATACGGTTCCTTCATATTCAAGTTTAAATCTTTCAGATCTTATCCAACTTTTTTTTGTAAATTTGAAAAGCAAATTTAGTTGCACTTTTCACGGAATAAAAAAAAACACCCCCTACAAAACCCCGACAAAACAGATATCAGGATTCATCAGCAACAGATTGTAACTTACAAAACACCTACATCACGTTCTCAAGGGGGAAAAAAATATCAAAATCAAAAAAAATGGTACACATTCGGGACTTTTATTAATTCCATAAAACAGCAACTTATGTATCGTTTTAAACTTATGCAAATCCGGAAATTGTTCCTTCTGCCCTGTTTTATCATTTCCTTCTGGATATCAAAAGCTCAAGACAAAAATTTCGAATCAATTGCCGCAGCAGTTGATGAGGTTAGCAAACTACACGATGACCAGGCTAAAGTTATGATTCATAAACTTTACAAAATTGCATTTACCCATCCGGATAGTTTACAACTCATCCCCCGGTATATTTACCATAAATCCTATCATATTTTTAGTCAAGGGATACAGGATTCGGCTTTGGTAATCAAGATAAAGTCATTCCTGAACCGGAATGAAAAAAAAATCCATGCATCCCCCAAAGGTTTATTATATTATTCTTTATCCCTGAATTACCTTGCCCAAGGCAATTATGCCGAAGCTTTTTCATCGGCACTGCAATCATTGCAAATATTTAAAAAGCAAAAGGATACACTATTCATGGCAAAATCGTTGAATTTACTAGGTATTTCCTGCTATTCGGTCAACTTGTTATCAACAGGTTATGATTATTTTTACCGGGCAAGATCCTTTCTCTCAAAGAAGCAACCCGATTATTATAATGTTACGGAAAATATTTACCGCAACTATTTTATTGAAGGGAATTTAGGGAGATGTAAAGACTCGTTAACCGGGATACTTCCCCTGCTTACTGCAAGGAATGACACGGCGTTGTTAATTGCTACATACAGCAACTTGGCATCTTGCTGCTTGGAAATGGGAGATACTGAGGCTTCTTTCCGGTATTGCCAACAAACTCGAGAACTAAAAAAAAGGATTGATAATAAAAGGTTTACGGCAGTTATGTATCAAAATTTTGCATTCTATTATTACTATTCGAAAGATTTTCCAAAAGCCGTCGAGTATTTCAAGCAATCCATTGTTTTTTGCGAAAACCACAATATTACCCCCTATCTCATCGAAGCTTACGATTATATTTCGGACGTTTACCGCGGAATGGGGAATATCGACAGTGCTTATGTCTATTTGCAGAAATACAGGGAAGCAACTGTTTTAAGAGGCACGGGAACGAAAGCGATCGCAGCCTATCATCAGTATATTTCCGCCATTCTAGAATCATCTGAAAACAAGCTTGTTATTGCAGAACAGGAGATTGTTTTAAAAAATAGATGGATTATGCTGGTTGTTATTTTATCTACTTTATCTATCGTCACGATTGCTCTGATCTTAAGCATTCTGCAAAGCAAAAGACGTTTAAAAGATATTGAAAACAAGAAACTTTCGGAGCAATTGGTTCATGAGAAAAAGATTCAAGAATTGCAAAAAGAAAAACACAACGAGGCGATTGCATCAAAAATCAGGGAAATTACTTCTTATTCGTTGCAACTTTCAAACAAGAACAGCCTGCTGAAAGACATTTACGATTTATCGAAACAATTGTCGGTAAAAGGAACGGACACCGAGGGTATAAATCAAAAAATCATATCCATTGTACAGGGAAACTTGAATAACGACCACGAGTGGGAATCGTTTAAAATCCATTTTGAGAAAGTACATCCCAGTTTCTTCGATAAATTAAAAACATGCTGTAATGAATTGACCGAAAATAATTTAAAAGTATGTGCTTATTTCCGTATCGGGATGTCGAGCAAGCAAATCGCCCAAATTCTTAACATCTCATCAGAGTCTGTTTCCATGAATCGTTACCGTTTAAGGAAAAAGTTGGGGTTATCGGAGGACGCAAACCTGGAAGATTATCTGCGAAGCATCTAAATCTTAAAAACAGGAAACCAGTTTGGGATATTTTTCGACGAAAATAGTCTAATAGTTCTGCTAAAAACGCAAAGCGGCTCCGGACATCAAAAAGTCCAGTGCCGCTTGTCACTCTGGTAAAGCGATCCAATACCTATTGCTTCACAATTTTTCGGATGGCCCCATTCCCTTTTACCACATAAATACCCGCCGGCAAATGCGCAATGCTGAATTCCGCTTCGGTGGTTTCAAATGCTTTTCTGCCCGTCAAATCAAAAATCTCTATTCGATCCGCTTTCCATTTTCCATTTTCCACTTTCAACTCCCCGCTTGTCGGGTTGGGATATACTTTGAGTTGCGCGTCCGGATGCGCTTCCACAGCATCTTCTATACTTTTAAACTGTGCTTCGATGGAGTGGTTGGCTTGCACATCCATAAACATGTAGTCCGGTACCGCTCCTACGCTTTCGCCGTCTACCAAAACATCTTTGATCTCGTAATTGGCATCGGGCGTGATGGTGTAGGTGATTTCTCCACCTGCATTGACGAGGGTCGCTCCCAAGGGATCAATCGTGCCGCCAATTCCGCTGCTGGACGTAATGGTATATTGAATCGGGTCAAACTGTGCTTCAATGGTATGGTTAGCCTGTACGTTCGTAAACGTATACGTTACCACAGATCCAACGCTGGCGCCGTCCACCAGAACATCCTTGATTTCATAATTCGCATTGGGTGTGATGGTATAGGTTTTATTTTCGCCCGCGTTGACGGTAGCCGTTCCCAACGGATTAATCGTGCCTCCGCTTCCATTGGTAGAAGTAATGGTATATTGAATCGGCGCAAACTGGGCTTCGATGGTATGGTTGGCTTGTACGTTCGTAAACGTATACGTCGCTACGGCTCCCACACTGGCGCCATCCACCAGCACATTTTGAATTTTGTAATTCGCATTGGGCGTGATGGTATAGGTTTTATTTTCGCCCGCATTGACGGTGGCCGTTCCCAACGGACTGATGGTCCCTCCGGATCCGCTGCCGGATGTGATGGTGTAAGTTATTGCAGCGGCTCCCACATTGATCAATCCCTTCATTCCCAAGGAAGCATGCGGAACGCAAATATAATAAATGGTTCCCTGGTCGCTGGGTTCTAAAATATATTGGCTTGTGCCGCTTGAATAATTGAAACCTCCGGGCAAAGGAGTCGTTCCATTCGCATTCCAGGTAGCTTGAGATACCTGGGTAGCCGTATGGCCGGAGGAGATGACAAAGATAACCGTATCGCCTACTTTGGCTGTCAGCGTTGCCGGGCTAAAAACCATACCGGGAGTGGTAATTGTATATTTTGTTGCGTAGCTGCTTGCGCCGAATACTAAAAATAGCGCTACGTAAAGGAGGGGTCGTAAAATTGATTTCATATTTTTCAGGTTCTAATTTTAATAGATGGATTTTGTCCCAAAATGGACTCTGAAAATAACAGACAGGTTGTATTTATGTTTTTAAAACCTGAAAAATAACCCAACCCATGACAAGAATTTAGAATAAGGGGAGCTAAACGGATTCCTCCTGTCGAAAAATAAATAGCACACGTCATTCTGAGCGTAGCGTTTGAGGAACGAAAACGCGAAGTCGAAGAATCTGTTTGAAAAATCCTTGTGGAACGTGTCATCATTTTTTGTTTGAATGCCTTGATTTTACTTGACATGATAAGACTCTTTCCGCTCTCTCTTCTACCTAAAGCAATCCGTCATTTTAGATTTTCCAAATATAAAAAGTAATGCAAAAAAAACGGAGGCTAAAAGCCAGGAGTGGTCGGAAGAAATTCCGGCCACTTTTTATTTATATCTATTTAATAATCAGTAATTTAATTTGTGTTATCAATTTATTTGATTATCTTTGTGCTATGATAATCAAATAATTATGACAGTATTTAAAGAT
>JAVBOY010000060.1:0-8051 GCA_031550085.1 Lentimicrobiaceae bacterium
AATTGAAAATAGGTTTGGTGACGGGTAACGTGTGACGGGTGGTCATGCAGAAAGCAAAAAGCAGAAGGCAGAACGAGGAAACAAACAACAAAAAACGAACAACAATCCCTGCACCGTTCACCTTGCACCATGTACCTTGAACCCTTAACCCACTTCACTTTTCACGCTTCACCGTTCACCCAATAAACAATTCAACAGTTCAACAACCAGTTCATCCTATGCGACAGAAATAGAGTGTTATTAGATTAAATTATCCTATCCGGTTCAAAATAACATAACAACCATTTTCCCAACTTCCCCTGCTTCCCCATTTTCCCAACTCAACGATCCAACAAATAACGAACAATAAATAACGAACAACAAACAACAAATAACAACTCAACAGTTCAACAACTCAACAAACTATTCACATTTCACCAATAAACAACTCAACAGCCCAACAACCAAATGAAAGAACTTTCCCTGCATATTCTCGATATCCTGCAAAATTCCATCGTGGTCGGTTCCACGCTGATCGAGCTGGAAATTACAGAAAGCGCTATAAAGGATACATACGCCATCCTAATCCGCGACAACGGCAAAGGCATGAGCGAAGAAACGGTACAACGTGTGGTCGATCCGTTTTATACCACCCGGACTACCCGCAAAGTAGGTTTGGGAATTCCTCTTTTAAAGCAAAATTGCGAACTGACGGGCGGGTATTTGACCCTGGAATCCGAATTGGGAAAAGGGACTACTTTAACAGCGGTATTCAAGTACCATCATTTCGACCGTCCTCCTGCCGGGGACTTGGCGGGAACGTTTGCACTCACCGTTTCGGCGCATCCCGGAATCGATTTTTTATACATACACACGACCGACTCCGGAACCTATGCCTTCGATACGCGCGAAATCAAGCAAGCGCTGGACGGTGTTCCCATTAACGATCCGGAGATCACTTTATTCCTGAAAGACATGATCCGGGAGAACCTCCATGAAATCAAGGTTTCGATGTAAGATCAAGCCGTTCAGAAATTATTTTCAGGTAAACTTAAAAAACAATGTCTCAGATCTGGCTTTCATCCATCCAGAAGAATTCCCAGATATGCCCGTCCAAATCGTGAAAACTGCGGGCATACATAAACCCCAGATCTTCTTTTCGTCCTTCCGTAGCTCCATTTAGCAAGGCTTTCGAGAGCATTTCATCTACTTTCGCCTTGCTTTCAAAAGAAATCGCCAGCATCATTTCCGTTGTCCGGGAGGTATCGTTCAAGCTTTTCTTGGTAAATGAAAGGAAAAACGGTTCCTTTAGCAACATCACAGATGCCGTGTCGTTGATCTTCATGCTGGCGGCATTTTCATCGGTAAATTTTTCATCAAAGGTAAATCCCAGGCGGCTGAAAAAGTCCATTGTTTTTTGCAAATCCTTTACCGGAATATTCGGGAAAATCATTTTTGTGTACATGGGTCGTTTTATTAAAGATGGCTAATAAAACAACCCGTTAAACGATAAGTTTTTGATTCCTCCGGAACATAGGTCCTTATTTTCGCATATAAAAAAAACCGGCGGCAGGATAACTGCCGCCGGAAAGAATTCTCAAACTCATTTCAAGCTGTATGGCTTGTTTGTTAGCTTTTTTTTAGTGTGTAACCAGAACTTGTTTTGTAATGGGTTGATTATTCGCAGTAAAAACTTTAAAGAAATAAATGCCCGCACGATAATTTGCGACATCCACAAAATCCGGTTTTGCCGAACGGCTATCGACCAATTGTCCCAGGCTGTTGTAAATCTCTATTTTTTGTATTTTCTCTCCTTTTACAAAAATAAGGGTGTTGGCCGGATTTGGGTACAACGAAAAGGGTGTTTCTTTTTGCTCGTGCGATCCGACGGAACAAGCAGCTCTTCCACAAACCGGATTCGATTCGTATAGGCCGCAAACGCTTGCAACGCACCATTCCTGTTCTGCGGTAGAACCATATTCGTCAATATACACGGTTTCTTCGATCCCGGAAGCAATCAATTCCCCGTTTCTGTAAACATTATATCCGCTTACATTGCTGTTTTCATCCGGAGCTGTCCAGGTGATCCGGGCCTGGCAGGAGGAAGTCAATTCCGTAATGGTTATGTCCAGGTTGGTAGCCGCCTGGCATTCCGGTTGCCCGTACGAAACAGTCATTCTATATCCGAATTGCGTGGCAAAATAGTCACATTGTCTATGATTGAACGTAATATACCGTCCGTAACCGGGAACCCATTCACCATCAGCCCAGTCAAAATATTCTCCCTCAATTCCATTTCCATAATTGTCATATTTAAAGGTAGATTTCATGGCAAAAGATATTTCTCCTTCATAGAAATAGGTTTCTTCTATGCTCGTTCTGTTATCACCGGCATCGTATTCGTATAAAATTTGGTTGTCGGTTTTCCACGCATTATTTTCCCAACTTTGATATTTTTGAGATAATTGATTGTTCCGTTCGTCGTACTCGTTTACAAATTGATTGACCGGAATCCACTCGTCATTTTCAAACATTTCCTGCAAGTACAATGTCCGGCTAAAAAACTCATTGAAAATCGCAGTAATCCTTACATCCCCTACCCATGCATCGTTTCTCCACAATTCCCTGAAATCAAGCAAGCGGTTGTTGCGCGAGTCAAATTTGCATGTCCTGCGTCCCACATTGCGAAAGGCATCATTTTCGTACCATTGCCCGATTGTCAGGGTATCATTGCCGCGTTCGTCATAATAATACATCGATTGTTGTTCATAAACCCATGCGCCGTTATCCCAATTTTCAGTTACATCCAGTGTCCTGAAATTTGTAATATCCTGAAATTCGCTGCTGTACCGGACTCCGTTTACCCAGGCATCATCCATCCATGGTTGGTAAATCATCACCAACATGTTTCCATTGGCGTCGTATTCGTACAAATAATTCCGCTCATTTTTCCATTCATTATTTTCCCATTCCTGATAGGTTTCCATCGTTGAACGGTGATTAACATCGCGTTCGTAGCTCCATCTCCAGGAATATTCCCAGGCTCCGTCCAAAAACCGTTCATAAGTGTCCGATACGGGGCCATTATTATTGTAAGTATATGTAAGCCTGTCACCTGCTATCACAACGCCGTCTTCATATTCCCGGTACCAATCGCTGACAAGGTCATTATTCGAGTCATAAACAAGATCCAAGGTCCAGCCGTCTTGCCAATTCTCGTTCACCCACATTTGGTGCCTTTTTGCCACTAAACTATCCTTGTCATTAAACGTACGGGTTTCCTGCCAATCATTGACCCAGGTACCATTGTCTGCAAGCTGGTGCAAAACATGGGTTATTTTATGCGTAGCGCTGTAAGTGTACAGATATTGTTCGAAATTTACCCACGCCTCATTTTCCTGTTTTTCAATTTTTCCCGACAATAATAATTGCCATTCGTCGTAAACCAGTATTTCACGGAAATTCCCATCATAGCCCCAAATCGTCACCGTGTCGGGCATCCACCAGTTTTCCTTCGTTTTCGAGGCCTGTTGCTGGATAAATAGTTCTTGAGAATCGTTAGAAATTTTGTTTATCCGGGCTGTTTGCCGTTCATGAATTTTCTGCACCATCTCCGCAGATTTTTCAACGGACGGATGGGGTGATGCCGTTTCACGTAAAAAGCCCTCCTTGTTTACCTGGGCTTTCACACCGGAAAAACAAAGTGCCGAAATGGCTAAAATTGTCGTAAATTTTTTCATAATTATATTAAATTAAAAATTTTGCTAATATAGCTTTCATAAGAATACAATCCAAATTTAACAGGGGTACAAAATGGGAACAGGTAAAAAACAAGCTCAAAATTTGACCTTTCCATTTTTTATGGCCGATTCCGGCTTCGATGAATTTCCCGCAATCTCATCCGGGTAACGCCCCTTTCAATTCTTACAAAAAACAGCTTGGTGTTGGTTGGTGCTCAAAAGAAGAGAAAAATCGCTTTCTTATCACTTTTGTAGCCATCTTGTAATAACATCCATTGACCTTTGCCTTAGAGAATAGCATAATACACGATAACTTTCTTACGATAAGTTGTTTACATGATATTTTTTGAGAAACCAACATTTTATCAGAAGCTATTAACATTTTTTGGATTCAAGCCTCCTACTTTTTATATTTGCATCATCAACTCCTTATTCTAAAAGCAACATTTTCAACCATTAAACCATTTGCCCATGAAATCTATTTACACGCTACGATTCGCAAGTTTTTTACTTGCCTTGTTTTTTTGTATCCCGGCCTTTGCCCAGGTAACGACAGGAAGTGTAAACGGTACTGTACGTGACAGCAAAGGCGAATCCATTGCCGGCGCCACCATCAAAGTAACGCACCTTCCGTCGGGAACGGTGTATGCCGTAATAACACAAGCAAACGGAAGTTATTCGATCCTGGGAGTGCGAGTTGGAAGCGACTACGAACTGGAAGTTTCATTTATCGGCTTTCACACCCGCAAATACAACAACATAGCGGTTTCGCTGGGAGATCCTGTAAAAGTCGATGCCGTTCTTGAGGAAGCTTCCCTGCAACTTTCGGAAGTGGTCGTCGTTGGGGAAAAAGCTTCTGCTTTCAACAAAGAAAAAACAGGCGCCGCCACCAACATCAGCAACCGCGAAATGACTTTGATGCCCACCTTGAACCGTAGCTTGAGCGATTACACCAAAATTTCGCCCTATTCGACAGGGGGCAGTTCTTTTTTGGGGCGGGAAGCCTACAACAGTAACATCACGGTAGACGGAGCCAACTTTAACAACAATTTCGGACTCACCAATGCCGGAATGCCCAGTGTTTCGGGAGAACCTATATCCATGGACGCTATCGAGGAAATGCAAATCGTGGTGGCTCCTTTTGATGTCCGCCAATCGAATTTTACGGGAGCCGGAGTGAATGCGGTGACCAAAAGCGGCACAAACCAATTCCGGGGAACGGCTTATGGCTTGTATCGCAACCAGAATTTTAACGGAAAAAAGATCCGCGATAAAGAATTGCCCGTCACCGAATCGGCCAAACAAGTGCTCGGATTTAGCTTGGGCTGGCCCATCCTCAAAAATAAATTGTTCTTCTTTGTAAGTGCGGAAAAGGAAAACACGTTGACTCCCGGATATACGCTCCTGGCAATGGACGAAGGACGCGATCCGGATGACCTGAATGTGAATACGCGCGTTCAAGCCGCCGATTTGAAAAAGTTTGCCGACATTTTGAAATCCAAATACAACTATGATCCGGGACGCTACGAAGACTGGGGCGGCGACGACGAATTGAACAACAAAATCCTGGCAAGGATCGACTGGAATATCGATAATAACCACAAATTCACGGCCCGTTACAATTTTTCAAATTCGGAAGCCGTATTCCGCCCGAGCAACAGCGGCGATGCCCGCCCAAGTCTCAACAACAATGCAGGAAGAGCCATGCGCAACGGCGGTATCGTGTTTGAAAACTCGCAATATTACAATACCAATAAGCTGCATTCCATTACCGGTGAGTTGAACAGCCGGTTCAACAAGCTGCACAACAACCTGCTTGTCGCTTACACCAATTATTTCCAACCCCGGAAAAGCGATAGCGACATGTTCCCCATGATCGACATTATGGATGGTTCTGTAACCAGCACTTCGCCCATGATGACCGCCGGCTACGAATTGTTTTCCTATAAAAATGAAGTTACCAACAATACGTTGATCCTTACCGATAATGTTACGTATCAACTGGGAGAACATAAACTTACGGCAGGCCTGTCTTTCGAACATCAATACTTTGCCAATAGTTATTTGCGCCAGGGAACCGGATATTATCGTTTCAAAGACCTGGCTTCGTTTGAACGTTTTGCCAATGGCGAAGGCAACGGAATGCCCTATAATTCAGACTATCATCCGGTAGACTTTGCATTTACCTATCCGATCAACGGCTACACCGATCCGAAATCGGAACTTTCTTTTGCTCAATTAGCGGTTTATGTACAAGATGAATGGAACATTTTTGATAATTTAAAAGTAACCGTCGGTTTGCGTATCGACCGCCCCAGCTATTTGGATGGAGCGATTGGCAATGATTCTGTTAAAAATTATACCTTTAACGGCGAATCGATAGACCTTTCTACCTGGCCCGATGCGAAAATACTCTGGTCGCCGCGTTTGGGGTTCCGCTGGGATGCATTAAACGACAAAAGCCTGATCGTTCGGGGAGGTACGGGTGTTTTCACCGGGCGTTTGCCTTTTGTATGGTTTACAAATCAACCCAGCAACAGCGGAATGCTTCAATACCAGCTCATTGTAAACGGATTCAACGGAAGCAATAACAATGCTGCTGCGCAGGCGATTCTGGCCCGTTTGCCTTACATGAACATCAACGATGTTTACAATTTGCTGAACGATCCGGCACTGGCGGATATTTTCCCTACACAAAATGTTGTGGGCGGGCGTATTGCAGCAATTGACAAAAACTTCAAACTACCTCAGGTTTGGAGAACAAGTTTGGGCGCTGATCTGAAACTCCCGCTGGAAATGGTGCTAACGCTCGAAGGCGTTTATACAAAAGATTTGAACAACATCCGCTTTGAGAACATTAACCTGAAACCGGCAGAATCCACCCTTATGGAAGGAGACCAAAGCCGCCCTTACTGGAGCAATGCATCCGGCGCTGCAAAATATTATACGCCGACGTATACCGATGTGGTTGTTATGAAAAACACCCACAAA
This sequence comes from Lentimicrobiaceae bacterium, assembly GCA_031550085.1. Taxonomy (GTDB): domain Bacteria; phylum Bacteroidota; class Bacteroidia; order Bacteroidales; family UBA4417; genus UBA4417. The sequence continues at coordinate 6,711 of JAVBOY010000060.1, forward strand.
GGACAAGGCGTTACGTTTAGCTCGCAACTTACGTTACCCAAATTGTATGGTCTCAACGGTTTTGTTGCTTACACGTTCAACTGGAGCGAAGAAGTAAACGGTAAAAATGGTTCCGACCCGTTCTCGGCATGGCAGTACCGCTACATCCATGAATCCTTAAACAGTGAAGAACTGGGCTATCCATACAACAATACCCCGCATCGTGTCATTGCAAGCCTGAATTACAAAATCTCTTATTGGAAAGATCGTTTGTCAAGCACCTTTGCAGTATTCTATACCGGCTATAAAGGTGGCGCTTATTCGTATTACTACAGCAACGATGCCAACGGCGACGGAACTACCAGTGACTTGATGTATATCCCTAAAAACCAAGATGATTTTATTTGGAAAAACGGACAAGCCGATGCCGATGCTTATTTTGCCTTTGCAGCTCAAGATCCTTATTTATCAAAACACGCAGGAGAATACATGATGCGCAACGGAGCCTTTTTGCCCTGGTACAACCGCATCGATTTCCGGTTCCTTCAAGATTTATCGCACACCATCGGGAAATCCAAAAACACCTTGCAACTTTCTGTAGACATCTTCAATGTTGCCAATCTGCTGAGCTCAAGCTGGGGCTTAAACAAAACATTGGTAACGAGTTCTCCTTTAAAAATGGAAGGCCGTGATGCAGCAACCGGAAAAGCCATAGTGAGCATGAATAAATACGGAACTCCTGCCGAATATCCAACCGAATCCTTCCAGGATCCATCTACGGTGTCAGCAACCTGGGCGCTTCAACTCGGAATCCGGTATATTTTCAATTAACCCAATTCTTTTCACCAGAAAAGAATTTGCTTTTGGGACAAAGCAAAGAAACCGCTCCTTTCGAAGCGGTTTCTTTGTTGGCAACTCCATTTTACATTTAATCCAACGTACTTGCATAATAACTTTTTTACAAGCATTCGGTTCAATGGTCTGTGATTTTTTATTGATTTTTTAAGAATTCCCCGATTGCAAAAACACTTGAAATGCTTATTTTCGCAGACTTCTAAAAAGAAGTCATAGCTGATATCCGAAAGAGTTCCGATTGGAATACAAGCATCTTCCTGCCCAACAACTATTGATTGATTTTAGAAACATTTTACTATTATGGCATTTACTATTTTGAAAAAATCGCTTCATTTGGAAGATTTTTACATCCTGAGAATAAAGTGGTTAAAAAAATAATAAAAAAAATTTGGAAAAAAGATTGGGAAAAATTTGGAGGAGTAAAAAAGGTTTGTACCTTTGCAGCCCTCAAATGAACTAAAAAACGCTTTTGAGGAACAAACACCAAAGCAATCGTTCTTTGAAGAA
>JAVBOY010000026.1:0-14064 GCA_031550085.1 Lentimicrobiaceae bacterium
TTCTTCAAAGAACGATTGCTTTGGTGTTTGTTCCTCAAAAGCGTTTTTTAGTTCATTTGAGGGCTGCAAAGGTACAAACCTTTTTTACTCCTCCAAATTTTTCCCAATCTTTTTTCCAAATTTTTTTTATTATTTTTTTAAAACATTTATTTTCAACAAGTAAAAAATCCCTTGATGGCATTGTTTTTTTGTCCGGAATGGAAGAATGAGGTTTGATTTTCTTAAAACCGGATCATGGGACAGGAGCCATTCGATCTTTTGGCTGATCGCGGTACTCATGCGGGGAATGGGAATCGAATTTTACTGTAATCTAAAATTCAGGACTTTTCACTTCCCTAAAACATTGTTAACTATTTAATTGTTGTGGTAGAAACAAACTCTATCTAGTCTGACTATTCAAACAGAATTTTTATGAAAACAAGGTCGATTCAAATTTTTATTCTATTTATTTTTTTACTATCCAACAGGTTACAGGCTCAGACGTTTTCAAATAAGGTGGTTGGTAAAAAACATGAGGACACTGCGGATAGCATCAAAAAATCGGTTTATCCGTATTTCTTCCCATTTATGGGACAAAAAGCCACATCTGCGGGTTTTGATTTGCCTTTACCGGCGGGTATTATGATTAATTATTTTACCCAAAAGTCAGAAATTGAAATTTCAAATTTCAATTTGGGTTTCAACAACGGTGAAATGAAAGATTTCAGTGAAATCGTGAGATTCCCCAATACAACGGCAACGGCCAGCGGATTTAACGGAAGAGCGGATGTATGGCTCTTTCCTTTTTGGGATGTGTATGGAATTTGGGGGGCAGGGAATGGTAAAACGGATGTAAATATTGAATTGGTTAAACCGGCCGATTCGACAGACGTTCCGCAACCGGTTGCTTCTTTCAAATCGTCGGCAGATTTTTCATCTATTACTTACGGGATCGGTTCTACTTTTGTGATGGGGGTAGGAGGCGGTTGGTTGTCGTTTGATATGAACTATACCTGGAGCGATGTAAATCTACTTACGGAACCGGCTCAATCTTTTATTTTTGGAGTGCGTTTGGGTAAAACCTTTACATTTAAAAATCCCAAACGGAATTTGGCTGTCTGGCTGGGTGGTTTTCGGATTCATCTCAATTCCGAGACAGATGGTAGTGTAAATATTGCGGATGTGCTCCCGGTCGATGAATCCCTGCAAAAAGTTACGAACTGGTACGATTCGCTTTCTCCGGCGCAACAGATCGTTTACAAACCCATCTACGAAAAGACAATCGGAGCATTGGAACATGCCGAAGAGTCGACGGTTCAATATCAAATGAATAAGCATCCCAAGGAAGCCTGGAATTTTATTGTCGGTGCACAATTCCAACTTGATAAACACTGGATGTTGCGGAGCGAAGCCGGTTTTTTGGGATCGCGCCAACAATTCTTAGTTTCGTTAAACTACCGCTTTGGCTTGTAAAAAATAGTAAAAGAGCGAATTTAGGATTGTTTTTGCTATCCAATTAGCCGTTTCAAAATGCGGATTCATTTCAAGAAATAAATCCGTCACCCTTCAGAATCGTCCCACATAATTTTGCGGCGTAATTGCCAAAAGCTCTGCTTTTAAGCGTTCGTTGATTTTAAGCGAATGAATAAAATTGTGAATGGCTTCTTTATCAATTTGGGCGTTAGTCCGGGTTAAATCTTTCAACATCTCGTAAGGATTGGCAAAACCTTCGCGGCGTAAAACGGTTTGAATGGCTTCGGCAACTACCGCCCAGTTGTTTTCCAAGTCGGTATGAAGCTTATCTTCGTTCAGAATCAATTTATTAATTCCTTTCAGCAACGATTGCAGCGAGATCATGCTATGGGCGATCGGAACCCCAATGTTCCGCGTTACGGTGCTGTCCGTCAAGTCGCGTTGCAGACGCGAAACAGGCAACTTGGCAGAAAGATGCTCGAACAAAGCATTGGCAATGCCCAGATTGCCTTCGGCGTTTTCAAAATCAATGGGATTTACTTTGTGCGGCATGGCCGAAGAACCTACTTCGCCGGCTTTGATTTTTTGTTTGAAGTAGTCCATGGAAATGTATGTCCACACATCACGAGAAAAATCAATCAAAATGGTGTTGATACGTTTCAATGCGTCGAACAAGGCGGCTAAATTATCGTAATGCTCTATTTGTGTGGTCGGGAACTGTCGCTGCATCGATAAGTGTTTTTTTACAAACTCATTGGCGAAAGCATGCCAATCCTTTTCTGGATAGGCAACATAATGAGCATTCATATTTCCGGTAGCGCCGCCGAATTTTGCCGAATAGGGAATCGTTTTAAGTAAATTAAGCTGGTTTTTAAGCCGTTCGGCAAATACATAAATCTCTTTTCCCAAAAGCGTGGGCGATGCCGGCTGTCCATGCGTGCGAGCCAGCAGCGGAATGTGTTTCCATTCTTTGGATTTTTCAATCAACTTTTCAATGACCTCATTGTACAGCGGTAGTACCACCTCCTGCATGGCCAGTTTTAAGGCGTACGGCTGAGCAGTATTATTGATATCTTGCGAGGTCAGGCCGAAATGGATAAATTCCTTGTATTGGGATAGATCCAGTTCGTCGAATTTCTTTTTGAGCCAATACTCCACGGCTTTTACATCGTGGTTGGTTGTGGCCTCAATTTCTTTCATTTGGGCCGCATCGGTAAAAGTGAATGATTTGCTCAGTTCGCGCAGAACTTGCAAATCATTTTGTGGGAAGTCGGCTAATTGAGGCAAAGGCAGTTCGCACAATGCAATAAAATATTCGATTTCAACAAAAACGCGGTAATTGATTAAGGCTGCTTCCGAAAAATAATAAGCCAGGCGTTCGGTTTGTTTGCGGTACCGCCCATCGACGGGTGAAATGGCATTTAATTGGGTTAATTCCATAAAAGGGTTGGTGGTTAACGATGTTTTTTAGTATAGGGTACAAAAATAAAAAACTAATAAAAGCATCCACGGAAAATCACACGAATCTGTAAAATGCAATCCATCTCCCTTTCTGCTTTACTCACAGATTTTTTTTAATAAGCAAAACTTTATTTGTTGTACACCAAATGAATATCTTCAATCGGATAAGAGATCTGGTATTGGTCAAGAAAAGCCCCTGTTTTCAGGTTGTAGCGGGAGATTTTGTTACCGGATGCGGCATAAAGATCCAAACCGGTTTGGTCGCAACAAACTTTTGCATTCGCAATACCCGTTCCGAATTCGGTTAAGAAGCGGCCGCTCATCCGGAACCAGAACAACGAATTGGTACCCGAAATCGCATAGTTTTCGGCATCCTGTTGCGAAGCATCGTAAAATGTTGTATTGGACGCATTCGCTAAAAGTTGTAGCTTCCCGGTTTCGGCATCATAGGAATAAATTACTCCCTTGTTCCCCTCGTTGGCAACCACCAAAAGTTTTTCCCCGCTTATCGGGAACAAATCGATGATATTCAGCTCGTGCAGTTGCATGATCCATAAACTTCCGCTCTGTTTGAACAACGAGCACAGCCTGCTTTTTTGTCCGCCCACAAAACTGTTGTAATTGGCGACAATGTATTTGGGGGTCGCAGCAAACGCATTGGAAACATAACTCTCCATAGGGGCCGTAGAAAATTGGACCGTGCCTGAAGCATTATAGCCCCGCAAAACGCCGTCGTAATTTGATAGATATATGTATGGATCCAGAAATTTAACGGCATAAAACCATTTACCCGAAGGGCTTTGGCTTCCGTTGACGTGCCAGACCAAATTAGACCAATTCAGATTGTAGGCGACGAACGGCTGGGTAGAAACACCGGCTAAATATACCTGTTGGTTTTGGGAATTCACCTCTGAACAGGAATAGCCGCTTTGCAAATGGTATAGATTTACAAAAAGATTCTGAGAATTCATTTTGTCGATGTTCACCGTAAAAGCGTCCGGTTTGTAAGTGACCACAAGGTATTGAAATTCCCTGGGGATCTCGGATATATAGATTTCCTGGAATTCATTGGTTGTGTTTGTTCCGTCAAATGCTTGAAATTGCAATGTGTACTTTCCTGAAACCAAATTCACGTTGTCCAATGGGAATTTGCCTTCGAATATAAACGGGTTTGAATTGGGAACGGCTTTTAGTGTTGTTAGAACGGGCACCTGGTCAGGATCCAGCAACATGAGCCGCACACTTTTTATCGCATGATCGTCGCTAACCTCTACACGAAAAGGAATGCTGTCGAGTGCTGAAAATTGGGCGCTTTCTAAGGGGCGGTCTATATTGATTTCCGGAGCAATTGTGTCTTTGTCGTCTTTGCATGAAGATAACATACTCAAGACCAGGGATAAGGTCAAAATAAGGATCGTTTGTTGTTTCATAAATTTTGGAGAGTTGATGGTTTTTGCTTGTTTTAATTTCAATCAAATGTATTCGACCTGCAAAAGATCATAAAGCTCTTCGCCCCGGTAACACCGGAAAAGTTGGGCAATGGTCAGCACGTCTTTGCCGCAATAGGTTGCAATCCGTTCCAGGTTTTTTTCTTCATAATACACCTGTGCGACCCGGCTTCCGTCGATATCGTCCTTGGGCGTGGGAATGTTGAATACGGCAGCCAGTAAGTCAAGCGAAGTATAATGTTTGTAGTCGCCGAATTTCCACAACTCCATCGTATCAAGCAGGTTCACTTCCCAAGGCTTGCGGCCTGCCAGATTCAGGATGTCTGGAATTTTTATTTTATGAATCAGCATTCTCCGGGCAATGTAAGGGAAATCAAACTCTTTCCCGTTGTGGGCGCACAACAGGTGATTTTTGGTGTGGAATTTCCGGTTCAATAGATTCGCGAATTCCTTTAAAAGAGCTTCTTCATTGTCTCCGTAAAAAGATTTTATTTTAAAAACGCCTTCATGGTGGTTACCCACGGAAATGCAGACGATTTTTCCGAATTCGGCGTAAATTCCTGCCCGGCTGTATAGTGAAGCAGGCGTATCATCCTCTTTTTTAGCGATTTGCTGGGATTTTAACGTCCACAAATGTTGCATGCGCTCATCCAAAAGGTCGAAATTTGAAACAGCCGGAACGGTTTCAATATCCAGGAACAGTATTTTTTCGAACGGAATGGTTTGGAGCATGGCTGAAATCTTCATTGCAAAAATAGCATAAAAACACAAAAATGCAAATATGAATCCAAAACGGTAGTTTTTTATTCGGCGTGGCTCAGAACCTTTTGTAGTATAAAAAAAGAGCGCTTTGGGGAGCGCTCTTAAGTTTTGCTTTACGACGAATTCATTACTCCGTTAGGGAATACTGCATCATCAATTTATCCAGGCGGTCGGCCAGTTCTTTTTGCTGGTACCTGTCTACAATCCGCCGGGTGAAATTACAGGCATGAATCGCAGACTGGTAATCATCGACAAAATTAGGCTGGAACTGACGTTTCAGCGACAAAATATATTGCAGGTTCTTTTCCTCGAAAGAGATCAGGTCGCTGACCAGTTTGTTTGCCTTTTCAATCTGGTTGGCTCGGTAATAAATATCGGCATATACCGCATAAAGTTCGCTTAGCTCGAATTTGGGATATGGATAGGCTTCCAGCAGTTTGTCAACCAGTTGTGCTGCCTTGATGCTATCTCCTTCCAGTGAAAGCCTTTCAGCCACACCCAATACCATGGGCGAATAAAGCATCGTTGCCATCATGTAACTGTAGCGGTCAACCGTCACGCGCGGATCGTTTAAATTCCCCCAACGCGTCTTGTTCCCGTCCATGATAATATCGTAAGAAACTTTGGCATCAATATTCTCGCGGCTCAGGAATCCCCCCATGGCATTGCTATCCGGTGAAACCGGGAATAACGTGTAAATCCAACCTGTTTGGTAACAATGACTCGAGAAGTCCATGTTTTTCTTGACGTCAGACAGACTGAAGAAATGGACCGGCCGCTCAAAATTATTGGCGGCAATAATATCAAGCACCAGCAAATCGTTGCGGTAAATGTATTGACCTTTCAAATCGAATTCAATCACCGGGGTAAGCCTGCCTTCAAGTTCTTTGGGAACCAATCCTTTGCGCCTGATTTCGGCGGTGTCAATGGTGATTTTCAATTTATTTGCAGGGAAAATATTCACCTCATAACCGTTTGTTTCCTTCATCAATTTGGGATTCTTACTGGCCATTAATTCAAGGACTTCTTTCAGTTCAACGCGTTCCTTAAACATGGGAACCACAGCCCAAACGTTATTGCCTTTGTCGTAGGCACCGGCTCCCAATATCGACGGCATTTTGTCGCTATCGTATACTTTGCGAAGCATCTGATGGGCATACCAATCGCTGGAAGCCAACATGCTGTTGCAGACCCGGACGTCGGTACGGACATCTTCCACATCCTGGGCATACCAGAGCGAGAAGGTATCGTTGTCGCCGTAAGTCACCAACAATCCATCTTTTCCGCAGGAATTGAGTGCATTGGCTGCCGAATGGAAGGCCGTGTATTTGTGCGCCCGGTTGTGGTCGCTCCAACCCTCTTTGCCCATAATATATGGTACCAGCAGCATACAGGCAAGTGTGACTGCCACAGCCGTTATTTTTTCATTATATTTTCGCAACCAATCGCAAATAGCCATCACGCCCAATCCGATCCATATGGCAAAAGCATAAAACGACCCAGCAAAGGCATAATCCCGTTCGCGGGGTTCATAGGGCGGCTGGTTCAAGTACAACACAATGGCGATACCCGTCATGAAGAAGAGCATCAACACAATAAAGCCGCCTTTGGCATGCCGGTTGAAATGGAATACCAAGCCGACAATCCCCAACAGCAACGGCAACATGTAAAATTTGTTTTTGGCGGGATTATTTGCCAATTGCGGAGGCAAATTACTTTGATCGCCCAGGCGTGCATTGTCGATAAAAGGAATGCCTGTAATCCAGTTGCCGTACTTAATTCCGCCATGCCCCTGGATGTCGTTTTGCCTTCCCGAAAAATTCCACATAAAATACCGCCAGTACATGTGATTTAGCTGGTAGGCAAAGAAATACCGTAAATTTTCCTGGAAGGTCGGTTTGATTTTGGTTTCCGTAGAACCGTCGCGCCGTTGGACATCGATGGGGGTTCCTTTGATTTTACCCCATTCTTTGTACCCCCGGATGTGGTCGGGATCATCTGCGTTCCACATGCGCGGGAAAACCGTACAGAAACGCGGATCGTATTCGGAGGTGTAAGATTCTTGCCTGGAAACGTATTTTCCGGTCTCATCATCCCGTTCATAAACAGGTTTATGGTCTTTGGTTCCGACGGGTTCGGCATTCCAGTATTTTCCGTAGAAAACCGGTTGAGGTTCGCCGTATTGCTCGCGGTTCAGGTACGATAACAGGCTGACCGCATTCGAAGGATCGTTTTCATTGATGGGCGGATCCACATTGGCACGAATAACCAGCGTCAGGAAAGTGGAAAACCCGATCAGGATAAATGCCAGCGACAACACAGCCGTGTTGGCGGTGGTACGGAATAACTCACGGCGCTCCCGGGACAAATTACTTCGTTTGTAAACCATATAGGCTGCAATCAATGCCGCATAAATCAACAAGGTTTTCCAGGAGAAAATACACAAGGCCAGCAACAATACCAACCCGAGGGCATATTCCAGCTTGGAATGTTTTTCCCGTTGCGTAAAAAATATTCCCCAAACAATAGCGCCGATCAGTACAAGAAAGTAAAGAAGCGTTCCCGTATTGAACGGAAAACCAAGTTCGTTGATAAAGAATATTTCAAAACGCCCTGCCAATTCTACCGAATAGGGGACAATAATGAACAATACCAAAGCAACCAGTAAAATGGATGTTGCCAATGCGATGAGCGTTCCCTTCCAGTTGGCTTTGTATTTCCGGTAGTAAAACACTAGAACCATGGCCGGAATGGTCAACAAATTGAGCAAGTGGACCCCGATGGAAAGTCCGACTAAAAATGCGATAAATACAATCCATTTGGAACTGTAGGGCTGATCGTAAACCCTGTCCCATTTCAGCATGGCCCAGAAGACAATCGCCGTGAAAAAGGACGACATGGCATATACTTCTCCTTCAACGGCCGAAAACCAGAATGAATCACTGAATGTATAAGCCAACGCGCCGACCAAACCGCTGCCGATAATTGCCCATTGTTGTCCGACAGTCATTTTGGATTCGTCTACCAGTTTTAAACCCAACATGGTAATGCTCCAGAATAAAAACAAAATGGTGAACGCACTGCATAAGGCCGACATGGAATTGACCATCATGGCAACCCGGGAAAGATCGCCAAAGGCAAAAAGGCTGAAAATGCGTCCGACAAGTTGAAACAACGGGGCTCCGGGCGGGTGGCCCACTTGCAGCTTGAAGGTGGTTGCTATGTACTCACCGCAATCCCACCAGCTGGCAGTGGGTTCAATGGTCAATAAATAAACAATGGCAGCCACTATAAAAACAAGCCAGCCGACAATGTTATTTAATCCTTTAAAAGTTTTCATGCAATTGTTTTTTGAGTTTTACGAATTGCTGTGCCCATGAATGAAACAGGGACGAGCAGCTTTTCCTTTTTTAGATCTGTTGAAAAGAAAAATATATAAGGGGGCAAAATTAAAAAAAATCTTACAGGCTTTGCGAAAAAAGGTAAACACTTCATCGAATAATTTTTACAAGAATTCAATTCCTGTTTTTTTTATATGAAAACCGTACCTTTGCTACCAAAATCATCAGCATGAGTCATACGCAACACACCGACCGGAAGCCTGTTGTGGCAATTTCCCACGGAGATATCAACAGCATCAGCTATGAAGTTATTTTGAAAGCTTTGTGCGACCAACGGATCGTGGAACTGTTCACCCCCGTTGTTTACGGGCTTTCCAAAATATTTTCGTTTCACCGGAAAACGATTACTATTCCCGATTTTCAGCATCATACCTGCAAACGTGCAGAGCCCTTCAACGTCAAACAAGTGAATCTGGTCAATTTATCCGACCGGGATTACAAGGTAGACCTCGGCCAATCGACTGAAACCGCCGGGGAACTTGCCGTTTTATCGATCAATGCCGTTTTGGAAGACTTGCAAAAAGGCATTGCAGATGTGATGGTTACTGCTCCCATCAACAAAGAAAACGTGAAATTGGCTTTAAAGAAACCGTTTAGTGGTCATACGGAATATCTGGCTGAAAAAATGGGTGTTTCCGATTACCTGATGCTGATGGTGCACAACAATTTGCGCGTAGGCGTGGTTACCGGACATATCCCATTGGCGGAAGTTCCCAAGAAAATCCATGAACCCCTGGTGTTGCGCAAACTATCTATTTTGGAACAATCGTTGCAACAGGATTTTGCCATTCGCAAACCCAAAATCGCCGTTCTTGGGTTGAATCCCCATGCTGGCGACGGCGGATTGATCGGAAACGAAGATGAAACCATCCTGAAACCGGCGATTGAAAAGGCGCAAAAAAGCGGGATGCTGGTGTTTGGCCCGTATGCCGCCGATGGTTTTTTTGCTTCGGGGCAACACAACCATTTTGACGGCATCCTGGCTATGTATCACGATCAAGGCTTGCTTCCCTTTAAAATATTGGCTTTGGGAGCCGGTGTGAACTTTACGGCCGGGCTTCCTTTTGTCCGTACTTCGCCCGCCCATGGAACCGCTTACGACATTGCCGGAAAAGACCTGGCGTCGGCCGATTCCATGCGGGAAGCCATGTATGTGGCCTGCGAAATTTTCCAAAACCGCAAATTGTGGAAAGAACTGAAACAAAACCCCTTGCCTTTGGGCCGTTATGAAAAAGATACCGAACGGTAATTGATTGAGAATTAAAAATTGAAAGTTGAAAATGGAACTTAGCGAAGTGATCTCATGAGGCGAAGCCGAATAAAATTGGAAGTGGGTTTTCTGATACCATAAAAAACAATTAAACAGTTAAACGATTAAACAGACATTTCACATTTCACAATGAAACTCTGTACTTTGACCTTTAACCATTTTCCCGACTTCCCCGTTTTACACTATTTCCCAGTTTACACCATTTACCGTTCACCCTGTACCTTCAACCTTTTCACCCTTCACCGTTCACCCTTCACACAATACAACCTTGAAAGTCAATTTTATAAAAAGCGCCCAAGATCCTAAAGGCTATCCCCAGGCCAAGCTGCCCGAATATGCCTTTGTCGGCCGTTCCAATGTGGGCAAATCATCGCTGATCAACATGCTGGCCGATGCAAAAGGATTGGCAAAAACTTCCTCCACGCCGGGAAAGACAAGGCTGTTAAACTTCTTTTCGGTCGATGACCAATGGATTTTAGTAGATGTGCCCGGCTACGGATTTGCGAAAATCTCCAAATCGCAGCGCGAACACTGGGGCGATATGGTGCGCGATTATGTGCTGAAACGCCAAACTCTTTTGTATACCTTTGTTCTGGTCGATTCGCGCCTCAAACCCCAAAAAAGCGATACCGCTTTCCTGGAATGGTTGGGTGAAAACAATTTGCCCTTTGCCCTTGTATTTACCAAAGCCGACAAACTGTCGCGCAATAAAGTACACTCCAATGTAGCTGCTTACAAACGGGCCTTGCTCGAAAAATGGGAAGAACTCCCGCCTATTTTTATTACCTCTTCCGAAGAAAAAACCGGCAAAGCCGAAATCCTGAATTTTATCACCGGCTGCAATTCCGAATACGGAAGCCTGGTTACGGGAGCGTTTAATTGAAAATTAAGAATTAATAATTACGAATTAAAAATTGCAAGAGGGTTTTTCTCTAAAAGTAAACAAGTTGACGAGTAAACTAGGTCTAATAGCAGAAAGAAAAAAGCAGAAGGCAGAAGGAGTTACGAATTAAAAATTACGAATTACGAAGGAGTAGACTAGTGATTAGTAAACGAGTTGACAGAAAATCTCAGCGAAACTCAGCGAACTCTCAGTGATTCTCAGCGTAACTTTTTAGCAGAAAGTAAAAAGTAAAAGGCGAAAGGTTTTCTGATACAAAAAAACAATTCAACAGTTAAACGATTAAACAGGCATTTCATCCGTTACGTTATGCGATTAAAATAGAATATTATTAGATTAAATTATCCTATCCGATTAAAACAAAGCCTACGGCCATTTCCCCAACTTCCCCGATTTCCCCTTTTTTACCTTTCACCCTTCACCCTGTACCCTCCGTTCACGGCGCCAAACGATGCAATTCCCACTTCCCGTCGATTTTTACATATTCCATCCGGTCGTGCAGGCGGTTCGGCCGACCTTGCCAAAATTCGATCAGTTCGGGAATCAGCACATAACCACCCCAGTACGGAGGACGTTCCGGCGAACCTTCGTTTGCTTGTACCAGCAGTTGCCGGTGGGCATTTTCCAGGAAATCGCGCGACGGAATACGTTGACTTTGCGGCGAAACGATGGCGCTGATCCGGCTTTCGAGCGGACGCTCCCCGAAATATTGATCCGAAACGGCATCCGGAACCTTTTCGACTTTCCCTTCGATGCGGATTTGCCGCTCCAGTTGCGGCCAAAAAAAAGTTAGTGAAGCATATGGATTTCCGGCCAGTTGGCGCCCTTTTCTGCTTTCGTAGTTGGTAAAAAATTCAAAACCGTTCTCATGGAAAGCCTTTAACAGAACCACCCGCGCCGAAGGCTTTCCTTCCAGCGAAACCGTCGATAAAACCATGGCGTTGGGTTCTTCTATCAGTTTTTCCCGGGCTTCCTGAAACCATTTTCGGAACAAGCCGAACGGATCGGAATCCAATTCCGTTTCGTCCAAGCGGTTTTTTTCGTATTGTTTCCGCAGATCGTGTAAATCCATAGTTGTTGTAAATGTTGAACGTAAGTAGGTTGCTGTTTCCCTGTTGAAGCGCTTTTTGCGAAGCGTTCCATCATTTCCCGTTTTGCGTTTCTCCTGTAAGAAAACAATTTTCCCTTTCAATTTTCAATTACTTCCCGTATTTTTGCCGTAGATTTTGAAACAAATTTATAGATAAAACTCGCAAAAACAATGCAAAAGAAAGGAAATAAGTACGGTACGCACCGTGTCATCGAGCCCAAAGGCGTTTTGCCCCAGCCTGCCAACAAAATCGACAACAACATGGACGAAATCTGGGATAACGAAATCCTGATCGACGTTCAAACCCTGAATATCGATTCGGCTTCGTTTACCCAAATCGAAGAACAAGCCGGCGGCGACAAGGAAAAGATCAAGGAAATCATGTTCGGTATTGTCGCCAAGCAAGGCAAGCACCGCAATCCGGTTACCGGTTCCGGCGGCATGTTGCTGGGAACGGTTGAAAAAATCGGCGATGCCCTGAAAGGCAAAATCGACCTGAAAGAAGGCGATAAAATTGCGACCCTGGTTTCTCTTTCGCTGACGCCTTTGCGTATCGATAAAATCAAAGACATCCGCCCCGATATCGACCAGGTGGATATCGACGGAAAAGCCATCCTGTTTGAAAGCGGCATTTATGCTAAAATTCCTTCGGATATGCCCGAAACATTGGCTTTGTCGGCATTGGATGTGGCCGGCGCTCCAGCCCAAACGGCCAAACTTTGCAAACCGGGCGATATCGTTTTGATTATCGGCGCCGGCGGCAAATCGGGCATGCTTTGCTGCTACGAAGCCAAAAAACGCGTAGGCGTGACCGGAAAAGTAATCGGAATGTGCCACAGCCAAAAATCGACCGAACGCCTGCAAAAATTGGGCTTCTGCGACCATGTGTTTGCCGGCAATGCGACAGATCCCGTGGCCATGATTGAAATCATCGAAAAATTGACCGATGGCGAAATGGCCGATGTTACCATCAACAACGTGAACATTCCCGATACCGAAATGACCAGCATCCTTTGTACCAAGAATACGGGCGTCGTTTACTTTTTCTCGATGGCAACCAACTTTACCAAAGCCGCTTTGGGCGCCGAAGGGGTCGGCAGCGACGTCACCATGATCGTCGGAAACGGCTATACACGCGGACATGCCGAAATAACCCTGCAATTGTTGCGTGAAAGCAAGGAATTACGCGATATTTTTACCGAATTGTACGCTTAACTACCGGAAATACATACAAAGAGTATTGCTTTACTGCGGTACTCTTTGTTTTTTATGCTATCGCCGTTCAGAAGCGCTTCAACTTCTTTCCTCCCAAACGGCAACGTTTAAAAATGCCGTTTTTCGAAAAATAGGAATTCAAATCATTTGGTGGTTTCCAAAAACTTGCTACCTTTGCGCCTCTTTTTACCACTCAAGAAGGAGAGATGCCGGAGTGGTCGATCGGGGCGGTCTCGAAAACCGTTGTACCCTCGCGGGTACCCAGGGTTCGAATCCCTGTCTCTCCGCTGAAAGCCTAAGACAAAGGGCGACAAAAGTAAGACAAACCCTACAAATTCAGTGAATTTGTGGGGTTTTGTGTTTTTATTCTGTCGGGTCTGAAAGCCATTTAAATGCCAAAAATGGACATAGGCGTACCCCTTTACTGTACCCCCTGTTCGATTTTCTTTCAAGGGGTACAGATTGTCCAAAATTGGCAGTCTGTTGTCGCGAATTGGCAGTGTGCATATAACTCATTTAGAGATAGTTCAAAGTAATTTTGTAACATTAAAAAATGAGTTTATGAAAAGTACATTCAGGATTCTTTTCTATCTGAAAAGGGACAAACAGAAAATGGACGGCACTATTCCTATTTGGTGTCGCATTACTGTTGACGGACAAGCTACCCGTTTCAACACAAAATCAAGCATTCATTCTGAAATTTGGGATGCCAAAGCAGGTAAAGCAGCCGGAAAGACAAGGGTTGCAATGGAAATCAATTCCTTACTGGATGCTATCAAAGCAGGTATCTATAAAATCTACTATGACCTGCAAACACGCGAAAATAACATTACCGCCGAACGTGTAAAGAACATCTTTCTTGGTATTGAGGTCAAACTCCAAACTTTGTTGGAACTGTTCAAACGCCACAACGAAGATGTTGAAAAATTAGTCGGTATCAGTAAGTCAAAGGCTACTTATCAAAAGTATGAAGTAACCCGGAAGCACCTTTCCAACTTCATCAGAGAGAAATATAACATTTCCGATATTTCCCTGAAAGAGATAAACCACATGTTTATTTCTGA